>CAXTBG010000003.1:0-140985 GCA_964242105.1 uncultured Nakamurella sp. | reverse complement strand
GGTCGTGCTCGATGATGTGGTCGCCGGCCGCGACGAACATCTGGAACAGGGTGTTGGCGGCCTCGGCCAGGTCGTCGGTCTCCTGCGTGGTGAAGGAGTAGTACTGACCCTCCCGCCAGTAGGACACGTCATGGCCGCCGATCCGGGTGACGGCGTAGACCAGTCCCTCGGACTGGATCTGTGTCTCCCAGGCCGGCCGGTAGGCACCGTTCTGATGGCGTCTCATCAGCTGCCCGACGAGTGGGACCCGGAGCCGGACCGGCTGGAGCCGCCGCTGCTGCCACTGCCCTTGCCGATGCCGCCGCTGCGCACGGTGGTGCCGCCGACCTTTCCGGTGCTGGGCAGGCCGGCCCGTGACCGTGCGGCCGAATCGCCCGGGTTGATGAACGAGCTGCGGCTCCCGGACGGCACGAACGCCCCGCTCGAGTAGTGGGTGGCCGCCATGAAGATGAAGAAGCCGCCGCCGCCGCCGGACCCGTAGTACCGGTTGTCGTCGCAGTAGTAGTCGGCGACCACCTGGCCCTGGGCGTTGACGCAGTTCGCGTACTGGTCGGAGGCACTGTGGCCGCACGCCGACACGCTCGGGACCGCGAGCACCCCGGCGAGGGTCGCCTGGATCAGTCGCAGGTTCCGGCGCTGCCGCGGTTGATCGGACAAGGCAACCCTTCCTCGCATCAGCTCCGAGCGCCCGGCCGCGATCGGTTCCTCGCCGGCGCCGCAGGCGCAGGCGTCGTCGGAAGTTGTAGCACCCCGGGCGGCACTGTCGGGACACTTTCCCGATCGTCGGCGATTGGACGCGTCAGCGGCCCGCTTCCGCCTGGCTAGGCTGCGGCGTGCGTCGTCGACGCGGCACACCGACGGCGGGAGGTCCCCGATGGCCAGCGTGCTGTTCCGTGGCGGCCTGGTGTGGAGCCCGGCCGACCAGGCGATGCCTGTGCCGGGGGAGCTGCTGGCGGTCGACGGGCGGATCGCGGCCGTCGGCGAAGCCCTGTCCGCCCCCGCCGGCACCCGACTGGTCGACCTGGCCGGCGGAACGCTGCTGCCCGCCTTCGGCGACGGGCACGCGCACCCGCTGCAGGCCGGTATGGAGCGCCGTTTCGCACCGGTCCGGGGGGACGGTCTGGAGTCGATCTACGCCGGCGTGGCCTCGTGGGCGCAGGCGCACCCGGATGCGGAGTGGGTCTACGGCGGCGGGTTCGACCTCGCCCTGGCCGCCGGCGGCGTGTTCGACGCCGCCTGGCTGGACGCGGTGGTGCCCGACCGCCCGGTGGTGCTGCGCGCCGTCGACTACCACACGCTGTGGTGCAACACCGAAGCCCTGCGCCGCGCGGGCATCTCGGCGGCGACTCCGGACCCGGCCGGTGGCACCATCGTCCGCCGCCCGGACGGCACGCCGACCGGGACACTGCGGGAGTGGGGGGCCACCGATCCGGTGTTCGCCGCCATGCCGCGGCCGGCGCCGGAGGAGCAGGTGGAGGCGCTGCGGGACGCGACCGGACTGGCCGCCCGGCTCGGGCTGACCTGGATGCAGGATGCCTGGGTGGAACCGGCGGAGGTGCCGGTCTACCTCGCGGCCGCCGCCGGGGACGCGCTGCAGGTCCGGGTCAACCTGGCCCTGCGCGCCGATCCGGCGCACTGGCGCTCGCAGGTGGAGCTCTTCGGCTCCCTGCGCGCCGAGGTCGAGTCGGCCGGCGCCGGGCGTCTCACCGCCGGCACCGTCAAGTTCTTCGTCGACGGCGTCATCGAGTCGGGCACCGCCGCGATGCTCGAGCCGTACCTCGACTGCCCGCACAGCCGCGGCCTGCCGCTGTGGAGCGGCACCGACCTCGCGGCGGCCGTCGCCGCGTTCTCCGCCGCAGGTTTCCAGGTGCACCTGCACGCCATCGGCGATGCCGCCGTGCGGGACGCGCTGGACGCCGTCGAGGCGTCGGCCGCGGTGATCGGCGAGCTGGACCTGCGCCCGGTGATCGCGCACCTCCAGGTACTGCATCCCGCGGACGTCGGCCGGCTGGCCGCACTCGGTGTGACGGCCTGCTTCCAGCCGCTGTGGGCCCAGCCGGACCCCCTGCAGGAAGTGCTGACCGTGCCGCGCATCGGCCCCGAACGTGCGGCGCTGCAGTACCCGATCCGGTCGGTGGCGGCGTCCGGGGCGCACCTGTCGTTCGGCAGTGACTGGCCGGTCACCGATCTGTCGCCGGTGGAGGGCATCGCGACCGCCGTCTCGCGGCAGACGCCGGACGGCCTGCCTCCGCAGGGCTGGTACCCGGCGGAGCGGATCGACCTGCGCACTGCGCTGACCGCCGCCACCGCGGGCGTCGCCCGGCAGGCGTTCCGGGACGACGCCGGCACCCTGCGGGTCGGTGGCGTGGCCGATCTGGTGTGGTCGGCGGCCGATCTGACCTCGATGGATGCGGCCGCGCTGCGGGCGGCTCCGGTGCTCGGGACCTGGCTGGCCGGCGACCGCACCCACTGACGCGGGGTGCGGCTCCGGGCCGCTGCTGACCGGCGTCGGCGAGGGGCGCCGCCATTTATCCTTAGCCGGACCGCCCGCTGGTCACTGCGGCGTGCCGGGGCGCTGATGGTGGCTGGGGGCGGCCACCGCTTGGCGCCCGCCGGTGTCCGGTGGACGAATCGAGGAAGGAGCGGGACGCACGTGACGCGAGCACTGGTCCCGCTGACCATGTCGTCCGTCCCCGACCTGCCGGAGCGCTGCCGGGCGTGCGTGCACTGGGAGGTGCCGGCGTCGGCTGCCCTGGGTCTGGACGCCGAACAGGCCGGCTTCGAGAAAGAGGTGTGGCTGTCCGGAGTCATGCTGACCTGGGGTTCGGCCGGGCAGATCGTGACCGTGGACGACAAGCCGGCCGGTTTCGCGCTGTACGCGCCGCCCACGGCCGTGCCGGGTGCCGCGGCCTTCCCGACGGGCCCCGTCTCGCCCGACGCAGTGCTGCTGACGACGGCGCGCATCCTTCCGGAGTTCCAGGGTCAGGGACTGGCGCGCTACCTGATGAACGGGGTGGTGGCGGCCCTGACCAGCCGCGGCGTCCGGGCGATCGAGCTGTTCGGCCTGGAAGACGTCGCCGACGATCCAGCCCCGGCCGACGTTCCGCAGTGCCTGCTCCCGGCATCGTTCGCCAGGACCGTGGGGTTCGCCGACGTCCAGCCGCACCACCGGTATCCGCGCCTGCGGTTCGAGCTGGCGTCGGGCATCGGCTGGAAGGAACAGGTGGAGCTGGCGCTGGAGAAGCTGTTCACCGTCATCACCGTGCCGGCAACGCCGGCGGCCGAGCCGGCCCTGGTCGGTGCCGGCCGCCGCTGACGGCGCAGGTCAGGCCGCGTCGACGGTGTCCCGCGCCAGCAGCCGGGCGTAGGCGCCGCCGGCGCGCTGCAGCTCGTCGTGCGTACCCTGCTCGACGATGCGTCCGGAGTCCATCACCACGATGAGGTCCGCGTCGCGGACGGTGGAGAGCCGGTGCGCGATGGTCAGCGTCGTGCGGCCGGCGGCCAGGCGTGCCAGGGCCTGCGTGACGGACGCCTCGGTCCGAGTGTCCAGGGCACTGGTGGCCTCGTCCAGGATGAGCACCTGCGGGTTGCGCAGGATGATGCGGGCGATGGCCAGTCGCTGCTTCTCCCCACCGGAGAACCGGTACCCGCGCTCGCCGACGACCGTGTCGTACCCGGCGGGCAGTCCCGAGACGAGCTCGTCGATCTGCGCTGCCTGCGCCGCCCGCCGCAGCTCCTCGAGGGTGGCGTCGGGCTTGGCGAAGCGCAGGTTCTCCGCGATGCTCGCGTGTAGCAGGTAGGTCTCCTGCGAGACGATCCCGATGGCCCCGGCGAGGTCGACCTGCGTCAGGTCGCCCAGCGGCACGCCGTCCAGAGTGACCCTGCCCGTATCGGGTTCGTAGAGCCGGGCGCCCAGGTAGCCCAGGGTGGTCTTGCCTGATCCGGTCGCTCCCACGACGGCGACGTGCCGCCCGGCCGGCACCACCAGATCGATGGACCGAAGGGTCTGCACGGCCGCGCCGGGGTAGCTGAAGGAGACGTCGTCGAACCGGAGTTCGCCGCGCACCGTGTCCAGGGTGGCGGGGCGCTCCGGCTCCTGGATGTCGACGGGCAGGTCGAGGTAGTCGAAGACGCGGCGGAACATGGCGAGCGAGGTCTGCACGTCGACGCCGGTGGACAGCAGCTGCATCATCGGCCGGAACAGCTGGCCCTGCAGGGTGGTGAAAGCGACCAGCGTGCCGACCGATACTGCGCCCGTCGTCCCCGAGACGGTGAAGGCGGCCGCCAGGTAGATGGCCGCGGGGAGCACCGAGATGATGATGCCGATGCTCGACTGCCGCCAGCGGCCCGTCATCGCCGAGCGCACCTCGAGGTCGGCCAGTTCCGCTGACGAGGTCGAGAAGCGTTGCGTCAGTTCGGCACTGCGGCCCATCGTCTTGGTCAGCAGGATCCCGGAGACGGACAGCGACTCGGCGACCATGGACGACATGTCCGCCATCCGCTCCTGGCGGGTGGTGGCGATCTGCCGGCGCATGCCGCCGACCTTGCGCGAGATCCAGACGAACAGTGGCACCAGGACGAGCGAGACGAGCGTCAGCTTCCAGTCCAGGGCGAGCATGGCGACGAAGGTCGCGACGACGGTGGTTCCGGAGGACACGATGCTGGTGGCCGTGCTGGTGACGGTGGCCTGCATGGCGCCGATGTCGCCCGCGATGCGGGACTGCACCTCGCCGGTTCTGGTGCGGGTGTAGAAGGCGAGCGAGAGCCGCTGCAGGTGGCTGTAGACGGCGGTCCGCAGCCCGTGCATGACGCCCTGCCCGACGATCGTGGACTGCCGCGACTGCACGACGCCCAGCACGGTGGTGCTCACGGCGACGGCGATCATGCCGGCGGCCAGCAGGGCCGTGCCGCGGGTGTTGCGGGCCGGCAGGGTGACGTCGAGAATCTCGCGCAGCAGGAACGGCGACGCCAGCGAGATGACCGACGACAGCACGATGAGCAGCGCGACGACGCCCAACTGCCGCTTGTACCGGGCGAAGAGGCCGACGATCCGGCGGATGTCGCCCGGCCTGGCGGTCGGGGCCGCACGGTGGTCGGGAGTCTTGCGAGTGGAGGTGGTGCCGGCGGGCCGGCCGGGTGGCCGGGCGGGGCCGACGGTGCGAGTGGCCGTTGTCATGGGCACTCCCTTCTGTCAGGTGCGGTAGCAGGTGCGGTGGCGATGTCCGTGCCGGATCTCCGATGATGTGAGTCTAGCTCACTGTGAGGTATCCTCAGTGTTATGACAACCGGTCCAACAGCGAAGGTGCGGCAGATGTTCCCGACGCGAAAGGAGCGCGCGCCATGGCATCGGTGACCACCGCGGAGCTGGTCGAGGCGGTCACCCGCACCGCGCACCGGTTGCGTCGTGCGTCGGTGAAGGCACTGACTCCGCTGGGGCTGACACCGGCTCAGGAGCGCATGCTCCGACTGGTGTCCCGCGGCGAGAGCGCCTGGCGCATGGGCGAACTCGCGAACCGGATGGGCATCGTGCCGCGATCGGCGACGGGACTGGTCGATGCACTGGAGGCGGCCGGGCTGGTGGCCCGGGCGATCGATCCGGACAACCGGCGGTCCATCCTGGTGACGCTGACCGACCACGGCCGCCGGGTGCAACGGGAGATGGCGGAGGCCAGGACCCAGGCCGGGGAGGTGCTGTTCGCCGGGCTGGACGACCGGGAGCGCGTCCTGCTCGCCGACCTGCTCGAGAAGGTGGCGCCGCCGGAGCCCTGACCGCACGGTACGCCCGGTCGGAGGACCTGGGATGCGCTCGGATGCCCGTCGATGGTGCCCCGGGCGGGTGCACACTGCTACGGGCTTGGCACGGAACGCGACGACCGGCGCCGCGGGGCGTTTCGCGTTCCCGGCCCCTGGGCATTGATGGCGATGGAAGGTTCCGGGCCCGGGACCGGCCGGAACGCCCCGGCGCAGCGCACACGACCCGCCGCCGGGACATCGCTGACAGGAGAGACGCCGATGCCTCCGCGCACCGAGACCGCGAGCGGGGCAGCGACGAAGCCGCAGCAGACCAGCCCTCCACCGACCGTGGTGACGCCCGCGCTGCTGCGGGAATGGCCGCTTCCGGCGCCCGGGGGGTCCAAGTACGGTCGCGGCCAGGTACTGGTGGTCGGCGGCGCCCGGCAGACGCCCGGCGCGGCGAGTCTGGCCGGGCTGAGCGCCCTGCGGGTCGGCGCGGGCCGGCTGACGATGGCGGTCGCGGAGTCCGTCGCCGTCCCGCTGGCGGTGTCGGTGCCGGAGGCGGGGGTGCTCGGACTGCCGGAAGGCCCGGGTGGCTCCGTCCTGGGGTCGGTGGGCGACGCGCTGGCGTCGTCGCTGGACCGGGCCGACGCCGTGCTGGTCGGATCCGGCCTGGACGACCCGGACGAGACGGCGGCCCTGGTGCGGAACCTGCTCGACCGGATCGGGCCCGACACCCGTGTGGTGCTCGACGCTTTCGCTCTGGGGGTGTTGCACGACATCGACGGTGTCGCCGATTCCTGGGGCGGTCGGCTGGTTCTCACGCCGAACCAGGAGGAGGCGTCCCGACTGCTGACCGGAACCTCCGAACCGCTGGAGGATGTCGAAGGCGCGGTGCTCCGCATCGCCGAGAAGTACCAGGCGGTGGTCAGCTGCCAGGGGTGGATCGCCGACGCCGACGGCGCGGTCTGGCAGGTCGCCACCGGGTACAGCGGACTGGGCACGTCCGGCAGCGGCGATGTGCTGGCCGGAGCGCTGGTCGGACTGCTCGCCCGCGGCGCGACCCCGGCGCAGAGTGCCTGCTGGGCGACGCACGTGCATGCGGCGGCCGGCGACCGGTTGTCGGCGCACATCGGCACACTGGGGTATCTGGCCCGGGAGCTCGTCGACCAGTTGCCGGTCGTGCTCTCCGAACTGGACACCTGACCTCCAGGCCAGGCCGCTCGCGTCACCGACCAACAGAGAAGGGACCACCGTGTCAACAGGAGAAACACCGAAGAAGAAGAAGGACAACCGGCGACGGGCGATCCTGCTGGCGGTCGGCGCAGTGCTGGTGGTGATCGTCGGTGTCGTCATCGTGCTGTCGCTGGCGGGTGGCGACCAGACGAAGGACGGCACCGGGCGGAACGAGCAGAGCACGGCGGTCACCCTGACCACCGGCACCACCACCGGCAACTCCGGTGGGAACTGCGCACCGAACTGCGGCGGCGCCGGCAACTGACCCTGGCGCCCCGGGCGCAGCGACGCAGGTATCAGGCCAGGATCGCCTCGTCCTCCTCGAGGCCTCCGCCGGTCGACGGGGCGTCGGCCGGCGCGATGGTGGTCGTCTCGGCCGGCGCGTCCCCGTCCGGCTGCCGCGGGTAGACGGAGATGTAGAAGCCGTGCTGGGCCTCGCCGTACAGGCCGCTCTCCTCGAGGTGCGACTGTGCCGCCTTCAGGACGTCCGCGCCCTCCGCGACCGTGAGGTCGAACTCCTGGCGAGCCGACAGATTGGACAGGTGGTACACCACGTTGCTGGTCATGACCAAGGGGTTCCCCGCCCAGCCGTGGTCCACTCACCGATGAGGCGTGCGTCGCCCGGTAGTCGTCGCTGCGTCCGGCCGGTCCCTGCTTCACCGGCCGAATGATTGAACACCGCAGCGGGCGGGCACTGCTCAGCCGCGGGTTGACCACGATCCGCGGGCTGCGCCGATGCCGCCGCGAGCACGATCTGCCGCGAGCAGCGTGGAGGCGGTCCTCTCCGGCAAGTTCGAGGTGTTCCGTGCTGCCCACCATGCAACAGATATCGATGCCGTTCCCGGCGCCCCGGGGCCCGCTCAGTACCCGGCTGGTCGACGTCCTCGGCGGCGCTCCGCTCCAGGCCGACGACTTCAGGACAGCGGCGAGGGCCGCGGTCGCCGGTGTCGCGGCCGGCTCCGTACTGCACGACGAAGATGTGCAGTGGACGCTGTTCCTCCTGTACGAACTGCACTACCGCGGCATCGACCGGGTGTCCGACCGCTGGGAGTGGAACCCCGACCTGCTCGCCGTCCGCGCGCTGCTGGAGGAACCGTTCGAGCGGGAACTGCGCCGCCTGGCTGCGGCGACCGAGATACCGATGGCTCCCGACGTGGCCGAGACGCTGTTCGCCATGACGGCGCCCACCAAGGGACCCAGCCTGTCCCGCTTCATGGCCGCCAGAGCCACGGACGAGCAGTTCCGCGAGTTCCTCACGCTGCGGTCGGCCTACCACCTCCGCGAGGCCGACCCGCATTCCTGGGCGATCCCCCGGCTGTCCGGGCGGGCGAAGGCCGCGCTGGTGGAGGTGCAGGCCGACGAGTACGGTGGCGGCCGGTACGAACGGATGCACGCCACGCTGTTCGCGCAGACGATGGACGCGATGGGCCTGGACAACCGCTACGGCGCGCTCCTGGACCAGGTCCCGGCGTTGATCCTGGCGGTGAACAACGCGATGTCCATGTTCGGCCTGCACCGGCGGTTGCTGGGAGCGATCGTCGGGCATCTGGCCGCCTTCGAGATGACCTCGTCGCTGCCGAACCGGTTGTACGGCAACGGCCTTCGGCGGCTCGGCTACGGTCCGGAGGCCACGTTGTTCTTCGACGAGCACATCGAGGCCGACGCGGTGCACGAGCAGATCGCCGGCCGCGACCTCGCCGGGTCGCTGGCGGCCGAGCAGCCCGACCGGGAGAAGGACATCCTGTTCGGCGCGGCCGCCTGCCTGGCGCTCGACGACCTGGCGGCCGAGTACCTGTTGCCCCGCTGGGAAAGTGGGCGGAGCGCACTGCGGGAGTCCTCGTGAGCCGGCCCGACAGCGCAGCGGCGCAACGGCTCCCGGCGTGCGCCCGGCTGGATGTGGAGTACGTGGTGCCGCTGCGCTGGTCGTCCGACGCCGAGCTCGCCGACTTCACCGGGTACCTGCAGCAGATCTCGTCGGTGGTCCACGTCACCGTCGTCGACGGTTCGGACCCGGTCCGGTTCGCCGCGCACGCGGCCGTCTGGGCACCCTTCGCACGGCATGTCGCGCCGCGACCGTGGCCGGGCCGCAACGGCAAGGTCGCGGGCGTGGTCACCGGCGTCCGCGCCGCTCGTGCCGAGAAGGTCGTCGTGGCCGACGACGATGTGCGGTACACAGCCGACCAGCTGCGCGAGGTGACCGACCGGCTGACCGACGGCGTCGACGTGGTGCGGCCGCAGAACGTCCTGGTATCCGGGAGCTGGCACGCCGCCTGGGACACCGCGCGCACCCTGCTCAACCGGGCGTTCGGCACGGACTACCCGGGGACGTTCGCGGTGCGCCGCAGCACATTCCTGCGGATGGGTGGCTACGACGGCGACGTGCTGTTCGAAAACCTGCAGATGCTGAAGACCTTCGCCGCGGCCGGCGGTGTGGAGCACCGCGCGCCAGAGCTGTACATCGCCCGGCAGGCGCCGCAGACCGCTCAGTTCCTGGACCAGCGGGTCCGGCAGGCCTACGACGACTTCGCCCAGCCTGTCCGGCTGGTGCTGGAGCTGTCCTGGCTGCCACTGCTGGGCGCGTTGGCGTTGCGACGGCCGCGGCTGCTCGGCGCGGCGGCTGCCGTCCCGGTGGCGGTCGCGGAACTCGGCCGGCGGCGACACGGCGGAGCCTCGAGATTCTCGCCGTCCGCGGCACTCTGGGCTCCGCTGTGGGTGCTCGAGCGATCGGGCTGCATCTGGCTGGCACTGGCCGCGCGACTGCGCGGCGGCGTCCGCTACCGCGGCACCCGGCTGTCCGCTGCGGCGACGGCCGTCACCCAGAGACCACCGCTGGACCTCCTGGACCTCGACGACGTCCGTCCGTCTGCGGCAGAGTTCGAGAGGGCTTCATGACCGCCGCACCGGACGTCGTGATCACGCTGTGCCCGGACGGGCCGTTGCTCGTCCGCGGACCGCTGACGCTGCTGGATGCCGATGGCGCGGAGATCCCCCGCAGCCGCTCGACCATCGCGCTGTGTCGCTGCGGGAAATCGGCGAACACGCCGTTCTGCGACGGGTCGCACAAGCTGGTGCGGCGGTCGGTGCCGGCCGGGGATGCCGCGGGCGACTGAGGAACCCGCAGCACCCCGGGACCGGTCCGGCCGGCCGGCCGGCCGGCCGCTACGTGGTGGAATTCCCGCCGGTGACGCCGAGCGCCTCGGCGGTGATGTAGCTGGACTCGCCGGAGGCGAAGAACACGAAGGCCGGTGCCACCTCGGCGGGCTGCCCGGCCCGGCCCAGCGGGGTGCTCTTCCCGTGCTCGGCGATCTTCTCGTCGGTCATCGTCGCCGGGATCAGCGGCGTCCAGATCGGGCCCGGCGCAACGGAATTGACGCGGATGCCCTTCTCGGCGACGTCCTGCGCCAAGGCCTTGGTGAAGTTCACGATGCCGGCCTTGGTGGTCGCGTAGTCGAGCAACTCGGGCGACGGTGTGAAGGCCTGGATGCTGGAGGTGTTGATGATCGACGAACCGGGCTCCAGGTGCGGGATCGCCGCCTTGCACAGCCAGAACATGGCGTACAGGTTCGTCTTCAACACCCGGTCGAACTGCTCGGTGGTGATGTCCAGGATGCCGCCCGCCTGCACCATCTGGTAGGCGGCGTTGTTCACCAGGATGTCGATGCCGCCCAGTTCCGCGACGGCGGTGTCGATGATCTTCCGGCAGTGCTCCTCGCCGCGGATGTCGCCCGGGACGGTCACCGCCTTCCGTCCGGCCTCCTCGATCAGCCGGGCGGTCTCCTGGCCGTCCTCCTCCTCTTCCTCGAGGTAGCTGATCAGCACATCGGCACCCTCGCGGGCGAAAGCGAGCGCGACGGCACGGCCGATGCCGGAGTCGCCACCGGTGACGACGGCGCGCCGGCCGGTCAGCTTGCCGCTCCCGCGGTAGCTGTCCTCGCCGTGGTCCGGCTTCTCGCGCATGTCGGTGGTCAGGCCCGGGTGGTCGATCCGCTCGCCCTCGGTGTCGGGTTGCGGGTACTCGCTCGTGGGATCGGGCGAGGAATGTTGGTCGCTCATCTGTCAGCTCCTGAGACGGGGGTCGGGGGGCCGCGATGGGCCCACAGATCTTCGGTACCCGATACGTCATCCGAATACGCGGCAGGGCTTTTCCCCGCCACTTTGCCACCGCAGGAAAGGCCCGGAACGCCGCCTGATGCGGCACATTCCCACGCGCCGCGGCCGAGCCTGAAACCGCTTGCTGACGCGGGAGTTTCCGCAGCTGATGGCGGGTGCGCAGGCGCGTGCCTATGCTGGAGGAATGCATCGCAGAGTTGCGGGGCTGGCCATGGTGATCATCACCCTGTGCAGCGTGCTGGTGGTCAACGGAGTTCTCGGACGGTCGCTGTCCGGGGTGGCGGCGCGTTCGCCGCTGCCGGCTGCCCCGGAATCCGGGTCGTGCCTGCTCCGCACCGGCGCCGAGTGGGTCGGCGTCCCCTGTGCCGACCCGCACACCGCGGAGGTCGTGCGGAGCTGGTCGGCTGCGGACCTGGCAACCGCCCGGAGGTACGACCAGTGCATGGCGTCCGGCCGGGTCTACCTGGGCCCGTCCTGGGGACAGTCCGGCGACAGCCCCACCGAGTCGGCGTGGTCCGTGCCGTCCGTCATGTCCAGCACCGTGCTGGTGTCCGGCCCCGGGCCGGCGACGACCAGGGGATGGTCCTGGCAGGCCTGCGTGGTCCGGCCGATCCTGCTGGGTCCGCCCGGCGCCGGCTATCGCGGCCGGCTGCACGACGTCCCGACCACCGGAGTGCTCCCCGTGGAGCTCCGGCCCTGCTTCAACCGTCCTGCCGCGGTGGGGGTGGTCGGCGTGGCGTGCACCGCGCCGCACATGGGGGAGGTGCTGGCCGCCCGGTCGCTGCAGGTGTTCGGCAGCCCCACCGACGCCGATGACACGGCCACCGATCCGGCGGTGAACTCCGAGTGCCATGCCATCGCCCGCCGGACCACCGCCGCCGCCGACCCGACCTACGGTGGGCGACTGCAGGTCGTCGTCAACCTGCACGCGACCGGCATGGGCTTCGTGGTGTCCAAGGACTCGCCGGGGAACACCTCCCATGCCTATGTGCTCTACAAGGCCAGCTGCGCGCTGCAGGTCGCCGCCGGCCACGAGCTGTCGGCGTCCGTCGTCGGGCTCGGAGCCGGGCCGCTGCCCATCACCTGACCGTCCGCGGCAGCCCCGCCGCGGCCGGTGCACAATGAGCCGATGGCGGATGGTCCGGTGGTCTGATGGTCGAGTCCGCACCGCTGGATCACCCGCGTCCGCAGTGCAGACGTGGCACCTGGCAGGACCTCAGCGGGGAATGGCGCTTCGCCTTCGACGATTCCGGTGTGGGCATTCTCGAGCAGTGGCAGCGCCGGGACGACGTCTTCGACCGCGTCATCGCGGTGCCCTTCCCGTTCGAGTCGCAGGCCAGCGGCATCGGCGACACGGGGTTCCACCCGGTCGTCTGGTACCGCCTGGAGGTGACCGCGTCCGTGACGCCGGGGCGGCGCCTGCTGCTGCATTTCGGCGCCGTGGACTACCGCGCACACGTGTGGGTCAACGACCACGCGGTGGCCTACCACGAGGGTGGTTCCACCCCGTTCACCGCCGACATCACCGCCGCCCTGGATCCGGGTGGCCGGCAGGTGGTCGTGGTGCGCGCGGAGGACATCCCGACCGATCTGCGTCAGCCGCGCGGCAAGCAGGACTGGCAACGCCAGCCGCACGCCATCTGGTACGACCGGACCAGCGGCATCTGGCAACCCGTCTGGCTGGAGGACGTGCCGGACACCCGGATCCTGTCCCTGCGCTGGACGCCCGACGTCGACGCCCGCAGTCTCGGCCTGACGGTCCGGATCCTCACCGGCCGGCCACCCGAGTCCGCCCTGCGCCTGCGGGTCGTGCTGCGGCGCGCCGGCCAGGTGCTCGCGGAGGACACCTATCTGGCCGGTCACAGCGAGCTGCAGCGCCGGTTCACCCTGGTGGAGAACGACATGAGCCTGGGGCATTCGGACATGCTCTGGTCGCCGGAGCACCCGAACCTGATCGACGCGACCGTCACCCTGTTGGACGGCGACGGAACGGTCGACGAGGTGGAGAGCTACACCGCGCTGCGCAGCTTCACGGCCTCGCACGGCCGGCTGCTGCTCAACGGCCGGCCCTACTACCTGCGCCTGGTGCTCGCCCAGAACTTCTGGCCCGCGTCGCACCTGGCGGCGCCCGACGCGGACGGGCTGCGGCGGGAGGCGCAGCTGGTCAAGGACCTCGGCTTCAACGGGGTGCGGCTGCACCAGAAGATCGAGGACCCGCGTTTCCTGGCCTGGTGCGACCGCATCGGGCTGCTGGTGTGGGCGGAAATGCCGGCTGCATACGAGTTCTCCCGGCAGACCATCGGCCGGATCACCACCGAGTGGCTGGAGGTGCTGGAGCGGGACGCCAGCCATCCCTGCATCATCGCCTGGGTTCCGGTCAACGAGAGCTGGGGCGTGCCGGCGCTGGAGCGGGCGCCCGAGCAGGAACACCTGGTGCGCGCGCTCTACCATCTGACCAAGTCGGTCGACCCGGACCGCCTGGTGATCGGCAACGACGGCTGGGAGCAGCCCGTCACCGACATCGTGACGGTGCACGACTACACCTCGCGCGGGGAGATCCTGCGCCGGCGCTACGGCAGCGCGTCGGCCCTGGAGTACACCCTGACGCACACCCAGCCCGCCTACCGCTCGGTGTTCCTGCCGGACTCCGAGCGCGACGACGACCCGGTGGTGATCAGCGAGTTCGGCGGTGTGTCACTGGATCTCGGCGCGGACAAGGGCTGGCGCGGCTACGGCGGGGTGGAGACCGCCCAGCAGTTGCTGGACCGGATGGAGGACCTGGTGGGCGCGCTCCTGGCCAGCCCGGCCATCGCCGGCTTCTGCTGGACGCAGCTGGCCGACACCCAGCAGGAACGCAACGGCCTGGTCACCGCCGACCGCACGCCCAAGGTGCGGCTGGAGCGCATCCGGGAGGTCGTCCGGCGGCTGTCGGCGGCGGTGCCGGGCGACGCGGTCAGCGAGTTCGCCTACGGCGACTACATCCCGGCCGCGCCGCCGGACTGACACCGCTGTCTGCGTGCACCTTCGCCGGCTCCGTGCGGCCGACGCCTCGACCTGCGTCAGCGCAGGCGTTCCCGCAGGTCGTTGTCGAACAGGGTCAGCGCCGCGGCGATGGCCATGTGCATATCGAGGTACTGGTAGGTGCCCAGGCGCCCGCCGAACAGCACGTCCGGCTCCCGGTCCGCGCGCGCCCGGTAGCGCCGCAGCACCTCCCGGTCCGCGGGGGTGTTGATGGGGTAGTAGGGCTCGTCCTCCCGGTGCGCCTGCCGCGAGTACTCCCGGACGATGACCGTCCGGTCGGTCGGGTAGTCGCGTTCGGGATGGAAGTGGCGGAACTCGTGGATCCGGGTCCACGGCACGTCGTTGTCGGCGTAGTTCATTACCGAAGTGCCCTGGAAGTCACCGATGTCGAGCACCTCCTGCTCGAAATCGAGGGTCCGCCAACCCAACTCGCCTTCGGCGTAGTCGAAATAGCGGTCCAGCGGCCCGGTGTAGACGATCGGGGTGCCGGCCGGGACGGTGCTCCGGACGTCGAAGAAGTCCACCCCGAGCCGCACGTCGATCAGCGGGTGGTCGGCCATCTTCTCCAGCCACGCGGTGTAGCCGTGGACCGGCAGGCCCTCGTAACGGTCGTTGAAGTACCGGTTGTCGAAGGTGTAGCGCACCGGCAGCCGGGAGATGATGTCCGGCGACAGCTCGCGCGGGTCGGTCTGCCACTGCTTTTCGGTGTAACCGCGCACGAAGGCTTCGTAGAGCGGCCGGCCGATCAGCGAGATCGCCTTCTGCTCCAGGTTTTCCGCCTTGACGCCGGCCACCTCGGCGGCCTGTTCCCGCACCAGCGCGCGCGCCTGCGCCGGCGTGAGGTGCTCGCCGAAGTACTCGCAGATGGTGGCCAGGTTGATCGGCATCGGATAGACGCGCTGCTTGCTGATGGTGAAGACCCGGTGCTGGTAACCGGTGAATTCGGTGAACCGGTTGACGTACTGCCAGACCCGCTCGTTCGAGGTGTGGAACAGGTGCGCGCCGTACCGGTGGATCTCGATGCCGGTCTCCGGCTCGTTCTCCGAGTACGCGTTGCCGCCGAGGTGCGACCGCCGGTCCAGCACCAGGACCCGCTTGCCCAGTTCCGCCGCGGTGCGCTCGGCGACGGTCAGCCCGAAGAACCCGGCCCCGACGACGACGAGGTCGTAACCGGCCCACGACAGCGGACCGGAGGACACGGGCGCTGTTGTCCCGGACACCGGCGACGGACCCGAACCGGCGGTCACGGCTGCAGCTCCAGAGCCGTCTGGCACGGTGCCTGCACCGAGCAGGTCGGGCACCGGCCGTCCTCCCCGTTGAACGGGTGCAGGCGGACGGCACCGGAGATCTTGCCCAGCAGTGGCGCGCGCAGGAACGGCGTGGCCGAGCTGACCGCAGCCTCGGCGAGAGCGGCCACGCCGGGACCGGCGAGCCGCAGCGCACCCAGCGCGGCGTCCTGGAGGCCGGCGGTCGCCGCACCGACGCCCTGCGTGTGCGCCAGTTCCAACTCCCGCGCCAGCGGCGTCCGGCCGGGACGCTCGACGATGACCGTCACGCGCTGACCTCTTCCTGCTCGCCGGCGCGGCCGCCGGTCGAGTCGGTCACCCGGACCCCGTCGATCAGCCGGTCCATGGCAGCGGCGATGGAGTCCCACTCCTGGCTCTTGAGCACCGCCCGGATCCGCCGCTGCCGGGCCGGAGTGTGCTGCTGCTCGGCCTGCCGGCACGCCGCGGCGAAGGCCGCGCCGTTCTGTGCCAGCGCCACGACGTCGCCGTAGTCGGCCACCACGTCGTCGATCCGGGTGGACACCACCGGCAACCCGGCAGCCAGGTACTCCAGGGTCTTGGTGGGGCTGATGGAGCGGGTCGCGGCGTTGATCGCGAAGGGCATGATCCCGACGTCGAACCCACCCATCACCTCCGGCAGCTGCTCGTACCGGGCGAACCCGGGATATTCGATGTTCGGCCCGGCCGGCAGGGTGGCCGGGTCGATCTTGGTGACCGGTCCGACCACCCGGATGATCCAGTCCGGCAGGCGCCGGGCCAGCTCGCCGATCAGCTGGACGTCGACCCGCTCGTCGATGACGCCCACGTAGCCGGCCACCTTGGTGGCGCGCCGCCCCCGGATGCCGCGGGAGGCCGCGTAGTGCTGCTGGTCCACGCCGCTGGGGAACAGGTGCACGTCCCGGCGCCGCTGGGTGCGCACGCCGCGGTCCAGCGAGCGGCCGCCGGTGAACACCAGGTCCGCCTCGGCCAGTGCCCGCCGGTGGCCGAGCACGAGCCCGCGGGGCGCGTTGTGGAAGGACGCGAGGTCATCCATCACGTCGAAGATCAGCCGGCCGCCGCGGAGCGGCTGGGCGACGTCGAAGGCCATCGGCGTGTAGAGCCAGATGTCCGGCGGCAGCGGCCGTCGCTCGGCGGTCAGCAGATCGGCGAGCAGGTCGCCGTAGGCGTCGGTACCTGGATCGCCGAAGGTCAGCTCGGACCGGCCGTCCACCGGACGCGGGACGTCCAGCCACACCTGGGTGATGCCGTCGCGGTCGAAGGAGCGCAACTGCGGGGTATCCACATCGGCCACCACCGGCTCCTCGACGAACCAGGTGCGGGCACCGGTCGCGGCGCGCCGGGCGGCGAGCCTGGACACCAGGTGCTGCGGGCGCTGCCACACCCACGGCCAGCGCAGGTGGGACAGCACAACCAGGTCGGGTTGGCGGCGTTCGGTCGTCATATCACATCGACCTTTCTAGGAGGGAGGAAGAGATCCATTGCGGTGGCACGGTTTCGGTATCCGGTGGGTCCACCGGCCGCCAGTGCGCGGTCGCGCCGGCGATGCCCAGAAGCTGCGAGGCACACGGCTCCTGAAGGCGGTAGGCGGGCAGCTCGGCGGCCGGCAGCCCCTGCGCCGCCCGCTCCCACCAGTCGGTGAACAGGGTGCGGACCGGGTGGTGGTCGGGCGTCAGGCTGACCACGCCGACCGGATCGACCCGGCCCGCGCCGCGCGCGAGCAGGGAGTCCCAGTCGCAGGAGTCCACCTGCGGGAACCAGCAGTAGGCGTGCAGGTCGACGCCGCGGCTCAGCGCCAGCTCGTACTGCTCGAGGGTGTACTTCAACCAGGCGACGCGGTCGGTGGGCAGGCCCCGCACGTTGGTCTCGGTGAGCATCATCGGCAGGCCGTACCGGTCGCCGTAGTGCTCGGCCACCGCAGCCAACCCCGCCGGCACCGGCGAGGGAGCATGGCCGCCGTCGTCGTCGTAGAACCACTCCGAGTGGGAGTAGTAGTCGAGCCCGAGCACATCGACCCGGATCGTCGGCAGGTCCAGCAACGACTCGCCGCCGGCCCGGAGAAGCCGTCCCAGGAAGGGCCGCCGCGGGTCGAGATGGCGACCCAGCAGCAGGTCGAGCACGACGTGCCGGCGGTCGTTCGCCAGCCGCGCGTACCCGTCCCCGGTACCGACGCCGCTGTGCTGCTCGGCCGTGTCCACCCACACGTGGCGGGCCGTCGGCAGCAGGTCGGCCCAGCACCGGGCCGCCTCGCTGATGGCCGGCAGAACAGAGTCGAGCATGCGGAGAAAACCGTCGATGCCGCGGTCGTACGGGGGCCACAGGCCCTCGTGACCGGCGAGGAAGAGCGTGGCGAACGGCTCGTTGAACAGCGTGTAGCCCGGCAGCCAGGGGTAGCGCCGGGCGACCGCCTCGGCGTAGCGGAGGTAGGAGGGCCCGAAGTCGCTGCTGCGGAAACCGTCCAGCAGCCAGTCCGGGTAGCTGGTGTGGTGCACCAGGTCCACGATCGGAACGGCGTCGACGTCGTGCAGATACCCCAGCACCTCGTCGGTTTCCTGCCAGTCGAATTCACCGGGATGCTTTTCGATCTTCGGCCAGCGCAGCGGATAACGGAAATGTCGGACACCGGAGGCCAGGACCGCGTCGATGTCCGCGCGCCATCGCCCGGCATGCCCGGTGATGTCGAACAGATCAATGCCGTGCGACGGCAGGTGCGTGCTTTCGAATCCGGCGAGAAAGGTGCGGCCCCGGCCCGGTAACGGGGTGATGGAAGGCACATCCAGCGAAGTGGCGGCGACGGGCCGGCTTGCAGGGTGATGAGTGTCACCTTTGTGACGCTCACCCGTCGGATCCATTGTGCGGCCTCAATCCTTCTGCTATCCGAGCGACTCCTGAAACGAAGAATGCAGGGGAGAGCCAAGGTTTGACGCACTCTTTTTGGACGTCGATATCAATCCATCATGCAGTATCCACCGCGGCGGGCCGTCAAACGGGAGGTGCGCCCGGCGGGGCCGGCCGGCGGGCGGGCACACTGGGCGGCTATGACCTCGATCACCCGCGTCGATCGGCGGTCCCTCATCTTCGACGCCGACGACACGCTCTGGCACAACAACGTGCTGTTCGAGCGGGTCATCGCCGACTACCTCGACTGGCTGGCCCACCCCACCCTGGACCGCGCGGCCATCCGGGCGGTGCTGGCCGACATCGAACTGGCCAACGCCCGGGCCGGCGGGTACGGCGCCCGGGCGTTCCTGCGCAATCTCGCGCAGACCTTCGAACAGCTCCGGAAACGGCCGGTCAACGCCGCCGAGGAAGCGGAGATCGAGGCGTTGGCGGCCGCGCTGCTGCGGCACGACATCGAACTGCTGCCCGGTGTGGCCGAGGTGCTCGCGGCGCTCGGCGGACGTCATGACCTCTACTTGCTGACCAAGGGCGACGCGCAGGAGCAGCAGCGCAAGGTCGACGCGTCGGGCCTGGCACACCACTTCGCCGCCGTGCACATCGTCCCGGAGAAGGAGGCCGCGGTGTACCGGGCGGTCGCCGGCCGGCACGGCCTGGACCCCGAGCGGACCTGGATGATCGGCAACTCCCCGAAGTCGGACATCCTGCCGGCCCGGGCGGCCGGTCTGAACGCCGTCTACATCCCGCACGAGAGCAGCTGGTGGCTGGAGCACTCCGCCCTCGACCCGCAGGACGACCGCATCCTGCACCTGCCGACCTTCCGCTCCCTGCTCGACCACTTCTAGGTCGGCCGCCGGGCGATAATCCTGGCCATGACGGCCACCGAGGTACCGGCCCGGCGCATCGTGTCGCTGGCCGCGTCGGCGTTCGTCGTGCTGGCCGCCGAACCGCTGTTCCTGCTGGTCGACACGGCCGTGGTAGGGCACCTCGGACAGATCCCGCTGGCCGGCCTGGGCGCCGCCGGCACGGTGATGACGCTGCTGGCCCTGGTCGGCACGTCGCTCGAGTACGGCACCACCGGCCGCGCAGCGCGATTCTTCGGGGCCGGCCGCCGGGAGGCGGCCGTCAACGAGGGTGTGCAGGCGTCGTGGCTGGCGGTGCTGATCGGGTTGGCCGTCATCGGCCTGGGTGAGGCGCTGACCGATCCGCTGAGCCGGCTGATCGTGGGCAGCGAGGGCCCGGTCGCCGCGGCGGCGGAGTCCTGGCTGCGCATCGCCGTCCTCGGGTTGCCCGGGGTGCTGCTGGTGCTGGCCGGCAACGGATGGCTGCGCGGCGTGCAGGACACCCGGACGCCGGTGCTCATCGTGGTGGCGGCCAACGTGCTGTCGGCCATCGCGTCACCGGTCCTGGTCTATCCGGTGGGGCTGGGCCTGGAAGGGTCGGCGATCGCGAACGTGCTGGCGCAGTGGGTCGGCGGCCTGTGCTGCATCGCCGCGCTGCGCCGGGAACACGTCCCCAGCGCGCCGCAGTGGGCGGTGATGCGCCGTCAGCTGGTGGTCAGCCGGGACCTGGTGCTGCGGGCGTCGGCGTTCCAGGCGTCGTACCTGACGGCGGCCGGGGTAGCCGGGCGGATGGGCGCGGCCCAGCTGGCCGCGCACCAGATCGGCATGCAGCTGTGGGAGCTGACGGCGCTGCTGCTGGACTCCTTCGCCATCGCGGCGCAGTCGCTGGTCGGCGCCTCGCTGGGCAGCGGCAACGCCGACTCCGCCAAGGCGACGGCGTGGCGGGTCACCCGGTACGGCGCCGTCGCTGGACTCGCCTTCGCGGTCGTCGCCGCGGCCGGCTGGTACGTCATCCCCGTCGTGTTCAGTCCGGACGCCGACGTGCAGCACCAGGCGCACCTGCTGTGGCCGTGGCTGGTGGGCATGATGCCGGTCGGCGGCATCCTGTTCGCCCTCGACGGCGTGCTGGTCGGCGCCGGCGACAACGCCTTCCTCCGCACCGTCACCCTGGTGTCGGCGGTGGTGGGCTACATCCCGCTGGCGCTCTGCGCGCTGGCGTTCGGCTGGGGGATCGGCGGGGTGTGGGCCGGGCTGGCGTCGTTCATCGCGCTGCGGTTCGTCGGCATGACGTGGCGGACGCGCAGCGGGCGGTGGCTGGTGCTCGGGGAGAGCAGATAGCTCAGAGCGCCGGTTCGTCCGGGGCCGACAGGCTGAGCACCGCGCCGACCAGTGCGGGGGTCTGGGTGAGCTGCTCCTCCAGCGCTCGCAGCCGCACCGCCAGCCGCGACTCCTTGTCGTCCCCGGACAGGTCGACGTCGGCCACCAGGCTCAGCTGCCGCGGACCGACCACCTCCAGGCGCAGGTAGGTGACCCGGGAGATCTCCGGCATGGCCTTCATGGCCTCGACCACGGCGGTCCGCACCCGCGGGTCGGCGACCTCACCGACCAGGAACTTCCGGTTCTGGTTGATCAGGATCATCGCCACCACACCCAGCAGCAGGCCGATCAGGATGGACGCCACGGCGTCCGGTGCCGACGAGCCGGTCAGCTGGTGGGCGGCCAGGCCGGCGCCGGCGATGGCCAGGCCGATCAGCGCGGCGGAGTCCTCGGCGAACACGGCGCGAAGCGTCGGGTCCGAGGTCGCCAACACGTGTTCCACGAGGTCGCGTTCGAACTTGCCGGCTTCCCGCTTCGCCTGCCGGGCGGACTGCAGGAACGACGTGCCCTCCAGGAAAAAGGAGACGGCGAGGACCACGTACCCGATGACGAAGTCCTCGCCCGGCGTCGGGTGGAGCAGTTCGGTCACACCGTGGGTGACCGACACCGCCGCGCCGGCGGCGAACAGCCCCAGGGCGGCGAACATGGACCAGACGTAGGCCTCCCGGCCGTGGCCCAGCGGATGGTCCTCGTTGGCCGGCAGCTTGGACCGGCGGTTGGCCACCACCAGGAAGACCTCGTTGCCGGTGTCGGCCCAGGAGTGGGCCGACTCGGCCAGCATGGACGCCGATCCGGTCAGCATCGCCGCGACCGTCTTCGCGATGGCGACGAGGAGGTTGGCGACGAAGGCGATGATGACCGTCAGCCCACTCTCCGAGCCCCCCGGATCGACCGGGATCGGCAGCCGGGAGGAGGAACGGACGCCCGGCGTGGCGGCGGGCGGGCGGAGTGGCAGTTGGGTCACTGCTCCATCTTTAGCACCTCCTCGCGCGCCCGCAGCGGAATCGGCCCTACGCTTGCCTGCCCGGGCCGGTGCATCCGCCCGACACCGACACGAAGGAGCCCCGCGTTGTCCGTCGACGCCGAACTGACCAGCGCCGATCTCGCCGTCGGCATCCTCGGCTACGGCGCACGGCTGGCCTTCGTCCGCGCACCCGACCGGCACGGCGATTGGGCGGATGTATCGATAGGTTTCGACGATCCCCAGGCGTGGCGCAGCGACACCAGCTTCCAGGGCGCGTCCATCGGCCGGTACGCCAACCGGATCGCGGGAGGGACGTTCGAGCTGGACGGCCGCCGGTGCTCGGTTCCGCTGAGCCAGGGCAGGAACGCGCTGCACGGCGGGACGGTCGGCTTCGACCGGCACGACTGGGCGGTCGGCCCGGTGGTCGAATCGGCGGCAGGGCAGTCCGTGACGTTGCGCCGCACCAGTCCGGACGGCGAGATGGGCTTTCCCGGCAACCTGGACGTGTCCGTGGAGTTCAGCGTGTCCGGCACCGACCTGACCGTCGACTACCGTGCCACGACCGACGCGCCGACGCCGGTGAACCTGACCAACCACGTGTACCTCAACCTGTCCGGCACGCCGGGCTCGGTGGCCGACCACGAGCTCACCCTGTTCGCCGACCGGATGGCCACGGTCGACGCCGACTTCATCCCGACCGGCGGGTTCCTGGAGGTCGCCGACACACCGTTCGACTTCACCACCCCGGTCGCCATCGGACAGCGCTGGCGGACCGGCCACCCCCAGATGGTGCTGGTCCGCGGCTACGACCACGCCTACCTGCTGGACGGCTCCGGCGGCGCGGAGGACGGTCTGCGGCTCGCCGCCCGGGCGGTGCACCCGGGCACCGGCCGGACACTCGACCTGTTCACCGACCAGCCGGCGGTGCAGTTCTACAGCGGCAACTCGCTGGAAGGCGCCTTCGTGAGCCGGGCCGGCGCGATGGTGCGGCAGGGCGACGCCTTCTGCCTCGAGCCGGAACACCTGCCGGACTCGGTGAACCACGCCCACTTCCCGGACACCGTGCTCCGGCCGGGCCAGGAGTACCGCAACCGCAGCCGGTACCGCTTCACCCCGGCCTGACCTGCGACGGGTCGATCCGAGACTGCCGGTGACGGCGTGAACCGCGATCGCCGGACCGGCGGCGGCATGCGCCGAGACGGCCGGACCGGCGACGCCCGGCCGGGGTGAACCGGCCGGCCGTCAGGAGGTGGTCGGTGCGGGAGTCGGCGCCGTGGTCGACGCCGTGGTCGACGAGGGCTTCTTGGCCCCCTTCGGGCCACGGTCGATGACGTGCGTCGCCGTCAGCGTGCCGGTGCCGGTACCGACCACGCCGACGCGGTCCCCGACCTTGACCTTGCCCAGCGAGGTGTCGCCCTTGGTGCCGGCCACCCGCACCTTGGTCGAGCTGTTCACCGCGAACGTCTCGGTCGTGTTGTCCGCGGCCTTGACGGTGATGGCGGCGGATGTCACGGCGGTGACCTCGCCGCGGATGGCGTCATGGGTGACGAACTCCCCGGTCCTGCCGTCCTTGCTCACCCACTGGGCGTGGCTGACCCGGGCCAGCCGCTTCTCCAGCTTCCCTTTCCGACCGGCGTGCTTCGCCTTCTTCTCCGCCGTGCCCTTGCCCGTCGGGGCGGCCTTCGTCACCGTGGCGGCGGTGGTGGCCCCCACGGCGCCGACGGCGCCGACGGCGCCGGGCGCGGCGGTGGTGGCGAGCACCGCGGTGCCGGCGGACGCGACGGGCGTTCCGTCCCAGGCGGCCGCGGCGCCGCCCAGGCCCAGTCCGGTCACCGCGACGACTCCGCCGACGATGGCGATCTTCTTCAACATGCTGCTCTCCCCAGGAGGTGCGATCACAGGGCCCGGGTCCGGGCCGACCTCCACTGTCGGTCACCCCTGTTCGGGCACGGACCCGGCAGTGTTCGGACCAGGTTCAGATGTGCGCGGCTGAGTGGTGCCTCCTCCACAGTGGGCTATACAGCTGGCGGGTGTCTGGAGAACACTGAGCCCCGTGACCGAACCCCCCGACGACCAGCGGAGCAGGTCGGCGCGCCACTACCTCAGCGGTGGGACGTCCGCCACGCGGCTGCAGACGACGATCGCCCTCGCGGCCCGGGCGGTGGCGTTTCCGTCGGCGATGATCAACATCCTGGACGAGAACACCCAGCACACGATCAGCCTGCTGGGTTCTGACGAGCTGGCCACACCGCGTGAGGTGGCGTTGTGCGACACGGTGGTGCGCAGCGGTGAGCCGCTGGCCGTGGAGGATGCCGGGGCCGATGACCGGTTCGCGCACTTTCCCAAGGTGGTCGGCGGGGACGTCGCCGCCTACATCGGTGTGCCGCTGCTGGGCCGCGAATCACTGGTCGTCGGTGCGCTGTGCGTGATCGACTCGCGTGGCCGTGACATCAGCGCCGACGACGTGGCGCGGTTGAGGGAATTCGGGTCGATCGTCGAGGACCAACTCGACCTGATGCGGCGGCTGAACGCGCAACGCCGGGTGGGGGCGGTGGTGACGCAGGAGTTGGCGGCCGCGATTCGCCTCGGTCACATCGTCCCCTGGTACCAGCCGATCGTCGATCTCCGCAGTGGCCGCGTCGTCGCGGTGGAGGCGTTGGCGCGGTGGCGGCACGACGGCGGCGAGGTGAGCGACCCCAGCCGGTTCATCCCGTTGGCCGAGGACAGCGACCTGATCGTCGATCTCGACCTGACGGTGATCCGGCAGGCGGCCCGGAGTGCGTCGGGTTGGCAGAGCCGGCGCGCCGATCTGCGCCTGAGCGTCAACCTGTCGGGCCGCCACTTCGACCGGGAGGACTTCCTCGCCCCCATTGTGGAGGCCGTCGCCGACGGCGGGATGTCCCCCGACTCGATCGACCTGGAACTGACCGAAACGACCCCGCTGGACAGCCGGGTGAACACCACCGTCGTCCGGCGGCTGCGCGACGAAGGATTCGGCGTGTGGCTGGACGACTTCGGCACCGGCTGGTCGTCGCTGGAGTACCTGCTGCGGATGCCGGTGACGGGTGTGAAGATCGACCGGGCGCTGTCCCTGGCGCTGGGCAGCCGGCTGGGCAACGCGCTGACCGCGTCGGTGACCGGACTGGCCGCCGAGCTCAACCTGCAGACCACCATCGAGGGCATCGAGAGGTCCGACCACGCCGAGCTGGCCGCTGCCCTGGGCTGCGACTACGGGCAGGGTTACCTGTGGTCGGCGCCGGTGCCGGCCGGCGGTGTACCGGCGATCATCGAGGGCAGCGGAGCATCCCCGGACGATCCATGAGATCACCGTCCTGGGCAGCGGCGAACGCCCCGGGGTCGCCGATCCCGCCCGTCAGCAGCGTGTCGAACGGTTGCCGCATCAGTTCGTTCGCCTGCGCGGCGGGCATGGGTCGTGCGTGGTAGTAACCCTGGCTCAGATCGCAGCCGAGCCCGGCGACGGCCACGCTCTGGGCGGCGGTCTCCACTCCCTCGGCGACCACCGTCAGACCCAGCTTGTGCGCCAGTTCCACCATGGCCTCCACGATGGTGTCGCTGACCGGGTCCACGCCGAGGTCGGTGATGAAGGACTGGTCGATCTTGACGACGTCGACCGGGAAACGCTTCAGGTAGCTCATCGAGCAGTAGCCGGTGCCGAAGTCGTCCAGCGCGAGGTGCACACCGAGGTCGCGCAGTCTGCTCAAGGCGCTCACCGCACGGTCCCCGTCGCGCAGGAACACGTTCTCGGTGACCTCCAGGGTCAGCAGTTCCGGCGGGTTGGACCGAGCACCGACGACCTGTTCGACCTCGTGGAAAAAGGTGTCGGACATGATCTGGTGCGCCGACACGTTCACCCACATGGCGAGGTTCTGCGCGCGGTGCCGATCCCACCGGCTGCGGTCGGCCATCGCCTGACCAAGCGTCCACTGCCCGATGGTGCTGATCAGGTCCGACCGTTCGGCCAGCGGGATCATCACGGCCGGGGTGATCTCTCCGCGGTCCGGATGCGACCACCGCAGCAGTGCTTCGAAGGCGTGGATGCTGCCGTCGTCGGTGCGCACGATCGGCTGGTACTCGTTGCGGAGTTCCCGCCGTCCGAGCGCGGCCGCCAGTTCGCTCTCCAGGCCGTCCGACTGCCTGGGTATCCGCGGGTTGCCGTCGAAGACATGCAGCCGACCCCCGCCCTGGTGTTTGGCCCGGTACATGGCCGTGTCGGCCTGGTGCAGCACCTGCTCCGCACTGGATGCACCAGAATCCGCATGAACCAGACCGATGCTGACGCTCACCCTCACCTCGATGCCGGGCAGGGAGATCGGGCGCGCCATTGCCGCTATCAGCCGCCGACCGATGCCGACCGCCTGGTCCTGGTTGCCCAGGTTTTCGCAGACCGCGACGAACTCGTCGCCGGACAGCCGCGCCAGGGTGTCGCCCGGGCGGATCAGGGTCAGCAGCCGACCGGTGACCGCGACGAGCAGCTGGTCGCCGACCGCATGGCCGAAGTTGTCGTTGACCCCTTTCAGCCGGTCCACGTCGATGAAGAACACGGCAGAGGTCAGGCCCGAGCGCCGGCTCCGGGCGAACGCGTGATCCAGCCGGTCCATCAGCAGCTGTCGGTTGGGCAACCCCGTCAGGCCGTCGTGCAGCGCTTCCTGCCGGGTGCGGGCCAGGGCCAACCGCAGGTCCTCCCGGGTGCCGGCGTTGATGAGATACGCCGCCGCGACGTCGGCCAACGTCTGTGCGGCCGCCGTCGCCTCGGTCGACAATGCCCCGGCCGACCCCCGGTAGAGGTCGAGCGCGCCGAGCTGCCGGTCGCCGTGCCGCAGCGGGAAGGTGAAGACGGCGACCAGACCCTCGTCCAGGGCGCGCGGCCCGAAGTCCGGAAAAGTGTTGTCCTGCTGGAGATCCGGAACGAGGACCGGCGCACCGGAATGGAAAGCGAGCAGGCACGGCCCGTCCTCGAGGTCCGCCTGCAGCTGCTCGTACCGCCGAGCGGCATCGTCCGAGGCGGCCATGAAGCGCGGGCCCACCCCCGGCGAGAGGAGGGTGACCCCGGCACCGTCGACCGGCAGCACATCGGCGATCCGGTCGACCAGGTGGTCAAGGATCGCCTGGATCGGGAACTCGGTCGCCATCGTCCGGGCGAACTCACCGAGCACATCGGACAGCTTCTGCTCCAGCGGCATCACCGCGAGCCACCGCCGGCCAGGAAGGAGATGGGCAGGCGTCCTGAGCACAGGAATGTCATTGCGACACACAGTCCAAGAGGGCCGGACAAAGACCGAGCGAGATGTGGGCGTACGCGGTTGCGTCGGTGCCACGGCCTCGGGAGGCGGTGGTACCAGTCCCATCCGGCTGTTGGATCAGCACGTCCGACACTACGCGAGCTCGTGCTGTCCGGTCCTCTGCAACGGAGTGAACATAACCGTCAGCAGCCCCCGAGGTCGGCGAGTCGCCGTGAGAGTGCATGCACCGGGAGGTGGTCCGATCGTGGCGCGGTGACCACTCGACCGGTGTAACCAGGGCCGGGCAGCATGGGAGTTCCGGCCGGTAACCTGTAGCCGGACAGTGAGTGTGCTGTCCTCGCCCGAGGAGACCTGGATGACCGAGCGAGGCCGAGACCAATCCATCGGGGTTGCGCGGGCGGGTCATGCCGCCGCAGCCGCCGAGCAGGAAGGTACCCAGCGCGACGCCGACCTTGCCGCCAGCCTGGCCGAGTTGTCGCAGCTGTCCGCGGGCCGGGTCGGTCTGGTGGAAATGCTGACCCAGGTGGCGAAGATGGCGGTGAAGGCCATACCAGGTGCGGAGGGCGCGGGCCTGACGCTGCTCGAGCCCGATCGTGAGGACGTGGTGGTCAAGAGCGCCGAGTTCGTCCGGCAGATCGACGACATCCAGTACGGCCTCGGGCAGGGCCCGTGCATCAGCGCGGCGGCGGAGGGCCGGACCATGCGGTCCGGCTCGCTGGGCGGCGATCCACGCTGGCCGCGCTTCGGTCCGCGCGCAGGCCGTCTCGGAGTGCACAGCGTGCTATCGCTCCCGCTGATCACCCCGAGTGGCGTGATCGGGGCGATGAACGTGTACGCCCACGCCCACGACGCGTTCGACGAGGACGCCGAGGACATCGGCGAGATGTTCGCCGCGCCCGCGGCGATCTCGGTGCTCAACGCCCAGATTCTCGCCCAGTCGCAGCGCCTGGCCGACCAGCTGCACAACGCGTTGCAGACCCGCCCGGTGATCGACCAGGCCATCGGCATCCTGCGCAGCCGCAGCGGCGACACCGCCGACGAAGCCTTCGAAACCCTTCGCCAGCTCAGCCAGCACCAGCACGTCAAGGTCGCCGACCTCGCCCGTAGCATCGTCGAGGAGGCAGCTGCCAAGGCCCGCGCCCGGCGCGGCCGCGCCGGCAACTTGGGGGCATAGCCACCCCGTCCGGCGGGCGCGGCGGTATGGTGGGGCCGCGTCGACGATCCGAAGACAGGGCCCGACCCTGCTGCGGCGTCGCGCATCGGCCGGGCACCAGCCCGCTCGGGTTCGCGCACGGTGACCTGGCAGACCGGGATGTCCAAAGGCACCGATGCATCTGCCCCTCGTCCCCCTGTCGCAGCTGGAGCGGCTCAGCCAGGCGTTGACCGACTCAGGCGAGGACCTGCAATCGATTCTCGCCGTGCTGATCGACGACATCACCGCCGCCGTCCCCACCCTCACCGGGCTGGCCATCACGACGACTGCCGACGACGGTCCGGTCACCGTGGCGGCCATCGAGCCGGTCGCCGCCCACGCATCGATTCTGCTTCCGCTGCACCTGATCTCGTCTCTGCCCGGGCCCACCGACCTGGTGCTCTACGCCGCGGAGCCCGGGGCTTTCCTCGATCTGGCGGCCGAGACCCGCGCCGGCTACTGCCTGGACGAACAAGTCCGAGTGGATCAGCATCTACCCGCCCCACGCGCCAGCTCGGCCGCATGGGTCAGGGTTCTGGCGGAACGGTCGACCATCGACCAGGCGATCGGCGTCCTGCTCGACGAGGGATATCTGCTCGACGGCGCACGCGAGGAACTCACCGCCCGCGCCGCGTCCGCACACCTCCGGCCGGTAGAAATCGCCACCGAGATCCTCGAACGCGCCGGAAACCGGTTCCACCGGGCCTCTGCCCGGTAGCGTCGACGCGTTCTGCCCATTCCGCCGTCGGCCGGAGCGGATCCCGTGCCCACGCTGTCGAGGACTCCCCGGGCACAGGAGGGTGGGCCGGTCGTCGAAAGCGGTAGCGGCGACCGCGACGGACGAGCCCGGCGTGAACCCGCCAGGAGCACGTCCTGCTCCGCGACAGGGTCGCCGGCCGAGCAGGCCAGCGGGGGATGTCCCAGCGCCTCGTCCAACTCGTGGGCGACGCGAGCGGCCTCGGCACCATCGGAGTTCGATGCAGAGGTGGTCAGCGAAGTCAGCTCGACCGACGACCGCCATCGGCGTCACTGGTGCATCGTGGGCAAGATGCAGAGTGGCTTTCGGCATCGACCGGATCCCTACCCCACCCCGCTATGCATTATCATCAGGGGGCTGATCAGACAGCCGGCCCGAGGCCGGGGTCGCCGCCGGCACGGTCGCGGCCCGGTGGGTGACGACCCATTGTTCGGGCACCGACCCAGGTCTGGCCTCCTGTCAGGATCTCGCCATGGGCCTTTCCCATCGATGGCTGTCCGATAGCTCACTGTTGGGACCGGCAGGGCGCCGCAATGGCCACGTCGGCGGTGACGCCTCGGCTCCGGTCGCGCCGCGCAGGCACATGGTGATGGAACGGACCGAGCGGGGTGTCTCGATCATCGAACTCCGGGATCCGGATCAGTCGGGCTTCGGAGAGCGCCTGGAATGGTTGCTGGACAACGCGTTCCGTGCTGCCAGGCCACGCATCGTCGTCGACGCGTCAATGGTTGACGCAGCATGCGACCTGACCGTGCTGACCGACGCCGCCGAACGAGCCGTCGACTGGGCGGTTCCGTTCGCCGTCGGGGGCCTCACCGACCAGCACCCGTTCTGCTCCGCACCGGCGACCCGGCAGCTGTGCCACCAGAGCCTCGAGCAGGCGACGACGGCTGTGCTCAACGAGCACCTCGCGGGCGAGCGGACCCGGCTCGAACTCCAGGACGACGTCGCCCGATTGACCAATCTGCTCGCGTCGACACCGGTTCTGGAACAGGCCATCGGGATGTTAATGGCCATGTACGGCATCACGGCACCGGTCGCGCGCGAGCTACTCCACCGGCACAGCTCGACCCATCACCGGACCGCGGAGGACGTGGCACGCCAGCTGACGACGATGCCGCGCCGGCAGCTGTACTACTGACAGGGCGCCCGGTGCAGCCGGAACCGGGCACTCAGACCAGCCCGTGGGTGAAGGCATAGTGCACCGCCTGCGCGCGGTCCCGCACCTGCAGCTTCGCGAAGATGTTGTTGACGTGGGTCTTCACCGTGGCCTCGCTGACGAACAGCTGGCCGGCGATCTCGCGGTTGGTGCGCCCGGCGGCGATGAGGCGGAGCACCTCACCCTCGCGCACGGAGAGCCCGGCCGGGAGCGGCTCCGGCGCGCCCTGTGCGGGTGACGGGCCGGGTGCCGTCGGTACGGGTGACGCGCCGGGGTTCGCCGGTGCCGGGGTGCTGCCGGTCGCGGCGGCGACCAACCGCGCCTGGACGGCCGGGTCGAGCACGGCCTGCCCCGCGGCGGCCGCCCGCACCGCACGGGCGATGTCGGCCCGCCCGGCCTGCTTCGTCAGGTATCCGCGGGCCCCGGCGCCAAGCGCCGCCACGATCGAGCTGTCGTCGTCGAACGTGGTGAGCACGACGACCGCCACGCCGGGGAAACGCGCGGTGATGGCCGCGGTGGCGGCGATGCCGTCCATCCGGGGCATCCGCAGGTCCATCAGCACGACGTCCGGCAGGTGTTCGGCGGCGAGCTCGACCGCCTGTTCGCCGTCCGCGGCGGTGCCGACCACGCAGAGCCCGGGCGTCAGGTCCAGCATCATCGCCAGCGCCTCGCGGATCGATGCCTGGTCGTCGGCGACGACCAGCCGCAGGTCGGGTTCGGCGGCGGTCACCGGCGGCGCTCCGTCCGGGTGTCCAGTGATGACCGGTGCACGGGAGCAGCGGCGGGCGGTGTCGTCGGCAGGGCCAGGCGGACCCGCCACCCTCCGGCCATCGGGCCCTGGACCAGCGGCCCGGTCTCGACGCGGCCACCCAGCAGCGCCGCCCGCTCGCGCATGCCGACCAGGCCCATGCCGGACCCGGGTGACGCCGGACCGGAGCCGGAGGGCGCCGGGCCGTTGTCGACCTGCAGCACCACCGTCGCGGAGGAGTACTCCAAGAGCACCTCCACCGCGGCTCCTGGGGCGTGCCGGCGCGCGTTGGTCAGCGCCTCCTGTGCGGTCCGGACGATCGTCTGCGCGGCGTCGGTCGGCAGGTCGACCGGATCGCCGGCGATGCGCACCTCGCCGGCGCCCCAGAACTGCGCCTCCAGCGTCTGCCCCAGCGGCAGGGTCTCGGCGCGCAGGGCGGTGACCGCACGCCGGGCCTCGGCCATCCCCTCGCGGACCATGCTGTGCGCCTTGTCGATCGCCGACCGGGCTCTGGCCTGCTCGCCCTGGTCGAGCAGCATCTCGCTGAGCTCCAACTGCATGCTGACGCCGGACAGCGAGTGGGCGAGCACGTCATGGATGTCCCGGGAGATGCGCGCCCGCTCGGCGAGGGCCTGCTCGCGGGCTTCCGCCTCGGCCGCCCGCTGCGCGGACCGAGCCGCCTCGATGGCGCTGTTGACCGCCTGGTCGCGACTGCGATTCGCCATGCCGAGGGCGACCGGCAGGGCCACGGTCAGCCCGAGGATCCAGGGCCAGCCGTCGATCCCGTTGGACTCGGCGATGCGAAGGCCCACCGCGCACAGCACACCGCTCCACCCGGCCAGCACCAACGCGGGGCGCAGTGGCAGCCGGTAACCGGCGTAACCGGTGAGCAGGTAGGCGAACATCGGTGCCACGCTGTCGGACCGGAGCACCAGCAGCGTCGACGCGGCCACGGCCCAGCAGGCGAACAACGGGAGCAGGGACCGGTTGTCCGCCGATGCCGCCGGAAGATGCCGGGCCAGTTGGAAGCCGCAGGTCACCAGGAGCGCGACGAGCACCACTGGCCCGTCGCCGTGCAGCGACAGCGGCCGCACCCAGATCAGGCCGGCCAGCACCGCGCCCACGGACAGCCACAGCCGTCCCTGGCCGCGCCACCCGGCCGGTGCCGGCTCCGGGAGGGAGACCGCGGTGGTCTGCTCGGCTGTCACGGTTGTCATGGTCGCATCCGATCCTTGCTGACGGGGGTGGGAACGAGCGAGCGCAACGCCGACGACCCGGGTCGCCGCCGCAGCGGCTTCCCGGGTCGAGGTGTCGGTGGATCAGGCGGCGGCGGCCACGGCCAGGGGCTGGGCGGCAGGGGTCCGGGTCAGCAGGTGCATCCGGATGCGGATGGCGGCGATCCGGGCGACGACGGTGGTCAGCGCCATCAGCACGAAGAACGGAGCGATGGAGCCCTCGACGAGCTGGTGGCTCATCATGAAGGTGCCGACCTGCTCGCGGAAGCTGGGGACGTTCTCGGCGCCGTAGACGAACGCGATCCGCAGGCCCATGGCGACCAGCCAGGCGGCGACGAAGCCGGCGCCGGTGCGGGTGTAGAGCTTGCCGGTGGCCGCGTCCCGCTCGACACCGGTGGTGACGGTGGTCCACACCGCGAAGACGGCGCCGATCAGGATGCCCGCGGCGTAGAGCCAGACCGCGTTGCCGACCGTGGGCAGGTCCTTCAGGTAGGAGTACCCGAAGATGCCGACGGAGATCAGCGGGTAGAGCACCTTGTGCCAGGTGTAATCGCGGCGGCCGAACTGCGACAGCATCATCACGGCGAAGATGCTGCCGCTGATGATCAGGGAAGTGACGAACTCGCTCATGATGTTCTCCTTGACTGGTGTCCCGGGCGGGCGCCTCGGGGATGTCCCTGCTGGACCTGTCGGCCCTGGTGGCCGCTGAAGAGAACTCTGCTCGGAACGGCGCGGCCCCACATCGGGCGCTGGGTGGATCCCGGGTGGAGGTCGGGTCGTGGTCGGCCGCTCCACCCGGGGGTGGAGAGCAGGTGCCTGTCGGGCGGGCGGCGCCCTGGATGGGCGTCCCGGGCGTGACGCGGAGGCCGGTTATAGGGTCGGCGGGTCCGCTCGGCGAGGACTCGCCGGAGCGTCGTCGTCATCAGGGAAAGGGGACGTCGTCATGGGCGCACTGCCCGCGCTGTCCGTCCAGCTGTACTCGGTCCGCCGTCAACTCGACGGCGACCTGCCCGGCACGCTGGCCCGGCTGGCCGGCTTCGGCCTCACCCAGGTCGAGCCGTTCGATCTGGTCAGTGATCCGGCGGGTCTGCGAGAGGCGTTGCAGGCCAACGGGTTGACCGCACCGAGCGCGCACACCCGGCTGACCACCGGCCTCGACCTCACCGAGGTGCTGGACGCGGCGGAGACCGTCGGCGTGCACACCGTCATCGACCCGATGATCGACCCGGCCCGCTGGACGACGCGCGAGGACGTGCAGGGGATCGCGGACGAGCTGTCCGGCGCCGCTGCGACTGCCGCCGAGCGGGGCATGCGCATCGGCTACCACAACCACGCCTTCGAGTGGGAGAGCGTCATCGACGGGCGCCCCGCGCTCGAGGTGTTCGCCGAGATGCTGGACCCCTCGGTCGTCCTCGAGCTCGACACCTACTGGGCCGCCGTCGGCGGACAGGAGGTGCCGGCCGCCGTGCACCGCCTGGGCGACCGCGTCCGCCTGCTGCACCTCAAGGACGGGCCCATCAGCCGGAACAACCTCGAGCAGCTGCCACTCGGCGACGGTGCCATGCCGGTGGACCGGATCGTCGACGCCGCAACGGCTCTGGAGATCCCGGTGCTGGAGTTCGACGACTACGACGGAGACATCTTCGAGGGCATCCGGCGGAGCGTGGAGTTCGCGCAGGGAATCGGGCGATGACGGGCCCGCTCGTCGTCGGGGTGATCGGGGCGGGCAAGATCAGCGAGCAGTACCTGGCCAACATGACCAGCTACCCGGACCTGGACGTGCGGTTCGTCGCCGATCTGCTCCCCGACCTGGCCCGCGCCCGGGCCGACGCGTACGCCGTCCCGCATGCCGGCACGGTCGGTGAGGCGCTGGCCCGGGAGGACCTGGAACTCATCGTCAACCTCACCATCCCCGCTGCGCACGCCGAGGTCGCCGGCCAGGTGATCGCCGCCGGCAAGCACGTGTGGAACGAGAAGCCGATCGCCACGGAACGGGTGGCCGCGACGGCGCTCGTGCGCCAGGCGGCGGAGGCCGGTCTGTTGATCGGCACCGCGCCGGACACGTTCCTCGGGCCCGGGCTGCAGATGTCGAGACGGCTGATCGAAGCCGGCGAGATCGGCACACCGCTCACTGCCTCCGTCGCGTTCCAGTCGCCCGGCCCGCAGCGGTGGCACCACAACCCGGACTTCTTCTACCAGGCCGGCGGTGGCCCGCTGTTCGACATGGGTCCGTACTACCTCACCGCGCTGGCGCAGATGTTCGGCCCCATCCGCCGGGCCGTCGCGCTCGGGTCGTCGGCGGGACCCACCCGGACGATCGGGTCCGGCCCGAGGGCCGGTGAGTCCATCGCGGTCAGCGTGCCGACGTCGGTTCAGGCGCTGTACGAATTCGCGAGCGGGCTGACGGCGCAGGCCATCTTCAGCTTCGACTCCGCGCTGGTCCGGATGGGGGTGCTGGAGATCTCCGGCTCGGCCGGAACCCTGGCCACGCCCGATCCCAACTACTTCACCGGCGACATCAGGGTGGTCCCCGCCGAGGGCGAGGAACGGCTGGTGCCGGCGGGCGACCGACCGGCCGGCCGTGGCATCGGCGTGGTCGACATGGCGAGGACGATCCGGGGCGGGACCGCCTACGGCCGGCACCGCGCCGCCGGCGACCTGGCGCTGCACGTCCTGGACGTCATGTTCGCCACCGGGGAGTCGATCGACAGCGGTGGGTTCGTGGAGGTGGACAGCGACTTCGAGCCGGTGCCGGCGCTGCCGGACAGCTGGGACCCGACGCAGCGCACGGTGTAGCGCGCGGGCCCGAGCCGGGCGTCCCCGCCGCCGGGATGGGACTGTCGGTGGTCGGTGCCAGGCTCCCGGGGGTGAGCAATCAGAGGCAGTCCACGGGTGCGGACCGGGTTCCGCCGGGCCGGAGCGGTGACGGCGAGGGCGAGGCGGACGACGGCAGCGGGATAGAGACCGTCGCCGCGTCGCAGCTGCACGTCACGGACGTGGTGCTGCAGGACGGGGCGCTGCGGCGGGTTACCTCGCTGCGGCTGCAGGGCGCTCCGCCGCAGGTCAGCGTGGCGTTCGCCGGCGAGACTGGGCGTCGGGCCTACCCGCCGACGGCGCTGGTGCACGTGTTGCGGCGGCGCGGTCGATGAGCGGGTGCGAGGCGGGCAGCGGGACGGCGGCCGCCGCCCCGGCCCGGTCGACCGTTCGGGGACTCCTGAAGAACGAGCGCACCGGTGGTGGCCGGCGGTTATCCTGGCCCCTCCACCCGGGCCGGGATCTCCGGGCGGGGCGCCGCCGTTCGCCCACCCACCACCAACCCCAGGAAGCGGACGATGAGTGTCGACCACCTGATCAGTTCGTTCGGTTACTACGCCGTGTTCCTGATCGTGGGCCTGGAGAGCGTCGGGATCCCGCTGCCCGGCGAGACGGTGCTGATCGCCGCCGCTACCTACGCGGCGACGACCGGGCGGCTGGACATCTGGTTCGTCTTCCTGGCGGCGATGGCAGGGGCGATCCTGGGGGACAACCTCGGCTACTGGATCGGCTACAAGGGCGGTTACAAGCTGGCCCGGAAGTACGGCCACAAGATCCGGCTGGACGAACGCAAGCTCAAGGTCGGCCGGTACGTCTTCGACCGGCACGGCGGCAAGGTGGTGTTCTTCGGGCGCTTCGTCTCCGTGCTGCGGACCTTCGCCGCGTTCATCGCCGGCACGGTGCACATGTCCTGGCCGCGGTTCCTGACCTACAACGCGGCGGGCGGCGTCGTCTGGTCGGCGATCTTCTCGTTCGGCTTCTACGTGGCCGGCAACACCCTGGAGAAGCTGTCCGGGCCGGTGAACGTGGTGCTGATCGGGCTCGCCGTGCTGGTCGTCATCGCCGTGTTCCTGATCGTCCGGCGGCAGACCAATCTGCTGGCCGACAAGGCCGAAGCGGCCTACCCGGGCCCGCTGGAGTAGCCCCCGGACCCGGCGGCGAGACGCGGTTCCCGCCCCCGCCGGGTTGAATGGGCCGGGTCAGGCGCCGCGGACGGCCTGCTCGTGCGCCAGCAGCTCGGAGAACGTGAACGACCCGGTGTGCGGATCGTCGCGACCGTCCATGTACAGCCGCTTCACCGCGACGAGGATGCCGTCCGCGAGGGTGTTGCGGAAGTCGTCCCGGAGCAACCGGGCCCGCTCCTCGGGATTGGACAGGTACCCGAGCTCCACCTGGATGGCCGGCATCTTGGTGAGCCGGAGGATGTCCCACGTGCGGTGGTGCACCCGGCAGTCCGTCATCCGCGTCCTGGCCACGAGTTCACGCTGCACCAGCGCCGCCAGCGTCTCCCCGACGGTCGACGTGGCCCCGGAGTCGGTGCCGAAGTGGAAGGTGGCGATGCCGGACGCCAGCGGCGACGCCGAGCCGTCGATGTGCAGGCTGAGCATGAGGTCGGCGTGCACGTCGTTGGCGCGTTGGGCGCGCTCGTCCGGCGAGGGGTTGTGCTGGGCGCCTCTGGTGAGGAACGTCTGCATCCCGGTCGCCACCATGCGGCTCTCCAGCCGGCGGGCGATGTCCCAGGTCAGGTCGGCAGCGCGCACGCCGCCGCTGACCCAACCGGGATCGTCGCCGCCGTGCGCCGGGTCGATGACGATCCGCTTGCCGTGCAGCCGCGGACCGGACTGCCGCAGGGTCTGGTGCTCGCGCAGCCAGGTGGGCCGGCCGCCGGTCACCTTGCGGCCGATGCGGTTGAGCTCGCGGTAGGTGTCGGCACCGAACACGCCGTCCTCCGGAAGGCCGCGGTGCTTCTGGAAGTCGCGGACGCAGGCATCGGTCAGCGGCCCGAAGACGCCGTCCGGCCGCCCGACGTCGTAGCCCATGTCGGCGAGCCGCACCTGCAGTGCGGTCACGTCGTCGCCGCTCATCTGCGCGGACAGCGTGTAGGCCAGTGTCCGGTCGCCGAGGGACCATCGCGCGTCGGTGAGGTTGCGTGCGGTCGCCGGCCCGACGATGCCGTCGACGATCAGCCCGCGCTCCTGCTGGAACTGCCGGATCGCTGCATCGGTCTCGCCGTCGAACTCGGCCTGGGAGGGATCAGCCGCCGGGTCGAAGGGAGCGAGCTTGTGCAGCGAGGCCAACGCCTGACGTACGGCTGCGACGGCTTCGCCACGATCGCCTCGTCGCAGGAGCATCGTGCGTCCGGTCCCTTCTCCATGCCGTCGATCCACGGCCCTACCGGACGCGGTGCTGCGACAGCGGCTGTGCCGCGCAGGCGGCCATCCGGCCAGTGTGCTGCCGATGGGTGCACACCATTGTGCAACGACCCGGGTCCAGGTTCGGACACATCCGGCCCGTCGCGCCGAAACGGCCGGACACCTGGGGTGTCCGGCCGTCGGGTTGGTCGTGGGTGCGGCCGCGGGGCCGCGGGGCGGAGCTCTCAGGCGAGGATGTCGGAGAAGTCCGCAAGCAGTGCCGCCTTGGACTTCGCGCCGACGACCTGCTTGACCGGCTTGCCGCCCTGGAAGACCAGCATGGTCGGGATGGACAGGATCTGGTACTGCTGGGCAATCTGCGGGTTCGCGTCGATGTCCAGCTTGGCAATGGTGACCTTGTCGCCGTGCTTGGCGGAGATCTCCTCGAGGATCGGGGCGACCATGCGGCACGGGCCGCACCAGTCCGCCCAGAAGTCAACGATGACGGGCTTGTCGGACTGCAGGACGTCGGCGTCGAAGCTGGCGTCGGTCACTTTCACGGTAGCCATGGGGAACCTTCTCTTCTCTGGTGGAACTCTGGTGGAACCGGCGGTGGGGAACCGCCGGGGAACGCATTCGGCGGCCGGTGGCCGCCCGAGATCCCGCGGTCAGACGCCGACCGGGATCTGGTCCGGCGCCGGCTGCGGCTCCGGATCGGTGACTGCGGCCAGGTGGTGGGTGGACAGGAAGTGCTGGGCGTCCAACGCCGCCGAGCAGCCCGACCCGGCCGCGGTGATCGCCTGCCGATAGGTGTGGTCGACGAGGTCGCCGCAGGCGAACACACCGCGGATGTTGGTCGCGGTCGATCGACCGGCTCCGATGTCGCCACCGGTGAGCACGTAGCCCTCGGCGTCCATGTCCACGATGCCCTTGAACAGCTCCGACCGGGGGTCGTGGCCTATCGCCACGAACACGCCGGTCACCGCCAGGTCGCGACGCTCGCCGGTGCGGGTGTCGGTCAGCGTGACGCCGGAAACCGTCGTGTCGCCGTGCACCGCCGTGACAGCGGAGTTCAGCGCCCAGTGGATCTTCGGGTTGGCCCGGGCCCGGTCCAGCATGATCGGGCTGGCCCGGAACTCCTCCCGGCGATGGACGATGGTGACCGAGCGGGCGAACTTCGTCAGGAAGATCGCCTCCTCCATCGCCGAGTCGCCGCCGCCGACCACGACGATGTCGTGGTCGCGGAAGAAGAAGCCGTCGCAGGTCGCGCAGGCCGACACGCCACGGCCGATCAGCCGCTGCTCATCGGGCAGCCCCAGGTAGCGGGCGGCCGAGCCGGTGGCCAGCACTACCGAGTGCGCGAGGAACACCTCGCCGTCGACGACGACCTTCTTGACGTCGCCGGTCAGGTCGACCGACTCGACATCCGCACTGCGCAGGTCGGCGCCGAAACGCTCGGCCTGTGCCCGCATGTTCGCCATCAGCTCGGGGCCGAGGATGCCGTCGGTGAAGCCGGGGAAGTTCTCCACCTCGGTGGTCGTCATCAGGGCGCCGCCGTAGGAGAAGCCCTCGAACACGAGCGGCTTGAGGTCGGCCCGTGCGAGGTACAGCGCTGCGGTGTAACCGGCGGGCCCGGACCCGATGATGAGAACGTCGTGGATCGCGTCGGTCGCCGCGTCGGACCCGGGCCGGCGGAGCGGCTCGGTCGACGGGAACCCCGTTGCGGTCGGTACGAAGTCGGACACGGATTTCCTCTCGGGCGGTGCAGCTGTCGGGCGGTGCAGCTGTGGCGCGGTGCAGCTGTCGGGCGGTGCAGGTCTGGGGGCGGTGCAGCCGGGGCGGAGCACTCGCGGAAGGACCGGTGACCACGCCGACGGGAACCACGCCCACCGGACTAGAACGTCACCCTACCGACCCGCATTCCCGCCGCCCCGGCAGAATCGCCCGTCCTGGCGGCCCGTTCGTCCTCTGACTGCCGGGGCAGCGGCTGGCGGCCCGGTCGTCCTTTGACGTGCAGGGCAGCGGCTGGCGGCCCGGTCGTCCTTTGACGTGCGGGGCAGCGGCTGGCGGCCCGGTCGTCCGCTGACGTGGCGAGGCGGTGCTCGGCGTGCCGGTCGTCCGTGACGCGCAGGCAGCACCTCGTCGTTCCGGACGGTCCTACCGCGGAACGTTCTGCGACGCGAGCAGCGCGGCGGCGCCGTTGACGCCGCAGCTCGGGCCGACGACCAGGATCTTCGCCGACGTGGCGTCGACGGTGACGGCGATGCCCGACGCCGGCCTGCCGTCGAAGGTCACCTCGGTGACACCCGTGACGTCCGCGGGAACGACGTGGTTCGCCGCGAGGCAGTTCCGGTACACGGTCGGGTCGGCCAGCGTGCCGGACGGTTGACGCCCCGCGATCAGCGCATACGCATCGTGCAGCCGGCCCAGGTCGAGGTGGAACGCGTCCGGGAGCTCGGTCCCGGCAGTGCTGGTGGGAAGGCCCGCTGCGGGCGCCGGCGGCGCGAGGGCCTGGCCGCCTGAGCCCTTGGACCCGTCGGAGCCGGTCAGCGAGCTGACCGTCACGGTGCCGATGGCGATCACCGCTGCGGCAATACCGGCAGCACCGAGCCAGCGGGTGCGCGCGGACCTGGCCCGGGCGGACGGCGCTGTGCCCAGGGAGCGGACCGCCGACCCGCCGGGCCGGTCGTCCGGGAGGTGCTCCGGCTGCTGCCCGGGAACCTGCGGCACGGGTGCCGGGCCCGGGGAATCGGACATCGGGGAGTCGGGTGCCGGAGGAACGCGCCGGGGCGGGATGGAAGCGATGCCCGGCCGGCTGTCAGGATGCGGCGCGCCGCGCCCGGTGCCGGGCGCGTCCTGCCGTCGCACCCCACGTCCGGTGGGCGAGTACGCGTCGTTGACGGCGGTCCGCGGCTGCGGCAACGCCGCCGCGCGGTCTGCGCCGGCAGCGTTGCGGGCAGACCGCTCGGCACTTTCTGCGCTGATGGCGGCATCCAGCCGGAAGGCGTAGCGGTCCGGCATGCGCGGTGTCGGCAGCAGGGACAGGTCGTCGACCGTGCTCTCCAGACCACGCAGGACCGCGGCCGCCGCCGGGTCGTCGGCGACGGCGCGGCGCAGCTGGCCGGCGAGCTCCGGGGGATACAGCCCGGCGTGCAGAGCGGCGATGGTGTCGACGCCGTAGGGCGGCCCCTGCGTCGTCGGGAGGTCGTCGGGATCGTTGCTCATGCTGTGCTGCTCCCTCCCGCCCGATAGGGACCGTCCCGCAGGATCGCGGGTCCGGGGACACCTGTGACGCCGGAACCGGCCGCGGGGTTCCGCAGATGTCCCAGCAGCAGGGCCAATTTCGCGCGTCCCCGCGCGCACCGGCTCTTCACCGTCCCCTCCGCGACGGACAGCGCGGCCGCCGCCTCGGCGACGGAGTAACCCTCCACGTCGACCAGCACGATGGCGGCGCGCTGGTCGACCGGCAGGGTGCCCAGCGCCTGCTCGATGTCCATGGCCAGCTGCCGGTCGGCGTACTGGTCGCCGGGCACGGCCGGCTCGCCCGGACCCTCGTCGGGCAGCGGCACGGTCGGCCTCGCCTGACGCCGCCGGATCCGATCCAGACAGGCGTTGACGACGATGCGGTGCAGCCAGGTGGTGACCGCCGATTCGGCGCGGAACTTGTCCGCCGCCCGGAACGCCGACAGGAACGCCTCCTGGACGGCATCGGCGGCCTCGTCCGGATCGCGCAGCGTGCGGAGCGCCACCGCCCACATCCGGTCCCGGTGGCGCGCCACCAGCTCACCGAAAGCGGCCGGGTCTCCCGCGGTGTGCGCGGCCAGCAGTTCCGTGTCACTGCGACCGGAATCCAGAGCTGGCACAACTGCGAGCGTAATGCCGTGCGCGGGGATGCCCCGGCGACGAGCCGCCGGGGCGCGGCGTCAGTAGCCGGAGACCGACACCTCGTTGATGTGCGACTTGAACTGTTGACCGTCCGGCGCCATGCCGACGACGAAGACCACCAGGTACTTGGACCTGGGTGCGTTCTTGAGGGCGATGGTCGTCGAGCCCGGGTTTCCGTCGCTGCCGGTGGTGATGCTCCCGCGACCCAGCGCGGTGGTCTGCTCGTACTTGAGGTCGGGGGCGGCCGCGGCGCGGATCTCGACCACGGTGCCCGCGGTGTCGGAGGTGACCGTCACCGACGTCGGCGTGATCGGGTTGGCGAACCCCAGGACCAGCCCGACGCCGGGCTTGGTCGACGACGGGAACTGCTGCTTGTAGTCGAACGTGCCCCAGTGGGTCTGCGGGTTGCCGTCGAACACCAGTGGGGCCTGGTCGGTGTTGTCCTTGACGCCGTCGCCGGCCGGGTCGTAGACGGTGGCGTCGGTGATCTTCTGCACGACCGAGGCCGGCGGTGCCGTCGTCGCGGACGTCGTCGGCCGGGTGGTCGGGGCGGCGCTGGTCGTTGCGCCGCGGGAGGGAGTCGCCCTGGGCGATGTCTTCGGCGGCGGGACAGGGGCCGTGGTCGGCTGGACGGCGAGCGTGAGCTTCTGCACGCCCGTGACGGTCGGACCCGCCACGCTGTCCATCACCTGCTTGGCCAGGCTCGCCACCACGATGATGATCAGGGCCGAGAATGCCGCGATCATCACGCTGGCCACCGCGAGCTTGACCCTGCGCTCCTTGACCAACCGTCGTTCGGCGGGGTTCAGCGCCGGTCGCTGCGGCTCGGGCTCGGCAGCAGCCGGCGGGGCACCGATGGTTTCCGGCTGGCGCAGCAGGGCGGCGATCGCGCCGACGGCATGGATGCCGGACGGGTCGTCGGGGTGCAGCGCACGCTCGGCCAGGGCGGACAGCGGGGTGGGCACCGACTTCCTGAGCTCGTTCGCCGGGACCTCCCGCCCCATCCGGGTGGGCGCGGCCGGCAACTGGCTACGGGTCGGCGTGCCGAGCGAGACGGTACGGTCCGGATCTGCCTGCTCGACGACCGCGGGCGAGGTGCCGGCGACCGTGGACTGCAGCGGCCACATGCCGGTCAGCATCAGGTAGAGCAAACCGCCCACCGCGCGGATGTCCTGGTCGGGTGTGGCGTTGCCGTGCGCGATGACGTGCGACAGGCGCACCTGGCCGTCGAAGTTCACCCGGACCAGGGACGGGTTGATCGCACCGAGTGCGATGCCGTTGCGGTGCGCCTCGGCCACGGCCTCGGACACCTTGGCGGTGATGGAGGTGGCGACGTCCGGCTCCAGCGGCCCCCCGGCCAGCAGGTCCGTCAGCGTTGCCCCGTCGACCCACTGGCCGACGACGTAGGACTGCCCCTGCTCGGTACCGACGTCCAGCGTCTGCGGCAGGCCGATGTGGTGCAGCCGCCCCACCCGCAGCGTGCGGGCGACCGTCGCCGATGCGGTGTCGCCCTCGGGCAGCAGCGTGACGGCCATGTCCCGCGGGAGAACCGTGTCCTTCGCCCGCCAGAACGCGTTGCCCGTGTCGTCGGTCGTCACCAGGCTGACCAGCCGGTACCGCCCTCCGACGGTCGCGCCGGGAGCCAGCATCACCGGCGGGGCGGGCGGCAGGCGCCGGGTCTCGTCGACGTTGCCGACCCCACCCGGCCGGGCCGTCGTCTCGTCACCGAGCGGATCGACCGTCGGCTGCGCATGCCGGCCACCGGCCGGACCTGAGTTAGCACGGGGGGCGCCCGGGTCTGCGTGCGTCACGCGCTCGGTCACCTGCTCTCTGCTGGATGTGGATCGGCCGAACGGCCGGAGGTCGACGGTCCGGTCCTGCCCGGCCAGGGCGGGGCGATCTGGGAATAGTGCCATCCCGGCGGGGACCGCGGCTGCCGCCGGAGCGCGCCGGGAGCCGGCGGACGGTGCCGCTGCGGCCACCGAGGTGGTCACATGGGTGCGATCCGTGGCGTCCGACGGGGCCGGGGCGGGCGCCGGCGCCGGCGCCCGACCGGCGAGCCGACGGACCCGGGCGTACACCGGAGCGAGCTCGCCCACCCGGAGCGCCGCGGTCGCCAACGCCACGACGAGCAACCCGACGATCCCGCCGACCAGCAGGATGACGACACCGTGCAACCAGCTCGTCGGGGTGATGCCCACCGTGCTGTTCACGGCGAGGTACGCAGCCGCCCCGCCCGCGACGGAGGCCAGCAGCATCTTGCCGATCGTGGTCAGGGTGCGGCCGGTTCCCATCGGCCCGAAGCGGGTGCGCAGCCAGATCTCCCCGACCACCGCACCGACCAGGTACGACGCCGCAGTGGCCAGGGCCAGGCCCGGGATCACCCACGCCGGCTCGAGCAGCACGGCCGACAGCAGCAGCGGCACCCGCACGGCCACCATGATGACGTTGATCAGCGTCGGCGTCCGGCCGTCCTTCATGGCGTAGAACACCCGCATCTGCACCAGCGTCATGGCCAGCGGCAGTAGCCCGAGCGCCATCGCGCTGATGGTCAGCCCGATCTGCTGGGCGGCGTCGAGGGTGACGCTGCGCCACTTGAACAGGGCGACGGCGAGGCCGCTGCCCAGCACGACCAGCGCCGCCGACACCGGCAGCAGGGCGACCGCGGAGAGCCGGTTGGCCAGCGAGACGTCGTCCTTGACGTCCTCCATCCGTCCGGCCGCGGCGTGCCGGGACAACCGCGGCATGATGGCCGTCAGCACGGCCACGCCGAGGATGCCGTAGGGCATCTGGAACAGCAGCGACGCGTAGCTGAAGGTCGTCGGCCCGCCGGCGTCGTGCCGGTTCGCGACGTTGGTGGTGATGACCACGCCCACCTGCGAGACCAGCACGTAGACGATCGCCCAGGCCACCAGGCCGCCCGCTTCGGAGAGTCGGGGGTCCCAGCCCCAGCGCCAGCGGAACCGGAAACCCGACCTGATCAGCGCCGGGATCATCACCAGCGCCTGCGCCGCGATGCCGAGCGTGGTGCCGATGCCCAGGATGAGCAGTTCGGACGTCGGCATCTCCCCCTTGGGGTAGCCGAGCACGACCAGAACCGCGGCGACCGCAATGACCACCACGTTGTTGAGCACCGGGGCCCAGGCGTTGGCGGCGAACCGCTCCTTGGTGTTGAGGATGGCGCCGAACAGCGCGGCGATGCCGTAGAAGAACATCTGCGGCAGCAGGAAGCGGCCGAACTGCGTCGTCAGCTCGGTGGTCACTGGATTGCCCGCGTCGCCGGGCCGCAGGTAGAGCCGCGCGAGCAGCGGCGCGCAGAGCACCGCCAGGACCGTCGCCACGGCCAACCCGACGACGGCGATGGTCAGCAGGCGCTGGGTGTACTCCAGGCCGCCGTCGGGGTCCGAGCGTTGGGCCCTGGTCAGCAGCGGGATGGCGACGGAGGTGAGCACCCCGCCGATCAGCAGCTCGAAGACGATGTTGGGCAGCGTGTTGGCGACCGTGTAGGCGGTGCTGGTGAAGTTGACCCCGAGGATCGCCAGGATGGCGATCTTGGACAGCAGCCCGGTCACCCGGCTGACCACGGTGGCCACGGCCATCAGGGCACCCGCCCTGACCACCCCGGCCGTCGTCGAGGTGCGGGTCGTCGGCTCGCCGGGCGTGCCGGCCAGGAGCTCGGTGGGATCGGAGCCCGGTTCGACGGCGGATGCCTCCCCACCGATCCCGGCCGACCCGGCCGGTGGTGCGGACCGGGCCCGGTCCCGGGCCTGGTTGAACCACTCCGGCGGCGCCGGCGGACGGCCCGGGCCGGGCTGGCGCGGTCCGGTCATCGAGCGGTGCTCCCTGGGTCGTGCGGCGGAGTCGGAACCGAGGTGGACGCCCGGGCGCCGGCCGGGTTGCGCGGGACCGGTCCGCCGAACGGTGTGGAGGTCCTGCCCCCCGGCAACGCCGACGACCCGGCCGGCGAACCCGACGACCCGGCCGGCGATCCCGACGACCCGGCCGGCGATCCCGACGACCCGGCTGGCGACCTGCCCGACGGTCCCGACGACCCGGTAGCCGATCCCGACGACCCGACCGACGATCCCGACGACCCGGTAGACGACCCGGCTGGCGCGGCAGGCGACCCGGCAGGCGGCCCACCAGCAGGTTCGTCAGGCGGGCCACCGGACCGCCCGGCAGGCGGGCCACCGGACGCAGGCGGGCCGACGTCGTCGGGTTCGTTGGCGGCCCCCAGGATCGAGTCCGGTGTCGGGGTCGACGTCGCCGACCGCTCGTCGTCGTACCGGAAGCGTCGGTCGGGCGACCCGCGGCCCTTCACCCGCTGCACGATCCGGATGGTGACCATCAGCACCAGCGCGCCGCCGGCAACCGCGATCAGCACGACGGTGAGCGCACCGTAGGCCGACGAGCTGACGGTCAGGGTGGTCGGTTCGCTCCAGTCGGCGCCGTTGGCCGCCTCGATCTGGGCCTGGACGGTGAACCGGCCCGCCTTGATGACCGTCGCCTCCACGCGGAACTGGTGCGAACCGCCCGCCGGGATGTTCTCCAGCGCAGGAGCGGTCGCCGTCATCCCGACAGCCGCACCGCCGATGACGACGACGCGGACGCGGACCACGTACGGAAGGTCGTTCCGCACCGTCACCAGCAGCGGTGACGTCGACGAGACCAGGCCGTAGGCCGGTCCCGGCGGGATGGACACGCCGCGCTCCAGGCCGTCGACGGTCGATCGGACGGTGTGCAGGATGCTGCGGCCGACGTGTCCGTCACGCCGCAGACCCGCCGACCCGGTGACCAGCAACGATGTCTGCAACGAACCCAGGATGTCCCCCGGCACCGGCGCGCCGGGGACCGGCGAGGTGCTCAGCGCCGAGCGCAGTGCGGTGATCGAGTTGGTGTCGCTGACGACGGCGGCCAGGTAGGCCGGGTTGAGCTCGGCCCGCTGCATGCCGGGTGAATAGGACAGCGTCGCCGGCACCGTGGCGGCGGCGGCGATCGCCCGGACGGAGGTCCCGGTCACGACACCCCCGGCGTCGAGCGTGCCGAGCAGTCCGGAGAGCACGCCCAGCCCGTCGACGTTCGGGTTCCACCGCAGATCGGGCGTGACGACGATCGGCGTGCCGCTGCGGTCGATGCTCGCGCCGGTCAGCAGGGCCGCGGTGGTGCTCGCCCGGGTGGCCAGCCCGGCGGTGCGGCCCTTGTTCACCAGGTCGGCCAACGAGGTCAGGATCCGGGCGTCCGAGGTGGCAGCGGTGACTATAGTGCCGCCGGCCGCCGTCTCGTCGACGACGACAGCACCCACCGGTCCGCCGGCATGGACCACCGCCGCGGGTGCCAGGACGGCGTGCGTCATCCCGGCCGCGGACAGCACGGCCAGGGTCGCGTCGTTCACCGCGCCGCCTTCGGGCAGCGCGGTGTCGGTGATCAGGCGCACGTGCCGGCCATCCGCCTGCAGCACCCGGGCCGCGATCGTCCGGCCGGTGCTGACCAGGGCGGTCAGCTGCGCGCCCAGACCCGCCCGCACCATGGCCACGCTGTCCGGCGCCGAGTAGGGCAGCACGAGCACCGGGTGCCGGGCAGCCGCCGAGCGCAGCATCGACAGGAACGCCGTGGCGGCGGCCTGACCCGTGCCGGGTGACGTGCCGGTGATCGGGACGACGGCCGGCGTGGTGCGGGTCGCCTGCCCGGTGGACGGCGCCTGCCCGACGAGGGAGGTCGGGGCGTTCTGCGCGCCGGTCGGGTGCGCGGTCGCTCCGCCGCCGGAGGCCGGTACCGAGTGCCCCCCGACGCCCGATGCGGAGGTACTGCCCGCCGCGGTCGCCGGGGTCGTCAGGGGCACCGAACTCGGCGTCAACGCCGGCAGGCTCGCACCGCGCTGCTGCACGACGCGGTAGCCCGCCGCCATGGACTCGAGCTCGGCCAACAGTTCGGGGTCCACCACCAGGGTCGTGGACGACCGGCCGGCACGGAAGCCGGCCAGGGCGGTGAGCACCCGGTAGAGGCGGCCACCGGGCGCGATGCTCTTCGCCAGGTCGTCGTCCAGGAACACCCCGGCGACCCCGACGTGCGGCCGGTCGACCACCGGCCAGAGCACGTTGAGCGGAACAGCGGACTGCGGCCGGGTCGGCGCGGTGGGCGACGGGGTGGGCGGGGCGGTGGGTGTCGTCGTGACGGGCGGGATCGACAGGACCGTGGTGAGCAGGTGCATCTCGCCCACCCGTTCGTACTCGGTCTGACCGTTCTGCCCGATGTCGCCGGTGACCTTGACGAACAGTGGGTAGACCCCGCGCGTGGTGATGGCGAGCCCGTCCCCGCCGATCGGTACGGCGGCGACGAACCGAACCGAGGCGCCTGGGGCGAGGTCGGTCTGGGTCACCGGGACGGCGGTGCTGCCGAGGATGTGCCAATCCTGCCCGACGACCAGCGAGGGCCGGCTCGGGTTGGCGATCTCGGCCCTGATGGCCGGCACTCCGGTCAGTGCAGCACCCCGCTGCCAGACGTACCGGACGTCGTAGATCGTGCCCTTGGTGACGTTGGTGACCGTCCCGGTGACCGTCAGCACCGACGCCGAGGTGTTGGTCACCACGGTGGGCGTGATGCCCTCGATCGAGAACCGGAGAGACGCCGAGTACGGGTAGTCCGGGTCGGTGGCGGGTGCTTCGGCCGTTCCGGAAGCCGGCCGGGTGTCCGACGCCGATGTCCCCGGCGCCGATGTCCCGGACGCCGAGGTCTCCGTGGCCGATGCACCGGCGGCGGTGGAACCGGACGGCGCGGTGGAACCGGACGGCGCGGTGGAACGGGGCCCGGGTGCCGACCTGACCGCGCCGGCCCCCGCGGGCAAGGTCAGCACCGTGCTGGTGAGCACGACGATCAGCACCGCGAAGAGCCCCGCCCACCATCGGCTCCGGCGCGGTCCCCCGGTCACGCGCTGTCGGCGAGCAACTGGGCCGCGCGCTGCGCCAGTCGTCGTTCGCCGGCGTAGGCCAGCCGCACCGTCATCTCGTCCATCGGTACCCAGGCGACCTCGGTGACCTCGATGTCCGCGTCGGACAGCTCGCCCGCGACCGCCTCCATCAGGAAGTGGTGCACGCGCTTGTGGATCCGGCGCCCCTCGGCCGTGAAGGTGTACTCGACGCTGCCGAGCCGGGCCGTGATCCGGCCGGAGATACCGGTCTCCTCGGCCACCTCGCGGACGGCCGCCTGCTCGGTCGTCTCGCCGGCTTCCACGTGCCCCTTCGGCAGCGACCAACGGAGCCGTCCGCGCCGGTCGAGCCGCCCGATCAGCGCACCGACGGAGACCCCGTCCTCGGTGCGGATCACCAACCCGCCGGCCGACGTCTCGTCAGCCCTCCGGCGCCGGGGTGCGCGCGCCGGGGTGGGAAGCATCAGCCGATGGTAATGGGACCGGCTGGGAACTCCGGGCGCGCCGGACGGGGAGCACACGCTGTTTCCGCAGCACACGCCCCCTGTACCGGCCGCCGGCCGGCGTCCGGCCCGGTGCCGGACCGCACCGGTCCCCCTGCTCCCGGCGGCGTTCGAACCACCGGCGGGGGTGCGTCCGGGCCGTAGACTGGCGTCCCGTGTCCACCGCCGAGAACCCCTCCCCGAACGACGGCGAGCTGACCGCTCTCCAGCGGGCGGCCGTGGCCGAACTGTTGCGGGTCTTCCCCGTGGTCGACGAGCTGGGCCGGCGGTTCACCGCAGCGGGCCACCAGCTGCACCTGGTGGGCGGCAGCGTGCGGGACGCGCTGCTGGGCCGGATGCAGGACGATCTCGACTTCACCACCGACGCCCGCCCCGAGCAGATCCAGGCGGTGGTCGCCGGGTGGGCGGAATCGACATGGGACACCGGCATCGCGTTCGGCACCGTTGGGGTGGCCAAGCGGGGACTGCGCCTGGAGATCACCACCTTCCGCGCGGACGTCTACGACGGGCAGTCGCGCAACCCGGTCGTCACGTTCGGGGACACGCTCGAGGGCGACCTGCTCCGCCGCGATTTCGCCGTCAACGCGATGGCGGTCTCGCTGCCCGGTCACCGCTTCACCGATCCGTTCGGCGGTCTGCGGCAATTGGCCGCACGGGTGCTGGACACGCCCGGCACGCCGGAGCGGTCGTTCTCCGACGACCCGTTGCGGATGCTGCGGGCCGCCAGGTTCGCTGCTCAGCTGTCGTTCACGCCGGCCCCCCGGGTGCGGGCCGCGATGTCCGCGATGGCCGGGGAGATCGACCGGATCACCGTCGAGCGGGTGTCGGCGGAGTTGCAGAAGCTCCTGCTGGGCGCCGACCCCCGGGCCGGGCTGGCCCTGCTCACCTCCACCGGGCTGGCCGCCCGGGTGCTGCCGGAACTGCCCGCGCTGATCCTCGAGCGCGACGAGCACCACCAGCACAAGGACGTCTACGAGCACTCGCTGACCGTCCTCGAGCAGGCGATCGCGCTGGAGGAGGACGGGCCCGACCTCACGCTCCGGTTGGCCGCGCTGCTGCACGACATCGGCAAGCCGGCGACCCGCCGGTTCACCGACGGCGGCGGAGTGAGCTTCCACCACCACGAGGTGGTCGGGCGCAAGCTGGTGCGCAAGCGGCTGCGCGAGCTGCGTTTTCCCAAGCAGCTGATGGAGGACGTCGCGGAACTGACGTTCCTGCACCTGCGCTTCCACGGCTACGGGGACGGCAGGTGGACCGATTCGGCGGTGCGCCGCTACGTCACCGATGCCGGCCCGCTGCTGCCCCGGCTGAACAAGCTGGTCCGCGCCGACTGCACGACGCGCAACCGCCGCCGGCAGCTGGCCCTGCAGCGGTCCTACGACGACCTGGAGGCCCGGATCGAGGCGCTGGCCGCCGCCGAGGATCTCGCCAGGGTCCGCCCGGACCTCGACGGCAACGCCATCATGGAGCTGCTCGGGGTGGGTCCGGGGCCGGTGGTCGGGCGGGCGTGGGCGTTCCTGAAGGAACTTCGCCTGGAGAACGGCCCGATGGGCAGGGCTGCCGCCGAGGCCGCGCTGCTCCGGTGGGCAGCCGAAGAAGGCTTGAGCTGACGGACGCGTCAGCGCCGGGCGCGGGCCGCGGTCGCCTTCTGCGCGTACATCTCCACATCTGCCCTGGCCAGCAACGCGGACGCGTCGTCACCGGGTCGACTGACCGCGATGCCGACGCTCATCGAGACAGCCAGCAGGTGATCGCCCCACGCGATGGGCTCGGCCACGCACCGGTCGGCGGTGGCCCGCAGCAGGTCGGCCGTCGCGGCTGCGGGGCCGTCCGGGCCGGTCCCCGGACGCACGAGGTGCGCGAGGACGAACTCGTCGCCGGAGAGCCGGCCGACGAGCCCGCCGGGCGGCGCGTACTGCTCCAGCCGGCGGGCGATGGTGCTGAGCACGTGGTCGCCGGCCGCGTGGCCGTGGGTGTCGTTGACGGCCTTGAAGTTGTCCAGGTCGAGGAAGGCGAAGGCCAGTCGGTGGTTGCTGTCGATCCACTGGCCGACCTGGGCCAGCAGGGAACCGCGGCGGCGCAGGCCGGTCAGCTCGTCGTGCTCGGCGCGATGACGCCAGCGGTGGGCGTCGGACAGCACCGGGTTGACCAGGTCGATGCACGCGATGAAGCACTGGTATCCGTCGACCTCCGGCAGCCCGACGTGCAGCCAGCAGGTCACCTGGCGGCCGGTCCCGTCGACGAGCCTGCGCAGCATGCTCACCGGGCCGGACCTACCGGCCTTCTCGATCACCGACCGGGCCACCAACTGGGCGCTGAGCCGGTCCGGCTCGGGCACGAAGTCCCGCACCGGGCGCCCGGCCATTTCCTCGGCGGTGAGGCCCAGCAACGTCGCGCAGATGTCATTTCCGGCGATGATCTGGTGATCCATGGTGTGGGCCACCGCGGCCATCGGAATGGCGTCCAGAATGCTCAGCACAGCGCTGCGCTCGTGGTGGTTCGGCAGTCGGGGACCGGCTGCTCGCCACTGCCGAGGCACGTCGGTCCGGTTCGTCACACAGACGAACCTAATCGTCTCGCTCCGCATCTGGCTCGCTCGTTCGGGTAGGAACGCTGAAGCACAGGGTGATTCACTCTCCGGATCGTTTCGTCGTCGGCCGGGCGCCAGACCCCGAAAAGGAGGAACGGGCCACCCAGGTGCGGGTGCTGGACCGTAGCGATCGGGTCATGGCAAAACGGGCTGATGTCCGGGCATTCACCACCGTCCCACCCGCAGGAAGGGCGCGCGCCCGCCCGAAGGTGGATTTCTGTGTGGTGCCGGCGGCCCGAATGCGCCGGAAATGACGCTGAGTGAATTCGGTCGGCTATCGGAAACCTCGTCCGGTGGGCGTTTCTCCGATCGGGCGCAGCCGCGCTGTCCGGCGGCGAAGATTTCTCTACCACGCTTTCGAGGATGTTTTCCGCACCGCAGCGCCGACCGACCAACCGTCCGGCTCTTCTCCTGCTGATGGCTATGAATGAGTCCCGACATGACGAGTTGGACAAGGCCACGGAACATGGCCGGGCGTGCCGGCGGGGGAGTGCCGCGCCCTGGACATGCCGAGCCCGAGGGCCGGATGGGCCGACCGCTGAACGGGTCGGCCTGGAAATGGATGCTCGGCCTGGGCGTCCCGGTCGTCGCGCTGTATTTCATCCAGCAGGGCATCGTCGCCAAGGACATCACGTATCTGGCGATCGGGTCGCTGACCGCGGGCGGCATCGTGGTGGGTGTGCGGCTGCACCGGCCGGCCGCGGCCGCCGGTTGGTACCTGGTGGCGGCCGGGAGCGCGTGCTTCGTCGGCGGGGATGCGGTGCTGAACTTCTACGACATCGTGCTCGACACCTCACCGCCCTATCCGTCGATCGCCGACCTGGTGTATCTGGCCGGTTATCCGCTGTTGTTCGCCGGCGTCCTGCGGATCTCCCGGTCGTCCGCGGCGGTGTCGGCGTGGCACGGTTGGACCGACGCGGCCGCGGTGTCGGTCGGGACGCTCGGGCTGCTGTGGCATTTCCTGATGGGTCCCACCCTGACCGGTCCGTTGGCCTCCGCCGAGGGCGGCACGCTCGGCAAGCTGGTCACCATGGCCTATCCGCTGATGGACCTGGCCGTGATCTGGGTGGTGTCCAGTGCGGTGTTGCGCGGTGCGGCGGGGCGTTCGTCGGACCGCCTGCTGCTGGCGGCCATGGTCTCGATGCTCGTCTCGGACTTCTGGTTCGACCTGCAGCTGCTGCACGGGACCTACGACGCGCAGAGTCCGGTCAACGCGGGTTACCTGCTCAGCTATCTCCTGGTCGCTGCTGCCGCGCTGCACCCGTCGGTGGCGGACCACCCTTCGCACAGCACGGACCTGAACAGGATGGGGCGCCGGTGGGTGCCGCTGGTGGCCGGTGCCGCGCTGATCTCGCCGGTGCTGATCCTGGTCAGTGGCCTGTCCCACCTGCCCATCGACCTCCCGGTCCTGTCCACCACGTCCCTGGTGGTCTTCGGGTTGATCTCCCTTCGCGTGTTCCGGCTGTTCACCCGGGTCACCAGGCAGAACGCGCTGCTGGAGGACAGCACCGCGTCGCTGCGCCGGGCGCTGTCGGCGCAGCAGAGCCTGGAGGACGATCTCCGCTACCAGACCCTGCACGACGGGCTGACCGGCCTGCCCAACCGCTGGCTGCTCCAGGAGCGGGTGGGTCAGGCGCTGTCCGGCAGCCGTGGGCAACGCGTCGCACTGTGCTGCTGCGATCTCGACGACTTCAAGGCGGTCAACGACCGGCTCGGCCAGGAGGTCGGCGACGAGGTGCTCAGAACGGTGGCCAAACGGTTGACCGCCCTGGTCCGCGGCGGGGCCACGGTGGCCCGGCTGGGCAGTGACGAGTTCGCGGTGCTGCTGGAGGATTCCGACCAACCGGCGGCCGCCAAGGCGCTCGCCGAGCGGATCGGTGCGGTGCTGCGGGAGCCGGTCACCGTGCGGGAGCACGAGATCCGGCTGTCGGTCGGTGTGGGCGTCGCCGTCGCCGCGGCCGGGGCGACCACCCAGCTGCTGCTCAGCGAGGCGGACTCGGCGATGTACGAGGCGAAGTCGGCGGGCAAGGACCAGGTCGTCGTGTTCGAATCGTCCATGCGGTCCAAGTGGGTGGAGAAGGCGACGCTGGTCAACTGCTTCCCCGGCTCGCTGGAGCGCTCGGAGTTCGTCCTGGAGTACCAGCCGCAGTTCAGCCTGCGCGAGCAGCGTCTGGAGGGTTTCGAATGCCTGGTGCGGTGGCGTCATCCGAGTCTGGGGCTGATCGGCCCCGGGCGCTTCATCCCGCTGGCGGAGGAGACGAGGTTCATCCTCCCGCTCGGCCGGTGGGTGCTGCTCGCCGCGTGCCAGGAAGCGGCGCGGTGGCCCGCCGTCGACGGCAGCCCGCTCACGGTCGCGGTGAACCTCTCCGGGTGGCAGGTGGCGGCCACCGGCTTCCTGTCCACGGTGCGCGAGGCGCTGCTGACCAGTGGTCTCGCCCCGCACCAGCTGATCCTGGAGATCACCGAGTCCGTGCTGATGGACAACCCGGCCGGGATCGCCGTCGTGCTGGGCGACGTGCGGCGGATGGGTGTGCGGGTGGCCATCGACGACTTCGGGACCGGCTTCTCCTCGTTGAGCACGCTGCGGCAGCTGCCGGTGGATATCCTCAAGATTGACAAATCGTTCATCGATCCCTTGGAAGACCCCGACAACGAGGGCGACGCGTTCGTCGCGGCGATCGTCCGGCTGGCCACGGACCTGCAGCTGAGCACGGTGGCGGAAGGCATCGAGCACCGCAGCCAGCTCGACGCGCTGGCCAGGTTGGGGTGCGACAGCGCGCAGGGCTACCTGGTCTCCGCCTCGCTCAGCGCGACGGACGCCCGGCGCCTTCTGGAGGACGGCGCGAGCCGGATGCCGGTGCCCGCGACGATCCCACCGGTGCGGGCGGAACGGGCGCGACGCACAGGAAGTAGAACGGCTGCCGGGAACGCCCCGGCCGGCCGAAGAACATGACGTGAAGCAGGTTTGAGCGTGTCGCAGTCAGCACCGCAACGAAGGGACGGGGACCTGTCGGAACCGATGGTCACCGATGCCGCGGATGACGAGCGTCGGCGCGCCCTGGTGGAGTACGGCCTCCTCGATGCGTCGTCCGAGCAGTCCTTCGACGACCTGACCGCCCTGGCCGCCCGGTTGTGCCGCACGCCGGTCGCGCTGGTCACCCTCCCCGACGGCGGACGGCTGCACTACAAGTCGCGCTGGGGAACGCCGGAGACCTCCGGTACCCGGCATGCGTCGTTCTGCCAGTTCCTGCTGGACTCACCCGGCGTGCTCGTCGTGCCCGACGCACTGGCCGACCCCCGCTTCCGGGACCACCCGATGGTGGCCTGCCCGGACGGTCTGCGCTTCTACGCCGGGGTGTCGCTGACCATGGCCGACGGCCTCACGGTCGGTGCCCTCTGCGTGCTGGACGGTCGGCCGCGCACGCTCCGACGCCGGCAGCTCGACGACCTGTGCATGGTGGCCCGCCAGGTCGTCGCCCAGCTGGAGCTGCGCAGACAGCAGGCCCGACTGCGGGCGGAGATCGCCGCCACCGCCCTGGTCCAGGCAGAGCTGCGCACCAATCGGCAGCTGCTGGACGAGGTACTGGGCCACGCCGACGTCGCCGTCTACGCAAAGGATCTCGGCGGGCGTTACCTGATGGCGAACACCGCCATGGAGGCAGCCCTCGGCGTCGGGGACGGCCAGCTGGTGGGCCGGCAGAGTTCCGAGGTGTTCCCGGTGGCCGAAGCCGAGCGCTTCGCCCGGAACGACGCCGCGGCGGTGGAGTCGGGCACCTGGCAGGTCTACACCGAGGAGCTGACCAGGCCGGACGGGGTCGTACACACCTACCGCTCGACGAGATTCCCGCTGCTGGACAGCTCCGGCCAGGTGCACGCCATCGGCGGGGTCTCCACCGACGTCACCGAGGTGACCGCCGTGCGGGCCGAGCTGTTCGAGTCCGAGCGCCGCTTCCGGGCGCTGTTCGACAGCAGTCCGGTCGCGATCGGGCTGTCCGACGAGAAGGGGCTGTGGATCCAGGCGAACGCGGCGACGGGCCGGCTGTTCGGCGTCGAGGCCAGTGAGCTGATCGGCCGGTCGTCGGTGGAGTTCCTCGTACCCGATGACGCGGACCAGCTGGCCCAGGCGGAACGGTCGCAGCTCGTCGCACCGCTGGGCATCGGGGAGGCCGAGCTCCGGTTCCGCCGGCCGGACGGGACGATCCGGTGGGCCTGGCTCAAGCTCACGCCGATCGACGGACCGCACGGTGAGCAGTGGACGGTCGGCATCGCCAGTGACATCACCGACCGCAAGGCCATGGAGGACGACCTGCGGCGGTCCGAGGAGGAGCTCGCCGCCGTCGCCGCCGTCGCGCGCTGCGTCCAGTCGGGCGCCGACCCCCGCCCGGTCGTCGTGGAGTCCGTGCGGTCGTTGGCGGACGCGACGGGAGTGCGGCTGCTCGAACCCGTCGACGCGACGGCGCTGCGGGTGACGGCGGCGACCCCGGACCCCTGGCCGCTGCCGGCGGACACCGACGCGACCGACCAGGCCGTGCGCCGCACCGGCCAGGCCGTGCTGCACCGGACGCCCGCCGCGCCGACCGGCGGAACCGGGCCCGGCGATCCTCCTGGCGGGGCCGTGCTCTGGCAGCCGGTCGTGGTCGAGGGCGAGGTGATCGCGGTGCTGCACGTGGTCTGGGACCGGTGGGCGCCCGGCACGGCGGACTGGGCGGTGGGCGCCATCGAGGTCCTCTCCGGTGAGGCCGGCGCGTCGCTGCATGCGGTGCAGCTGCGTGCCGAGCTGGAACGGTCGGCAGGTACCGACCCGCTCACCGGCGCGCTCAACCGTCGGGCGTGGGACCAGCGGTTGGACCGGGAGGTGGAGGCGGCCCGCAGCACCGGCGCGCCGCTGACCATCGCGCTGCTGGATCTGGACAAGTTCAAATCGTTCAACGACAGCTTCGGGCACGCGGCGGGCGACGAGCTGCTGCGCTCGTTCTCCACCGAGGTGCGGGCCCTGCTGGACGGGGTGGGGGTGTTCGCCCGGTGGGGCGGTGAGGAGTTCATCCTTGCCCTGCCCGGCTGCGACTCGCAGCAGGCGGGGATCCTGCTGGAGCGGGTGAGCAAGGCGGTCCCGGGGCGGCAGACCTGCTCGATCGGGCACGTCGTCTGGGATGTCGCCGAACCGATCGCCGCGTGCATCGGACGTGCCGACGCCGCCCTGTACTCGGCGAAGGCCCAGGGCCGGGACCGGGTGGTGGCGGGGTGAGCAACCGACCGGCGGGGCGTCGCTGCCTCAGCGCCGGCGTCAGTGGGCCGCGACGTGGCGGCAGCGGCGCATGCTGACGCCGTAGACCACCGCGGTCAGCACGAACAGCGCCCCGATGATGAGGACGGCGGCGGGGCTGAGCCCGTCGTCCGGGACCAGGGCGACGCCGACGACGAAGCCCCCGACGTAGAAGATGTTGTTGGCCGTGTCGTAGAGCGCGAACACCCGGCCGATGTGGGCGTCGTCGGAGTCCGACTGCACCACGGTGTCGGCGCAGATCTTCGACGACTGGTAGGCGAAGGCGATGGCGAACGTCGCGATCATCGTCGACGGCTGGCTGAACTGCAGCCCGGACACCACCACCACCGCGGCGGCGACGCACAGCAGCCCGACGACGTAGCGGGTCCGCCGGAGCCAGGCGACCATCGGTGCGGTGGCCACCGCACCGAGGAACACGCCGAGCGCGGCGAGCGCGAGGACCTCGGTGATGCCGGCGGTGCCGGCCTTGAAGATGCCGTGGTGATGGGTGAAGTGGTGCCGGAACAGCAGCAGCACGATCAGGGTGGCGAGCCCGAAGCAGAACCGCACCAGCATCACCATGGCGATGTTCACCCCGACCGACGGCCGCTGGACCACGTGCCGGAAGCCGGCGGCGAAACCCTGCAGCACGGCGAGCAGCGGCTGCGGAGGCTCGTCGGTCTCGTCCGGGCCCAGCGCCGTCGACCGGAAGCCGCGGACCACCAGCGCCGCCGCCAGGTAGAACAGGACGACCGTCGCGGTGACGCCGGCGGCCGCGGCGTGGCTCTGTCCGAGCAGGTTCTTCAGCGCGATGGCGTAGCCGCCGCCCACCGCGGTGGCGACCGACCCGACCGTCGTGGTCAGCGAGTTGGCCCCGACCAGCGAATCCTCGGCGATCACGTGCGGCAGCGACGCCGACAGGCCCGACCCGACGAACCGCCCGGCGCCGGTGACGACCAGGGCCATCAGGAACAGCACCGCCGTCGGGATGCCGATCGCCAGCAGGACGGCGAGGACCGAGATGACGACCGCGCGAATCAGATTCGCCCACAGGATGACCTGGCGGCGGCTCCAGCGGTCCAGCAGCGCGCCGGCGAACGGCCCGATGATGGAGTACGGCAGGAGCAGCACGGAGACGGCGGCGGCGATCTGTCCCGGTGAGGTCTTGCTCGAAGGGTCGAACAGCACCAGGCTCGCCAGGGCGCCCTGGAATGCGCCGTCGCCGAACGAGGAGAGAACGCGCACGCCGACCAGACCCCGCAGGCCGCGAACCCGCAACAGGCTCCGCAAGCCGTGGACGGATGGCCGGTGGATGTCGACCACAGCTACCCCGTCCCGCTGCGGCGCCGGGCCTGCCGACGGGTCCGAACCCGTCGACGAGGCTGGGTGAGCGGTCACCACCCGAACGGTACGCAAGCCCGGCCGTCCCGGCTGGACCGGTCGCCGGGTTCCCCTCGTCAGGGGCGATCGACGTGACCGGTACTTCCTCTGCGGGGGAGAATGGGGTGATCCCTTCGCCGGTGGAGTGGCCCTGGTACTCCTTCCGGTGGTCGCCGCAGGAATGATGGTGCTGATGAGCAACGCGGATCGACCGGAGGATCACGCGTCCGGAGACGAGGCAAGGGGCTGGTCGGTGAGCAGGTCCCGAGGCAGGGCGGTCCCCGGTTCACGTCTTGCCGCAGGGATGCTGCTGGTCGCCACCGCCGAACTGCGCGACCCGAATTTCCGGCGGACGGTGATCTACCTGGTGGCGCACGGCGAAGAGGGCTCGGCCGGGCTGGTGCTGAACCGTCGCACGGAGACGGCGGTGCACTCGGTGCTTCCGGACTGGGCGGCGCACGTGGCCCGCCCGCAGGCGGTGTACGCCGGTGGGCCGGTCCAGCCGTCCGGGGCGATGTGCCTGGGTGTGAGCCGCGGCGGGTACTTCCCCGGGGAGGGCTCGGGCCTGGTCCGGGTCGCCGGCCGCGTCGTCCTGGTCGACCTGGACGCGGAACCCGCCGTGGCCGCCGCGACGCTCCGCGGGGTGCGCATCTTCGCCGGTCACGCCGGCTGGGGCGAGGGCCAATTGGGCTCCGAGATCCTCGAGGGCGCCTGGTATGTCGTGCCCGCCCTCGATGACGACGTGCTGGCCGGGCCGATGGTCGACCTGTACTTCCGCTCCTTGAAGCGACAGGGCTTCCCACTGGCCTGGGAGGCGTACCGCCCCGCCGACCTCCAGCGCAACTGACCCACCCCGCGCTGCCCGCCCCCGCCCCGGCCGGTTCGCGGACCGTCTTGTTGCGAGGATCAACGTCGCTGGTCGCGCGTCTCCGGGCCATTTTGCGGCGAATCCGGCCGAGAATCGGCATTTTGATCCTCGCAGTGCCCGTGGCGTGGGGCGGCTGACCCGATTGCGGGTCCGACCGTAGGTGGATCCGGCGGCACCGGAGCACGGCTAGCGTGGGCAGGATGCGCTCGGCTGCGTACCGCTGGTTCGAAGAGCACCCGTGGGCGGGTGACGCCCTGCTCGGGTGTGCCTTCGGTGTGGGTCTGGCGGTCGACGCGCTGCTGTTCGGCCAGGAGCTCCCGGCCGCCCCGGTGCTGCTCGTCAGTGCCCTGCCGCTGTTCCTGCGGCGCACCCGGCCGGAGCTCGCCTTCCTGGCGGCGACCCTGGTGATGCTGCTCCACCTGTGGTCGCTGCCCGGCCCGACCGCGGCCGTCGCGTTGGCGCCCCTGATCGTGCACTCCACGGTCGCGCACGCCCGGCCGGCGGGATGGGGCCGCGCCGCTCTGGTGGTCGGCCTGATCGGATCGGTGCTCGGGCCGATCCGGTGGGGGTACGTGCGCGTGGACGACGTCACGCTCGGGGTGATGGCGTTCGGGGTCTGCGCATCGACCGTCGTGGCGGCATTCCTGCTCGGCGAGCACCAGCGGGAAGTACGCGAACACCGGGCCGAGCAGCTGCGCGCGGTCTCGGAGAAGGCCGCACTGGTGGCCGCCGAACGGGAGCAGCGGACGACGCTGCTGGCAGCCACCGAGCGGGCGCGCATCGCCCGCGAACTACACGACATCGTCGCGCACTCCCTGTCGGTGGTCATCGTCCAGGCGGACGGCGCGCTGGCTGTCGCGCGCACCCGCCCGGAGCTCGCCGAGTCGGTGCTCCGCACCATTGCCGACACCAGCAGGGACGCGTTGGCCGAGATGCGACGGCTGGTGGGCGTGCTGCGGTCCGGGCCCGACGAGGACGCCGATGACGGTTACGCCCCGGCACAGGGCATCGCCGACCTCGCCGCACTCGTCGACCAGCTGCGGGGCAGCGGCGTCACCGTCCGGCTGTCCGTCACCGGTGCTGCCTGCCCGATCCCGGCCGGGCTCGACCTCACCGTGTACCGGCTCGTCCAGGAGGCGTTGACCAACGTCCTGCGTCACGCCGGACCGGGCGCGACAGCTCAGGTCCGGCTCTGCTACGCCGGGCAGGTGCTCGAGGTGTCGGTCGTCGACGACGGGCGTGGAGCGGCCGCGGCGCCCTCGGTCGACGGGCACGGTCTGGTCGGAATGCGTGAGCGGGTGACGCTGCAGGGCGGCACGCTCCGAGCCGGACCGGTGGTGGGTGGCGGGTTCTCGGTGGCGGCCGAGTTCCCGCTACCGCTCGGGGTCGGTGCCGGTGTGAGCGCCGGATGAGCGCCCCGGACGGTCCCATCCGGGTCTTCGTCGTCGATGACCAGGCCCTGGTCCGGTCAGGATTCGCGATGTTGCTCTCCGCGCAGCCGGACATCGCAGTGGTGGGCGAGGCCGCCGACGGCGCCGGCGCGCTGGCCGCCCTCGCCGGTACGGCGGCCGATGTGGTGCTGATGGACATCCGGATGCCGGTGATGGACGGCGTGCAGGCCACCAGGCGACTGCTCGCCACGTCCGGCCGGGTCCCGCGCGTCCTGGTGCTGACCACGTTCGACGCCGACGAGTACGTCTTCGCCGCGCTCGGCGCCGGTGCCTCCGGGTTCCTGCTGAAGGACGCCCGGCCGGAGGATCTGCTCTCGGCCATCAGGGCGGTCGCCGCCGGCGACGCCGTCCTTGCGCCGTCGGCCACCCGCCGCCTGCTGGCGCACGTCGCGCCCGGTCTTGCCGGCGGCCCGCCGTCGCCGGATCCACTGCTGGAGCAGCTCACCTCCCGCGAGCGGGAAGTGCTCGTGCAGGTCGCGGGCGGGGCCACCAACGGCGAGATCGCGACCACGTTGTTCATGGCTGAGTCGACGGTCAAGACCCACATCGGCAGCCTGCTGGCCAAGCTGGGGCGGCGGGACCGGGTCGGCCTGGTGCTGCTGGCACTGCGGTCCGGGCTGGTCGACCCGGACGTCCCGCCGGGCGCACCAGGCGGCCCGGACGTCCCGACCAGCGGCCCGCACAGCTCACCTGACGTCCGCCCGAGGGCCTGACCGGCTCCTCCTGTGGTACCGCCGCGCGGCTGCCAGGTCGATCCCCTGGCCCGATGCCCGCGCCGCCCGGCGACCCTAGCGTCGTTCTTGTCGCTCCGCAGGTGTGGAGCAACGCCGAACGAGGAGGACATCCGCATGAGCGCACCCACCAGGCCGGCCGTCGGCACGGCGGCGGCCAGGGCAGTCAACCTGTCCAAGGTGTACGGGAGGGCGGGCCGGCAGGTCCGCGCCGTCGACGCCGTCACCGCCGAATTCCCGCGCGGTTCCTTCACCGCCGTGATGGGACCGTCGGGATCGGGCAAGTCGACCCTCATGCACTGCCTGGCCGGACTGGACTCGGTCAGCTCGGGTGCCGCGTTTCTCGGTGAGGTCGACCTCACCGGCCTGGCCGACGACGAGCTGACCCGGCTGCGGCGGGACCGGGTGGGCTTCGTCTTCCAATCGTTCAACCTGTTGCCGATGCTGACCGCACGGCAGAACATCGTCCTGCCGCTGGACCTGGCCGGCCGGGACGTCGACACGAACCGGTTCACTGCGCTCGTCGGCTCGCTGGGCCTGGCCGACCGGCTCGACCACCGGGCGAGTGAGCTGTCCGGCGGCCAGCAGCAGCGGGTTGCCGTCGCCCGGGCACTGATCACCCTGCCCGAGGTGGTGTTCGCCGACGAGCCGACCGGTGCGCTGGACTCTCGGAGCGGCGCCGCGCTGCTGTCGTATCTGCGGGCGTGCGTCCGGGAGGCCGGGCAGACCGTCGTGATGGTGACGCACGACCCGATCGCCGCGTCGTACGCGCAGCGGGTCCTGCTGCTGGCCGACGGCCGGCTGGTGGGCGAACTGGCCGACCCGACACCCGACTCGGTGCTCGCCGCCCTGCGGACGGTCGGGCAGTGACCACGCCCACCGCACTCGCCGAGCTCCGTGCCCGTCCCGGACGGTTCGCCGCCGTGCTGCTGGCGATCGCCATCGGCGTCGGCTTCGCCGCCGGAACGCTCGTGCTGACGGACAGTTACACCCAGGCGCTGGGCCGGGCCGTGGCCGCCGACGTCAGCCGGATCGATGTCGTGGTCACTGCCGACGGCGGCGATCTCGACCTGGACACGGTGGCTGCGGTGACCGGGGTACGCACCGTGGAGCGCGCTGAAACCGGGTCGGTGTACAGCAGCGGCGTGGCCAGTCGCGGCTACCTCCAGGTCAGCAACATCCCGGTGGACCCGGCCGCGCGCTGGTACACGCTGCGCGCCGGCCACTGGCCGACCGGGGCCACGGAGATGGCCGTCGACCAGGACACCGCCCAGCGCAACAACTGGACGGCCGGCAGCGTGGTGCTGCTGGCGCCGGTCGGTTCCGTCACGGCCACCACCAGGGTGACGGTGACCGCGATCGTCGACACCAGCGTCTCGCCGCTGGCCTCCACGGACGACGCCGGTTACGGGTCGCTCGAGCTGCTCGACTCGCTCGGGGTCGGACCAGCCGACACCGCGAACGTGACCGTCGCCCCCGGTTACTCGGCCGAACAGGTCGCCGCCTCGCTCGACCGTGAGCTGGCCGGGTCGGCAACCGCGAGGACGTCGGCCGAGATCACCCGGCAACGGATCGCCGGCATCGCCGGGGACGTCAGCCTGCTCGATCTGGTGCTGACCGCCTTCCTCGCGCTGGCCGCACTGGTGGCCATGATGGTGGTCGCCACGACGTTCACCATCGTGTTGACCGGCCGGCGCCGGCAGATTGCGCTGCTGCGCTGCGTCGGCGCGACCACGGGCCAGGTGCGCCGGATGATCCTCGTCGAGGCCACGGTGCTGGGGCTGGTGGGTGCTGCTGTCGGGATCGCCGCGGGCATCGCCGGCGGTCGGGCGGCCGGCGACCTCGCCGGGATCGCCGCCGCGGACTTCCGGATCGACGTCCTCGGCCTGGTCGGCATCGGGCTCGCCGGAGCGGTGGTCACGGTGGTCGCCGCACTGGCACCCATCGCCCGGGCCACCCGCATTCCACCGGTCACCGCGTTGCGACCGGTGGAGTCCGATGAACGGCTGCGCCGGGTGGGTCGGGTGCGGCTGGCGGTCGGCGCGGTGCTGCTCGTCGGCGGTGGTGCGTTGCTGGCCGGCGGCGTCATGCTGGTCAGCCTGGCGCTGGCGATCGCCGGCGGCGCCGTGACGGCGATAGGGGTGGTCGTCTCGCTGCGGGCCGTCGTTCCGGTCCTGGTGCGGGCCCTCGGATGGATGGGCGTCCGGTCCGGCCGGCGCGGACCATTCGGGATGGCCGGGCGGCTCGCGGTCGCCAACACCCTGCGCCACCCGGGCCGGGCCGCGTCGAGCTGCGCGGTCCTGGTGATCGGTGTCGGAGCCGTCATCATGCTGCTGGTGTCCTGCGGCTCGGCGCAGGCCGGTGCGGACCGGGCCGCGGCGGAGAGCAACCCGCTCGATCTCGCGCTGACCGTTCCCGGTGCCGCGGTGCCGACCGGCCTGCTCGGATCCATCGGTGCGATCGACGGCGTGCGCAGCGCAATCCAGGTGTCCGGCACGACGGTGCGGATCGGCGGCGACGACGTCGTCGCCTTCGGGCCGACCGTCGACCAGCTCGACCGGGTGGTCGACGTCGACCGGCTGCAGCCCGGTCAGATCGCCCTGCCGTCGTACCTGGTCAGCGAGCTGTCGCTGTCGGCGGGCGACCCGGTGACCGTCAGCCGGGGGACGACGTCGATCCGCTTGGCGGTGGCCCGGCACGCGCTGACGGACGACGGCTCGGTCGTGGTGCTCGCACCGGACCTGCACCGACTGGAAGCGCACCCGGCCCTCGGTGCGGTGTGGGCGCACTTCGACGCCTCCGCCGAGCCCAACGACGTGATCAGCAGGGTCAACCCGGTGATCGCGCCGATGACGGCGGTGACGCTGTCGGGTTCGGGAGTACAACGGGCCGCTACCGCGGAAACCCTGGACACGCTGATCCGGGTCGCGCTGGGACTGCTGGCCTTCACCGTGCTGATCGCGCTGATCGGCATCGGCAACACGCTGAGCCTGTCGGTCGCGGAGCGGGCGCGTGAGTCGGCGCTGCTCCGGGCGCTCGGGCTGCGCCGCGGCCAGCTGCGCTCGATGCTGGCATGGGAGGCGACGCTGGTCGCCGTCGTCGCGGCGGGCGTGGGCACGGCATTCGGCGTGCTCTTCGGCTGGGCGGCGGTGAGCGCCACCTTCGGCTCGGCCGGTCGAACGGTGGTCTTCCAGGTGCCCTGGGATCAGGTCGCACTGGCGATCGGGGGCACGCTCGCGGCCGGGGTGCTCGCGTCGGTGCTGCCGGGGCGGCGCGCGGCGAGGACCACGCCGGTCCAGGCGCTGGTCGCCGGCTGAGCGGGTGGGTCGGTAGCGTGCGGGTCGGCTGAACAGCAGGGTCTGCCGAGCGGGTGGGGTTGCACCGCCGGGTGGGCGGTGGCCTTGTCAGCCCTCGGCGCCGGCCTGCTGCACGGGAACGGTGTCGCCGGTCGATCCGACCGGCGGTGTCGTGCCCGGAGCCGTAGTCCGGGTCAGGCCGGAACAACCGCCCCCGCCGCAGGCGCAGCCCGCGCAGGCGCCGGACGGCTGCGGCCGCCGCGCCGGGACCGGAACGGCCCGCGCCGCCTGTTCGCCCAGCGTCCCGCCGACGACGAGCAGCAGGAGCACCGCGGCAAGACCCAGGACCCCGACGACGACGGTGGCAGCTGTTGGCAGGGGGAGCACCGGCACCAGCACCGTCAGGACCGCGGCGATCGCCGCGGCGCCACCGATCACCGGCGCCGCCACCCGGTTCGCCACCCGGAACGCCTCGTCGCCGGCCGAGGCCGCCGGGCTGTGCAGACCCCACCGGCTCGCCCGGTTCAGCCGGCCGGACCACCCGCGACGGGCGGTCAGCAACGACGCGACGGCGATGACCAGCAGCAGCAGGGCGACCGGCAGGGTGAAGGCGACAGGGGCGGAGGACACCCCGCCGATGGTAGGGGACCGACCGGTCCGGCCGCAGGGTGCGCCCGCGGGCGCCCGGGAACGCCGGTGGCGGGATTCCTGCCGTCGCGGGCGACCGGGGTAGGATCTGCAGGCATGGCAGCGACCTTGCTTCTTCCCGGGCCGCGCTGATCGCACCGGGTCTCCGAGCAAGGAGACGGTGACGCCAGTGCGGCGACCCTCTGCGTTCGTCCTCCCTGCATCTCGCGGGCCGGGCCGGGCCAGGAGGGTTTTTTTGTGCCCGCGACAGGGCGAGGACGTGTCAGGTAACGCCTGCGGGGGACCGCCGGCGGGTGCATCACCGAAATGCCACTGGGAGAAAGAGAACCGATGACCGAGCAGACGGTTTCCGCAGTCGACGCCGACGCCGGCGGTGCACCGCCGTTCCGGTACACCGCGGCGCTGGCAGCAACCATCGAGTCCCGGTGGCAGGACCGCTGGGAGGAGCAGGGGACCTTCGACGCCCCGAATCCGTCCGGTCCGCTGGCCGCAGCCGACCCGGCGGCCGTGCCGGCGGCCAAGTTGTACGTGCTCGACATGTTCCCCTACCCGTCGGGCGCCGGGCTGCACGTGGGACATCCGCTGGGCTACATCGGTACCGACGTGCTGGGCCGCTTCGAGCGGATGCGCGGCCGAAACGTGTTGCACACGTTGGGTTATGATGCGTTCGGCCTTCCGGCCGAGCAGTACGCCGTGCGCACCGGGACACACCCGCGGGAGACGACGGCGACCAACGTCGGCCGGTACCGTTCGCAGCTGCGCCGGCTGGGGTTCGGCCACGACCAGCGTCGCAGTGTGGCGACCACCGATGTCGGCTTCTACCGGTGGACCCAGTGGATCTTCCTGCAGCTGTTCAACGCCTACTACGACGAGTCCGCGCAGCGGGCGCGACCGATCGACGACCTGGTGGGCGAGTTCGCCTCGGGTGCCCGGCCGACCGACGACGGCCGGCCGTGGGCGGAGCTGACCTCGACCGAGCAGCAGACGATCCTGGCCGGCCACCGGCTGGCATACATCTCGGAGGCGCCGGTCAACTGGTGCCCCGGGCTGGGAACCGTGCTGTCCAACGAGGAGGTCACCGCCGACGGCCGCTCGGAGATCGGGAACTTCCCGGTGTTCCGGCGGAACCTGCGGCAGTGGATGATGCGGATCACCGCCTACGGCGACCGGCTGATCGCCGACCTGGACCGGCTGGAGTGGCCCGAATCGGTGAAAATCATGCAGCGCAACTGGATCGGCCGATCCGTCGGGGCCCGGCTACGGTTCTCGGTGGCCGGTTCGACCTCGGACGCCCTGCCTGGCAACGAGATCGAGGTCTACACGACCCGCCCGGACACGCTGTTCGGTGCCACCTACGTGGTGCTGGCGCCGGAGCATCCGCTGGTCGACGGCATCACGGCGCAGAGTTGGCCGGAGGGCACGGATCCGCGCTGGACCGGCGGCGCCGCCACCCCGGCGGAGGCCGTCACCCGGTACCGCGAGCAGGCCGCGAACAAGACCGACCTCGACCGGCAGGAGACCAAGGACAAGACCGGTGTCTTCGTCGGCGCGGTGGCGGTGAACCCGGCCAACGGTGCCCAGGTGCCCATCTTCATCGCCGACTACGTACTGATGGGCTACGGCACCGGGGCCATCATGGCGGTGCCCGGTCAGGACACCCGCGACATGGAGTTCGCCGCCGCCTTCGGGCTGCCGGTGATCCGCACCGTGCAGCCACCGGTGGGCTTCCCGTCCGACGAGGCGTTCACCGGCTCCGGGCCGGCCGTCAACAGCGCGAACGGCGAGATCTCGCTGGACGGGCTGGAGGTCGCCGCCGCCAAGGCGGCGATGACGGACTGGTTGACAGCCAAGGGTTTCGGGCGTGCTGAGGTGCAGTACCGGTTGCGCGACTGGCTGTTCAGCCGGCAGCGGTACTGGGGTGAGCCGTTCCCGATCGTCTACGGCGACGACGACCTGCCGATCGCCCTGCCCGAGGATCTGCTGCCACTGGAGCTGCCGGAAGTAGCGAACTACGCACCCCAGTCGTTCGACCCGATGGACGCCGAATCCACCCCGGTGCCGCCGCTGGGCCGGGCCACCGAGTGGGCCACCGTCGAGCTGGACCTGGGCGACGGGCCGAAGACCTACCGTCGCGAGCTGAACGTCATGCCGCAGTGGGCAGGGTCTTGCTGGTACGAGCTGCGCTACCTGGATCCCACGAACGACAAGGTATTCGTCGATCCCGAGGTCGAGAAGTACTGGATGGGCAAGGATCCGGGCAAGCCGGACGATACCGGCGGGGTCGACCTGTATGTCGGTGGCGTGGAACATGCTGTGCTGCATCTGCTGTACGCGCGGTTCTGGCACAAGGTGCTGTTCGACCTGGGCCACGTCTCCAGTGAGGAGCCGTTCCGGAAGCTGTTCAACCAGGGGTACATCCAGGCGTACGCCTACACCGACGAGCGAGGAACCTACGTTCCAGCAGAGGACGTCGCCGTCTCCCCGGACGGCAGTTCGTTCACCTACCAGGGCCGCCCGGTCAACCGCGAGTACGGCAAGATGGGCAAGCGCCTGCTGAACGTGGTGACGCCGGACGACATGTGCGATCGGTTCGGCGCCGACACCTTCCGGATGTACGAGATGGGCATGGGTCCGCTGGACATCTCCCGCCCGTGGCAGACCCGCGACGTCGTCGGTTCGCAGCGCTACCTGCAGCGGATGTGGCGTGCCATCGTCTCGGAGCAGACCGGCGAGCTGGTGGTGACGGAGGACGAGCCGGATCTGGAGACCCGGAAGGTGTTGCACCGGACCATCGACGGCGTGTCCACCGACTACGCGGCGATGTCGTACAACACGGCCATCGCCAAGCTGATCGTGCTGACCAATCACCTCACCAAGTCCTCCAGCCCCACGCCGCGGGTGGTCGCCGAAGCCCTGGTGCTGATGACGGCGCCGCTGGCCCCGCACATCAGCGAGGAACTCTGGAGCCGACTGGGACATGCCGAGTCGCTGGCGCACGGGCCGTTCCCGGTGGCCGACCCGGCGCTGCTGGTGGCCGAGGAGATCGAGTACCCGATCCAGGTCCGCGGGAAGGTTCGGTCCAGGGTGCGGGTTCCCGCCGACGCCACCATGGCGCAGGTGGAGCAGGCTGCGCTGACCGACGGCAAGATCGTGGAGCTGCTGGCCGGCACGGTTCCCGCCAAGGTGGTCGTCGTTCCGGGCAGGATGGTCTCCATCGTCCCGTAGCCCGCCCCGCCGGCTCCGGCCCGCCGGCCGCGGCTCCCACCCCTCGCCTGGCGCGGCTCCGACTCCTTCGGCGAGGATCGACTTCGTAGGCCGCGTCACCCGGGCTGGTCTTGGTCGTGGCGGGGCTGATAATCGACAAGTTGATCCTCGCCGCCGAGGCGGAGCGATCGGTCCTGCCGCCGACAAGGAGAAGTCCCCGCCGAGACCAGAGCCGCCGAGTAGAAGAGAGCCCCGCCCAGCAGCAGGGAGACGACGGAAAGGGCACGAAGGATGCGCATCGCGATCACCCAGTTCGATCCGGGACCCGACCCGGCGGCCAACGCCGAGCACCTCGTCGCGCAGGCCCGCAAGGCGGCGGCGGACGGCGCGGACCTGCTCCTGGCGCCGGAGGGGTCACTGGTGTCCTTTTTGGAGGACCCGTCGGCTCCCGGCCGCGCCGCCCAACCGCTGGACGGACCGTTCGTCGCCGCGCTGGCCCGGGCGTCGGACGAACTGGGCATCGCCATCGCGGCGGGCACCTTCGTGCCGGACCCCGGGTCTTCGCGGGTGCACAACACCCTGGCGGTGCTCAGCGGTGGCCGGGTGGTCGCTGCCTACCGCAAGATCCACCTGTACGACGCGTTCTCGTTCCTCGAGTCCGACCAGATCAGCCCCGGCATGCAGCCGCCCCCCGTCGTCGAGATCGCCGGCGTGCAGGTGGGTTTCGCGACGTGCTACGACCTCCGGTTCCCCGAGCTGTTCCGGGTGCTGCAGAACGCCGGCGCGCAGGTGCTGGCCGTCGCGTCGGCGTGGGTGCGCGGCCCGTTCAAGGAGGAGCACTGGCTGACGCTGCTGCGGGCCAGGGCCATCGAGAACGTCTGCTATGTGGTGGCGGCCGACCAGGTGGGACGCGCCGGCATCGGCCGGTCCGCGGCGTTCGACCCGTTCGGGCTGCCGATGCTGGATCTGGGCATCGCCCGCCCGGGTTACGCGGTGGTGGAGGCGACCGGCGCCAGGGTGGACGAGGTGCGCGAGGTGCTGCCGGCCACCCGGCACACCAGATTCGAGATCGCGCCGGTGCCCGGCGTGGTGAGCGCATGAGGTACCCGATCATCCGCCTGCAGATCCAGACCGATCCGCTCAAGGTCGGCAGAGCGCCGCTGCGTCGGTACGACCCGGCCTTCATCGAGTCGGTTCCCGGGGTGGAGGTGAGCCCGTCCGGCGTCGTCGGGCTCAGTGCCCGGCTCGGAACGGTGGTGGACGTGCACCACGTCGATCACCCGCGCTCCCGCGATCGCAAGGGCACGGCCGGGGTGACGCTGATGGGCAGCGGCGACTACGCGCGGCTCAGGGACCGCTACGGCGATCACCTGACGGAGGGTATTGCCGGGGAGACGATTCTCGTGGATGCTCCCAGTGGTCTGGCAGGTCGCGACATGCCGTCGGAGTTGACGGTGTTCACCGCGGGCGGCCCTCTCGGCCTGACCGGCCTCAGGGTCGCGGATCCCTGCGTGGAGTTCAGTCGGTTCTGCCTGCGGCAGGACCCCTCGCCCACGGTCGACCAGGCGGTTCGGCAGGCGTTGGTCGACCTCGACGGCGGAGCCCGCGGCTATCGCGCGGCGGCGACCGGCACCGGGCTCGTGTCGCTCGGGGACGAGGTCGAGATTCCCTGACCTCTCGGCCGCAGCCGGCGGCGTCGACCAGCCAGGAAGGGGCGGGAGATCGATGACCGACTCGTCGCCCGCCACCGGCCGGCCCCGGCAGGTCACCCCACCCCCGGCACCCCGCCCGCCGGGCATGCACGACGTCGCCAGATTCGCGGGCGTGTCCCACCAGACCGTCTCGCGGGTGCTCAACGGGATGCCCAACGTCCGGGCGGAAACCCGGGACAGGGTGCTCGCGTCGATCGCCGAACTGGGTTACAGCCGCAACAGCGCCGCGCGGGCCCTGGTCACCCAGCGCTCCTCGATGGTCGGCGTCATCACCAGCGGGTCGACGCTGTGGGGCCCCAGCAGTGCGCTGATCGGCGTCGAGAACGCGGCCCGGGACGCGGGCTACTACGTCAGCCTGGCCAGCATCGGCGGCGCTGAATCGGGCCGCGGCACGCACGCCGCCGCCACCGCCACCCTCCAGCACTTCGTCGACCAGGCGGTCGAGGGAATCATCGTCATCGCTCCCGAGGCGGCGTTCGCGCACGCCGCAGATCCGTTCGTCGCGCGGGTGCCGGTGGTGATGGTGGCCGCCGACACCCAGCCCGCGCCCGGACTGCACATCACCTCCGTCGACCAGGAGGCGGGGGCGCGCCTGGCCACCCGCCACCTGTTGGACCTCGGTCACCGTCGGGTCGCCTGCGTCAGCGGTCCGGAGCCATGGTTCGACGCCGCCGCGCGACTGCGGGGTTGGCGTCGGGAGATGCTCGCGGCCGGGATCACGCCGACCCGGCCGATTCCCGGCGACTGGACGGCGGCCAGCGGTTATGCGGCGGGTCAGCGGTTGTTGCGGCGGCGGCTGCCGACCGCGGTCTTCGCGGCCAACGACCTGATGGCGCTCGGCGTGATCCGCGCCCTGCACGACGCGGGAGTGGTCGTGCCGCAACAGGTATCGGTCGTGGGCTTCGATGACATACCAGGCGCCGCGCACTTCATCCCCGGCCTGACGACGGTGGAGCAGGACTTCCAGGCGCTCGGCCGACAGTGCATCGGGATCCTGCTCGCGGCGTTGGCCGGCGAGGCGGACACCACCCGGCCGCTCGCCCCGCGGCTGGTCCTCCGGGAGAGCACGGCGCCGCCGGCGGGTTGAGTGCTGTGCCGATCGACCGCTGTCGGCTTTCGGGAGGTCAGCTGTCGGCGAAGGCCGACGACGGCAGGTCCAGTTCGTCGTCGACGATGGCACGGATGATGCGGTGTGCGACCGCTGAGGGACTCAGGCCGGTCGGCAGCCTGGGCGCCTGACCGGCGATCGGCCGAAGGGCCAGCCCGGTCTCGGTGTGCGGCGGCCGGGCGTCGACGATGCGGATCTTCCTACGGCGGGCTTCGATGCGGGCTGCAGCGTCGAAGGCAGTCAGCGCCGACTTGCTCGCAGCGTAGGCGGACATGTTCGCCACTGGCTGTTCTGCCACCACCGCGCTGATGTTCACGATGAAGCCGCCGGGCGGAAGAACCGCCAGGGCAGCTCTGGTCAACCGGAGCGGCGCCAGGAAGTTGACCAGGAGCAACTCATCCACGACGTCGTCGTCGAGCTCCATCGCCGAGCCGAAGGCGACCACGCCGGCGGCGAAGACCAGCCCGTCCAATCGGCCGTGCTCATCGATCACCGCATCCACCAGCCGCTGCCCGGCGTTCGGGTCGGTCAACTCCACAGCCACCGCGGTCGCTTCCGGCACCTCGAGCTGCTGCAGTCGTCGGCGGTCCCGGCCGGCCAGCGTCAGTCGCGCCCCGTGGGTGGCCAATTCCCGCGCGATGGGTGCGCCGAGCCCGCCGGTCGCGCCTACCACCAGGATGCTCTTGTCTCGGAGTTCCGCCATACCGCCATGGTGCCCCTGCCTCCGGTGCGCTGTGGCGCAGAAGGCTGTCAGAGGAGTTCGGCGAGGCGGGAAGGTACTCCTGACCCGCTGGCCCAGGCGCCGCACGCTTCGTCCGCACCGCACGCCGTAGCCTGAACGCTCCCCACCAACATCGAAGGAGCGTGTGATGACGACGCCAGACGAGGCCCGGTCCGACCAGGACGAGCGCGAACAGGACACCACCCCCGAGTCGATCTCCACCGAGGACGCCGACATCGAGCCGGCCGAGAGAGAACACCAGGAGATCGACGCCAACGCATTCCGGGCAAGCCTGAAGTACTGACCATTTCGCTGCGGTCACGACGCGGCGAAGGTTCGAGCGAGGACGATTCCGGCGTGGTCGAGGATGCGGCCGAGGCGTTCTGGGTAGCGCTGTACAGGTGGCGTGACCGATTTCCCGGCGCCACCCGTGCTTCCGGCCCGGGTTGACGAACGCGTTGTGAACGTTAACACTTTGCGGACCGCTCCGACGTGGGTGCGGCAGTGCAGCTCAGAGCGATCGGGGCAGGAGAGGCACCAATGACGGTGGATCCGCAGCACGCGCTGGTGATCGGCGTCGATTTCGGCACGTTGTCCGGGCGTGCCGTGGTCGTCCGGGTACGGGACGGAGCCGAGCTGGGGTCGGCGGTGCACGAGTACGCACATGGTGTTGTCGACCGCGCCCTGCCCGGCAGCGACCGACCGCTGCCGCCGGACTGGGCGCTGCAGGTGCCGGCCGACTACATCGACGTGTTGCGCGAGGCGGTTCCCGCGGCGCTGCGGGCGGCCGGTGCCAGCAGCGCGGACGTGGTCGGCGTCGGCACCGACTTCACCGCCTGCACCGTGCTCCCTGTCACGGGCGACGGCACCCCGCTGTGCGAGCTGGAGCAGTTCGCACAGCGGCCGCACGCCTACGTCAAGCTCTGGAAACACCATGCGGCGCAACCGCAGGCGGACCGGATCAACCAGCTGGCCGCGTCGCGCGGCGAGTCCTGGCTGCCCCGCTACGGCGGCCTGATCTCCAGCGAGTGGGAGTTCGCCAAGGGTCTGCAGATCCTGGAGGAGGATCCGGAGATCTACGCCGCCACAGAGCATCTCGTGGAAGCCGCCGACTGGATCGTCTGGCAGTTGACGGGTTCCTACGTGCGCAACGCGTGCAGTGCCGGCTACAAGGGCATCCGGCAGGATGGTCGCTACCCCGACCAGGAGTTCCTGTCCGGCCTGAACCCAGGCTTCGCCGACTTCGTCGACGGCAAGCTGTCCGCCACCATCGGCTCGCTCGGATCGTCAGCGGGGACGTTGACCGACGCGGCCGCGGCACTGACCACGCTGCCGCCCGGCATCCCCGTCGCGGTCGGCAACATCGACGCGCACGTGACCGCTGCGGCCGGCAATGCGCTGGCGCCGGGCCAGATGGTCGCCATCATGGGCACCTCGACCTGCCACGTCATGAACGGTGCGCAGTTGCGCGAGGTACCCGGCATGTGTGGCGTCGTGGACGGCGGCATCAGCGACGGCCTGTTCGGGTACGAGGCCGGGCAGAGCGGCGTCGGTGACATCTTCGGCTGGTTCGTGAAGACGGGTGTGCCGCAGGAGTACTCGACGCGAGCCGCCGCCGCCGGGCAGAGCGTCCACGAGCTGCTCACCGAACTGGCCGCAGCACAGCGCATCGGGCAGCACGGACTCGTCGCCCTCGACTGGCACAGCGGCAACCGGTCCGTGCTGGTGGACCACGAGCTGTCCGGGGTCGTCGTCGGCCAGACGCTGGCCACCCGCCCGGAAGACGTCTACCGGGCGCTGATCGAGGCGACCGCGTTCGGCACCAGGACGATCATCGAGACCTTCGAACGGTCCGGCATTCCGGTCAACGAGTTGATCGTCTCCGGCGGCCTGACGAAGAACACGCTGCTCATGCAGATCTACGCGGACGTGACCGGGTTGCCGCTGTCCATCATCACCTCCGATCACGGGCCGGCCCTCGGTTCGGCGATCCACGCGGCGGTCGCCTGCGGTGCGCATCCCGACATGGCAACCGCCGCAGCGCAGATGGGCCGGGTGCAGCGAGCGGTCTACCAACCGGTCGCCGAGCACCAGCGTGCCTACGACGAGCTGTTCGCGGAGTACTCCGCCCTGCACGACCACTTCGGCCGCGGCGGCACCGACGTGATGCACCGGCTCAAGTCGATCCAGCGCCGCGTGCACTCCGACCTGGCCCGCTCGTCGTGACCGTTGCGGCCGAGATCAAGGCCGGCATCGACGCACTCCGGACGCAGGTCGCCCTGCTGCACGCCGAACTGCCCCGGAACAACCTGGTCAGCTGGACGGCCGGCAACGTCTCGGCGCGGGTGCCGGGACGCGACCTGATGGTCATCAAGCCCTCCGGCGTCTCCTACGACGACCTGTTGGCGGAGGCGATGGTGGTGACCGACCTTCACGGCACGCTGGTCGAGGGCACCGGCGCGCCGTCGTCGGACACCGCGGCGCACGCCTACGTCTACCGCTTCCTGCCCGACGTCGGCGGCATCGTCCACACCCACTCGCCGTATGCGACCGCCTGGTCAGCGCTCGGCTCGCCGGTGCCGTGCGTGCTGACCATGATGGCGGACGAGTTCGGCGGTGACATCCCGATCGGACCGTTCGCGTTGATCGGTGACGACAGCATCGGTCAGGGCATCGTGGACACGTTGCGGGGCAGCCGGTCCCGAGCGGTGCTGATGCGAAACCACGGTCCGTTCACGGTCGGGCGGGACGCGGTCGACGCGGTGAAGGCGGCGGTCATGTGCGAGGACGTCTGCCGGTCGGTGTTCCTGGCGCGGCAACTCGGCGAACTGGTCCGCATCCCGCAGGAGCACATCGATTCGTTGTTCGACCGGTACCAGAACGTCTACGGCCAGAGCTGACCATTCCGCCAGCGAGCCCCGAACCTCTCCGGCACAACCCGACTCCGAAGGACCACCCATGACGGACCCGAACCGCTCCTGCTGGTTCCTCACCGGCAGCCAGGGCCTCTACGGCCCGGAGACCCTCGACCAGGTGGCGACGCAGTCACGGCAGATCGCGGCCGAGCTCGACGCCTCGGCCGAGCTGGGGACCTCCGTGCGGTGGCAGCCGGTCCTGACCGATGCCTCCGACATCCGCCGGACCATGCTGGCCGCCAACGCCGACGACTCGTGCATCGGCCTGATCATCTGGATGCACACCTTCTCGCCGGCCAAGATGTGGATCGCCGGGTTCGACGCACTGCGAAAGCCGCTGCTGCATCTGCACACCCAGGCGAACGTCGATCTGCCGTGGGCCGAGATCGACATGGACTTCATGAATCTGAACCAGGCGGCGCACGGCGACCGGGAGATCGGGTACATCCAGACCCGGCTCGGGGTGGCCCGCAAGACCGTCGCCGGGCACGTCAGCAATCCGCGGGTGGCCGCGCGGGTGGGCGCCTGGCAGCGGGCGGCTGCCGGCGCGAGCGCCGTGCGGAGCCTCAAGCTGGCGCGCTTCGGCGACAACATGCGCGACGTCGCCGTCACCGAGGGGGACAAGGTCGAGGCGCAGCGCACCTTCGGCGTGTCCGTCAACACCTACGGCGTCAACGATCTGGTGGCCCGGGTCGACGCCGCGGGCGACGGCGAGGTGACCACGCTGGTGGAGGAGTACGCCGACCTCTACACGGTCGCCCCCGACCTGCTGCCGGGCGGCCCGCGCCACGAGTCCCTGCGGTATGGCGCGCGCGTCGAACTGGGGCTTCGCGGCTTCCTCACCGACGGCGGGTTCGGCGCCTTCACCACCAACTTCGAAGACCTGGGCGGGCTGCGGCAGCTTCCCGGGCTGGCCGTCCAGCGGCTGGCGGCGGACGGGTACGGGTTCGGCGGCGAAGGTGACTGGAAGACCTCCGTCATGCTGCACACCGTCAAGGCGATGGCGGCCGGGCGCGCCGGCGGGACGTCGTTCATGGAGGACTACACCTACGACCTGGGCGCGGCCGTGCCGAAGATCCTCGGTGCGCACATGCTCGAGGTGTGCCCTAGCATCGCTGCGGGCACGCCGACCCTGGAAATCCATCCGCTGGGCATCGGTGGCCGGGAGGATCCGGTGCGTTTGGTGTTCGACGCGACGCCCGGGCCTGCCGTGGTGCTCGGTATCGCGGACATCGGAGAGCGGTTCCGCCTGGTCGCGAACGACATCACCGTCGTCCCGCCCGAGCGGCCCCTGCCGCGGCTGCCGGTGGCCAGGGCGGTGTGGGAACCGGCGCCGAGTCTGGAGACCTCCGCCGAGTGCTGGCTCACCGCCGGCGGCCCGCACCACACGGTGCTGTCCAGCGCGGTCGGCACCGAGGAACTGCACGATCTGGCCGAGATTCTCGGCACCGAGCTGCTGGTGATCGACGCGGATACCTCCACCCGACGTTTCAGCCAGGAATTGAGGTGGAACCAGGCCTATTATCGGCTGGCACAGGGATTCTGAATGGGATGGACGTCCTCCGACACAGCACGACGGAACCGGTGCATCCTGACCGGGCGGCGCTGGCCCCGGCCGGAACGGCGCACGTGGTTCCGCTGAAGGGGTCCGTGCACGAGTCGGTCGCCGCGATCGTCGTCTGCGTGGCAATCGGGGCTGGTTCGGTGGTTGGTCATCGCTACGCTCGGGCTACCCCCGTTCGTCATCACGTGACCGGGCTGACGGTGTCGCGGCCTGATTCTGGTCACCGACGAGGCCAACCACCACCCCTCAGTGCCCGGCCAGCCGCTCTTCGACACTCGGCGCCGCCAGCCTGCTGACCCTCGGCAACCCTGCGGAGCACGCTGTGCTTGTTGGCAATTGCCTCGGGGGTGCTCAACCGCACGGCCCTTGAGTGAAACCGTATCGGGCTCGCGGACAGCAACCGTAACTCTCAGGCCAGACCTGCAACCAGCGGTTCAAACTCTGTGAGAACACCGGCCTCAAGACCCAAGTCGTGCGGTCATCTCCGTCGTCACGGCAGTCAGCGTCTCTACCAGGCCAGCAGTGAGTCCGTTCCGGTTACTGGCTTTCATCATCGTGATTCCGACAGCCCATCGTGCCGTCGCACTCGTCTTGACCACCATGCCGACGCAGAACAAGCCAGGAGTGGTCTCTTCGTCGTCCACCCCGTACCCCTGTTCGCGAACCATGTTCAGGTGCGCAATAAGATCGGCGACCGAGGTGATCGACCGCTCGGTCAGTCGCGGCAGGCTCTTGATGCCGACGAACCGTTCGAGCAGTTCCCGGTGGGTCAGCTCGGCCAGCAGCGCCTTTCCGGTGGCCGAGCAGGTCGCTGGTAGGGCCCGTCCGATCGGCGAGACCACCGGGTGGGACCGCCCGTCCAGCCGAGCTAGATAGGTGATCTCCAACGGCCCGCTGAGCGAGGCCAGGTGAATGGTGTCCTCCATGTTCGGGGCCACCTGCCGACAGGCCGCGTTGAACTCATGGACTTCGTCGATGTTCTGCAAGTAGGAACTGGAGAGGGCGACCAGCCGGCTGCCCAACATGTAACCGCCGCCCATCCGGCGCACCAGACCACCGTCGATCAGGGAGTTGCAGATGGTCAGGAGTGAAGACTTGGGGAGCTGAAGAGCGCTGGACAAATCGGCCAGCGTCACCGGATGGCGCGCAGAAGACGATTCGAGACGTTCGAGAACGGCAATCGCCCGGGTGACGGCAGGTGCCCGCGGTGGCGTCGATGACATGACCTGATCATCCACCATGCCTCATATCCTCGCCAGCAAGCCACCGTCGACGGTCAGTGTCGACCCGGTGACGTACGAAGATGCGGGTGACAGCAACCACGCTGCCGCGTTGCCGAACTCATCCGCCGTTCCATATCTTTTCAAAGGAATGCGCGAAACCGCAGCATTGACAACATGATGCAATTCCTCACCCGATCGGTCGGCGCGCACCTGATCGAGGTCGGCCACCCGCTGGGTAAGTATCCGGCCCGGCACGATCTGATTCACCCGCAATCGGGGCGCCCATTCGCGGCTCAACACATTTGCCAGCGTCGCGACCGCCGAGCGGATGCAGGCCGAGACCACCAGGTCGGGCGACAACGAAGGCTCCACCGTCACACTGGACGTGGAGAAGACCAGACTGGCCCGGTCCGCCGTGACGTGCTCGGCCGCTCGACAGAGCCGGACGACCGGCATCAGCATGAGGTCGAAGCCGGTCTGCCAGGCGGCGTCGTCGGTTCGGTTGAACGGCGCCGCCGCTGGGCCGCCGGTGTTCACGAAGACGCCGTCGAGCCGGCCGCCGAGCTTCTCGGCAAGCGCCGACGCCAGGCCCGACGCCTGGTCCGCGTCGGTCAGGTCCGACACCGCTCCGACGGCCCGCCCGAGAGCCGTGTCCGGATGGGCTGGAGCCAGCCGACCCAGCTCGGTCAGGGCGCGGTGCAGGCGATCCGCGGAACGACCGGTGATGGCGACGTCTGCTCCCGCCGCCACCAGAGCGCGGGCGGTGGCGAGGCCGAGCCCCGAAGTTGCCGCGGTCAACAGAAAGCGAAGCCCCCGGACCCCGCACACGCTCATCGCCGGCCACCGACCGGGCTTGTCAGCCGACCCGCGACCGTTCGCGATCTGACGTCGCGCTGAAGGAATCGTCCGGCGCCGCTGGACAGATCACCGGACCCGTTCCGAACGATCACGCTCCCCCCAACAATCACGGTAGTGATGCGTCCCTGCAGATCGATGCCCTCGTAAGCGGTGTGATCCATGGCGTCATGCAGATCCCCGATGGTGACGGTCCACCGGTCGGTTGGATCCCACAGCACGATGTCGGCATCGGAGCCGACTTGGAGGGATCCTTTGGCCGGCCACACGTTCATCGCGCGGGCGGGACTTTCGCAGCACAGCCGCACCACGTCGCTGAGCGAGACGCGACCACTGGTCAAGGCCTCGGACACCATCAGCGGCATCCGGACTTCGACCCCGGCGATACCGTTCGCGCATTCGGTGAACGTCGTCTGCGCACCGTTGGGCAGCTTGGCAGAATCCAGCCGATAAGGCGCATGATCGGAGGCGATGACATCTATATCGCCGGCCTGGACCGCGGACCACAACGCATCTCGGTCGGCCTGCGCGCGCAGCGGCGGGCTGCACATCGACTGGACAGCCAGCTGCAGTTCGGCATCCAGCCGTGTCTCGTCGAGGAACAAATAGTGTGGACAAGTCTCGGCGACCAGCGAGATGCCCCGGGCGCGAGCGGCCCGTAGAGCCGTCAGCGCTTCCGCTGAGGACAGGTGGACCAGATAAATGGTCATATCGAGATACTGAGCCAGCGAGGCGATTTCGGCCACTCCCGCGGCCTCGGCCTGGCGGCTGTGTGCCAGGCTGTGATTGGCAGGCGCACGTCGACCGTCAGCGAGCAGGGTTCCGGTGGTCCAACTGATCATGCCGTGGTGCTCGGCGTGCACCATGACCTGCATGCCCAGATCTCGAGCCGCGGCCAGCACGGTCAACAACGCCGAGTCGGCAAGCCGCAGCTTCTCGTAGGTGAGGAAGACCTTGACCGTGGCGATGCCCGCGTCAGCTGCGGCTTTGAGATCGGCGAGGGCGGCGGAGTGCGTGAAATCGGTGATGATCAGATGCACGCCGACATCGATCGCCGATCGAGCGGCGGAATCGAGCCCGCGGGCAACCGTATCGGCGATACTGGTTCCGCGGGCCTGGGCCGCGAAAGCCATCACAGTCGTGGTTCCACCGAAAGCCGCGGAGACGGAACCGGAATAGAAGTCGTCGGCCGTGCGTGATCCCTTTGCCGAAACCTGGTCCAGATGTGTGTGTACATCGACCCCGCCGGGTAGCACGTAGTGACTGGTGGCGTCGATTTCGGTTCGTCCGCCGGTCAGGTCGACGCCGACCGCGGCGACGAGCCCGTCCAGCACACCGAGGTCGGCACGCCGGATGGAGTGACCGTCGACGATGTCGCCGCCCCGGATCACCAGGTCGAATGTCATCGGTCGGCCAGTCCATAGACGGAAGCGTCCTGAGCGATCCTGGCCTGCAGGCCGTCCAACTCGGCCATGTCCGTGGCGTCGAGCGGTGCCAGCGGGTAGCGACAGGTTGCCGTCGACAGTGCGCCCAATCGAAGTAACAATTCCTTCCGGACGGCGAGGCCGGCTCGCAATTCGTGGCGATTGAGGGGCAGATAACGGTCGAACAAATCCTCCCCAGCGGACTGACAACCGACGGCGAACAGTTCGCAGACGCGGGCCAGAACGTCGGCATAAGCGAATCCGGTCATCGCCCCGTCGGCGCCCCGGCGTAATTCTTGAGGTAAGGCAATGCCATTGTTACCCGCGAAGATCGTCACCCGGCGCAGGCCCGCCCGCTCGGCCGCCCGGATCGCCGATAGTTTTTTCAAACCTGGCTCCTCTTCGTGCTTCAACATCACGACCGAAGGGCACCGGTCGACGATTCTGCGCCAGGCGCCGAGGGACAGATACACGCCACTGGCTTTCGGGAAGTCCTGTACGCACACCGGCACGTCGGGCCCGAGGGCCTCGGTGACGGCGACGAAATAGCCGACCACAGCCTCGTCGCCGGACAGACCCGCCAGCGGTTGGACCAACACGCCGGCCGCACCGGAGGCCACCGCTGCTCGTCCACTGGCCACGAGGCGCTGCAGGGAACTGTCCGAGATTCCGACGATCGCCGGTACGCGGCCGGCCAGGGCGGCCAGGGCCTCCTGCACAACCAGCGCCGACTCGGCTTCGGTCATCCGGTTGGCCTCGCCCATCACTCCCAGCAGGGTGACTCCGCTGACTCCGCAACGTAGATAGAACTCCATCAGGCGGAGGATGCCGGCTACGTCCAGCGCGCCATCATCGGTGAGAGGTGTGACTGACACGGCCACCAGACCCGCGGTCGGTAAATCGGTCGCAGTCAAGGCGAAGACACCAGGCTTGACGTGACCGAGCCATCGGCGATCGAGCTCAGTGCCAGGGTGACCGCGGCACGACACGGATCGATGACCGGCACTCCGAGCAGATCTTGCAGCACCACTCGCAAGTGGCTCAAGCCGGCGCACCCGAGAACGACGACGTCGGCACCCATCTTCTCGACAAGGTGTCGTCCGACATCAAGGACCTCGGCCTGCGCCTGTGGTCCCTGGAGTTCAAGAACCCCGCGGCCGACCGGAATGTCAGCGACGATGCGGGCGTCGATGCCGACGCTCTTGAAGTAGCGCTCGTGCCGGGGCACGGATGCCGCCACACTCGAGACGATCCCGACCCGGCGACCCCGTCCCATGGCCGTGAGCATGGATGATTCCGCGATACCGAAGACTGGTACGCCGGTCGACCGCCGGAGTGTCTCGATGCCCGGATCGGAAAAGCAGGCGATCACATAGGCGTCTGCGGGATGAGCCGAGGCCGTCTGCCGGAGCGCCGGGACGCAGGCCACCACGTCCTCGTCCGACTCGATTGCCGGAGGCCCTCCGGCGGCGGTGACGGTGTGGACCTGGACATCGGCCGGTAGGGCCAAATCCGCGCTGGCCAACCGTATCTGGTCGGTGATGGCTTCGGTGCTATTCGGGTTGATGACGGCAACGGTGAACACTGGGTTCCTTAGTGGGCGTGAGCAGAGGGTCGCAGAGGTCGCTGCGATCGGCTTAACGAGCCGCTACGGCGACTGGTGCAGTGCGACCCAAAGCGCGAAAGGCACCGACTGCCTCGGGGATCCAGTCCTGGGAGCGGCGGTCGAGTGGAAGGATTGACAACCTATCGAAGCCGGCTTCCGCCAGGCAGTGCGCCTTGGCCAAGACCTCGTCGACATCACCGCCGAGGGCCAGGGGATCCGCTGGATCGACACGCGTACCGAGCGTCAGGGTCACGCGAGCCGAGAAGGCCATCGTGCGGCCGTTGGCTGCTGCGATGGTCCGGGCGGAGTCCATGTAGCGGTCAATGGTGGGACGGTCCAATGGGTGGCCCTGGTCGACGCCGACGGGACCTGCGGGCAGGATCTCCAGCCGATCGGCATACACCGCGGCCTTGCGCAGTAGCACCGGACGCGCCACACCCACCGTGATCGGGATCGGGTGCGGCGTGGGCTTCCACGGAACGGTCACCTTGGCTTGATAGAAGTCGCCCGAAAATTCGACGCACCCCTGGGAGTCGAACATTTCCCGGCAGATCCGGAGCCCTTCGCTGAAACGGGCGACGCGCACGGCCCCGGTACCCAGCTGCAACCCGATGGCCAGGTGCTCGGGTTCGTACCAACCGGTCCCATAGCCGAGTTCGGCCCGGCCGGCCGACAGTCGGTCGAGCGAGGCGATCGCCTGGGCGACCTCCACCGGGTGCCGTCGGCTGACGTCCAGCACTGTCTGGGTCAGCAGCACCCTCGAGGTGGAGGCCGCAGCCACTCCGAGCGCGATGAACGGATGGTCGAAGGGTACGTCGGGACCTCCGTTGATGGCACAGTACAAATGGTCCAGAACCCGAATGCCGCTGAATCCCAATCGCTCGGCGCGTTGTGCGTCCGCGGCCGCGTCGTCGCCGAGGGCGGGTCCGAAAACCTGCATATCAGTTGCCTCTCTTCAGGCGCACGTATCGGGTCACGAAATGGCCTCGCCAGCGGCATACATCGGTAGACCGACGGCCCGATGCGCGCCGTCGAAGGTGGACTGGAGTGCCGTCAGGGCGACCGCCGCGGGCCTTTCGATCTGGCTGTAGGCGCTGAGTGGCAGATCCAGGAAGGCGTTCGGTGGGTAGATGGTGCGGCCGGTGTAGGTGGGTCCGAAGGTCTCGAATCTGAGCCGCAGCAGGGGGTTGGCCATGGAGATGTCCGATCGAAGCGATCGCACGGACTCCGTGTCGATCACCGCACTCACCCCGAGCCCGGTGTCGTGCCCGTCCAACAGGGCGATGGTCCGGCCGCGGGGATCCACGATGCGGCTTCCACTGCCGACCGGTTGATTACTCGGACGATCCTCGACCGCACCGTCGGACAGTGACGCGGCGACGTTGGCTGAGATGACGTACATCCCGTTGGCCGCGGCCGCGGTGACCTTCGCCGCGTCCTGAGCCTCGCTGCGAATCTCCCAGGTCGGGTGCAGCAATACCTCGGTGCCACGAAGGGCCATCGTGCGCATGACCTCCGGCACCGCGATCTCGCCGCAGGGAATCATGCCGATCCGGCCCAGCTCGGTGTCGACGACCGGCCAGAGCGACTCCCATCCGCCGTAGCGCGACAGGTAGTCGTCGTAGATATCGTGCGGGGAGCACCACATCGCGGTGTGTACCCTGCGATAGCGAAGGATGATCGAGCCGTCCGGGGCGATGAGCCACGAAGTGTTGAAGAAGCGGCCCGGCCACTCTGGGTCGGTCTCGAACTGATTGCCGCCGATATAGATGCGGTGTTCCCTGGCCTTCTGTTCGAATGGTGCGGTCAGCGGCCCGGGCACGCTGTGACAGGCCAGATTGATCCAACCTGCCACCGAACCACCGTTGGGTTGCCCGGTGAAGGCGTACTCCGGCAACAGCACGAGCTTCGGTGACGGGTCGGCGATCATCGCCTCGTCGACCAGCTTCAGGGCGATGTCGATGTTGTGCTGCTGGCGCCGGGCCGCGTCAGCGGCATCGATGCTGGGCCATAAGATTTCTGTCGGCATCTGCACAACCGTCGCCCGCCACGGCGTGATGGCCATCATCGAACCTCTTTCAGATCAGGAATCTCGCCTCGGGACAGTGCGGTACGGATCAACGGCACAAGGTGCATCAGGCTGGCCCGCGGGGTGGGTGGCTCGTGGCCGCCGGCGATCAGTTCGATGGTCATGCGCGCCCGTAGGTCATCGAGCAGATCCATCGCCATGATGAGACCGCTGGCCGCGACCTCGCAGCCGATGAATTCCGGGTATCCGACTCGGAAGCGCCAGACACCGTCGGTGTCCGCGAACGGTTGCACGGTGAACATCAACGGTACGGCCAGGTACTCGGCTGTCTCTCTCATCCGCCAGCACCAGCCAAGATCACCTGTTTGGGCGCCATCAACTCGGCCAACCGGTCCCGGAAATTGGTCCCGCCGGGCACTTCGTAGAACACAGAAGGGACGTCGTAGCCTCTCCCGCTCAGGCCGATCGGCTCCCGGCCGGCGGCGTGGTCGACGGCTACGCCCAGTAGGGCGGACCGCACAGCGATGACTGCGCGGTCGGTGGCGCACAGTACCTCTCGGGTGCGGTCATAAGCGGCGCCCATCGACGCAGTGATCGCATCGTCCTGTTCCTGGTTACCGAGGACGCCGGTCCACAGGGCGCCCTCAGCCTGCGCCTGGCGGTCGATCAGGTAGTCGTTACCGGCGTGCCGTTGCGCCCGGTAGGACCCGTCCGCCAGCAGCTCCGGAAAGATTCCCCGGCGTCCGGACTGCATCTCGGCCCGTTGCTGGTCGGTCAGATCCGTTGCCGGATGCCACATGAGACCGAAGATCAAGCAGCTGCGGTCGTCGACCGGGACCCAGGCATGCACGCCGAGGATGCCCTCAGGGTTCTCGGCCGGGACGACGGTGTACCAGGGGGCGAGCCAGTGATTCACCCTCGTGTAGGTGCTGTCGGGTCCGGAGGGTCGGTGGGCGGCCAGGAGCAGTCCATAGGAGGCGACGTCGGTCTCGATCACGGGGTCGGTCGCGCTCAACATCACCGCGGTCATCGCATCCGAAGCGTTCCGCAACAGATCCTCGCGATGTAGATAGGCCACATGTGCCGAGTCGGTGTCGGCCTCCAGTGCCTGCAGCCAATGACAGGGATGAACCCGTTTGCTAGCAAACCGGGCACCATCCGGGACCCGGAGCCACCCCAGATCGGGAAGTGGCGGTCGATCGGCAGCGGGGCCCAGGTGGACGAAGACGAGCCCACCGGTTTCGTGAACCCCGTAGGCGGGTTGCGCCAAGCGAACGTCACCGGCCAGGCTCGGACAGGTCGGGGCGGCCACATTACGACCGTCCACGCCGAAACTCCAGCCGTGGTATACACATTGGACGAGGCCCTCAGCAACCCGCCCGTAGAACAAAGATGCTCCCCGGTGCACGCAATGCTCGTCGAGCACCCCTACCCGGCCGGCGCTGTCCCGGAACGCGATGAGGTCCTGGCCGAGTAACCGGACCCGTACCGGCGCAGAGTCCGGGCCAGGGATCTCCTCGCTCAGGAGAGCCGGAATCCAATACCGGCGAAGCGCGTCACCAAGTGGGCTACCTGATGAAACGCTCGCCAGGACGGCATGCTGCTGCGCGTCGAAGCGCACCAGTTCCCCGTTCGACCCGACGGGTTCGACGCCATTCACGCTGTCGGCACCGTGCTGGGAGTCAGGCTCTCCTGCACATGGGCTGCGATGTCCAGCCAGTCCCGGGTGCGGGGGAAGACGGCGTTGGGAATGGCCGTCACCTTGGGGAAGGAGTCTTGCGAAGGCGGCGCCTCGCCGGTCTCGGCCAACGCCCGCGCTGTACGCAACAGGATCCGCCGTACCATGGCCACCGGAGCGTCGCTGGAAACCAGGCGCTCCTCCGAGCGATCCAGGATCGACCCCATGCCCTCCGTGCATGCACGGTCCTGCGCCCAGACGCCGACTATGCCGGCGAAATACTCATGCTCCGTCGAATGGTGGTTGAGTCCGTATTCATTGTCGCGATTCAACTTCGGGTACCACCGCGACTGTGGCTCGGCGGTCGGCTCGAGGTAGCCGTCGACTGGGACATGAGCGTCCTCCCCGGTCAGCATGCCCGCTCGAACTTCGTCGCTCATGACCTTGTCCGGGTAGAAACCGATACGCCAGACGATCGAGGTGTGGTCGTCCATCGGCACCCAGATGTTGCACTGCGCAGGACGTTCGCAATCACCCGGCGGCCCGGCATAGAAGGGGAGGATGAACTGGTTGAACCGGTAGTAGAACGTGCTTGGGCCGGCTTCGCGGCGGGCCCCGGAGAACATGCCGTACTGGGTGGGTAACACGGTCAGGGTGGGTCGGGGCTCGCGGCGCCAGTAGAACCGCTCCAGATTCGACGTGAGCTTGCCGTCCTCCGGTTCCGGGGCAGGGGGCGGCAGCTGACCCGGCTCGCGGCTGATGAATTCGTTGTAGGCGCTGACGGTTCCGTGCAGGAACGAGATGTGCGACGGGTCGAAATCGCCTTCCAGCACCTGGGTCCAATTGGCCTCGATCTTTTGCTTGGTGATAATGCGGTTCTCCGGGTTGATTGCAACCCAGTCCAAACCTGGTAAATATTCCGGCATTGTGTCGGCCGGACCCATATAAGTCCAAATGATGCCATTGAATTCTCGTGCGGGATAGGCCTTTGCCTTCACTCGAGAGGCAAAGTCGGCTTCTGGGGGTACATTGGGCATGGCCAGGCACTGGCCACTGGTGTCGAACTTCCAGCCGTGATAAATGCAGGTGAGCCCGTCGTGTTCGTTGCGGGCATAGTAGAGGGGGGCTCGGCGGTGCGGGCATAGGGCATCAAGTACGCCGACTTCGCCAGACGAGTTCCGAAAGACCACGAGGTCCTCACCCATCAGTCGGATGCGCACCGGGCGCCCGTCTCTGTCGGGAAGTTCCTCGGTCAACAACGCCGGGATCCAGTAGCGGCGAATCATTTCCCCCATAGGCGTGCCCCGGCTGACCTGGGTCAGGGTGTCGTTGCGGTCCTTGCTGAGCATGTCCCATCACCTCTGGGTAGTCGTGGAATTCGTCGTCGTGCCATGCGACGACCGGAGAGCCGACGGGATCGGCGTCATGCGGTGCGCGCGAGCCGGACGGTCGTCGGCCTTGCTGCCGCTGACACGAGGAAGCTTGCTTGCCTGTAGGTGGGGCGTACCGATGCCACCGGGGCGACTGACGATGGTCAAGCTTCCAGCCGACAGCACGGCGTAATTCATCTGGCTGAACGCCGTTCGGCACACTGAATGAGTGTCGTGCTGCGAGGTCTGACCAGCAAGGCCTTGGCTGTTACAACTAAGTAAACTCGGGCCTTGAACATCCGCTGTGAAACATGGCCTAGGCGCCCCACGTACCAAGATTATTGTCATGATCCGGAGATCGAGGCCGACGCGTAATTTACGAGCTTGTAACAGTGTGGGGCTTGATGGTCGGACTCTGGGGCGCGGACACTTGTTCAGTGTGAAGAACGGCGTTCAGCCGGCTGAACGCAGATCGCTCGTGGAGAAGAAGCTTCGCCAGCGCTGCTGATCGATCAACATCGTGGCCGAAGGCGATCACATGCGCAAGGCAAGGACAGAGTTCGGACGATGCGCTGCTCGGACGGTCACGATGCTCCAAGAGGCGCCGTGTACCAGTAGTTACCGCGGCCACCGCTCGCCTACCCGGTTCCGGAAGAGGACGGCAAATGAAGTTGCGGAGAAGTACTGCTGTGCTGGAACCTATCGCCTCTGTCCGCGGCGCGGACTGCCCTGTGCAGGCGGTGGACGTAGGCATTCGTTACGGCCGCGACGGCTCGTCCACCGAAGCGCTGAGCAGGATGTCGCTGGATGTCAAACCCGGCGAGTTCGTCAGCATCATCGGCCCGTCCGGGTGCGGGAAATCCACCTTCCTCAAGGCGCTGGCCGATCTGCTCCCGGGCGCTCAGGTCGATGGGGCGATGCGGGTGAACGGCAAGACGCCTGCGCAAGCTCGACGCGCGAATGATTTCGCGTTCGTCTTCCAGAGCCCTACCCTGCTTCCGTGGCGGACGGTGCTTGAGAACGTCGAACTACCCAATCAGGTGGTTCCCGATTCGAAGGCTCGCGCAGGCATGCCGGCCCGGGAGTTGTTGGCGCTCGTCGGCCTGACGGGATCTGAGCACCTGCTACCTCATCAGTGTTCCGGTGGTATGCAGCAGCGGGTCGCCATCGCTCGCGGTCTGGCCCTCAACCCGGTCGTCATGATGATGGACGAACCGTTCGGGGCCCTCGACGAGATCACACGCGACCGAATGAATATCGAGTTGATGAGGATCCTGGGGGACAAGGGTCCATCGGTGCTCTTCGTCACGCACAGCATTAGTGAAGCAGTGTTCCTTTCCGACCGGGTCGTCGTCATGACCGGCCGGCCAGGCCGCGTCCGCTCGATCATCGACATCGACCTGCCGCGCCCCAGGGAGGTGTCAGCGCGCCGCACCCTTGAGTTCTTCAAATTCGAGACCCTGATCCTCGACGCCCTCGCCGGCTGATTCCGCTGTGCCAGATTCCCGACCAGGACGGGGGTCCCGATTCTCACCCTGCGACAAACCCGATCGACGCCAATGATGTCGTCGCCCCGCACTCTTCTTAGGAGCGACCGATGCATCCGCCCAAGCACCTCGCATCATTCCCGTCCATGTCGGGAGACTCATCAAAGGCCGCCTCGGCCGCTGGTCATCGGCGGAAACGCAAACCCGGCCTGACGGTCGTGACGGGCGTGTTAACGGTCATGCTGGCCGCTTGTGGCTCCAGTAGTACATCGACCGCGGCGACTGGCTCCTCGGCAGCTACCGCCTCCTCTGCAACCACGTCCGCTGCAGCCCCGATGTCCGCCTCCTCCGCGCCGATGTCAAATTCCCAGGCGCCGATGTCTGCTTCCCCGGCGTCCACATCAGCATCGACGGCGACCTCCGTGGCCGCGAAGACCATGACCACGGTGAAGTTCCAGTTCGACTGGACTCACACGGCTGCCGACGTTCCCATCCTCGCGGCTCAGAAGTTCGGCTGGTTCGCTGAAGAGGGCATCGACCTCAAGATCACCCCCGGTGGTCCGGGCGCCAACGCGCCGGCCCAGACTGCGGCAGGCAATCAGGACATCTCGATCGGCCCCGCCACGGGTATCCTTCAGACGCGTTCGACTGGCGCTCCACTGGTCGCGGTCGGGATGATTCAGCCGATCAGCCCTACCGGGCAGATCTGCAACCCCAACGTCGGCCTGGACCCGAACAATCCCAAGACGCTGGAAGGGCACACAATCGGTAAGTCGAATTCGACCTACGACGCGGTGCTCGACCAGTTTCTCAAGGCCCACAACGTCGATCAGTCCAAGATCCAATTCGTGGCGGTCGGGTTCGATCCGACGATTCTTTTCGCCGGTAAGGTCGACTGCTTTCCAGACTTCCTGACGCTTGTTCCGCTGCAGGCGGAGACCTTCTACAAGAAAGCTCCGGTGATCTACAAGACCAGCTCGGCCGGTTCTATCGGGCAGGTCGTCGAGACCAACGAGTCCTACCTGAAGGCACACCCTGAGCAGGTGAAGGGCTTCCTGACCGCCTATGCCAAGGGCATGCAGTGGGCCCTGCGCAACGTTAGCTCCGCCGTCGATCTGATCAAGGCCGACTATCCCGACTACGACAAGGCTCAGGCGGCGAAGGAACTACCGGCGTTGGAGAAATTCTGGGTGTCGGGCTTGCAGCAGAAGAGTGGCCTGCTGGCGATGGACGGCGCGACCTGGAAGCCTACGTATGACGCTCTGGTCGGCACCAAGTGGCTGACCAAGCCGGTGGATTACACCGCGGCATTCACCACCTCTGTGCTGCCCTCCCCTGCGATCATGCCGTGACCTTCGATACCGTCGCGGCAGTGACCACCGGCAGGGGTGATCTGGCGGGCCCGTCATCCGAGGTTCCGGCTGGCGCGACGAGTTCAGCGCCGCCTAGCGGCACTGGCCGGCCGCTCTGGCGCAAGGCACTGCGCAAACAGACCGTACAGCCTGTCGTCGGGCTCATAGCCTTCATCTCCGTCTGGCAGCTGTGGGTGAGAATTTGGCACGTATCGGTGTTCATCGTGCCCGCACCCTCCGACGTTTGGCAGCGGCTGCTCGACCAGCCCGGCACGTTGTGGGACAACGCCTGGGTCACCTTTAAAGAGTCCGTATTCGGTCTGGCCCTGGCATTGATCGTCGGGATCAGCACCGGCATCTGCATCGCGTATTCAGGTGGGGCCAGACGGGTCATCTATCCCTACCTGGTCATCCTGCAGGTGACGCCCATCGTCGCCACGGCTCCCCTCCTGTCGATCTGGTTTGGATTCGGGCTGGAATCGAAGATCATCATCACCTTCTTGGTAGCGTTCTTCCCGATCACAGTCGGGATGGCCACCGGACTGCGCTCGGCCAGCTCGGATTCACGGATGTTGATGCGCAGCCTGGCCAGCTCGCCGTGGGACGAGTTCCGCAGAATGCGTCTGCCCTATGCATTGGTGCACCTGGTCGCGGGCCTCCGAATTGCGGCGCCGGCAACGGTGATCGGAGCGATCATCGCCGAGTTCGTCTCTTCCTCAGAGGGCCTCGGTTACATGATGATCCAGGCACAGTCGTCCTTGAATACGCCGCTGCTGTTTCTCGCGCTATTGGGTGCCAGCATCATGGGCCTGCTGTTCTTCGGCATCGTCAACTTCATCGAATATAGATGGTTGAGCTGGCACGAGTCGACTCGGGATGAGGGCTGATGGACGCACGACAGCGGACTGCGGTCATCGGCGCCACCGTCATCCGGGGTGATGGCCGGCCAGCGATCGACGACGCGGTCGTGCTCATCGCTGACGGCCGGTTCACCGTGGTCGGCCGTGCAGCGGATGTGCCCGTGCCCGACGATGCCACCGTGGTCGACGCCCGCGGTCAGTTCCTCATTCCGGGACTGATCGAAGGCCATGCCCACCTGACGTCGTTCGTGTCGGCCAAATACCACCCTGACACCGGCGCCTTCGGGGTAGTCCCTCCGGTGATGGAGGCGATGCTGGCTCACGGCATCACGACGATCCGCGATACCGGCGGCCCGGATATCGAGTCGTTCCACGCGCTTCGCCAGCACTCGAAGCCATGGCCGCGACTGTTCGGTTCCGGCCCCAACCTGGAGAGTCTGCCCGGCGGTCCCTGGCTGGGCATGTGGAAGACCGACAATCCGAATGAAGCTCGCGAGTTCGTCCGCCGCGAGGCGGACGCTGGCGTTGACTTCGTCAAGGTCTACGTCTTCATGGGCGCCGCTGTGTTGTCCGCCGTTGTCGACGAGGCGCACAGCCTTGGCCTTCCAGTGGCGGCGCATGTCGGTCACGCCCTCACTGTGGAGGAGGCGGTGCTGCTCGGCGTCGACGCGCTCGAGCATGTCCGGGTCGGTCCTGAACTACTGTCCCCTGAGCAGCTGGCCCAATTCCGCGCGCTCCCCCCGCGGCCAATGGATGAACTCGCTTCACTTCGATTTTGGCGCTGGGCCGGCGCCGATTCCCCGGAGTCGGATCGCGTCATCAAACTCATGGTCGATCGAGGCGTGGTAATGACACCAACCCTGGTGACATTCCTGCGGCTGATGGGCATCGAAGACTCCTTGCCAGTCGTCAATCCGGCCTCGCCGCTGGCCAGCGACGAGCTGATCAGCTCGCTCGGTGGCCACGTCGACGGCGACGGATCCCCCCGTAGTGACGCCTCCTCAGCAGAGGACCGACGTCTGGCCAGAGCAGAGTTCGAGTCGATGTGCGCGTTCTTCAGTCGCGCCGCGCAGGCGGGCCTCACGGTCGTTGCTGGGTCCGATTCACCCAGCCTGGCGATCATGCCCGGGCAGTCGCTGCACGACGAAATGGCCCTGCTAGTGCGAAACGGCTTTTCTCCGGCGCAGGCAATCACGGCAGCCACGGCGACTCCCGCCCGGCTCCTCGGGCGCTCGCATGAGATAGGCACGATCGACCAGGGCAAGTTCGCTGATCTCGTACTGTTGTCACAGGATCCTCGGATCGATATCGAGGCAATTCGCTCAGTTCGGTCCGTGTTCGTCGGCGGAGAGCAGTTGGTCTCCGCTCGGCTCAGCCGAGCCTAAGGACGGAATCTGGCGAATTTGCGGGCTGTACTTGGCGGCGCTACCGCCGAGCCGCCTATCTTTGTCGACATGAGCAGGCCCCTGCAGCCCTGGCACATTTCGACGCCGATCCTGCGAATTCTGGCGAGGTTCACGAGGCCCGGTTCGAGATCTGGCCAGCAGCAGCGTGGTGCCCGCCGTCAACCGACTGACCGATGTCGAAGAACGACACGTGCTCGATGTGCGCAACGGTGCACGGTTCGCCGCTGATCACCGACGCAGATCTCCGCAACGTTGCTGACAGATGAAACCTACCTGTGCGTAATCTTCATGATGTCCGGGGTACGGAGGAGGAACGAGCATGTCAAAGACCGACGCAGGCAGGCCTCACATCCGCCGCCGGCTGCCCCGGAGCTGCAGTGCCGCAACAAGCTTGCCACCGAGAGGCACTCAGCCTGCTTGCCACCCCACCGGTATGGCTATCGAGCTCACCGCCGTCTCCTACGCGGCGGTCGATGGGTTTTTCCTCACCGGTCTGGCCGTCGACCGCGGTGAAGTTGCCTTTGGCACGCGCGCTGATGAGCAATATCCGGGAGGACTGCCGCGATGCATACCGCGCGGGCGTCCGACGATCGGCGTGCTACACGGTCGCTGCGACCTACTACAGGGCGGTTTGGACGTTTGCCCGATCGAAATACCACGGAAGCGGTAGCCACAAGTGACATGCCGTCGGTCAGGTGACCGTTAGGCTTTTGCACGCTCGATCAAAAGATGGCTATATGGTCCGATCTCATCTGATCCGAGTGATCACGAACCGGCGCCGGGTGTGCCTATCGGGTGCGGATTTCGGTGCATCTCCCGGCGAAAAGAACAGGCTCAACACCGCTCACCGGACAAACCAGATACTCACGATTCGGTTCAAGGTCGGGTTGACACGGGTTCATGCCGTCGAGTACGTCAGCATGCCGAGTGTCGGTCCGACACCCGCGCAGGCGAGGAACCAAGCGGCGGACAGACGATGCGGGCCCGCGCGCGCTCAGCCCTGGCGAGCGACCTGTATCGCCGTGCCGTCTGCCGCGAAGGCGATGACCTTCAGCGATCCTGACGACACGGGCGCAACGAACACCCGGATGTAGAATCGACGGCAGTGAGCGTGACGCCCACGCCGTTCGGTCGAGCAGAGTCCAGCAGCTCGACATGGTCGACCCGGCCGTCCACGGCGCCCCAGATTGCGTTACTTCTGGCCAGCTGCGTGCGCCGGCCACTCGCATCGGGTCGGTGGACGGTGGCAGAAGTACGGCTTGGTCCGTGTTGCTGAGAAGCACCGCACCGCCGCGGTACTCCGCACAGCACATCGACCGTCCTCCCCGGCCGCCGAATCGACCGAAAGCGGCGATCGGTGAGCCGCTCAACCGATCGCCCGCAGCGGGTGACCGGGTTTCGTTGGCGGTGACGACCTCGGTCGGTTGGTCGGGGCAAGTCGGGCTGGCGCTGCCCCCGGCTGGGAAGCTGCAGGTATCGGGCGCAGGTGTGGACGTCGATCCGGATCCCATGAATGGCGGTACATCGGAGCCGCACACGGGGATACCGCCGGAATCCGCTGTGCGAGCTGCAGGGTCGCTGATCAGCGCGGTCGCCGAGCGGTCTGTCGATGGGATCACCGATGGGCCGGCGGGATCCGGCAGGACGACCGGCGTGGTGGCCGCCGACTCTACTGATCGCGTGTTGGTGCTGGTCGTACAGCCGGCCGCCGCGGCCATGCCGATCAGCAGTACCGCCGCCGCTCCGGTGGTTCCGCGCGCCGACACCGGAACCTCAGTCCTGAGCCGCGACGAGCACAGCTGCAAGGGGCTCGAGCGCCGCGATCAGCTCGTCCACCTGGTCTGCGTCAAAGATCGCGTACGGCGCGAAAGCGAGGTCGTCGGTCAACGCTTCTATGCGCTGCTTGGTCTCTCGGCCGGCCGCGGTGAAGCCACCATCATCGGCGACGAGCCCACGTCGCTTCAATCCGTCGACGAGGGCGGACAGCTGGGCGGCCGGCAGGTGGTGGATGCGGCCGAACTTCTCCGCCTCCATCCCAAGGTCCAGGGCGCACAGGACGTGGGCCTCGAGACCACCGATGCCCTCAGCCATCAACGCGGAGATGTGCCCGTCGCCCCTGTGCTCGCGGAGCAGAGATGCCGCGTGAAACAGCCGTGCCACCAGTTCGTCGGGTACGGCGAGCGTTCGCAGGGCGGCATACATCGGGCGACCTTCAACTGGAGCGCTGATCGCAGCAGCGGTGAGGAGCTCCACGGCGCGGGCGAAGGTAGGCGTTTCAACCAGGTCGCCCAGGATCCGGCGCAGCGCCTTCACGCAGCCCCGCTCGCGGGCGGCGATCGCGGCCTGCGGCGTGGTGGTGCTCCAGACGCTGGGGATGTGGCGAGCCACCTCGCCCGGCGCGAAGTTGTAGAACAGCGCATGCACCACCTCGGCGGGGACCGATGTACCCAGGGGAGCGGCCCGGCCGGCGAAATAGGTGTCCCAGTAATTGGTGAACCCGAGGGCGAACATCGCCTCGTTGGGCTCGTCCGCCGAATAGGGAATGACGCCGATCGGCTCGACGAGCTCGAACATCCGGCGGGCCAGCGTATTCATGGACGGACAGTACCCGACCTGCGAAGGGGGGTCCCCGCCGAATTCGGTATCGTTGAAGGCGTCGGCGCTACCGCCTCCCGTGCGGTCCGCCAAGACTCGGCCTTCTCGTTCTACTGCTGCCCCATTGAGCCACCCGGTCGTCGCCGCGCACAGATGGCCCGATCCGAGGACTGATCCTGTCCTGTCGAATTGCGCCGACTTGAGGGTCGGCGCGATCGGATACGCCAAGACTCAGCGACTCGCCCGTGCGAAGGTCCATCGGGCTGAAGCCCGGGATGGACGGATGACACCATTGGTTCGGCGCTGCGCCTGGCGCCCTCACCGCGTACAGCGCGGTCCTGCCACATCACGGCGTGCGGCGCGCCTCAATCCTCGACCGGGTGGGTGAGATAAACGGTGGACCTGGATCTGGATCAGGGTTGATTACTGCTGGGGGTGATGCGCCCTTCGAAGGTGATCGCGAAGGCGTTGGGCGCCTGCCTCCACCTCATCGTCCATCGTGCTCTGCCCTTTCCGGAAGGGGTCCAGCGATCTGGTCGCCAGGTACAGGCACTTCAACGCGGCCTGGCTCATTCGGGAAGTGACCGCGGGACCGAACTCATCTGGCGGCTCCGCGCTTTGCACCCTTCAGAAATCCCAGCCTGGTCGGTCGTCCACGGGTCGGTGCGGCCCGTGCCCGAACGCGTGCAAGACGCTGCCGGTACCGACGGCTCACAACGGGCGAGCGCGTTCCAAGTCCCCGTAAGGGCGAACGGGGTCAGTCCCCGTGCTCGTCGTAGTGGTCGCCGTGCTCGGCGTGCCGGTGGCCGTCGTGCACGTAGTCGAAGTGATCGTCGTGCGACACGGCTTCGTGCCCGCAGTTCACCCCGTGGATGTGGTTCGCGTGGTCCTCGTCGTGATGCCGGTGCGTGTCCGGCTCGTTGCTGGTCATGTTGGTGATCCTCCTCGATCCGAGCCGCAGGGCCTCCGGCAGTGTCCGACTTCTCTGCCCTGTGGTTCCCCGGATGGCCACGATCTATCGCAGGAAGCAGCGGCGATATCATTTCGTTCGCCGGCGGAGTCGCACACGAGCAACGACCTTTGGTTCAGGACGGCGGCTCAGCTGGCTCGCCCCGCGGCGGTCGACGAGCCCCCTCGACGGGCCGAGGGTGCACTGACCCGCACCACGTCGACGCTGCCGACGGGCGCCAGTCCCTCCGCCTTGAATCCGATGCCCGGCGACGATCATGTCGTCGTCCGACACCACCGACTTGTTGTGCCGACTTTCACTGCAATCACCCGCCGATCGGGCCGTCGCAAGGCGCCAGGCCCGGTTGCTCGACGAGGTCCGACCGCGCTGACGGCGGGACTGCCTCGGTCGACCGGGTCGCCCGAACGACTGCGGTGCCCGGCTGCGTCCTTATAGAGTGCGGACCGACAGAAAGCACACGATGATGTACGAGGAGTAATCATGAACCGCAGGAACATTCGTCGGGTGGCGACGACGATCATGGCTGCCGGTGCCCTGGTGATCAGCGGCTGCTCCTCCGAGCAGGCCGGATCAGTTCCAGCGACATCGTCAGCGGCGGCTGCTGTCTCCTCGGTCGCAGGGGCGGTCACGAGCTCCGGCGGAGCGGCTGTCTCGAACAGTGCATCTGTCGGCTCGACAACCGCTCCTGCTGCGAGCGGGTCGTCCGAAGCGTCCGACTCGGCGGGTTCCAGCTCTGCCGCGCCGACCAGCGCGCCGGCATCGAGCACGGCCTCATCCTCCCCGACGGCGGAATCCTCGGCGAGCGTCAGCACGTCGAGCGCGGCGGAGTCAAGCACCGCGACGGCGACCAGTCGAGTGGCCGCCGTGACGGACGTTGCCGGCCTCACCGTTCTGGCCAAGAAGCTCGGGTGCACGGCCCCGGCTGTCAAGGCAACCAAGCCGGGTACCCCCGGGGACAAAGCCGGCGCGACGGCCGTGACCACCTGCAAGGCGAATGGCGCCGAGTACCTGTTGGCGGCCACCAAGAACCCGGCGGGGGTGCCCGCACTGGTCAAGGTTTTCGGTGAGACAGTGGGCGGCGGGAGCAAGGTGTTCTACGTCGTGGGTTCGACGTGGTTCGCCCTGGGCACCAGGACGGGCAATGACGCGCCCGAGAGCGTCGCGAAGGAGATCCAGGACAAGATCGGCGGAGAGGTCAAGAGCGTCGACTAGGAACACGCTCGTTCCGGAGGCGCTGCACGCCGGTCACGTCCCCGGACGATAGGAGCAGAGGTTGCCCGTTGTCACGTCGCGCGTCAGCGCCTGGGCGATCGACGGGTCCTGCTGAGCCACCTGACCGAGAGCCCGTCGGATCGCCTTCTGCACCGAGGTCCGAGCCAACTCGCGCTCGCTGTTGAACGGGCGCACCCGGCCGCCGAGACCGGTAGCTGTCCTCAGTTCTGCCAGCAGAGCGTCCAGTTCGTCCTGGGCCTTGATCTGGCCCGCGGCGTCGCCGGTCACGTCGGCCTCTTCGACGATCCGCTGCAGTTCGCGAATCCGACGCTCGTATTCACGTTTCGCCGTGTCGTCGAGCAATGGCTGACCCGGCGGGAGTGCGCCGGAGGGTCCGATCAGCTCGGCGGCGGCCATCTCCTGGCCCGGGTGGGCGATCAGCTGAGCAAGATATCGGACTCCGACCCCGTCAGGAAGACGAACCGATCGTGGTCCGAGGCTCACGAGCCAGAACCGACCTTCGCGGGTGCAGCTCGCCGAACCAGTCGCCGTGTTTTCCGCGGATTGGATCGCCTGCTCGAGGTGCTTCTGGCTCAGATCCCGGGCCGGCCAATGCCCGAGCGCCTCGTTCCGAACCACGGCCGACCGAAAGTGTCCGATCGCCCGTTCCACCCGGCCGGTCGCCATGGCCGCTACGCCGAGCCAGAGTTCGGTGGATCCGAAACACACCACACCCAAGCTGGCCATGGTGGGCATGTCCGCGAAGGGCAGCAGCAGGTCATATGCCTCGGCAGCCAGATCGGATTCTCCGATGATGGCAGCCGCCTCGACGACTCCCGCAAGGGTCACCAACCAGGTGCTCGACAATCTCACCCGGCCCAGCCCGTCGCCCCGCAGCCGCTGTAACGCCGAGAGCGCACCGTCCCGATCGCCCGCCTGGGCGGCAGCGATCGCCAACGCCGCGTACAGGGAATCGTCCGGGTGAGCGAGCGTCGGCGAGTTCGCCATCTGCTCGAGCATCGGCGCCAGTTCAGCCATCCGCCCCTGAAAAGTGCGGATGGCGACCATCTGGGCAGCGAACCAACCCGCCGCGTCGACATCACCGACCTCGAATCCGCGTTGCGCGCATGCCGCCGCCGCCGCTTCCGCCCGTTGGAGATCGCCCCGACGAATGATCTGCATGACGTCGATCGCCTCGAGCACAAAAGCGATTGCGCCCATGCCGGTCCGGGCCGTTAGGGCCGTCAATTCCCGCAACGACCGACCAGCGTGTGGATCACCCACCAGCAACAGGTCGACGGTGCGCCACAACAAGCCCATCACCGCATCGATCCGGCGGCCCGTCAATCCGGCCACCGACAACAGTTCGTTGGCGATGTCCAATCGGGCCGACGCATCCACCGGTGCCAGCATGCAATGGTGAGCCAGGCTCAAAGCCTCGGACAGCACCACCGGATTCCCGAGGTCGCGGGCCTGTTCTACGAACAGCAAAATCTCTTCGCAGGTTCCGCGTAGGTATTCCTGCTCAGCCAGTCGTCGTAGCCGCAGACGGACCGCCAACGAATCGGCCTCGTCCAGACCCTGCAGGGCACGTTCCTGACAGCTCTGTATCCGGGCGCCCTCGATTGCCGTGCGCTGTTCGTGCACCCAAATGCCGCCGAGTCCGAGTGCGGCCCTGCCCAACGCCTGAAAATCACCCTCTTGCAATGCCAAGCGCGCTGCCTGTTCGTACGCCATTCGCGCATTGGCCAGATCACCCTGCTCCAACAGGGCGTATGAAGCGTCCTTCAACAAATCAGGGAGAATCGTATTGTCCTGGCCGCTGCGCGACGGGTCCCAGGACGGCTCGGCGGTGGATGACTGCACCGATCCAGCATGGCCTCATCGCTCGACCCCAGCAACCGTTGGTCCGACCGGCGAGGACCCGAGAGCGACAACCGGCCATGGCGCGTGGCCGGCTCTGCCGCAGGCTACGCCGTTGCCGAAGCGACAGACGGTCTATCGGACGACGGGCGGGTGCGGAGGAACCACCGGCCGCGTTGGCACTCTCGGATGGGACGGGCTGGTGGGTATGGTCCGTACGATGTTGCCGAACACAGTCTGACAGCCGACGGCCTTCCAGTCCCCGTTGAGGTTCTGCAATTCGTTGATGATCTCGCGCATCCTCGCGCCGGTCGTACCCTTCGCCTTGTACTCGTTGAGAAGCTTGTTGGCCTGGTCCTGGAGCGTTCTGCAACCGGCGGAAAAGGAGTCCCCACCGGTGACTGGAAGCGCGGTAGCGCTTGTCGGTGTGGCGACCATCAAAGCCAATGCCAATATTGCAGACATGATCAAGCCGGGTCGAAAGCAATTCTTCGCGTTCTTCTGCTGAAGCATCTGTTCTCCTGGTGGGTAGCTGTTACGGTCGGAACCGGTTGGGTCAGGCGGTGTCATGCATTCACGCGCAGGGAAGAATGGATCTCGGTGATTGAACGTGCCGACTGCCGAAGCGCACCTCGATGAATACCTTGATGGGGTCGAATCGATTTCCACAGGCATAGACCAGGAGCTTCGAACCCTGGCTGCCGTGAGCAGTCGCCGATCTCAGGGTGTTGTCCGGCCAGAATCGAACGTCTTCCCGCAACACGACGGTGATCTTGGCGTCGGGAGGGCAGCCCGCCCAAGAACCCCCACCGTTGATGCTGCCGTTGTACACCGGTTGTCCGGCGTACAACGCACACGTGGTCGCCGCAGTGGCCGCAGCCGGGGCGGCATTCGCCGGTAGTGCCGCGATCAGCTGCACGGAGGCAGCCAGGGTGGCGATCGCGATTTTCAACAGGTGCATGTCGGTCCTCCTGATTGGCGTCTTTCCCTGGAGGCGTGCCGCGTTCGTGCCGACCAGTGGCACGGCCACGTCACGCCTGCTGGGTGACACCGTTCGCCCGACCGAGAGGAACTCGCATGATCAAGCAACCACCCGGCCGCGTCCGGCGGATTGCGCGCGCCGCCGTCGTTCTCGCCCTTGCCGTAGGGGCTGCGGTCGGTTCGCTCGGCACTTCGTCGGCGTCGGCGCCCGTTCCGGCCTCACCTCAGCCGGTGATTCTGGATACCACCGCCCACGCCGTCTTCAACTGGTCCGTGCCCAACAGGTACAACGCCAGTTGGGCCGCCTACGACCCGGCCACGAGCCGCTACAACACCTCGTTCGTCAACCCGACCAGTTGGTCCCTGAACCTGAATGCGTGCGCGTCGACATCTGCACACGCGATCACTGGCTACCGTTACACGGTCGCCCAGGTCGGCACCGGCTGGAGCCGCTCTCTCGCCACGACCGCATGTCGCTTGAACCTGAACAACGTGCTGCCGGCGCAGGGCTCTTATCTTGTCACCCTGACACTCACCACCCGCGGCGCGTTCAACGGTGTGAGTTCGCCATCCACCCAGTCGGTCCGGATCCGGGACATCTTGATTGTCTCGATGGGCGACTCGCTGGCCTCCGGCGAGGGCAACCCTGATGTGCCGGGCAGGTACACCTACACCGTGAACTGGCGGTTGCAGGTCACCCGACACACCATCGTCCCAGCCCGGTGGAAGGACCAGAGGTGTCATCGCTCCGCCAACAGCGGGCCTGCCCGAGCCGCCAGAGCCATCGAGTACGCCGACCCGCACACCTCCGTGACGTTCGTGAGCGTCGCCTGCTCCGGCGCCGAGATCAAGAATCTGGTCGACGTTCCTTACCAGGGTTCCGAGCCCGTCGGTTCGAGCAAGCTGCCGCCGCAATCACGGGTAGTCGCATACCTTGTCGGGCCTCACTCGCCGCGGGGTGGCCGCCCGATCGACGCCCTGCTGGTGTCCGCCGGCATCAACGACCTGAAGTTCAGCGACATCATCGAAGGGTGCGCAACCAACGTCGTGGCCCCTTGGAACGACTCAGCCACCTGCGTCACCGACGGGGGCATCGCCGACCAGGTCAGCGAGCTCCGGCGCAGCTACGGGTTGCTCGGCCTGGTGCTCGCCCTGGGCCTACCGAACGCGAAGGGCATCTACCTCAACGACTACCCGGCCCGGGTGTTCCAGGGTGGCGGGTGCGGCGTGCTCGGTGTCAAGGGCATCGGCATCAGCACGCACGAAGGCGCCGTCATGACCAGGTGGGGCGAACGGATGAACGCAGCGATCGCCACAGCAGCGAGGAGTTACGCGCGATACCACTGGCATCTGGTCGGTGGCCTGGAGCAGCGCTTCACTGGTCACGCATATTGCTCGGCGCGGAGCTGGTTCAACACATTCGAGAAATCGATGACCACCCAGGGCAACAACAAGGGAACCGCACATCCCAACCTGATCGGCCACGCCGCCTACGCAGCGATGATCCGCAGCGCCATTCGCCTCGGCTGAGTCGAGCTGCACGATTCGACGGGTACGCGATACCTCGAAGGGGGTGTCGCGTACCCGTCGGTTGCCGTTGCCATCGCGGGGGTCGAGTCGGTGGGCTCCGGACCACGGTGTCAATGGTGCGTGGGGCTGCCGGCAGAGCTGGCCGAGACCGGAGTCGAATCCGTCGTCCGTTCGTACCAGCCGAGCGGGGTGTCGGTCCGGACGCGCCGCCGGTCGACGGACAGGAATATCGCTCGCGATGCAAGGTTCGCACGTCGACCGCGGTGCTCAGCACCTGTTCTCACCTGCGGTGATGTCGAGTGTGGACACCCGGGGAACCGATCTGGACGCCCCGCGTACTCTGGACAAGTGCGCACGCAGCGGGGTTTGGTGGACTACGCGCTACAGCGTCGCGCCCTGCTCGCGGAGGTCATGTCGGGTCGGACGTCGGTGACCGACGTGTGCGACGCCAGCCCTTATCTGGTCCGCGCCGCCAAGTTCCACGGCGTGCCGACGGAGGTTGCGTGCCCGGTCTGCCGCAAGGAGCCGCTGACGCACGTGTACTGGGTGTACGGGGACGAGATCAAGCACATGGCGGGCTCGGCCAGGCAGCCGCAGGAGTTGGAGAAGATGGCCGGGTCGTTCGGTGAGTTCTCCGTCTATCAGGTGGAGGTGTGCCGGACCTGCTCCTGGAACCACCTGGTGTGCTCCTTCGTGATGGGGTTCAAGGGCGAACAGGCACCGCGGCGGCGGCGAGCCGTCAAGTAGCTGCCGGCAACCCCGGGACTGCGGGCCGGTGAACCGCCGTCCGGGCGAGCCCGACGGTGGCCGGACCGCACCACGACTCCGGTGCAGAACACACGGCGCACACGGAGTCGCCAGTAGCATCGCGCCGTGGACGATCTCGGACAGCGGCAACCCGGTGACGCGGCGTCGGGCGCGTCCGAGGACCCAGCACAGCAACCGGTGTTCGGCCGAACCGAGGTCGCGGTGCTGCCGCCGGAGGAGAGCCCCGCGCGCTCGGCGTCGTTGTCGCCGAGCGAGCGTGTCATCCCCACCTGGACCGACCCGACGGTGCGCCGCGCGTCGGAGCTGATCGGCGGCCCGCTGGGCCGCCACGCCATCGTCGGGCGCGGGACCTGGCTGACGCCGTTGCGGGTCTGCCTGCTGATGGCCATCGCCGTGCTGATCTTCGGCTGGCTGTTCAAGGCTGCCTGCATCCAGCAGGGCCCGAACGGAGCGGGCGGCGTGACGCTGGACCAGAGCGGCCAACGACCGTGGATCACCGGTTGCTACAACGACGTCGTCCCGCTGTACGGCAGTCACAAGCTCGACACCCAGGCCATGCCCTACAAGACGTCCTGGACCGACGACGACGGCACCGTCCGGTACATGGAGTACCCGGTGATCACCGGCTACTTCATGTGGGGGGTCTCGGAACTGGCGAAGTACTACATCCAGTTCGCCGGCAAAGTCGGTTTGCCGATCCCGCTGGACGTGGCCGCCTACTTCACCATCGGCGCCATCCTGCTCGCCCTGTTCTACCTGTGGGCGGTGGCCTGCACGGCACGGATCGCTCGCCGGCGGGTGTGGGACGTCGCGATCATGTGCCTGTCACCGCTGCTGATCGTCCATGCCTTCACGAACTGGGACCTGCTGGCGATCGGCATGACGGCCGGCGCCATGGTCGCGTGGGCGAGGGGCCGGCCGGTGCTCGCCGGTGCGCTCATCGGCCTCGGCACCGCGGCGAAGCTCTACCCGGTGCTCCTGCTCGGCCCGCTGCTTCTCCTGGCCATCCGGACACGTCGGGTGAACGGCCTGGTGCGCGCGGCGGTCGCTGCGGCCGTGGTGTGGCTGGCCATCAACGTGCCGGTCATGTACCTCTATCCCGCCGGCTGGTACGAGTTCATCAAGCTCAACTCGCAGCGCGTCGCCGAGTACGACTCCTGGTACGCCATCTACTCCAAGCTGTCCGGGAGCACCGTCTTCGACATCCGGCCGCTGGCGGACTCGCCCACCTTCCTCAACGAGCTCTCCCTCGGCCTGTTCGCCGTCGCGTGCCTGGTGATCGCCTGGTTCGCGCTGGCAGCCAAGCGCCGGCCGCGATTCGCGCAGTTGATCTTCCTGGTGGTCGCGGCCTTCTTGCTGACCAACAAGGTCTGGTCGCCGCAGTACAGCCTCTGGCTGCTCCCGCTCGTCGTCCTCGCGCTCCCGCGGTGGCGGCCTGTGCTCGCCTGGCAGTTCTCCGAGGCGGTGGTCTGGCTGCTGCTGATGCTGTCGTTCGCCGGGGTGAGCAACAAGGGCCTGTCGCTGTACCCGTTCATCGCGGCGGCGATCCTGCGGGACATCCTGCTGATCGTCCTGATCGTCCGGGTCGTCCGCGAGATCCAGCATCCGGCAACGGATCTCGTCCGGATGGCCGGCGACGACGACCCGTCCGGGGGCGTCTTCGAGAACGCGCCGGACCGACTGGTCCTGCCGTCGGCCGGCGCACTGTGGCGCCGGTTCAGGGCCGCTGCGGGCAGGCGGGCGAATGCGGCCCAGGCGGCGGACCCGGCCGACGGCGGCGGTGGTCCTGAACCGTTGCCGGTGGGCGCCCCGAGGTAGGGCACTGCGGGATCGGCGAGACGCTGCGGGCCGGCCGGACGCAGGCAGATGCCCGGTCACCGCTGGAATTACGTGGCCGTTAAGCATGCTGCGGAAACCTTCTGACCAGCGGCGGGAAAGCCCCGCCCCGGCCGAAAGGATTCCCGATGAACACCGTTACCGCACTCCGGCCCGCTGCTCAGGAGATCGACAGCAACGCGCAGAACCACCGCCCGGCGAGCCACCGCCGGACCCCCCGCACGCTGGCCCGCCTCGCCGTCCTGCTGGTGATGATCGTCGGCGTGCTGTTGACCGGAGTCGGCGGCGCAAGCGCCACCGTCCTCAGCGGAGCAGGTGGCAAGGCGTTCCCGGTGACCAAGTGCCACGGCCTGGGCACCGGAAGCGCCGAGATCTCGGCCCACATCGTGCAGGACTACGCCGGACAGCCGGTGGCCGCGCGGCTGTGGATCCACGACAGCAGGGGATGGCGGCAGACAGCCTGGGCGACACGCACCAACCCCGGCTGGTCCTACGACGGCGCAGTCTGGTTCACCGGTTACTTCACCGGCCTGCGCGGCACGGCCGTCGCCTACCTTGAGTACGGCTGGTACCGCAGCGGCCGCTGGGTAACCGGCAGCGAATACCCGCGCTACTACTCGTCCCTGTTCGGTGGGAACTACACCACGTGCCTGGTCTGAGCCGACGAGCTCCCGCATCCACCGACCCGCCCCCGACGGTTCCCGCCGTCGGGGGCGGTTGCCGTGTCGGAGCCCGCGTGCGCCGACGGGCGGCACGGGGTGGCCGGGGTGCACCATGTGCGGGTGCGGATCGCGCTGCTGGGGCCGACCGAGGTCAGCGACGACGCGGGGACCCTGGTTGCCGTCGGTCCGGCGAAGCAGCGGGCAGTCCTGGCCCAGCTGGCGCGGGAGCCGAACAGGGCGGTACCGGTCGACCGGCTCGCCGAGGGACTGTGGGGAGAGCGGGTTCCGGCCCGTTACCGCCAGAACCTGCAGGTCTACGTCTCGCGGTGGCGCAGCTTGCTCGATCCCGGACGACCGGCCGGAACACCCAGCCGGATCGTCGGGCATCGGGAAGCCTACGAATTGGTCAGCGCCACCGGGGAGGTCGACGTCAGCCAGTTCCTGGCGGACGCGGAAGCCGGCACGGCGCTGCTGGAACAGGGGCGGCCGGAGGAGTCCGCCGCCACGCTGCGGACCGCCCTCGCCCGGTGGCGGGGGCAGCCGCTGGTCGACCTGGCCGACCAACCGTTCGCCGGCGAGTGGGCGGACGAGCTCGAGCAGCGCCGGGTGGACGTCCTGGAACGCCGGATCGACGCCGATCTGGCTCGCGGGCGCTCCGCGGGCCTCATCCCGGAGCTGGAACTGCTCGTCCGCCGACACCCGCTGCGCGAACGGTTCTGGCAGCAGTTGGCAGTGGCGCAGTATCGCGAGGGTCGGCAGGCGGATGCGCTGGACACCGCGGCGAACGCCCGTGCGTTGCTGCTCGATGAACTCGGGCTCGATCCCGGACCGGCCCTGCAGAGGCTGGAGGAGCAGATCCTCCGGCAGGATCCGGTGCTGCTGGCGCTGGCTCCGGTGACGGTGTCGGCACCCGTCCCGGTACCGCTCACCGCGGCGGTCGGGCGGGAGCAACTCATCGGCCACCTCGTGTCGAGACTCGCCGGCGGATCCCGACTCCTGGTGCTGTCCGGACCGGGCGGCGTGGGCAAGACCCGGCTCGCCCTGGCCGCCGGCCACGCGCTGGTCGCTGCCGGGCGATCGGTGCTGTGGGTACCGCTCGCCGACGAGGCCGACGCCACCCGGGTGGACGGGCACATCGCCGGTGCGGCCGGCTGGACCGGGCCGCCCGCCGGGCTGGCCGATGAGCTGGCCGAGCGCCGCGCCGTGCTGCTGGTGGACAACGTCGAGCAACTTCCGGGCGTGTCCACCGCGTTGCGGGACCTGCTGGAGCGTTCGGGCACGGTGCAGATGCTGGTGACCAGCCGCGGCCCGGTCGGCGTGCCAGGGGAAGAAGTGGTGGACGTGCCACCGCTGAGGTCGGAGGACGACCAGATCCAGCTGTTCACCGAGCGGGCCCGGGCGGTCGACCCCCTGTTCGAGGGCGGCGCGCACCGTGCCGACATCGCCCGGGCCTGCCGCGCGGTCGACGGCCTTCCGCTGGGGATCGAACTGCTGGCCGCCCGGAGCCGGAGCCATCAGCCGGGCGAACTGGCCGACGCGTTGGAGCAGGGCGACCTGACCATGGCCGCGGAGCCCCGGCACGACGGGCGTCATGGTTCGCTGGCGAACTGCGTGCGCTGGAGCATGGAACTGCTCCCGTCCTCCGACCGCGCCGTCCTCGCGGCGCTGTCAGCGTTCGACGGGACGGTCGACCGCAGCACGGTCGCCGCGGTGAGCGATGATCGGGAGGCGCTCGACCGTCTGGTGCAGCTGTCGCTGGTGCGGCCGCTGGAAACCCCTGCCGGGCGGCGGTTTGCGATGCTGGCCACGGTCAGGGCTGTCGCCGCCGCCCACCGGAGCGACATCGCAGCGTCCGGCGTCTGGGAGCGGATCGCCCGGATGTGGGTCGAACGGTCACAACAGTCGGACCCCGGGGGCCGGGCCGACGAGCAGGAGGCGGCGCGGTCCGAGGCCGACCTGCCCACCACCATCCGCGTGGTGGGTCACCTCCTGGAGACCGGTCGCGCCGCCGAGGCAGCCACCGTGGTGCTGGCACTGCACCACCCGTTCGTGCGCCTCGATCGATACGCCGACCTGCGCAGACTCAGCGAGCAGGTGTTGGCTGCCGGTCCGGGCCCTGCCGACCGGGTCCGGCTCGCTGCCGTGGCCGCGCAGGGAGCCGACCGTCTCAACGACCCGAACGCATCGGCCCTGCTGCCCGAGGTCGACGACCTGCCGACCGAGGACCACGTGTGGCGCGCCAAGGTCCACTACATCCGGAGCACCGCCGGGGCCTACTACGACCACGCCTCGCGCGCGGAAGCCGATGCCCGGGCCGGTCTCGCGGAGGCACTGATGACCGGCCGGCCGGCCCTGATCGCCAGCGCCTATGGGGCGGCCAGCTTTGCCGCCCTGCGGCGTCGCGACCCGGTCGCAGCACTGGAGTTCGCTCGCGAACAGGCGGACTGGGTGACCGACGACGTCGGACGGTGCATCCAGCTCAACGACCTCGCCCTGGCCGCGCTCAACGCCGGAGACGAGGACGAGGCGGAGGACGCCCTGTCGGAAGCGATCGTCATCGCGGTACGGATCTCCCCGCGGCGGTACCTGGAGTGGACCTGGAAACTGATGGCCTCCGTCAGGTTGCGACGTGACCAGGCCGCGGAGGCGGCGTCGCTGCTGTCCGCGGCGCTCGCGGAATACGGACCTGCCGTCGACCTGGGATGGGCGTTGGAGGCATGTGCCGAGATGGGTCTGGCGACGGTGATGGCGGGTCGGCGGGACGCCGGGATCCGCATCCTGCGGCGCGCGAACGGGTACGCACTCCCGTTGGGCGCGGACAACGCGCTGCCGGACCGCGACGAGCCGACGGCCGTGCGGCACGGGGTCGGCGTGGGCAGCTATGGTGCTCCGCTGCCTGCCGTGCTGCCGTTCCCGGACTTCGTCACCTCGGTGCGTGGGACGGCCTCGTCGCTGGCGCCGACAAGGGGGTCGGTGCTGCCCTGATGGTGCCGACCGCCGACCGCCGACCGCCGACCTCCGACCGCCGCCGATGCCGGTGGCCGACGGTGACAGTGGGATCAGCCCACTCCGTCGACAGGCCACGGAACCAGCGTGCCCGAACCGGGTCGTGAGGGCGACAGCCCGCGGACCGTGCCGTCGGCGCACGCCGCCCACATTCGCCAGCCGACCGTCTCGCCACCGGCGAGCCGCTCGAGGACGAGCGCGACGGGCGTGGCCATCGGTGGGGCGTCATGGTCGTTGTCGAGCCACTGCCAGTAGAAGCCGGGCCGCCCGACGTCCGGTACCGGCAGCACCGTGAAATCGGAATCCGCCCGCGCCTGATCCGCTCGAGCCGGGCCGGCCGGAAGCTCCCCCTGGCCGTCGGCCACCGGCGCGTCTGGGAAGGCTTCGTCCGGTCCGGCCCCGCTACCAACCGGTCCGTCGTTGCCTGGAAAGCCCCGGAAGACGCCATCGAATCCCGTCGCGTCCGCGAAATCGGCGAAGTCCATATTGCTGATCAACATGTTGACGTCGAATCCCCGCATCTCGGACGGAACGATGCGAAAGGACCGGCCCGGCTCGTCCCGCAGGTCAATAGCCAACACTGGATTGTCGGGCTGCGTCATGGTCCAGGCATCCGCGACGTAGACGCAACCGGTCTCGCCCGCGGACGGCATCGCTGCGCTGACGGCTGCCACCGTCGCTGATTCGAAGTCCCGATCGTCGATGTAGCCAAGGAAAGGCTCGTCGACGTCGTCCGCGTCGGGCCCTTCGGTGGCCCGACAGACCGCCAGCCACGCGGCGTCGTCCGAGAAGTCGGTCCGCACCAGCAGACTGTGGTGGACGTCGGGTAGCAGCATGTCGAAATGCTAGCGGTCGGCAGGGCGCCACTTTGCTGTCCCACCAGCGCGCACCGGAGGAAATCGGAGCTCGCCGACCGACCCGACCACCGACGACAGGAGTCAGCGCTCGTGCCTGGACGTCCGTGTGATGTCCTGCGCAGGAGGACTACTCGGCGAGCTGGTTCCAGAGATCGTGCTCGTTGCAGAAGCTTTCGACCTCCGCCAGTTCGACGGTGGCGTCGTCGGCTCGCGCGACGACGGGGCCGGCGACCCACCAGTCGGCACCGGGCAGACCGGCTGACAGATAGGCCCGTGTGCCCGGACGGATCGGTTGGACGGCATCGCGCCTCCGAGCCAGGACTTCGCCGTGGGCGGCCTCCCACAGCCGGATTCGGCCCGACTCCTCGCCGAGCACGACAGCGTCATACCAGCGCCACACCACCGCTTCCGAACCGTCCGCTGCGGCCGCCAGGGCCACCAGATGGCCGGGGCACACCCGTTCCGTCCGCGGCGAGGGGAACGACCGCGCATATCGCACGGACGACCGACCGCCGTCGCCCGCGACGACCTCGCAGATTTCTTCGCCGACCCGGATCACGATGGCGCACCGCAGACGCCGAGCATCGGCGGATCGATCGGAGTGGTCAGTCATCGCCCCAGCATTCCAGCCCAGAGTCGAACCAAATCTTCCGTGCGAGAATCGACCCGTCCGACGCGCAACGGGCGTCAGCCGGCGGACCCGGCCAGCGTCGCGGTGTCGATGACGAAGCGGTAGCGCACATCGCTGGCCACCACGCGTTCGTAGGCGGCGTTGATCTGGTCGGCGGAGATGACCTCGATGTCTGCGCCCAGGCCGTGCTCGGCGCAGAAGTCGAGCATCTGCTGGGTCTCGGCGATACCGCCGTTCTTGGTGCCGGCGAGGCGCCGCCTGTTGGTCAGCAGCGAGCCGGCGTTGACCTCGCTCGGCTTCTCCGGCAGACCCGCCACGACGAAGGTGCCGTTCCGGTTCAGCAGCGACAGGTACAGATCCAGGTCCAGGTTGACCGAGACGGTGTTGATGATCAGGTCGAACTTGTTCTTGAGGATCTCAAAGGTCGCCGGATCGCTGGTGGCGTAATGGAAATCGGCGCCGAACCGCTCGCCGTCGGCCTTCTTGGCCAAGCCCTGGCTCAACACCGTCACCTCGGCGCCCATGGCGTGCGCGATCTTCACGCCCATGTGGCCGAGGCCCCCCATGCCGATGATGGCGACCTTGCTGCCCGGGCCGACCTTCCAGTGGTTGAGCGGGGAGAACAGCGTGATGCCGGCGCACAGCAGCGGCGCCGCCTCGTCGAGCTCGATGCCCTCGGGAATGGCCAGCACGTAGTTCTCGTCGACCACGACGGCTGTCGAGTAGCCGCCGTAGGTCGGGTTGCCCTCGCGGTCCAGGGCGTTGTAGGTGCCGGTCTCGCCCTCGGTGCAGTACTGCTCCTCGCCGGCCAGGCAGTTCGCGCACTTCCTGCAGGAATCCACGAAACAGCCGACGCCGACCCGGTCGCCAACCCGGTACTTGCTCACACCCGGGCCGACTTCGCTGACCAGACCGGCGATCTCGTGGCCGGGGACCATCGGGAAGATCGCCTCGCCCCACTCCTCGCGTGCCTGGTGGATGTCGGAGTGGCAGATGCCGGCGAACTTGATGTCGATCAGCACGTCGTGCTCGCGCAGGTCGCGGCGGGTGACGGTGGTCGGCTCCAAAGGGGCGGCGGGGGCGGGGGCGGCGTAGGCGGGGACAGTCAGCATGACCTCAGTGTGCCCGCCCGGCGCGGATCAATTCACCTCGCGCGGATGAACTCAGCCTCAATGGGACTGATGAGGAAGAAGTAGCCGGGTTCGTCCGCGCAGGGTTGGTTGATCCGCGTTGGACTGGGGAGACCCTCCGAAGCTGGTAATCTTGGGTGGTTGTGCTGCGCCCGCCGACGTCGGCGGGCTTCTTGCTGTGTTGTGCCCGCGGTGTTCCATACCGTCCGCGGGCCCGGCCGGCAGGCAGTGACAGCGTCCTCCTGCCGCGGAAAGACCGTGGCCGACGAGTCCACAGGAGGTGCACGTGAGCGTATCCACCGCGCCGCGTCACTACGAATTGTTGCTCATTCTCGACCCCAACCTCGACGAGCGCACCGTGTCGCCGTCGATCGACACCTTCCTCAACGTCGTCCGCCAGGGCGGCGGCAGCGTGGAGAACGTCGACATCTGGGGCAAGCGCCGTCTGGCGTTCGAGATCCGGAAGAACCCCGAGGGCATCTACGCCGTCATCAAGGTCACGGCGCAGTCCTCCGTGGTCGACGAGCTGGATCGCCAGCTGAACCTGAACGAGTCCGTGCTCCGGACCAAGATCACCCGTACCCCGGAGAAGATTCGCGTCCGCCGCACCCGCAACACCAAGAAGTAGGCGGTCATGGCAGGCGACACCGTCATCACCGTGGTCGGCAACCTGACCGCCGACCCGGAGCTGCGCTTCACCGCCTCCGGCGCTGCCGTTGCGAACTTCACCGTCGCCTCCACCCCGCGGACGTTCGACCGGGGGACGAACGAGTGGAAGGACGGCGAGGCGCTGTTCCTTCGCTGCAACATCTGGCGCCAGGCGGCCGAGAACGTGGCCGAGTCCCTCACCCGGGGTTCGCGCGTCATCGTCTCCGGCCGGCTCAAGCAGCGGTCCTTCGAGACGAAGGAAGGCGAGAAGCGCACCGTCATCGAGTTGGAGGTCGACGAGATCGGCCCGTCCCTGCGGTATGCCACAGCGAAGGTGAACCGCGCCAACCGCGGCCCGGAGTCCGGTGGCGGCGGCGGTTACGGCGGGTCCGGTTCGGGCTCCGGCGGATCCGGTGGCCGCGGGTCCAGTGCTCCGGCCGACGATCCGTGGGGCTCGGCTCCCCCGGCCGGCGGCGGTTACTCGGACGAGCCTCCTTTCTAGGCCCGCCCACCCGCCCACCTGGCTCCGCCAGTAGGCAAGGAAGCGCTTCGCGCCGGCTCTTTCAACAACAGCTGACCAAGAACCCCAGCTCGTCGACGACTTCGTCGTCGATGACCTGATCCGAAGAGAGAATTCAATGCCCAAGCCCCCCGTACGGAAGATCAAGAAGAAGGTCTGCGCGTTCTGCAAGGACAACGCAGCACCGATCGACTACAAGGACACGAACCTGTTGCGCAAGTTCATCTCCGACCGCGGCAAGATCCGCGCTCGTCGGGTGACCGGCAACTGCACGCAGCACCAGCGGGACGTCGCCACGGCCGTCAAGAACGCCCGTGAAGTCGCCCTGTTGCCCTACACCTCGACCGCTCGCTGAGACCGGAGGACAGAAACCCATGAAGCTCATTCTGACTGCCGACGTTTCCGGTCTGGGTGCCCCCGGCGACATCGTCGAGGTCCGCGACGGTTACGGCCGCAACTTCCTGCTGCCGCAGAACAAGGCCATCGTCGCCACCAAGGGCGCCGAGAAGCAGGTCGCCACCATCAAGCGGGCGCAGATCGCCCGGGAGATCCGCGGCACCGAGCACGCCAACGAGGTCAAGCAGGCTCTCGAAAAGTTGTCCGGGAAGCTCACCATCACCGCGCGCACCACCGGTGACGGCACGAAGCTGTTCGGGTCCATCACCTCCGTCGACGTCGCGGCCGCCATCAAGGCGGCCGGCGGCCCGACGGTGGACAAGCGGTCCATCGAGACCGGTGGGCACATCAAGTCCGTCGGCTCGCACCCGGTGTCGGTCAAGCTGCACCCCGGCGTGACGGCGAACGTCTCGCTCGTCGTCACGGCCGGCTGACTCCAACCGGTTCACAGCACCACGAGATCCACAGCACCACGAGCAGCACGATGGCCTCGGGGAAACCCGGGGCCATCGTCCTGTCCGGTGCACGTCGCGCTGCAGGTGCACGTCGCGCTGCCGGCGCACGACCGCTCAGCGCGGCCCAGCACTACGCATGACTGATCAGCGCGGTGCATCGCACGCTGAGGGCGGCCGCAGGCCGGTGATCAGCGCGTTCGCAGGCGGGTGATCAGCCGGGACGGCAGGGGCACGGCGGAGCGGAAGCGATGGCAACCGCCGCGCGGGCACAACGAACAGTCGGTGCCGGCCCGGAAGTGCTGATGGGCGTCCGCGGCATGGCTGCATCGGCAGAGCTCCTGCGGAGCGGGACTGAGCACATGCACGGCGCACCTCCTGATGGGCCCGCAGGGTATCCGGGCGGAGTACCTCGGTGACGCGACGCGCTCAGGGGCGGTCGTCGTCGGGGTCGAGCGATGGTTCGTCGTCCGGGTCCGGTGTGTCGTCCGGCCCGTCGTCGGTGGTGCCCGCCGCCCAGATGGCCGCACCGATGTGACTGCGTCCGGCATGCCAGGCAACGATGTCCAGCGCGCGCAGCGGCGTGATCACCGGGCCGTTGGCCAGGGCGGTGACCTCGGCGAAGAACTCCGCGCCGGTCGTCAGGTCGTCGATGATGGCCTGCCCGAGCAGCGGCAGGAACTCCCGCCAGGTCCGCTTGCGGTCCCGGGAGACGGGGGCGTTGTCGGCGCCGCGGTAGCAGTAATCCACGAACCGGTCGTACAGCGGGATGAACGCCGGCCGCTTGCGGTGCATGACCTTGGCCAGGATGGATCCGCGGGCGTCGACCGGCAGGTCGTCGGAGTCGAGCACCGAGAACAGCTCGCCCAGCCGCGCCAGCTCCGGCGCTCCCGCCTCGACCAGACGCGCGTCGAGCGGGATGTCGACCAGCCACCGCTCGAGGTGCGGCCGGATGGCCTCGAGGGCGTAGAACGTCCTTGAGTTCATCTCGGCGTTCAGCAGCACAGGCGCGACGAAATCGGCGTCGCTGATCTTCCAGGGCCCGCCCTCGGACCCGAAGGAGTCGTACGCCGGATAGCCGAAGCGATCACGGCGGCTCAGGTAACCGCGGGCGGAATCCAATGCCGAGGCCCGGTCGATGCGGACGCCGCCGATGCGCAACTCAGTCGGGCTGTCGGCCACGGTGACGTGCTCCTTGATCGGCTGTCGGGGAAAGCCCCTTCGGGGGGATCCGGAGCAGCCTAGAAGACGACTTCGGCGAGGGTGTGGGCCGCACCCTCGGCCGCGCGATGCGCGCCGCCGGAGGAGGACCCGGCCTCGGTGATCGTGGCGATCAGCCCGCGGACGAAGATGGCGGTGTGCTGCCAGTGCTGCACGGCGACACAGCTGATGCCCATCGCCTTGACCGGGTAGTCGTTGCCGCCGGCGTCGAGCCGGTCACCGACGAACAGGATGTCCTCGTTCGCCAGGCCCAGCTTGGCCTTGATCTTCTCCATGCCGTACGACTTGTCGACGCCCTTGCGGGTGATGTCGACCGAGGTCGAGCCGCCGCTGCGAACCTCGAGCGCGGGCACCCGCTCGGCGACGTACTGCCGCAGCAGTTCCTTCTTCTCGCCGGAGGGGTCCCATTCCTTCTTGGCCGCGACGGGTGCTTCCTGGCCGAGCGCGGAGAAGGTGATCTGGCTGCCCCGGTCCTCGATCATCGGGCCCCAGGTCTGCTGCTGCCAGAAACCGAGCGCCTTCGCGCCGTCGGTGAGGGCCGCGACGACGGAAGCCTTCTCCGCCTCGGACAGGTCCTCGGAGTACACCTGTGACCAGTCCTGGCCGGCGCGCTCGTAGTACTGGGTGCCGCAGGTGGGCATCAGGTGCAGCTGGGAGAGGTCGGCGGCGTCGCCGACGGCGTCCAGCACCTGCATGGAGAACTGCTCGAACCGGCCGCCGGAGATGATGCACACCGGCACCAGCCGGATCAGGTCGGTGAGCAGTTCGGCCATCTCCGGGTCGAGCCGGGACTTGGAGGGAGCCAGTGTGTCGTCCAGGTCGAATGCGACCAGCTTCAGTGTCATGACGGCTCCTTGGAGGTGGCGACGAGATCGGGACGGGAGACGGAATCCAGCGGCGGTGCCCAGGTCGGCGCCCCGATCCGGCGCAGCAATTCACCGTAGGCGTCAACCGTAGTGTCCCAGCTGTGTGGGTCGGCGTACCGGCGATTTCGGTCACCCGGCAGTTTTGCCATCGCGTCGGCGAGCGCGGCAGGGTCCGCGGGAGGCACGAAGTGGGTGCCCTCGTAGTCGCCGGCAGCCTCCACCAGGCCGCCCACCTCGCTGATCACGACCGGAAGGCCGGTGCTCATCGCGACGTGCAGCGGACCGGACGAAGACGAGCGACGGTAGGGCAGCACGACGGCGTCGGCGGAGGCGAAGTGTGCCGCCACCTCCGCGTCGGTCACGTAGCGGTTGACGACCTCGATGCGGTCGCGGTTCGGGCTGGCGGCGACGGCCTCGAGGGGCGCCGTCCAGCCCTCCCAGGTCTCACCGACCAGTACGAGCTTCGAATTCTCCCGCACCTGCGCGGGCAGCAGGTCGAAAGCCGCGACCAGGTCCTCGACCCCCTTGTAGGGGCGGATGACACCGAAGTAGAGGAACTCGAACGGCTTCTCCGCCTCCGGCACGGTGAGCACCGGGTCACTGGCCGCCCCGGAGGGGACGACGTCCTGGCTGTGGTGGTCGTACGGTCCGTGCGGTACGACCGCGACCAGCTCGTCGGGCAGATCGTAGATCCGCCGGAGCAGCTCGAGGTCGTACTGGGAGTGGACGACATGGCCGGACACGTTGCGCAGCAACAGCTTCATCGCCTTGGTCACGTAGCGTTCGACGCCGGGAATACGCGCCTCGCCGGTGTCCTGCACCTCGTGCCACTCGATGATCACCTTGCAGCCGTTGCGCCGGGCGAGCCGGGCCAGCTTGAGGTAGGAGTGCAGCACCGCTCCGGTCCACCACTGCAGGACCAGCACCTGCGGGCGGTTCTCCCGCATGAAGCGCCGTGCCTGCCGCATGCTCCGTCCCCAGAACCAGTCGAGTCCGTCGAACACGCGGACCGACGGGCCGTAGGTGAGGTCGTTGACCTGCTCGCCGACGCGGGCGCGCCCGGGATAGAGAAACGTCGGGACGAGCTGCCGCATCAGCAGCGCGCTGGTCGGCGCCACTTCGGCGATGGCGTTGGTCAGGCGGCAGGTGTAGTAGCTGATGCCTGACGTGAAGCGCCATCCCGAACCGACGACCAGCACGCGAGGAGCTCCGGACGGCGGCTCGAGACGCAGCTGTGGCCGGGTGTCCCGCGCCCGCGTCATGCCGAGGCTTCCTTGTACTCGACCGTCGGGAGGATGACCGGCGCCGGCGAGCGGACCGTCGACACCGCAATGGCTTTCGCCGCAACTTTGGCGCGGCGCCATTCGGTGCCGATGGTCTTCAGGACGCGGAAGCCGTCCTTGATGGCGTGCAGGTTGCTGGCGCCGAACAGCCGGAGCAGTTCGATGCTCGGCACCTCGGTGACGGCGAGCTTGGCAGCGGCGACGCGGCAGTTGATCAGCGTCTCGATCTCGAAGCCGTCGCCCCACTGCATCTCGGCCGAGACGGGGTGCGGCAGCGGCAGGTCGAGGTGCGGCAGCACGTCGGTCCAGAAAGCGTTGTAGCCGTAGCAGAGATCGGTGTAGCCGGTGCGGAATCCGATGTTGGTGATCAACGTCAGCGCCTTGTTCCCGGTGTCCCGCAACCAGGTGATGTCGCTGCTGCCGCCGCCGGTCAGCACGCGGCTGCCCTTGGCGAAGTCGGCGCCGTCGAGCAGGGCCGCGACGAAGCGGTCGATCTCCAGCGGGTCGGCCGAGCCGTCGGCGTCGAACATGACGATGATGTCGCCGGTGGCTTCGGCGAAGCCCACCGCGAGGGCATTGCCCTTGCCGCGGCGGGTCTGCTGGACGAACTTCGCGTCGGGACGGACGGCGGCGACCACGGCCTGCGTGTCGTCGACGGAATGTCCGTCCACGACGATGATCTCGGCATCGGCCGGCAGGGTCGGCAGCACCACTTCGAGATTGCGGGCTTCGTTTCGCGCCGGCACGATAATGCTGACCTTGGGCGAAGAAGAGGGGCGGGGTTGGACGGCGCGCATCCGGTACTCCTGGAAATGTGAATTCCCGGTGGTCGGTCTCGCCTCTGGCTCCCCGTCAAGCAGGTGGCGACCGCTTGAGCCTGACGGATCATTGCCACCACCGTGTGAACAAGTACTACGTTAGCGACCCGATGGGCCATTCGTGTCGATCTGGCCCGTCTTGTTACTTATCGCACTCTCTGTAACACCAGACCAATCCGCGGACCTCTTTCCGACGAAGAGAGCGCGCTGGGTTTCCTAAAGGGTGACGACCTCCACGCATCGTGACCGGATATCACCCTGCATGGACGAAAAAGCATCGGCCCGGTGATCTCCGCAAGAGTGGTAAACGTAGGGTAAGCAACCGATTACGATTTGTCGTAGCCGGTTCCTATCTCCGGATTCGATTCGGAGGATGCCATGACGGAGCGCCAGGCACACAAAGACGGGCGCCACCGGCGTCCGGCGATCCGCCGTGCCGCGGGACTGCTCGCGGTCGTCTTCACGACGGTCTCCGTGCTGGGAGTCGCCATGGGAACACCGGCCACGGCGGCAGCACCGGCGGGCGCGAAGGCCGGATCGCCCGCGACGGCCGCTGCCCCCGCCGGTGCTCCGCGGACCGGCTTCGTGACCCGCTCGGGGTCTCGATTAATGTTGAGCAGCAGTACATTTCGATTCGCCGGCACGAACGAGTACTACCTCGGCCTCGACGACAACATCCGGGACACCGCCGGCAGTCCCACGTACCCGACGAAGGCCAGGATCGACGATGCGCTCCGGTCAGCGGCGGCCACCGGCGCGACGGTGATCCGATCGCACACCCTGGGCATCTCGGTCGGCTGTGCCCAATGCTTCGAGCCGCGACCGGGCGTTTTCGACGACCACGCGCTGGCCGCCGCCGACTACGCCATCTACCGGGCCGGCCAACTCGGGCTGAAACTCATGATCCCGCTGACCGACCAATGGCGCTGGTATCACGGCGGCGAGTCGACCTTCACCGGTTGGGCGGGTTACCCGAATAATTCCGATCCGTCGGTGAATGCGGCCAACAGCCCGGCGCAGCGGGCATCGGAAAGCCATTTCTACACCGATCCGGCGGTGATCGGTGCTTTTCGTACCTACGTGGGCCGTCTGGTCGGTCACGTCAACGTCTACAGCGGAATCGCGTACCGGAACGACCCGACCATCATGGCGTGGGAGACCGGTAATGAACTGTGGACGGCCGGCCCGCAATGGACGCAGAATCTGGCGGCCTACCTCAAGCATTCGCTGGGCGTGCGGCAGTTGGTCGCCGACGGCTCGGCGGCCGACGGCATGCCGGTGTCCTCGGCGGCTGTCACCGGAGCGGACGTGGATATCGTAGGCGGCCATTTCTATCCCGTCGACGTCCCCACCATGCGGGCCGACGCAGCGGTGGCGGCGAGCCACGGCAAGGTCTACATGGTCGGCGAGTTCGACTGGACGAACGCGCCGGCAACCGCCGCGCTGATCGTCGCGGTGGAAGCCGACCGCAACATCAGCGGGGACCTGTACTGGACGATGATGCCGCACCTGGAGAGCGGCGCACCGGAGCCGCACGGGGATGGATTCGCGATGTACTGGCCGGCCATCGGTGCGTCCGCCGCGTCCACCCAGGCGCTGCTCACCCGGCACGCCCAGCGCATGTCCGCCGACCGCTGACGCGTCTGCCCGGCCGGGCCGGCCATCAGGTGATGGTCCCGGCCACGCCGGCCATCTGGCCGAACAGCGGATCCCCGTCGGTCAGCAGGATGTCGTACCCGTCGGTGATCCCGGTGTTGATGCTCCACACCAGGTAGCCCACCGCACCGGCGCCGAAGGCGGCGTCCATCTTCGCCTTCATCAGGGTCGCCCGGGCGGACCGCTCCTGTTCCGTCCTGCCGAAGATGCCCGATTCACCGACGAACAGCGGCTTGTCCAGGCCGGCCGCCAGCGCAAACGAACAGCCGATCGGTGCGTTGGCCGCCTTGCAGGCGGCGCTGTCGGCCGCGGGTGGCGTTGCTCCCTCGCCGCCGGGCATCGGGCTCTGGTCGTCGCCCCAGTAGCCCCAGTCGTGCACCTCGGCCAGGTCGATCTCCGACAGCCCGTAGACGGCCGTGAAGTCCGGGCCGCTGGCCCCGGGCGCGCCGTTGCTCTGGGTGCCGACGGTGATCAGGTGCCTGGTGTCCACCGAGCGGATCTGGCCGGCGATGTCCTTGGCGAAGTCGACCAGGACGGTCTGCCCGGAGGAGGTCCTGGCGCTGGTGTCGGCCTCGTTCATCATGCTCCAGGCGAGGATCGTCGGGTTGTTCGCGTAGTGGCCGACGATGGCCTTGACGTAGTCGCGGTAGGACAGCGTGGCGTTGCCGTAGGGCACCTTGTAGCCCTGGGTGTACCAGGTGTCCGACTGGTACTGGCTCTTGGGCACGGCTTCGGTCATGTTCGTGCAGTTGCCGGGGCCGTCCTCCAGCACCGGGATGACCTTCATCCCGGCCTGCTCGGCGGCGGACAGCACCCGGTCGATGCCCGCGTAGTAGGTGCCGCCCTGGGTGTATGTCTGGTAAGCCCAGAAGCGCAGGACGGTGGCGCCGGCCGAGTCGTGCAGGAACTTCAGGGTGCTCAGCAACTGGGCGTCGGACATCTTCTTGCTCGGGTTGCAGCTGTAGCGGTCGCTGGCCGCCGCGTCGTAGAGGTTGACGCCGACGAAACGGAACGGGTCGCCCGCCAGCAGCAACTGCCGACCGCTGCGGGTGACGAACGAACCGGACCCCGCGTCGGCGGTCGTGCCGCCGCTGCTTGCCGAGCTCGAGCTCCCCGGGCCGGAATCCGACGAGCTCGAGTTCGACGAGGTCGCCTCGGACGAGCCCGGGGACGAGCTGGTGTCGGACGAGTCGGCGCTCGACGAGCTCGAACTGGTTGCGGCTGCCGACGACGGACCGGAGGCCGGTGCGCTCGTGCTCGGTGCCGAGCTGGTGGCCGGTGCGGAGCTGGTGGCCGGCGCCGAGGTGGCCGGTGTTCCGCCGCCACTGCTGCACGCCGCGAGCAGCATCAGCGTGACCGCGAGGAGCGGAGCGAACCGGCGGTGCCCGCGCCTCACGCGGTCGACCGCAGGCGGGAGCCGAGCAGCGCCGGACTCATCCGGTCCACCACGGTCTCCCAGCGGAACTTCCGCTCCACCCGCGCCCGCCCGGCCCGACCGGCCCGCCGCGCAGCGGCCGGATCGGACAGCGTGCCGATGAGGGCGGCGGCGAGCGCGTCGACGTCGCCGGCGTCGATCAGGGTTCCGGTGCGCCCGTCCTGGACGATCTCGGGGATGCCGCACGATCGCGTCGACACCACCGGAAGGCCGAACGCCATGGCCTCCATCAGCACGAGTGGGAACGGGTCGAAGTACGAGGGCAGCGCGAACACCGACGCCGAGCGGTACAGCTGCTCGATCACCGAACGGTCGCGGATGCGCCCGAACACCTGCACCCCGTCCTGGCTGGGGACGCGCGGATCGGTGCCCACCAGCTGCAGTTGGGCATCCGGCAGTACCCGGCGCACCTCACGGAACGCCTCCAGCAGAACCAGACCGCCCTTGCGGACGAAGTCGTTGCCGATGAACAGGATGGTCGGCACCGGCGCGCTGCCGGTCAGGTCCGGGAGCGCCTGCAGGTTGATGCCGGCGCCGGTGGTGGTGACCCGGTGGGCCGGCACGCCGTACTCCTCGATCAGGCTGCGCCGGGTCGGCTCGCAGAAGGCGAACAGGTGTGCCGCGCGGTGGTACTGCTTCCGTTCGCGGTCGTACCAGGCCTGCAACTCCGCACCCTGCAACGGGTTCCACGCCGGCCAGCTCTGCGCCGACTGCCGGTGGGTGCAGTCGATGTACAGCATGCTCGTCGCGCCGGGGACCTCGAACAGCGCATGCACCTGGACCACCACGTCGACGTCCCCGTCGAGCGCGGCCAGCTGACGCCCGGCGTTGGCCGAGCGCAGCCGGTAGGCCTGCGAGCTCTTGTAGAAGTTCTCGACCCACGCGGTGCGGGACGGCCGGAACGTCCGTGCGGCGACGGTGTACCGCTGGGCGGGCGTCAGGTCGACAGCGAGCTCGCCGGCGACCGGAAAACGGTTCCGCAGCGCGGAGAACAGGTAGGGCGCCAGCGCATCGCCCCGGGAGGCGAGGGCAAGGTGGGTCACGAGATCACCGTTTCGAGAGGGCGGGCGTGGTCGGCACCGGTGGCCGGCCGGACCTCGGGGGACAGCGGGTGTGGTCCGCCCGTGCCGGTCCGGCCAGCGACCAGCTCGGCGTACAGCGTGTCGAGGGCGCCGGCGGTCCGCTCGATCCCGTAGGCATCCGTGACCGCCTGCGGCAACGGGTGACGGGCACCGGGAAGGCGGCCGTGCAACGCCTGGTCGACGGCCTCGCGGAGCTCGCCCGGGTCCGTTCCCCCCGTCCGGTCCGGAGCGGGCAGTTCGACGGCCCAGTCCGGTCGCGAGGGGAGTTCGTCCAGCGCCGGGCACTGGGCATAGACGACCGGCAGCCCGGCACCAAGACCCTCCAGCACGGCCATGCCGAACGTCTCGTCGCGCGACGGGCTGACCAGCACGTCCATCGCCGACAGCAGCGCGGGCACGTCACCACGGGGACCGGGCAGATGCACGCAGTCGGCGACACCGAGCGCAGCGGCCCGGTCGGCCAGCGGCTGCAGCAGCGGTCCGGCGCCGACGACGAGCAGCTCCCGCACACCCGGCGCGAGGGTCGGGGCGAGCGCCTCGAGCAGTTCCGGGAACCGTTTCACCGGCTCGAGGCGGCCGACCGCGCCGATCAGCTCGGTGCCGTCGGCGATGCCGAACTCGGTCCTGACCCGGTCCCGGGCGGGCGCGGAGAAGGCCAGCTCGGCGAAGTCGATGCCGTTGTCGATCACGGAGATCCGTTCGGGGTCGACGCCCCAGCGGACCAGCCGGGCCTTCGTGGTGGTCGAGACGGCGACGGTGCGGGTGACCATCGACTCCAGCGTTCGGTAGATGCCGTGCAGCACCGGGGTGAGGGGACGGTTCTCCAGGGAGGTGTCCATCAGCGAGTGCTCGGTCGACAGCACGACCGGAACGCGCGCCAGCCGGGCAGCCGGGATGCCCCAGAGCTGGGCGGACAGCAGATGGACGTGTACGACGTCCGGCCGCATGCGGCGTAGCCGCTGGGCCAGCCGGGCGATGGCCACCGCCTTGCGCAGGCCGCCCATGCCGAGCACGTCGACCGCCGCGCCGGATCGCCGCATGGCCTCGGCGACCGTCCCGCCCTCGTACAGGGCGATGGTGCGGTGCGTGTTCGAGCTGTGGGCGACCAGGGACTGCAGTTGCCGCTCCGCCCCGCCGGTGGTGAGCGTGGTGATGATCTGGGCGACGCGCAGCGGCCGCACCGCGGCGGACCCGGTGGCCGACCCCGTCGAACCAGACGCCCGGTGACGAGACGCCCGGTGACGGGACGCCCGGTGACGGGACGCCCGCTGAACGGACTCCCGGTCGCCGGCGACCCTGCGGTACACCTGCGCCAGGTCGGCGGTGCATTCCTCCCAGGTCGGCAGGTGGAAATCGGCAGGCGTCCTGGGTTCGGCCGGCGGCGTCTCCAGCATGCGCACCAGCGCGGCGGCCACCTCGTCAGCCGGGGCGTCGACGCCGATGCCGGTGACCAGGCCGTCCTCCACGAGGTCGCCGATGCCGGCCACGTCGCAGCCCAGTACGGGCAGTCCGATCGCCAGGGCTTCCATGATGCCGACCGGGTGGGCCTCGAAGCTCGACAGCGCGGCCATCACGCTGGAGCCGGCCAGGATCTCGGCCATCCGCGACCGCTCGGCGGGCGGGATGTGCTCGATGGTGACCGCGGTGCCGACGCCGAGCGAGTCGGCCAGCGACCGGAGCTCGGTCTCGTACGGGCCGCCACCCAGGATGGTGAGGCGGGCACCCGGAACGGTGGTCCGGATCTCCGGCAGCGCCTGGATGACCCGGTGGTGACCCTTGTACTTCTCCAGCCGCCCACTGGACACGATGGTGCCCGCGACCGGCCGGACGCCGGCCGGAACCGCCGGCAGCGCGCCGCCGTTGTTGATCACCTGGAAGCGATCGGCATCGATGCCGGTCTCGGCGACGAACCGCTTCTTCTCGAACCTGCTCACGGCGATCAGCCCGGCGGCCCTGGACAGCAGCGGCCGCAGCAGCTTGGTGCGCAGATCGCCCAGGGCGGACCGGGCGGCGGTGGAGTGCCCGCCGGTGTGGAAGGTCAGCACGTACGGGATGCGCGCGGACAGGGCGGCGAGCATCCCGATCAGCGGCACGAATGTCTGGCCGCCCTGCAGGTGCACGACGTCCCAGCCGCCGGTGCGGATCACCCGCGCCAGACCCGGTGCGAAGTAGTAGTCACGGTTCCGCGGCCACGACCGGCGGCGGATCACCCGGACCCCGTTGATCAGGTCCTCCTGCGGCAGCTCGCCGCTGCGGTCGGTGGTCAGGATGGTGATGTCGATGTCCGGCACGTCGCGCAGCCGCGAGGTGACCTCGGCGACGTGCGTCTCCAGCCCGCCGAGCTCGGGGTAGAACCGTTGGACGACCTGGAGAACGCGCAGTGGGGCGGTACTCATCCGCCCGCCCCGGCGGTGGTGGCGGTCGAGGTGGTGGTGTCGAGCATCAGCTCACGCAGAGCGGTGGTCGTTCCGGGCTTCACCAGCTGGACGGACACCCGCAGCCCGGCCGGTACGGCGACCACCACCGCGGTGGAGGTCCTCGCCGAGACGGTGATGCCGGTGGCGACGGCGACCCGGTTGGTCCCGGACACGAGGTCGATCTCGAACGGGCCGGCGTCGGTTCCAGCGGCCACGGTCACGGTGGCGAAGCCGTTCTGCACGGCCGAGCTGGACATGTCCACCGGTGGGATGTGCGTGTCGTCGTAGGAATGCACGGCGAGCACCAGGGCGGCCGCGAGCACGCCGCCGGCGGCGACGGCGAACAACGCGGTGGGTACCGCGGCCCTGGTCAACAGCTTGCGGAAGGGGCTGGGCGGCGTTTCATCCTGGCGCAGGCCCGCGACGGTGAGCGCGGCGATGGCCAGCAGGGCGAAGGCCACCGCCCAGCCGGTCCGGGTGATGCCGCCCGGGAGGTAGTTGAGCAGCAGCCCGACCAGCCCGAGCGCGACGACCAGCGTGCCGATGCCGACCAGCGCGGCGTCGAGCATGCCGCGCCGGCGGTGGCGCACGAGCCGTTCGACCACGGCCACGGTCGCCAGGCCGGTTGCGGTGGCGGCCAACCAGGACGGGGCACCGACGACGGCGAGCGCGGCCGCGACCACGGTCAGGGCGATGCGCCAGCCGAGGTCAGCGGCCCACGAACCGACCGGGCCACGGGCGGGTCGCGGGAGGACGGGAGCGCCGGCCGGATGCACGGCGGAGCTGCCCGCGGCCAGGGTGTCGGTGCTGCCAGCGGTGCCGGTCCGGTCCTGCCGGGCGTCGATGCGGCTCATCGGTCGAGTCCTGTCACGTCGTAGATCACCAGAGAGCCGTTGTCGTAGATCCGTTGCACGCCCGGGACGGAGGCGAACTTGTCCAGTGCCGCGGCCGGGACCGGACCGGTGCGGCCCTGCCCCCCGAACTCGCCGCTCTCGATGTAGTACGCCTGGTGCGGCAGCCCCGTGGACAGGCGCGTGTCGACGATCAGGTACGCCAGGTGCGTCTGCCGGATGAGGGCGAGGTCCTTGGCGGTGAATTCGGGGTCCAGCAGCAGGCGGGAGGCGTCGATGTCGGTGGACACGTGCAGCACGGTGTCCTGTCCGCCGACCGCTGCCGCCAGCAGTCCGGAGGTCCGGTCGCCGTAGACGACGCTGTCCGCCGGGACTCCGGTGACCAGCCACTCGGCTGCGGCCGTGTTCGGTGCGTCGACGCTCCTGGCGTCGGCCGAGATCTCGTACGGGCCGGGCAGCTGCCCGGTCGTCGGGCCGGATCCCAGCACGATGTTGCCCAGGAAGACCACGACGGCTGCGGCGGTGAACAGCAGCAGCGAGCGGAGCCGCCACCTGCCGTGCCACAGCCACCAGCCGATGACGGCGGCCAGGCCGACGAAGGCGAACCCGGAGGCCCGGTCGCCGACCTCGGCCGTGGCCATCGTCAGGTGGCCGGCCGGGATGACGGGGTAGAGCAGGGCCAGCAGGGCGACGACCACGACCAGCGGCGCCGCGCGACGTTCGCGCCACAGGTAGCGGACGGCGACGATCATCGACAGCATGGCCAGCGCGACGGCGCCGATCAGCAGGATCTGCTCCCACCAGGCGGGGCCGGTGCCGGCGGTGTCGGCGAACAGTGCCTTGGTCTGCTTGCCCTCGGTGAGGCTGGTGACGTCGCCAGCGGAGCTGCCTGCGATGGCCTCCAGGTACGAGCGCACCGGGCTGCCCGGGTTGAGCGCCGCGAGCAGGGACAGGCCGGCTCCGATCACCGTCATCCAGGCCAGGCCGCCCCGGTCGCGCCGGTGGGCCAGCATCCCCCAGCGAGTCCCGTCCGTCGGGGAGCCGGCACCGCCGAGGGGATCTCCGGTCGCCCCGCGGCCGTCGGTCACCGTGTCATCCGTCGGGGCGTTCCGGTGGGCCCGGCGACCGGCGACGAGGTCGACGACCAGCCACACCGCGAAGGCGGCGACCAGCAGCATCGCCGTCAGGTGGTGGGTGAAGGTGACCATCGCGGTGGCCAGGACCGGCAGCACCAGTGCGGTCGGGGACCGGCGACGGCGGGTGGCGAACAGGTAGACCGCGAACACCGCGAGCGGCAGTGCGAGGGTCTGGTAGGAGTACTGCGAGTTGAAGAACAGCTCCTGCGGGTTGACCACGTAGACGACGGCCCCCACCGCGCCGGCCCGGCGGGAACCGGTGACCAGCGAGACGACGGCGATGATCGCCAGCGAGATGACGGCCCTGGAGATGACCAGGGTGACGACGCTGGCGGCGAACATGCTCAGCCCGGTCAGGCTGTGGATGGCGTCGGTGACCACCTCGAGCCCCGGGTAGTAGCCGGACACCGGGAGCAGCGAGTTCTGCGAGAAGAGGTGGGCGGTTTCGTCGATCTGGCGGAGCGTGTTGACGTGGATCAGCTCGTCGTGGAAAGCGAACTGCGTCGGGTTCAGTACCAGGCGGCTGAACTGCAGGAACATCGGCAGCGCGACGGCCAGGATCATCCGCTCCGCGAACGGCGTGCTGCGCAGCACGATGCGGAAGCACGCCGGGAGGAAGATCAGCACGAGGCCGGCGATCCAGGCGGCGCTGGGCCAGCCACCTGTCGATCCCGCACGCCCGGCGTTGGCCGCCAGGGCCATCACCAGTACGCCGAGCGACATGACCAGCAGAGCGGGGCCGGCCAGGTTGACCGACCCGATCAACCGCCGGCGGGCCACCTCCGACGCGGTGATCGTCGAGTCGGCCGACGCGGGGGCCGGCGCCGGCAGGAGGGCCGGGTCCGGCGCGGTACGGCGGTCGTGGTCGCGAACGGGGAGTGCAGCACCGTGCGCGGACGCGACGTGGTCCGGCGCCAGCACCGCAGGGTCGGCGTCGCCGAGGGCAGGGTGCACCGGGACAGCAACATCGTCCATGTCAGTCGCCAGACTCGAGGTCGAACCGGGTGGAACCCGACGCCCGGTCGAGCCGCCGACTGCGGTCACCGCACCGCGTGCGGCTCCAGTCTGCGCGACGGATGCCGCAGGCGTCGGGGAATCGACGAGCTCGGCGGCCTCGCGCCGGTACTCCCGCCATCCGCGGAACAGCGGCACGGCGAGCACGATGGCCTCGACGGCGAGCACGGCGACCCAGGCCAGGCACAGCCCGATCGTGCCGGCCACCCTCGCCCCGATGGCCGCCGCGGCCAGCTCGACCACGAGGAAGCCGCCGAGCAGCGCCACCGCCTCGGTGGTGCGGCCCTGCACGCGGCGGAGCGCGATGAAGTGGTCCTTGACGACGAACGGGATGCCCGCCAGCACGAGCGCGCGCAGGATGTCCACGCCCTCGTTCGCGTACGACTGGCCGAACAGGCTCAGCGCGACTCCGGCCAGCGGATACATCACGATGTTGGCGATCACGCTGACGCCGAGGCTGAACGGCAGGGTGATGCGGATGCGGCTCATCACCTCGCGTTCGCTGCCACTGGCGGAGGCGAACAGGCTGATGGCGATGGCGTACGGCAGGGCGAACACGAAACCGGAGACCATGACGGCGGTGTTGAAGAAGGCGTTCTCGCGGGCCGACAGCAGAACCGTCACCATGATCGGCAGGATCTGCAGGGCGGCCTGCAGCGTCGTGTTCAGCGCGTGGTGGCTGGCGGCCATCTTGCCGAGCCCGCGCAGCACCCGCGGATCGGCGATCCGGCGGTCGGACTGCAGCGCCCGGCCGCCCTTCGTCCGCCAGGACACCAGCGGCAGCGAGACGAGCGTGCCGACCGCCCAGGCCAGGAAGATGGTCATGCCGCCGCTGAAGCCGAAGGCGCCGAACACCACCAGCGCGGCGATCTTGACCACGCTGGCCAGCACGTTGCGCTCGAACTGCAGGATGCCGACGCCGATCGTGAGGACGGCCTGGTCGAGCACCAGGACGACGGCCATCAGCGCGGTGCCGGCGGCGAATCCGAGGACGGTGAGCGGGCTGGCGACGAGCGGGCGGAGATTGACGGCGCCGAACGCATGCACGGCGACCAGCGGGACGACCGCAGCGAGCAGTGCACTGGTGCCACCGGCCGCCAGCAGCGAGGTGCGGACGAGCACCCGGCGGTCGCCCTGATCGGTCAGCGGGAGCCGGGCGATCAACAACGTGCCCAGACCCAGCGAGCCGAGCGAGCTCAGCAGCATCATCATCGCCACGGCGGCGCCGGCCACGCCGACATCGGAGGTGGAGAAGCTCCGCGCGGCCAGGGTCCAGAAGCCCAGGCCCAGCACGCTCGTCAGGGCCTGGGTTCCGACCAGGGAGGCGCTGAGCCCCGCGACGCGGCGGAGCCCTGACGGCGCCGAGCGGGGCGTGCCCGCTCGTTCACCAACTTCGGTCAGCATGTTGTGTATCCGTTTCACAGGGGTGTGGCGGGAGGTTCGTAGGCCGGTGGCGCTCTGATGGCCGCCGACCGGGACCCCGTTGTCCCCCTGCCCGACGCAGCCGACTGCGCAGTGCGCGAATCGGGGTGGGCTCTCACGGAAGCTTACGGATGAATCGTCACTGCGACCTGAATGCTCGCAACTTCTAGAGCCAATAGGGTGAAGGTCACAGTGCTGACGGAAGCAAACGGTGACGCCGGGTCATGTTCTTGATAGTGCGCGGCGCTCCGTTAGGGTTTGCGCGCGAACGGCAGGACACGGTGTGTGCTTGCGCACTGCGCCGACCAGCCCAGGTCACCGATGCCGCGTCGACCGGTCAGCTGACCTCGACCAGTCGGACCGGTCCCAACCGGCCTGCGGCGATGTCCAGTTCCATCACCGTGCCGTGCGGTTGCCGCCGCTTGTCGGTCGGTGAGCCCGGATTGAGGATGCGCAGCCCCTGCCCGGCTTCGTCCCACGGGATGTGCGAGTGGCCGGAGACGACCAGGTCCGCGGACGGGAAGCGCCTCCGCAGCCGGGCCAGCCGCCCCGTCCGGGCACCGCTGTCGTGGATCATCGCCACCGCTACACCGTCGACGGTGAACTCGTCGGTGACCGGTGCCCCCCAGTCCGCTACGTCGTCGCCGTCGTTGTTGCCCTGCACCGCACGGACCGGAGCGAAGCCGGCCAGTTCCTCGAGCACCGCAGGGGTGCACACGTCACCGGCGTGCAGGATCAGGTCCGCCCCGGCCAGTGCGGCGGCCACCGCCGGAGGGCAGGACTTCCAGAACCGCGGGGCATGGGTGTCGGACAACAGGACGACGCGCATCGGAACCTTTCGCCGGGTCGGGATGTCCGGTACTGGTATCCCGCCCGAAGGTCGTCTCCCACCTACGCCCTGTCAACACCCCGGCGGCGGCGGCCCGGCCGGGCGGGGGGACGTGGCGGTCGCGGCGGTCGCGGCGGGACGGACACTTCTCGGCCGTGCTGGATCGGGCGGACAGATCGGGGCTGTCGCGAGCGGCCGGACGCCCCGCCCTGCCGCCGTTCAGGGCAGTGCGTCCCGGTTGGCCGGGCGGTTCTCACGGGCCGTCGCGTATGTCTGACCGGGCCTTGGCGGTCTGCGAGGTCTAGTAGATCCTAAAGGGTGATCGGCCACCTGATCGAATGGCCGAAGTGTCAATGCGACAACTGTCCGTCGAACCTCGGCAGATCACGACCCGGTCACGAATCGGTCTCGGCGACGACGGCGGGCGCCTCCGCGACACGCGGGGTGAGAAACGCCGAGAACCTGCCCACAGCTTCCATCCACAGCCCCCGATGCGGCAGCCACCGCCCTGACGTGCAAAGACGTCGCCCATAGCCGCCGAACTCCACAATCGTTCCCCACTGGCACGCGATTCCGACCTGCGTCGATGTCGATCCGTCCCCAACCTGTCCCGGTCCGGTCCCCGCCATGTCCACAGCGTGCAGTTGTTAGCACGGGAGTGGGCGCCTACCGTCCGAATGCGCGATCGGCCCCCGGCCCGGGCCGACTGTCGGTGGCCCCGGGTAGAGATGAGCTGGACCAAGGAATATCTGGGAGGCGGAGCACCACATGGCGGTGATCGACGACCGATGGGCGGGGGGACCGCCGGCGGAGACCCCGCGGCAGTTCGACCGGCAACCGCCGCAGGATCTGGCGGCGGAGCAGTCGGTGCTCGGCGGCATGCTGTTGAGCAAGGACGCCATCGCCGACGTGGTGGAGGAACTCGGCACCGTCGACTTCTACAAGCCCGCGCACGCCACCGTCTACGAGACGATCCTCAACCTCTACGCCCGCGGCGAGCCGGCCGACGTGGTGACCGTGGCGGCCGAGCTGGACAAGGCCGGCGCGCTGTCGCGCATCGGCGGTGCGGTCTACCTGCACACGCTGACCGGCGCGGTGCCCACCGCCGCCAACGCTGCCTACTACGCCGAGATCGTGGCGGAGAAGGCGGTGCTGCGACGGCTGGTGGAGGCCGGCACCCGGATCGTCCAGCTGGGCTATGGCGGCAGCGAGGGGCAGCTCGGCGGGGGAGAGGTCGACGAGATCGTCGACCGCGCGCAGGCGGAGATCTACGAGGTCACCGAGCGGCGGTCCGCCGAGGACTACGTGATCCTGGAGGAACTGCTGCAGCCGACGATGGACGAGATGGACGCCATCGCCAGCCGGGGCGGGATGTCCGCCGGTGTGCCCACCGGTTTCGCCGACCTCGACACGCTGACCAACGGTTTCCATCCGGGGCAGATGATCATCATGGCCGCGCGGCCCGGTGTCGGTAAGTCGACGCTGGCCCTGGACGTGGCCCGGAACGCGTCGGTCAAGCACCGGCTGACGTCGGTGATCTTCTCCCTGGAGATGTCCAAGACGGAAATCACCATGCGCCTGCTGTCAGCGGAGGCGCAGATCCGGCTGTCGCAGATGCGGGCCGGCACGATGAGCGAGCAGGACTGGCAGAAGATCGTCCGGCGGATGAGCGAGATCTCCGACGCGCCGCTGTTCATCGACGACTCGCCGAACATGACGATGATGGAGATCCGCGCCAAGGCGCGGCGGCTCAAGCAGCGCAACGACCTCCGGCTGATCGTGGTGGACTACCTGCAGCTGATGTCCTCGGGCAAGAAGGTGGAGTCCCGGCAGCAGGAGGTGTCGGAGTTCTCCCGGCAGATGAAGTTGCTCGCCAAGGAGCTCGAGGTGCCGGTGATCGCCATCTCCCAGCTCAACCGTGGCCCGGAGCAGCGCACCGACAAGCGCCCGCTGCTGTCGGACCTGCGGGAATCAGGTTCTCTGGAGCAAGACGCCGACATGGTCATCCTGGTGCACCGGCCGGACGCCTTCGAGTCCGACGACCCGAGGGCCGGTGAGGCGGACCTGATCATCGCCAAGCACCGCAATGGCCCGACGGCGACCATCTCGGTCGCCCACCAGCTGCACTACTCCCGCTTCACCGACCTCGCGGTCCAATGAGCCGGTGCGGCGACCGGACGGTGCGCGGGGCTCTCCCGCAGTGTCAGGAGTGATCAGGATGGAACGGCAACCGTTGCGCAGCAACCTCATCGACTCCATCGGTTACGACCGCGCCACGGCTGTGCTGGAGGTCGAGTTCACCTCGGGCGAGTGCTACCGGTACTTCCTGGTCCCGCCGTCGGTGCATGCCGGATTGGTGGCGGCCGACAGCGCCGGGCGGTACTTCGGCAGCCACGTCCGCGATCGCTACCGCTTCGAGCGGGTGTGAGCCGATCAGCGCTCGAGGGCGACGACCGCGGGCACGGTGGCGTGCTCAGCCGGGCGCCGTCCCGGAGCGCCAGCCGCTATCCACTCGGCGTCCGGCGAGGACTGCTCCGGCCCCCCCCGGGCGCCGGAACGCGGCACCGCCCGCAGGGAGCTCCGGTCTCACGCGGTGGCGATCTCCTCGATCGTCGCCGGGTGGATGCCGAGCGCCGCCAGGACGCGCTGGGTGTCGGACAGGTCGCCGACCAGTCGCCGCATGGGCAGTGGCCGTTCGAGCAGCAACGTCGGGGCAGCAAGCACGTGGTGGGCCATCATCTTCTCCACGTCGCGGTGCACGTCCACCACCTGCAGCCGGTAACGGCCGGCCAGGTGGTTCTCGCACAGCGACTTCGCGTTGCCGATGGCCACCGCGGCGATGTCCGAGGCGCCGCTGACGAACAGCGTCAGCACGTACTCGACGGCATCCCGCGCGGCCAGCCGCTCCTCGAACTGGCGGAGCGTCGCGTCGTGGTCGGTCATCGGGTCGTGGTCGGTCATCGGGATGCAACCGGTTCCAGTTGCAGGCCGATCAGGACGCCCCTGGTGTCCGACAGGTCGCCGATGATCTTGCGCAGAGGGTGCGGGAGCTGACGGACCAGTGTGGGGATGGCGAGGATGTCGTGGCTGCGGGCGAGCGCCGGATACTCGACCAGATCGATGATCTCGATCTCGTAGCGCCCGGCCAGGTAGTTCTCGCACAGCCTCTTGAGGTTGGCGAAGGCCTCGAGCGACTTCGGGGACTGCCCCGCCACGTACAGCCGTAGCTGCCAGGTGCCGTCGTCCCCGCCGGTGGCGGCCGCCGCGGCCTCACCGTACGAATCGGCGTCCATGCGGCCGGCCTCCTCGGTGCGTCATGATGCCCGGGAACTGTCGCCGTGGAAGACATCGGTCAGCACGACGCCCTCGTCGCCCAGCACGAAGTTGCGGACCTCGTGCGAGTGGGACATGCCCCGCGACTTGAGCACGAACAGCACGCGGCTGCGGGATCCGTCGGTGGCCGCCAGTTTGGTGATCAGCCAGGTGTCGCTGAGCGAGGCGATCTGCTGGTCGGTGTATTCCACGTCCACTGCGGTGGCCAGGCTGGTGAACACGGCGGTGACGCCCTTGTTCTTCAGGTAGTCGATCTGCCGGGTGAGCATCGAGGTGACCTCGGGGCCGGAGGAGATGTGCAGCAGGTCGGAGATCGGGTCCATCACCACCACGTCGGGATTGGTGGCGTTCACCGCGTGCTGCATGGACGCCAGGTGCGCCTCCAGGCCCAGCCCGTTGGGGCGGGTGCACCGGAACTCGAGCAGCCCCGCGTCCACCCACGGCCGCAGGTGGATGCCGACGGACTCCATGTTGCGGATGATCTGCGGCGCCGACTCCTCGAAGGCGAAGTAGAGCGCCCGTTCCCCGCGGCTGCACGCGGCGGCGCAGAACTGTGCGGCAATGGTCGATTTACCGGTCCCGGCGGTGCCGCTGATCAGGATCGAACTGCCCCGGTAGAACCCGTCGCCGCCGAGCATGTCGTCGAGATCGGGCACCCCGCTGGAGATCCGGGCGTGCGAGGCCTTGTGGTCGAGCCCCAGCGAGGTGATGGGCAGCACCGACACCCCGTGCTCGCCGATCAGGAACGGGTACTCGTTGGTTCCGTGCAACGTTCCGCGGTACTTGAGCACGCGTAGCCGCCGGGTGGAGGTCTGTGCGGTGACCCGGTGGTCGAGCACGATGACGCAGTCCGACACGTACTCCTCGATGCCGTACCGGGTGAGTGTCCCGTCGCCCCGCTCGCCGGTGATCACGGCCGTCATGCCGCGGTTCTTCAACCAGGTGAACAGCCGGCGCAGCTCGCTGCGCAGGGTCGACACGTCCTTGAAGGCTCCGAACAGCGCTTCCAGCGTGTCGAGCACGATCCGTTTGGCCTTGACCTCGTCGATGGCCAGGCCGAGCCGGATGAACAGGCCCTCGAGGTCCCATGCCCCGGTCTCGTCGATGTCCTCCGCCCCCAGGTTGATGTGTTCCAGGACCAGGCTGCCCTCCTGCTGGAGGCGCTCGAGGTCGAAGCCCATGGACGCAACGTTCTCCACCAGCTCGTCCGCGGTCTCCTCGAACGCGACGAACACCGCCGGCTCGCCGAACTCGACGATGCCGCGCACCAGGAACTCCATGGCGAGCAGGGTCTTTCCGCACCCCGCCGGTCCGCACACCAGAGTCGTCCGGCCGGCCGGCAGGCCGCCGCCGGTCACCTCGTCGAGGCCGCTGATACCGGTGGGCGCCTTCTTCAGGGCCTTCATTGCCAGCTCGCGACGGAGGGGAAGCGGTAGCGGCGGTGGGTAGGGCGCGGTGCCGGCGGGACTGGAAGACACATTCATCCCATCATGGTCAGGACTTTGAGCGGTGAGTAACTATTCCAATACAAACAGTAACTCGGTTTTGACGCTTCGCGGTCTGATCACCCCAACCGGTCGCTGACGTGCGACCCGCCGGGTCCGTCGAAGCCTGGCTTGGGCGCATCGGCCGCTCGCGTGAGCGGGCTCTTGTAGCCGCGCAGCACCTCGCCGGCCAGCGGCGGCCACGCCTGCGCCGCCCATGGCCCGAAGTCCCTGTCGCACAGGAACGCGCAGCCCAGCCGGACCTGCGGATCGATCCAGAGGAAGCTGCCGGACTGGCCGAAGTGACCGAACGTCGCAGGGCTGTGGGACGCGCTGGTCCAGTGCGGGTCCTTCGAATCGCGGATCTCGCACCCGTATCCCCAGGCGTTGTCGGTCTGTCGGCCGAACCCGGGCAGGATGCCCGTCAGGCCCGGGAATGCCACCGTGCTGATCTCGGCGACGACCTCCGGGCCGAGCGCGCGCGCGGTCAGCAGCTCCATGCCCAGCGCCGCCAGGTCGTCGATCGTCCCGATCCCGCCGTGTGCCGGCGACCCTTCGACCATCGTGCCGGTCATCCCCAGCGGTGCCAGCACCCGTCCGTCGAGTTCGTCGGCGAACGGTCCGCCGGCCCGCTCGGCGAGGTGCCGGGCGAGCAGTTCGTACCCGTAGTTGGAGTAGATCCGCCGGGCGCCGGGTTCGGTGAACCGGCCGCCCTCCTCCGGTGGCACCCCGCCGGCATGCGCGAGGAGGTGCGCCACCGTGCAGCCAGGCGGCCCGACCGCGTCGTCGAGGGCGATGGTGCCGTCGGCGCAGGCGTCCAGGACCGTCAGCGCGGTGATCACCTTCGTCACCGAGGCCCACCGGAACGGCGCCGAACGAGGCTCGGTCTCGAACCGGTCCAGCACGCCGTCCGGACCGAGAACGGCGATGGCGAGCCGCCCGACGGGGACGACCGCGACCGCGACGGACAGGTCCATGGGCGTCTCCTTGCTGCGCTGCCCGCACCGGGGGATGACGGCAAAGCCGCGCCGGTGCCCGTCGGACCGTCAGCCTGCCAGGTTCGCCGTCGGCGCCGGGCGGCAGTACCGCCGCGGGCGCAGACTGGATGAGTGACCGTCCCGATTCCGTCCCCGTCCACCGATCGCACCGGTCTCACCGTCATCGGGTCGGCGCGCTCCGCCGCCGCCGTCGACCACGTGACCGTGACGTTCGGGATCTCCCTGCTGCGCGACGACGCGGGAGCCGCGTTCCGGGCGGCCGGCGAGACGGCCACCCGGATGCTGGCGATCCTCGCCGACAGCGGGGTGGACTCCCGGTCGGTGCGCACCGCCGACCTGACGCTCGGGCCGCAGACCGAATGGCGGGAGAACCGCGAGGTCCTGATCGGGTACCTGGCCGGGCAGCGGCTGCTGGTGGAGCTCACCGCTCTCGGGCAGGTCGAGCGGCTGCTGTCCGACGTCGCATTGCAGGGCGGTGAAGGCGTCCGCATCGACGGCGTGGAGTTCACCGCGTCGGATCCTCGGGACGCTCTGTCCGCAGCCAGGGCAGGCGCCTATGCCGACGCGCTGGCTCGGGCCACCGAGCTGGCCGGGCTGGCCGGGCGCAGCCTCGGTCGGCTGGTCTGGATCGACGAGCGGCCCAGCGACCGGCACGTCGTCACCCCCTTCTCCGCCAGGCGGAGCGCGGCGCCGGCGGCGGCGATGCCGGTGGCGACGGGCGACACCGCGGTGGCGGTGACCGTCACCGCGCACTGGGCGTTCGCGGACTGAGCTGCTGTCCTGCGGGCGTGGCCACCCGCCCGTCCCGCGGGCGTTGCAGGGGCGGTCCGGCGGGTGAGAGGCCCTCGGTGGACTTCCCCGGCCGTCCGGTCGTCAGGCCGGCGACCAGCCCGAAAGCCAGGTCGGCTCCGCTGGTGTGCCCGACGGCGAGCAGCCGGGTTGCGGCCGACCGCAGCGCTCCCGGCGATCCGACCCGCAGGGCGCGGAGCACGGCGAGGACCTCCAGCGACGCATGGCCGGCGATCGCCAGCCGCGCCAGTTCCGCGGAGATCGGTGTCGTGCCCGACAGCCGGGGCCCGCACGCCAGCCCGATGACCGAGGCGATGTCGGTGTGCCCGGTCGCGTGCAGTCCGGCGAGCGCGCCGGCCAGCACGTCGTCGCCCCCGGGCGTGAGCCCCGCGCCGACGCCGACCAGCTCCGCCGCGGCGCCGGCGACCGCCGTGCCGTCACCCGACCGCAGCGCCGCGGCCAGCGCGGCCGGTAGGGCGTCGGGGATTCCGCGCGGGGCGTCGCCGATCGTGACGGACAGCGCCGCCGCCGCGTCCGCCGGAATCGACCCGACCGGGATGCGGGTCGACCACTCCCGGGCCAGGACCAGGTCGAGACGGCCCAGCCGGAGCCGGCCGCCTCCGACGGTCGCCTGGTCGCCGGCCCGGGGCGTCCTGGTCGGCGGACCCCCCAGCGCGGACAGAAAGGCGGAGATCGAAGCGGTTGCAGGTATACCGGCTCGGGCAGGCAGCCGCACGCCGTTCGGCACGCCGGTGGCGGACCCGCCGAGCAGGCTGATGTGCCGTGCTGCGTCATCGGACAGCTCGATCAGCAGCGCCGTGCCGAACACCGCGACCACGGTGCCGCTCCGGTCCGGTCCGCGTAGGACCGCTGCCGCCGGGGCGCCGGCCGCTACTGCGATCGGCAGGATCTCGGTACGCACACCAGAGGACGCTAGTGCCCGCCCACCCCCGGTCGGGGCGGGCGGAACCGGTGCACTGCCGCCGGACCGGCACAATGACACCGTCGTTGCACCCGTCGAGCGGAGGTGGAAGCGGTGATCGAGGGCTCCGGCACCACGGCGTGCCCGGCGTGCGGCACGACGGTGTCCACCCCCTACTGCCCGCACTGCGGCGCCCGCACCGACTGGTCGGAGCTGCTCCCGGGCGGGGGGTCGGCCGCTGCCTCCGCCGGCGCAGACAGCGCCGCTCTCGCCGATGCCGTCACCGTGCCCGGCCTGCCCGTGGTGAGTCCGGCAGACGGGCCGGCCAGTGCGGTCCCCGAGATGTTCCCGACCGAGTTCGTGCAGGTGCTCCCGGCCCGGGCCTGGTCGCAGACGCCCGACGCCGGCCAGCACGGTCGGGCGCCCGACTCCGCCGCCGCGCCCGGTGCCGCCTTCGCCCCGGTCCACCCCGCGTACGCCGATCCCACCGGGCCTCCCCCTCCTTCCGGGCTGTTTCCCGGTTGGACCGGCATGTACCCGGCGGTCGCGCTGCCCGGAGCCGGTGGCGGCCTGGCGCCACGACCGGAACGCCGCCGCCGCGCCTGGTACGCGGTCCTGGGCATCGCCGTCGTAACAGCACTGGTCCTGGTGGCGGCCCTGCTGCTGGCGCCCAGGTGGGGCGGGCAGGGCACCGCCGACAAGGACGGCCAGCCGGTGGCCAGCACCGGCCAGACGCCGACAACCGCAGCGCCTTCTCCCGCTGCGCCGTCATCCCCGACATCCGCCAGCGGGCCGACGACCTCGTCCGCGGTCCGCACGGTCACGGTCACCCGGGCCCCCGCCGCTCCGCCGGCGACGGTCCCGCGGACCACCGCCCCGACCAGCCCCAGCCCGTCGGCAACCACCCGTCCGCCCGCGACCACCCGTCCACCGACGACGCCTGTCCCGACCACCGCGCCGGTGCTGCCGCTGGGTGTGCCCGAGCGGCAGATCGTCTGCAGTGCAGGCTATGTCGTGCAGCTCGCCTCGGAATTCGACACCGCGGCCTTCGTCGAGCGGGTGGCGGCGTTGCGCAGGGCCGGCCAGCTCCCTGCCGGATCGCTGGCCGCGGACACCGAGCATTCCTGCAACATCTTCACCAGCCAACGCAACACGGTGGTGCTCTACGCCGGGCCCTTCACCGACCGTTACGCGGGCTGCGCGGCGCGGCTGGCCGGCCCGGCCGACGCGTTCATCAAGGGCGGCAATCCGGACAACGCACGGGAGTACGTCTCGTGCCTGTGCCCGGCGAACGCCGCGTCGCTGCCCTGGTTCACCGCGATCGGCCAGCAGGGAGTCTGGGTCGGGGAGCTGCAGCGGGTGCTCGGCAACCGATTGAACATCGACGTCCCCGACCTGGACGGCAACTGGGGCCGCTACACCACCGGTACGCGGGCTGCCGTTGAGCGTTTCCAGCAATCGGCCGGCCTCCCGGCGACCGGTGCCGTCGACGCAAGGACGTGGGCGGCACTGCAATCCGCCCAGTGCTGACGCCCGGACCCGCACAGCCCGGACCGGACGGCGCGGCGCGGAGCTCTGGCCCGCACGTTCCTGGCAGATGACGCGCTCACCGCCGACCCGGCCCCGTTCGAGCGCCCCGGCGCGGCCGGCGATGGAGCAGCTGGTGGCCGGGCGGATGCACGTGTTCGGCCAGGCCGTGCAGGCCGACCGACACCGCAGCGTCCGGGACTGCGCCGGCAACCGTACGGTCGATCAGACGCCGCGGCTGGCCCGCCGAGCAGCATCATCGATGCGACTGCGATGCTCCGCCCACTCGCTCGCTTGTGCTGGAGGGAGGTCCGCCGCGGACAGGTGCTCACGAAGTATGTCGGCGTGACCGGCGTGGCGATTGGTTTCGGTGAGCACATGCACCATGACGTTGAACAGCTTGACCTCCGGCTGCGGCCACCACGGGACATGGCCGGTCGCTTCGATCGGCAGCTCCGCGATCGTGGCATCGCTGTGCCGCCAGGCGCGTCGGTAGCCTTCGACGATCCGAGCGCGTGACTCCTCTGCCGTCACCCAGAGCGACTCGCGGTTTCGGTAGCCGGGGTCGTCGAACCGGAGGTGTGGTCCAGGGTGTGGACGACCGAAGATGTCCCCCAGGTAGACGGCCTCGGACAGCGTCAGGTGCTTGATCAGGCCCAGCAGGTTGGTACCTGTGGTGGTCAGCGGGCGACGCACGTCGTACTCAGAGAGACCGTCAAGTCGATCGACCAGCGATTGGCGGACCCACTGCAGATCGTCGCGAAGGTAGTCCTTTGCGAAGTCGTCGATCACGCCGGCAAGCATGGCATGTCGGACGGAAACGTCGACCGAGTCCTCGAGCCGGCACGTGACCGCTAGAAGACGACCGCCAGCCCGCACGCAGCGAGCGTCGGGTTCAGCGAAGCCGGACCACGTCGAATTCGCAGGCAGGCTGGGCGATCTCGTCCTGCGCCTGGATCAGCTGGATCTCCCGGGCGCCGCTGGCCGCCGTGCGCCGCAGGATGGCGTGGACCGAGGACGCGACCCTGCCCAGCGCCGGCTGGATCCCGGAGGACAGGTGGGCCAGGAACAGCGCAGCGGTCACGTCACCCGCGCCGTTCACCTCGATGGGCAACCGCGGGGTCCGCACCAGGAAGGCGCCGGTCGGGTCCACCGCCAGCATGCCGATCTGCGCCGGCCCCGGCGTCTCCCGACCGCCCGCACCGCTGACGCCCGGTCCGGTCAGCTCCACGGAGGTGACCAGCACCGTCGACGGACCAAGCGCCCGCACCCGCTCCACCGCCGCGAGAAGCCCGTCGACATGGGCGATCTCGTCCAGTGACACCCCGGCCAGGTAGGCCAGTTCGAATGCGTTCGGCGTCACCACGTCGGCGATCGGCACCACCTCGTCGCGCATCAGCTCCGGCAGGCCCGGGAGCACGAACATGCCGCGATCCACATCGCCCAGCACCGGGTCGCAGCAGTAGACGACGTCGGGGTTGGCGGCACGCACCCGCCCGACGGTGCGCAGCACCACCTCCGCCACCCCGGGTGAACCCTGGTAGCCGGTGAGCACCGCGTCCACGGTGCCGAGCACGCCGAGGTCGGCGATGCCCTCGATCACGTCGGCCACCACGGCCGGGTCCAGCACCTGGCCGCGCCACGACCCATAACCGGTGTGGTTGGAGAAGTGGACGGTCAGCACCGGCCAGACCTCGTGCCCCAGCCGCTGCAGCGGGAAGGTGGCTGCGCTGTTGCCGACGTGCCCGTACGCCACGGAGGACTGGATCGACAGGATGCGCATGGGGGCCAAGCGTAGGGAACCCGGGGCCGATGGGTTCGACACGCCGGGCGATCGTGGGACGATGGTCACATCGGGACCCGCCTGTCCGCCGCCGCCGCCGGACGGGGCACCCGGCCCGGGCGCGCTCGGCCGCCGCGCGGCCCGGCGCTTCGGAGTGACACCGTTCGTTCAAGGGAGAACACCTACATGGCCGCACCCACCCTGGACCTGAGCCGCTACCTGGACGACGACGAGCCGACGCCGCCTCCACATCCCGCACTGGTGCTGCCGCCCGCCCAGCTGGCCGGCCGCATCCAGCACACGCTGGTCGGCCAGGCAATCACCGAGCGGCAGGTCCGCGAGCACGTACAGGAGACGCTGGCCAACGGCTTCGACGCGGCCGTCGTCCCGCCGTCCTGGGTGTGGGCGGCGCGCGCGGAGATGCGCGGCACCACGGGCCGGATCAGCTCGTTCATCGACTTCCCGCACGGCAGCGGCACCACCGCCGGCCGGGTGGCCGAGGCGAAGTCGCTGGTGGACGCCGGTGTCGACGAGCTCGACTCCACCGTCAACATCGGCTATCTGCTCTCCAGTCGGTACGCGGAGTTCGCCGCCGACATCCGCGCCGTCGTCGAGGCGGCCTCGCCCGTCGGGGTCAAGGTGATGCTCGAACTTCCGCTGCTGGACGCCCGGCAGCGGGACCGCGCGGTGCAGGCGGCCGTCGAGGCCGGTGTCGCCTTCGTCAAGAACGCCTCGCGCGGTGCGGTCGGCATCGCCGATCCGTCCACCATCTCCTACCTCCGGGCAGCGGTCCCGGATTCGGTGGGGGTCAAGGCCGCCGGCGGCATCAAGACCATCGAGCAGGTGCGGTCGGTACTCGCCGCGGGTGCCGATCTGGTCGGAACGTCCTCCGGCGTCCGGATCGTGACCGGTGGTGGCCCCGTCCGCGGTTCGCTGTACTCCTACTGAGCGGCCGGTCCCTGCGCACGACGCTCCCGGGCCGCGCCGGCCGGTAATTGGTCGGTCACTGTGTCCGGACTGTAACCAGTTCGGATGGGCAGTGACCCAAAGGTGACATCTCGCCGGGTTGACAAGCGTGGACGACGGTCAATAGTTTGTTGGACGGCTGACCTTGCCCGTGAATTTCATCACCGTCCGATATTTTCGGACGGCGACTGTTCCCGGGCGGAGGTCCTCAACACCTGACGTATGTCGTCCAGGTGGCCGACGAGCGAAGGACACCGATGTCTCCAGTCGAGCTCTGCTGCGACGCGTCCGACCCCTGGTGCTCCCCTGCCCGTTCGGCACACTGCATGTCCCTCGTTCCCGTAGCTGCCCCGTGGGCAGCGGCGACCCCCCGTCCGAGGAACGTAGATCCCTGCCGCACGTCGGCACTGCAACACACGAAGGCATGACGGCTGCTGACCGTTTCCGTTCGCAGCCGGCCTTCTCCCACCGTGCGGTCGCCCGACCACCGGTGCTTCAACAGAGAGGAAAGTACATGCGGGTAAAGACTTCCGCCGCGCTCGGCCTGATGATGGCCGGGACGCTCGCGGTTGCCGCCTGTGGCAGCAAATCCACCCCGGCTGCAGTCGGCAGCGCAACCAGCGCCGTCGCTTCCGTCACCTCTGCCGTCGGGGGTTCCGCTTCGGCTGGTTCCAGTTCGGCAGTCGCATCGGCACCGTCGAGCGCAAGCGCGTCCGGCTCCGGCGCGGCGGGCTCGGCGTCCTCCTCGGCGTCCGCCTCTGCGCCTGTTTCCACCGGCGCATCGTCGTCCGGCGCGTCCGGTGGCGGGACGGCCAGTGGCAAGGTCGGCGTCATCCTCCCGGACACCAAGTCCTCGGCCCGCTGGCAGTCCAAGGACCAGCCGACCCTGGAGGCCGCGTTCAAGGCCGCCGGTGTCCAGGCCATCGTGCAGAACGCCCAGGGCGACGCGGGCAACATGACCACGATCGCCGATCAGATGATCACCCAGGGCGTCAAGGTGCTGGCGATCGTGAACCTGGACAACAACTCCGGTGCCGCGATCGAGAAGAACGCAGCCGCCAAGGGCGTCAAGACCCTCGATTACGACCGGCTCACCCTGGGTGGCAGCGCCGACGCCTACATCTCGTTCGACAACATCAAGGTCGGCGAGCTGCAGGGCCAGGGACTGGCCGACTGCATGGGTCCGGGCAACAAGAACATCGCCTACCTCGACGGCTCGCCGGACGACTCGAACGCCACCGACTTCGCCAAGGGCGCGCACAACGTCCTCGACAAGATCACCACCTACAAGAACGTGGCCGAGCAGGCCGTCCCGAAGTGGGACAACCAGCAGGCGGCCACCATCTTCCAGCAGATGGTGACCAAGACCGGCGGCAAGATCGACGGTGTGCTGGCGGCCAACGACGGTCTCGGCAACGCGGCCATCTCGCAGCTCAACGGCGCCAAGATCCCGGTGACCGGGCAGGACGCCACCGTGCAGGGACTGCAGAACATCCTCGCCGGTGACCAGTGCATGACCGTCTTCAAGGACGCCACCAAGGAGGCCAACGCGCTCGCCGCCGCCGCCATCGCACTGCTCAAGGGTGGCAAGCCGGCCACCACCGGCACCCTGAAGGACTCCAAGTCCGGCCGCGAGGTGCCGGCCGTCCTGCTGACCCCCGAGGCGATCACCATCAAGAACGTCCAGGACGTCATCAAGGCCGGCGGCCAGACCGCCGCCGACGTCTGCAAGGACAAGTACGCGTCCCTGTGCACGGCCAACGGCGTGAAGTGACCTGAGCTCCTCCCGGCCGGTGGGCGACCAAGACCCGTCCACCGGCCGTCACACCGGGGGATGAAACCCTCTGCACGACAGGAGGAACGGCGCGGAAGCGGGCAGTACCCCCTGCTTCCGCGCCGTTTCCGAGCCGTTTCCGACCACCCCGTCCACCGTCAGTCCAGCCGCCTCGGCGCGGCGAGCGCGAGGAGAGCACCGAAGATGACCTCAGGGCAAACCCCCATCCTCGAACTGCGGGGGGTGAACAAGAGCTTTGGTGCCGTGCAGGTCCTGCACGACGTCAGCCT
>CAXTBG010000002.1:107753-142609 GCA_964242105.1 uncultured Nakamurella sp. | reverse complement strand
ATCAACTCCGGGCCACAAGATCAACTATCCGGCAGGGCGGCGTATCCGGGCTAAGTTGTCCACAGGGCCCGAACCCAGCAACAGGTGCCGCCGCACCAGCGCCGGCACAACGCGGAGGCGACAGGATTCGAACCTGCGAGGCTGTTACACCCGGCCGCTTTCAAGGCGGCTTCCTTAGGCCACTCGGACACGCCTCCGTCAGCCAGCCTAGAGGTCGGTGACACGCCGGCCAAACAGCCGACGCCGGTGCAGGAGGCGAAGCGGCGCGGCGCCGCTGGTACGGGAACATGCCGGTCAGCGCCGGCCCACCGAACACCTCGTCGCCCCACCGAGCACCTTGTGGACCCACCGAGCACCCCGCCGACCTCGTCGAGCCGGTGCAGCGCGAGCCAAGCAGGTGCGGCGCGAACCGAACAGGTGCGACGTGAGCTAAACAGGTGCGGCGTGAACTGGATCAGCGCAGCCGGCGCGGCTCGAGCACGGTCTCCTCCACCTGGCCGTCGGACGCACGGCGCACGCGGTAGGCGAAGCAGTCCGGGCGGTCCGCCACCGCCTCCACCACGTCGGTGCCGGAGTACACCAGGCCGACGCCGTCGTCGGTCGCGTAGCCGTCCGGCAGTGTGCCGTCGCCGATCAGCCGGTGATAGAGCGGACGCCGTTCGGCCTCCGAGTCGTAGTGCACACCGTTGGAGTACGGCAGGAAGGCCAGCCCGTTCGTCACCGGACGCAGGGGAGATCCGAACGAATCGGTGGTGCCTCCGACATGCCAGCACAGGGAGCCAGCTGAGATGCCAGCGAGCACGACGCCGGCCTGCCAAGCCTCTCGCAGGTGCTCATCCCAGCCGTGCAAGCGCCACAACGCCAGCAGGTTCGCCACCGAACCGCCGTCCACCCAGATGAAGTCCTGCGCCAGCAGGTGCGCCCGGACGTCGTCGACGTTCGGCATGGTGAACACCTCGAGGTGCGACGGCCGGAAACGGGTGGACAGCGCCGAGTAGGCACTCGCGATGGATGCAGGGTGATCGCCGACCGCAGTGCCGAGGTAGCAGACCTTCGGCGTGCCCGCAGCACCCGAGAGGTCGGCGCACAGATCGAAGACCGGGCCTGCGTCAAGATCGAATCGGTCGCGGCCTCGCGAATCGAAGCCTATCGAGGTGGCGACAATCGTGGGCGACGCGGCAGGCATCGGGCGTCGGCTCAGTCGCGGGGCTCGAGCACGAACAGCGGGATGGTTCGGTCCGTCTTGAGCTTGTAGTCGGCGTAGTCGGGAAAGGCGGCGACGGCGCGTTCCCACCACTGCGCGTACTCCTCGCCGGTGATCTCGCGCGCGGTCATGGCTAACGTCTGCTGACCGTCCTGTACGTCGAGGTCGGGGTGGGCCTTGAGGTTGTGGTACCAGACCGGGTTCTTGGGTGCGCCGCCCTGCGAGGCGACGGCCGCGTAAGAGCCGTTGTGCTCGACGCGCATCAACGGCACCTTCCGCACGAGGCCGGTCTTGGCACCGATGGTGGTCAGCACCACGACCGGCATGCCGCGCAGCGTGGTGCCGTCGGTTCCGCCCGACCCTTCATAGACCTCGACCTGATCGCGGACCCACTTCGCCGGGCTGGGTGCATATTCTCCGTCAATTGGCATGCCGACAGGATATTCCTGACCGATCTGTCCTTGCCGGGTCCCGGGCCGTCTGTCCAGCTGCCCGCAGCCAATCCCTGCGGTCGCGTCCGGCACCGGGGTCAGAAGCGGGCGATGATGCGGTGGTGGGCAGACAACGCGCCGGCGCCGACCGCGGTCGGGCGGTCGGTCCGACGCCGGGTACCTACCCGATCGACACGGGTTCCGCCGAGCTGATCCGCGACCGAGACCACTCGACGGGGTACCTGCTGATGGTCAACGGGGTGGAGAGCTCGTACGTCGACCTGGCCGACCCGACGCGGCTGGACTTCGAGTACGTCCGCTGGATCGCCGCGGTGGTCGAGCACCGGCACCCGGCTGGTCCCCCGCTGCGCGTGTTGCACCTGGGTGCGGCCGCCTGCTCGCTCGCCCGGTACCTGATCGCCGTTCGGCCGGGATCACAGCACCTGGCCGTCGACACCGATGCCGAGCTGTCCCGGTTGGTGCGGAAGTGGTTCGGACTGCCGCGGGCGCCGGCGCTGCGCATCCGGGTGGGCGAGGCCAGGGCGGTGACGGAGGCACTGCCGGCCGGGAGCCAGGAGGTGGTCGTCCGGGACGTGTTCGCGGGCGCGGTGACGCCGGCGCCGCTGACCACCGTGGAATTCGCCCGCCAGGTGCACCGCGTGCTGACGCCCGGCGGTCTCTACCTGCTCAACTGCGGCGACGCGCCGGACCTCCGCTTGGCCAGGAGCGAGATCACAACCATCGCAACGGTTTTCGATCATGTTGCGGTGGTCGCCGACCCGCCGATGCTCAAGGGTCGGCGGCGCGGCAACGTCATCGTCGTCGGCTCCGACTCGCTGCTCGGCGGCCCGGCCCTGACCCGCGAACTACTCGGCGGAGCGGTGCCGGCGCAGTGGTGGGACGACCGGCGGAGCCGGGACTTCGCCGGCCACGCCGCGCCGCTCGCCGACTGAGCACGTCCGCCGGAGAGGTTCCGGCTGGCCGCCGGTCACCGAGCAACGCCCAGCTGCACCGAGCAACAGCTATGGCTACTACCCGAGTTGCCTCGACGTCACCGGTGTTGCTCCGACGAACCGCCGGCGAACGGAGCGGCCGCCGCGGACGAACCGCCCCGGCGAACAGGGCCCGGCCGAGCGAACTGCGCCCGCCGCGTGGACGGTTCGGCCGAGCAACGCCCAGCTGCACCGAGCAACAGCTATGGCTGCTACCCGAGTTGCCTGGACGTCACCGGTGTTGCTCCGACGCCCCACCCGAGCGCGCCGCCCGGGCCAGCCAGCACCCACCCGGGCGGTCCCCCCGCGTCAGCGCAAGAAGGCGGCGGCCACCCCGGAGTCCACCGGAATCAGCAGCCCGGTGGTGATGGGCAGCGTCCCGTTGGTCAACGCCAGCACCGCCAGAGCGATGTGTTCGGGCAGCACCTCCTCCTTGAGCACCGTGCGCTGCGCGTAGTACTTGCCCAGGTCCTCCTCGGCCACCCCGTAGGTCGCGGCGCGCGAGGCGCCCCAGCCGCCCGCGAAGATGCCGGAGCCGCGCACGACGCCGTCGGGGTTGATGCCGTTGACCCGGACGCCGATGTCGCCCAGTTCCGCGGCCAGCAACCGGACCATGTGCGCCTGCGCCGCCTTGGCGGAGGAGTAGGCGATGTTGTTCGGCCCGGCGAACACCGAGTTCTTCGAGCAGATGTTGATGATGTCGCCGCCCAGACCCTGCGCGCGCAGGGCACTCTCGGCCGCCTTGGCGACCAGGAACGAGCCGCGCGGCATGATCTGGTACTGCAGGTCCCAGTCCTGGAGCGACGTGTCGGCGAGCGACCCGGCCCGGGTGATGCCGGCGTTGTTGACGATCAGGTCGATACCGCCGAACGCGACGATGCCGGCGGCGATCCCGGCCTGCACCGCAGCGAAGTCGGTCACGTCCATGGCGACACCGACGGCCTTGTCCGGGCCACCGAGGTCGGTGGCGACCGACTCGGTACCGGCCTGGTTGATGTCGGCGATGACGACGTTCGCGCCGTGCTCGGCCAGCAGCTTCACCGTGGCCAGCCCGATGCCGGATGCGCCACCGGTGACCAGGGCGATGCGCCCGGCGAGCGCCTTCGGCGCCGGGCGGCGCTTGAGCTTGTCCTCCTCGAGCTGCCAGTACTCGACGTTGAACTTCTCGGCCTCCGGAACGGGCTGGTAGGTGGAGACGCCTTCGGCGCCGCGCATCACGTTGATGGCATTGACGTAGAACTCCCCCGCCACCCTGGCGGTCTGCTTGTCCGCCCCGAAGGTGAACATGCCGACGCCGGGCACCAGGACGACGGCTGGGTCGGCACCCCGGATGGCCGGTGTCGACGGTGTGGCGTGCCGGTCGTAGTACGCCTGGTACTCCACCCGGTACTCGGCGTGCAGCTGCCCGAGCCGCTCGACGACCTCCTCGACCGGAGCGTCGGGTGCGGTGTCCAGCAGCAGCGGCCGAACCTTGGTCCGCAGGAAGTGGTCCGGGCAGGACGTGCCGAGCGACACCAGGTGAGCGAGCTTCTCCCGGGACAGGAAGTCCAGCACCACCTCGGAATCGGTGAAGTGCCCCACCTGGCGCCGATCGGCCGAGGCGATGGCACGAAGGTGCGGGAACAGCTCCGCAGCCCGCTGCCTGCGCTGCTCCGGCGGGAGCGCCGACCGCCCGGCCACCACCGGGCCGAACGGCTCCGGCACCGAGTTCGCGTCCAGGAAGTCCTGCGCCTCCTTGATGATCCGCAGGTTCCGCTGCTCCACCTCGTCACTGGTGCTCCCCCAGGCCGTGAGCCCGTGCCCGCCGAGCACCGCCCCGATGACCTTCGGGTCCTGGGCGATGTCCCGCAGCGCCCGGCCCAGTTCCCAACCGGGCCGCTTCCACGGCACCCAGGCGATCGTTCCACCCCAGATCTTCTCGACCAGCGCCTCGCCGTCGGCACTGCAGGCCAACGCGATCACCGCGTCTGGGTGCAGGTGGTCGACGTGGTCGTGCGAGACCAGCCCGTGCATCGGGGTGTCGATCGAGGGGGCGGCGCCGCCGGGCCCGAAGGCGCAGAACGGGAAGTACCCGACCATCTCGTCCTCGAACTCGACGCCGCGGTACACCCCGTCCAGGGCGCGCACCCGGTCCAGTTCCAGCACCGCTAGGCCACCGGCCTTCAGCGTCCCCAGGTCGCCACCGGATCCCTTGACGTACAGCAGCTCCACCTCGCCGCCGGTGGCCGGGCTGATCTGGCGCACCTTGACCGAGGTGTTGCCGCCGCCGTAGTTGGTGACGGTCGGGTCGCTGCCCAGTCGGTTGGACCGCGCCAGCAGCTCGGCGACACCGGCCGGCAGGTCGGCGTTGTTCTCCTGCGCCATCTCAGGCACCCCATCCCGCCGCGGAGCCGCCGACCCGCTCGGCGACGATCTGCTGTGCGTAACCGCTTGCCGCATAGGCACCCAGCGGGTTGGCGTCCAGTCCCATCTCCTCGCGTGTGGTGGCCAGGAGCGGCCGCACGTCGGTGTTGTAGGCGTCCATCAGCACCGCGTTGGCGCCAAGTACGTCGCCGGCCCGCTGCGCGGCCGACAGGGCAGCGGTGTCGACCAGCAGGGCCTTCGCGGTCGCCTCCTGCACGTTCATCACCGACCGGATGATCGCGGGGATCTTCGACTCGATGTTGTGGCACTGGTCGAGCATGAAGTTGATGTTCTTGGACTCGGCCAAGCCGTCGTTCTGGACGATCTCGTGCATGATCCGGAACAGCTGGAAGGGATCCGCCGAGCCGACCATCAGGTCGTCGTCGGCGTAGAACCGGGAGTTGAAGTCGAAGGCGCCCAACTTGTTCTCGTGCAGCAGCATGGCCACGATGAATTCGATGTTGGTGCCCGGGGCATGGTGGCCGGTGTCGATCACCACCTGTGCCTTGTCGCCGAGCTTGAGGCAGTGCGCGTAGGACGTACCCCAGTCGGGCACGTCGGTGTGGTAGAAGGCGGGCTCGAAGAATTTGTACTCCAACAGCATTCGCTGGTCGTCACCGAGCCGCTGGTAGACCGCGGCCAGCGCTTCGGCGAGCCGTTCCTGCCGGCCGGTGATGCTGTCCTGACCGGGATAGTTGGTACCGTCGGCGAACCACAGCTTCAGGTCCCGGGAGCCGGCCGCGTCCATGATGTCCACGCAGTGCAGCAGGTGGTCCAGTGCCTTCCGGCGGACCGCCGGGTCGGGGCTGCAGACGCTGCCGAGCTTGTAGTCGTTGTCCTGGAACACGTTCGAATTGATGGCACCCAGCGTGACGCCGCGTTCCTTCGCGTACGCGGCCAGGGCGCCGAAGTCGTCGACCAGGTCCCAGGGGATGTGCAGGGACACGGTGGGCGCCACGCCGGTGTACCGGTGCACGGTCGCGGCGTCGTCGATCTTCTCCTCCGCGGTGCGCGGCACGCCCTCCTGGTTGAACACCTTGAAGCGGGTGCCCGAGTTGGCGTATCCCCAGGACGGGGTCTCGATTCGCTGCTGCGCCAGGATCTTCCTGGCCTCGTCGGGATGCATGTGGTGCTCCTTGCGTTGGCGGACGGCGGGTGAGGGAGGCGTTGGACCAGGAACGGTCAGAGGTGCCCGTGCGAGAGATTGCTGCGGCGCTCGGTGATGTCGTCACGGGCGAAGAACTTCTCGATGGAGGAGGACGGTATCGGTGCCACGCCGCCGACCGAGTACGCCACTGCGCGCACTCTCGCGCCCTTGACGGCCATGTCGGAGATCCCGAGGACACCGGGAGCGGTCGGCGCGATGGCGACGATGCCGTGGTTGCCCAGCAGTACCAGCTGGGGCAGTTCGCCGGTCTGGTCGACCCGGCGACGCAGAGCGGACAGGAAAACACGACCGAGGTCGAGACCCGGTGTCGCGTAGGGCACGTACAGCGGGCGGCCGATCACCACCGCCTCGTCGGAGTACACCCACTCCGACCATGCCGTCTCGGCGTGCACGGAGGCGAGCATGCCGACGACTGCCGTGGGATGGGTGTGACCGACGAAGGCGACGGGTGAAACAGCCTGCACCGCAACGTGGACCAGTGCCTCGATGGAACCCCGACGGCGCCGACCGTCGACCTCGCCGGCGTCCAGGGCGGCGGTCACCTCGGCCTGGGTGGCGGACGGGTCCTCCATCAGCGCCACCAGCGGCGGCACGTCGACGAGGACAAAGTCCTCGGTGGTGGCCGACGCCATGTTCGAGCCGGACGCCTTCACCACCACCCGGCCGTCGGGCAGCAGCGCGGAGGTGTTGCCCTCGGCCAGGATCACCAGGTCCCGCTCCGGCAGGCCGAGGGACCGGGTCAGCTCGACCAGCTCCGCATCGACCAGATCCGGTCGGTGCACCGCCGTCATCGGGCGCCCCCGTACTTCCGGTTCGTCAGGCCGTTCAGCAGCGCGGCGAACACCAGCACGGCACCCAGCGCGAGCAGCTGGTACTGCGAACCGGCGTTCCCCTCGAACGACAGGCCGATGCCCAGGTTGAGCCAGACGATCAGCAGGGTGGCCAGCACGACACCGGCCACGCGGCCGATGCCGCCGGTGATGGCGACACCGCCCAGGACGGCGATGGTGATGGCGGGCAAAGCCATCCCGTTGCCGGAGGTGCCGGCGTCGGGCCGGGCCGAGGCGAACTGCGCCACCGTCACCACGGCCACAAGACCGGAGATGACGCCGGCGATGACGTAGGACTTGAACCGGGTGGACCGGACGTTGATGCCGGACCACTGCGCGGCCACGTCGTTGGTGCCGACCGCGTAGATCCGGCGGCCGAGCGTGGTGCGGGCCAGGATCAGCCAGACCACGATGACGGTCGGGATCATGAACGTGAAGATGCCGAGCGGGAAGTTGGGGATGTCGTGCCCGATGACCGGCAGTTCCACCGAGTCGGCCATCGACGAGAACAGTCCCTGGATCGGCGTGGTGGCGATCGGCGCCTGGTCGTTGATGACGATGGCGATGGAGGCGAACGCGTAGTAGGTGGCCAGGGTGGTGATGAGTGCGGGGAAACCGATGTAGGCCACCAGGAATCCGTTGATGGCCCCGCACACCCCGCCGAACACCGCGGCCAGCAGGATGGCCGACCAGAGCGGCCAGTTCCACTCGCCGTAGGCGAATCCGAAGATCATGCCGGTGAGCGAGACGATGGACCCGACGGACAGGTCGATCCCGCCGCGGCCCGACATGATGACCAGCAGCTCCGCCAGGCCCAGCATGACCAGCGGCACGGCGTTGATCAACGCCTGCGCGAGGTAGTCGGGGTCGTAGTTTGCCGTCAGGTAGTCGCCGGCGCTCATGATCGAGAACACCACCAGCACGACGACGATCAGGATGGCCAGCAGCACGATCCGTTGGGTGAGCAGCGCCCGGAGCAGGCGTGCGCCGACCGACTCGTTCGAGCCGCCGGGGCGAGGCGCCGGGGCGCCGGGCTTCGCGGTCTTCTCGGCCACTGGGGTGCTCATCTGGTTCTCCTTGCTCGCTGGCGCAGCAGGTCCGCGCCGACCGCGATGATGATGAAGACGCCGACGAAGAGGTTGGACAGGTCGGAGCTCCAGCCGAGCTGGGTGACGCCGGAGGAGACCGTCTGCACCAGCAGCGCGCCGAGCACGGTACCCAGCACGGACCCCCGCCCGCCCATGATCGACGTCCCGCCGATGACGACGGCCGCGATGACGCCGAGCTCCTGCCCGGAACCCACCGACTGGTCGAGAGTGGCGGTGCCGGAGGCGATCACGAAGCAGGCGCCCAGTCCGACCAGCAGCCCGGTTATCACGTAGGCCATCATGATCCGCCGCTGCACCCGGACACCGGCCAGGCGCGCCGCCTGCGGGTCGCCGCCGATGGCGTAGAAATGCCGGCCGCCTGCGGTGTACCGCAGGTACCACCACGCGATGGCGGCGAGCACGACCGTGGCCAGGAACGCGTACGGGATGCCGAACACGCGACCCGCCGGGCCGCGACCGAACACGTCGAGCGTGGTCGGGATGTGGTTGATGGTGTTGGACCCGAACACCTGCAGACCCAGCCACTGGAACAGGTTGGCCGTGCCGAACGTGATGATGATGGCGTGCACCCGGCCGTAGGCGATCAGCAGGCCGTTGATCAGCCCGAGCACCCCACCGACCACCACCGACAGCGCGATCGCCAGCGGCAGCGGGATGCCGTTGTTCACCAACATCTTCGCGGTGATGGCGGAACACACCATGACCGCGCCACCGACCGAGACGTCGATGCCGCCGGTGATGATGATGATCGTCATGCCGATGCCCATCACGGCCACCGGCGCCGTCGCCACCAGGAGCGCCCGGAGCGATCCGGGACTCAGGAAGCCGGGCGTGGTGAAGTAGAGCAGGACCCAGAGCACGACGATCGCGCCGATCAGCACGAGCTCCGGTCCGGTGACGGGCGCCGGCAGCACGCGGCCGCGCGCCTTCGGTGCGGCGATCGGCTCGCCGGCCGGCAGATCGACCGGTCCCGGCGCCGGGACAGTGGGAGCGCTCACGCGACTTCTCCTTCGGTGGCAACGGCTCCGGCAGCGGCGGCCAGTACATCGACCTGCGTCGCGTCGGGGCCGAACTCGGCAGTGGTGGTGCCGCCGCGTACCACCAGCAGGCGGTCGGAGATGCGCAGCGCCTCGGACAGATCCGAGGTGACCACCAGGACGGCGGAGCCCGCCTCGGCGAGCTCGGTGATGATGCGGTGAATCTCCTCCTTGGCCCCGACGTCCACACCCTGGGTCGGCTCCGCCAGCACGAGCACCTCGGGGCGCTCGACCAGCTGTCGGGCCAGCACGACCTTCTGGGCGTTTCCGCCGGACATCGCGCCGATGAACTGCTTCTCGCTCGGCGTCTTGACCGCGAGCCGGGAGATCATGTCCTTGGCCACGGTGCGTTCCCGGCCGCGATCCATCCACAGGTTGAACTTCGACAGCAGTGGCAGGTGCCCGGCGGAGATGTTGAACGAGATGGGCTGGAACGAGAACATGCCCTCCACCTTGCGGTTGGCCGGCAGCAGGGCGATGCCCAGCTTCTGGGCCTGCCGCGGCGATCGCGGCGACACCGGCTCGCCGTTGAGCAGGATGGAACCACTGGTGGCCCGGTCCATGCCGTAGATGGTGGCGGCGATCTCCGAGACGCCGGACCCGACGAGCCCGTACAGGCCGACGATCTCGCCGGGCCGGACGGACACGTTGACGCCGTGGAACTTGCCGCTGACACCCAGGTCCTCCAGCACGAGCCGCGGCGGGGCATCGGGAATGCTGCGCTCGCCGCGTTCGTCGTTCAGGATGCCGCCGACCATCAGCTCGGCGATCTGCCGCACCGTGAGGTCCTCGATCGGATAGGTGCCGATGGTGCTGCCGTCCCGCATCACGGTGACCTCGTGCGCGATGCGGAACAGCTCGTCCAGCCGGTGCGAGATGTAGATGACGGCGACGCCGGAATCGGTGAGCCGCCGGACGACCCCGAACAGCACCTCGATCTCGGCGTCGGTGAGGATGGCGGAAGGTTCGTCCAGGATCAGCACCTTGGCGTTGCCCGCCAACGCCTTCGCGATGGACACCTGCTGCTGCTCGGCGATCGACAGCGACCCCAGCGGCACCGTCGCGTAGCGGCCCGGCAGACCCAGCAGCTCGAGCAACTCGACGACCTTGGCGTTCTGCGCGGCCCAGTCGACCCGGACGCCCCTGCGGAGCTCGCGGCCGGTGAAGATGTTCTCCGACACGGTGAGTTCGGCGAACAGCTGCGGTTCCTGGTAGACGGTCGCGATCCCGAGCGCCATCGCCTCCACGGTGGTGGCGATGGACACCGGGGCACCCTCGAAGTGGATGTCGCCGGTGTCGGCGGACTCGGCGCCGGAGATGATCTTGATGAGAGTCGACTTACCCGCACCGTTCTCGCCGACGAGGGCGTGCACCCGGCCGGGCTTGACGGTCATGTCCGCGTTGCGGATGGCCCGCACCGCGCCGAAGCGTTTGGAGATCCCGCTCATCTGGAGCCTTGCCAACCCGGAGTCGGGCAGCCCGGCCGCGATGGCGCTCTCGGTACTGGTCACTACATCTCACTCCAGTCGTGATGGATGTTCGTCCGTGAGCCGCACCGGTCGTCGGCGGCCGGGTGGGTGGGAGGGTGGTGCCGGCACGCCGTTGTGCCGGCACCACCCACCGCGGGGACAGCGACCGGGATCAGTAGTTGAACTGGTCCACGTTCGCCTTGGTGATGGCCAGCGCCGGTCCGAGCAGCAGCACCTTGGTCGCGGCGTCGTACTTGACCGCCGGGAGCTTGTTCGACACCTTGTTGGTGGCGGCGAACGACTTCCCGCTGGCCAGCTGCTCGCCGGCCCAGGCGGTCAGGTAGCCCAGGTTCTGCACGTCCCAGAGGATGGAGGCCGAGGACGACCCGTCCGCCAGGTAGTCCTTCATCGACTGCGGCGTGCCGAGGCCGACGGTGAACACCTTGCCGATGTTGCCGGCGTCCCGGACAGCCTGCGCCACACCGGGTGCGGAGGAGGTGCACTCGCCGACCAGGCCGGTCAGGTCCGGGTGCGCGTTCATCAGGTTGGTGGCCTGCTTGACGGCCTCGTTCTGGTCCTCACCGGCGTAGACGGTGTCGACGATCTGGGCGTTCGGGTACTTGGACGCGGTGTAGGCCTTCTGCACCTTGATCCACGCATTGAGGTTGGCCGCGGTCTGGCCGCAGGAGACGATCGCGTACTTCCCCTTGCCGCCCATCGCCTTCATCAGCGCGTCGGTCAGGCCCTCGCCGATGCCCTGCTCGGACGCCTGGTTGACGAACACCTGCCGTACGGAGGTGGGCGCATCGGTGTCGGCCGTGGCGACCTTGATGCCGGCGTCGGCAGCCTGCTTGAGCAGTGGCGCCATGGAATCGGGGTCGTTCGGGGCGACGATGAGGACGTCGACCTTCTGCTGGATGAACGACCGGACCACGTCGGCCTGCGCCGCCGCGTCGGCCTTGACCGGGCCCTGGTAGAGCCACTGCACGTCGGGAAGCGCTGCAGCCGCAGCCTTCCCGCCCGCGTTCATCGCCTCGAAGTAGGGCACGCCCTGCAGCTTGGGCACGAAGGCGATCTTGTACTTCTTGCCCGACGCGGGCGCCGCGCTGGACGAGCTGGCCGCACCCCCGGAGCCGGAGGGCGCCGCGGAGGAGCCCGACGACGGCGGGGCGACGGCGGAGGACGCGACCGAACCGGCGCCGGAGGTGGCGGCGCCCGCGGCGGAGGCCACCGAAGCCGCGCCGCCGGACGCCGCCGTGGTGGCGTCGTTCTTCTTGGAGCATGCGGTCAGGGTCAGCGCCGCTGTCAGGCCGACGGCCACGATGACGTTGGTTCTGCGGGTAGTGCGCATTCTTTCTCTCCCGGGGGATGATGCTGCCGTTGTCCGGTCAGCTGGTGGATCGGCCGTGGAACGAGCCAAGTGCACGGGACCGCGAAGAAGGCTTCGGGGCCCCGCTGTACTGCCGGCGCCGGAAAGGGTGCCGGCGGTTGTCCTGCTGGAAATACCGTTGGAAAGTGCTGGTGGAACAGGGGTGTGGAAGCGCGTCAGCCGGTGTTGCCGGTCGTCGCGGTCGCCCCGGCGAGGTCGCCGGTGCGCAGTCGTCGGAAATCGTCGATCGCCTGGTCCGGCAGGTATCCCGGACGGGGCAGGTAGGAACGCATCTCGGTGCTGGCGGAGATGGCGGCACGGATGTCGGCAGGGCCGTCGAACTCGCCGAGCGCGGCCAGCTGCGCGGCGCCGTTGCCCAGGGCGGTGGCCTCGACCGGACCGCACTGGACGGGCAGGCCCGTCGCGTCCGCCGTCAGCTGGGACAGCAGAGCGTTGTTGGCCCCGCCGCCGACGATGTTGACGGTGCCCGGCCGTCGGCCGGTCACCAGTTCCAGATCGTCGACGACCGCCCGGTAGCTCAGCGCCAGCGAGTCGAGCACGCACCGGGCGAGCTCGCCGATCGACTCCGGCACGGGCAGACCGCGGCGCGCGCAGTACGTCCGGATCCGGGACGGCATGTCGCCGGGGGCGAGGAACTCCGGCGCGTCCGGATTGATGACGGTCCGCACACCAGTTGCCGCGGAGGCCATCTCGACCAGGTCGGTGTACTGCAGGGCGGTGCCCTCCCGGGCCCACTGCCGCCGGCACTCCTGCAGGATCCACAGACCCATCACGTTGCGCAGCAGCCGGATGGTGCCGGCGTAACCGCCCTCGTTCGTCATGTTGGCCCGCTGCGTCGCCGCGCTGACCACCGGCTCCGGGACCTCGATGCCGACCAGCGACCACGTGCCGGAGGAGATGAACAGACCGCCCGGCTCGGCGAACGGCACGCCGACCACCGCGCTGGCGGTGTCGTGCCCCGGCGGCAGGATCACCCGGGCACCCGACAGCGCACCGGTTGCGGGCGATCCGATCAGCGGCCCGACGTCCGTGCCCGGTGGGGCCACCTCCGGCAGCATGTGCGTCGGTACGCCCAGTTCGTCCAGCAGCTCTGTCGCCCAGCGGTTCCCGGCCATGTCGTAGGCGCCCGTGGTGGACACGGCCGTGTACTCCGAGACGAGCGACCCGCTGAGCCGGTGGTGGAAGACGTCCGGCATCATCAGCAGCGTCTTCGCGCCGGCGAGCCGTTCGGGCCGGTCCCGGGCGTCGGCCATCAGGCCGAAAACGGTGTTGATACCGAGGATCTGGACGCCGGTGGCCTGGTAGATCCGCTCGGGACCGAGGGCGGCCAGCGCGTCGGCGAACGGTTGCGCGTTGCGGTCGTCCCGATAGGAGACCGGGTCGTCCTGCAGTTCACCGGTGGGCGAGAGCAGCCCGTAGTCCACACCCCAGGTGTCCACCCCGACGCTGGAGACCGGCTGCGATCCGGCTGCCAGGGCGCCGAGCCCGGACTCGATGTTGGACCAGAGGTCGCGGATGTTCCACCGCAGCAGGCCGTCGGAGACCCGCGGGGTGTTGGCGAACCGGTTGGCGATCTCCACCGAGAGTGTGCCGTTGTCCAGCGAGACAGCGGTGACACGCCCGCTTTCGGCGCCGAGGTCAACGGCGGCAACGGTTCTGGCCGTCATCGGGCACCTCCGCGCTCGGCATGCGCGCCGAGCCGGGTGACCGAGGCGGTGTGCCCGGCGATGGCTCTGATCGGGACGCCCAGGGCGGCCCACTGGGAGACCACATCGGGATCGATGCCGTCGTCGGTGAACATGCCGGTGATCTGGTCCGTGGCGGCGAACGAGTGCAACCCGAAACCGCCGACCTTCGACGAGTCGAAGAGGCCGTAGACGCTGTTGCAGGCGCGGGTCATGAACAGCTTGGTCTGCGCCTCCTCGGCGGACAGGTCCAGCAGACCGTGCGTGGTCGAGATGCCGATGACCCCGAAGAATCCCTTGTTGATCCGGCCGCGCCCGGCGAGCACGTCGCCGATCGGACCGACCATCGATCCGGCCGAGCGGCGCAGCACGCCGCCGGGCATCAGCACCATCGCCGACGACTGCTCCATCAGCAGCACGGCCAGCCGGAGCCCGTTGGTGACCACGACCAGGTCGCGGCGGCCGAGCAGTTCCTCGGCGAGGTAGTAGCACGTCGTCGAGGAGTCCATGGCGATCACGTCGCCATGGCGGACGAGCGGGGCAACGGCCCGGGCGATGGCGCGCTTGGCGTCGCGGGAGTGGCGCAGGCGCATCTCGAAGGCGCCTTCGTCACTCGACCCGACGCTGACCGCCCCGCCACGCACCCTTCGCAACATTGCGCGGCGTTCCAATCCGTCGAGATCCTTGCGAACCGTCACGGTGGACACGCCGAACTCCTTGGCGAGGTCGTTGACCACCACTCGACCGGTGCCGTCCAGGGCAAGCAGAATTGCTTGCTCACGGGCGAACTCGTCGAGTGATGCCACGGTCACCTGCTCCTGTTCCTCCGCGCCGATGCGAGATGCGCCCGACCCGTCACCCGGTCGGGAAAGCAACTGGGGTGTTGGCGGTCACACCTACGAACGAAAGGAAACGTAACGATCGGCAGGTTTGGTGTCAACCCGAAAGCAAGAAACGAAAGCAGCCTGGCTTCGTAAGGCAGTACGCCATCTTCACGTCGTCCTTCCGGCCGGCCGAACCGTCGTGTCGACCTCGCGATCAGTCAGCTGCCCGATGGCGTCCCACTCCGGCGACAGCCAGCTGGCGCACCCGCGGACCCGCGCCCGCCTGCGCCTCCGACCGCAGTTTCTCCAGCAGCTTCTCGCCCTCGATGTCGACGCTGGGCAGCACGCGGTCCAGCCACTGCGGGATGTACCAGGCGCGCTTGCCGAGCAGGGTCATGACCGCCGGCACGATGGTCATCCGGACCAAAAAGGCATCGGCCAGCACGCCGATGCCCAGCGCGAACCCGATCGAGGCGATGATCGTGTCCGGAGCCAGGATGAACCCGGAGAACACCGACGTCATGATGATCGCCGCCGCCACCACCACCCGCGAGCCGGCGGTGAACCCGCCGACCACCGCACGCTTGGCCTCCGCGCCGTGCACGAAGGCCTCCCGCATGCCGGACACCATGAAGACCTCGTAGTCCATGGCCAGCCCGAACAGCACGCCGATCAGCAGGATCGGCAGGAACGAGATGATCGGCGCCGGGGTGTCCACGTTGAACAGGCCGCCGAGCCAGCCCCACTGGTACACGGCGACCACGGCGCCGAACGAGACGCCGACGGACAGCAGGAAGCCCAGCGCCGCCTTCACCGGCACCACGATCGACCGGAAGATCAACAGCAGCAGCACCAGTGCCAACCCGACGACGATCACCAGGTACACGGGCAGGGCGTTGCCGAGCTTGGCCGACACGTCGATGGCGACGGCGGTCTGACCGGTCACCGCGATGGTCGAGCCGGTCGCCTGCTGCCAGCCGGCCGCCCGCGCCCGCAGGTCGTTCACCAGGTCCTGGGTCCGCAGATCGGACGGCCCGGTCGCCGGGATGACCGAGACCAGCCCGAGCGTGCCGTCCTTCGACGCGCCGGCGACGGCCGCCCGTGGCTTCTCCGGCAGCCCGTTCACATCCCCCACCACGGTGGCCAGCGCCGCCTTCAGCCCGGCCGGCGGGGAGGACACGGTCACGATCAGCGGGCCGTTGAAGCCGGGCCCGAACGAGCCGGCCAGCAGGTCGTAGGCCTGCCGCTTGGTGGAGCTGACCTTGCCGGATCCGTCGTCGGGCAGCGCCAGGTGCAGCTTGGTCGTCGGCAGCGCGACGATCCCCATCCCGATGACCGCCACCGCGAGCACCAGGGCCGGGCGGCGGGTGACCATGCTGATCCAGCGGTTGGGGTGCTGCGCGTGGTCGACCACGGCGTGCTGGTCGACGCCGGCGCCCGCGACCAGTTCCGCGCGGGCGGCCCGGTCCTTGAGCCGCAGCACCTTGTCGCCGGCGAACCCGAGCAGGGCCGGCACCAGGGTGACGGCGATCAGCACGGCGATGGCGACGGTGCCCGCGGCCGCGAGGCCCATCACCGTCAGGAACGGGATGCCCACGACGGACAGCCCGGCCAGGGCGATCAGCACCGTGAGACCGGCGAAGACCACGGCCGACCCGGCGGTGCCGGTCGCCCTGGCGACGGACTCCTCGAGATCCATGCCGGCCTTGGCCTGCGCCCGGTGCCGGGAGACGATGAACAGCGCGTAGTCGATGCCGACGGCCAGCCCGAGCATCAGCGCCAGGATCGGTGCGGTGGAGGACATCTGGATCGCGCCGGAGGCCCACAGGATGCCGGAGAGCCCGACGGCGACCCCGATCAGCGCGGTCAGCATCGTCATCCCGGCGGCGACCACCGACCCGAAGGTGATCAACAGCACGACCAGCGCGACCAGGACACCCAGGCCCTCGGTGGACCCGATGGACGGCGACTGCTTGACGGCTCCCCCGCCGAGCTCGATCCGCAGGCCGTTCACCTCGTGCTTCGCCGCCAGGTCGGCGATGGTGTTCTGGGTGGCCACCGGGATCTCGGTCAGCTGGCCGGCGAACTGCACCTGGGCGAAACCGACGGTGCCGGCCGGGGAGATGCTGCTGCCGGCCATCGGCGGGATGACGATCTCCACCCTCGGCAGGCCGTTGGTGCCGGCGAGCACCTCCTTGATGGCCTGCTGGTAGGCCGGCTCGGCGAGCGTGTGGCCGGCGGGAGCCGCGAAGACGATCCGGCCGGACGCACCGCCGGCGGCGGGGATCTTGGCGTTGAGCTGGTCCAGCGCCTGCTGCGCCTGGGTGCCGGGGATGGAGAACGAGTCCGTCATCACACCCTTGAAGGCCAGTGCGCCGCCGCCGACCCCGGCGAGCAGCACGATCCACACGATCAACACCAGCCACCGGCGGCGGACCGCGGCAGCACCGAGACGGTAGAGCAGTGACGCCATTTCTTCTCCTTCAGTGCGGTGCGGGTACCGGGCTGAGCCGGGTCAGGTCGAGGAGCGAGAACGCCCGGTCCAGGTCGTCCGCCAGGGCCGCCCGACCGCCGGCCTGGCCCGAGGCGATCCACCTGGCGGTGCACTCCCGGCCGGCCGCCAGGGCGAACTCGGCCAGCAGCGGAACCCGCACGTCGGACGCCGGGATGCCGGTGTGGGCGGAGAACACCGCGGCGATCCGGGCCGCCCGGCCGACGTCCATCGCACTGACCGCGGCCGCGACCTCGGGTTCCGAAGCGGCCAGCGCGACGAACTCGGCGCCGCTCTCGGCGATGTGGTCGGCGACGGCGTGCAGCACCTGCCGCAGCAGGTCGGTGATGCGGACACCGGGCGGGGCGGCGTCGATCAGCTCGAGCGAGGCGTCCATCCACCGGTCGCTGGCTGCCGCGACGCATTCGGCCTTGCCGGAGAAGTAGTTGGAGAAGGTCCGCCGGGACACCCCGACCGTGTTGACCAGGTCCGCGATGGTGAATCCGTCGTATCCCCGCTCGGCGCTGAGCCGGAGGGCGGCGTCGACCAGCGCGTTCCGGGTGCCGAGCTTCTTCGTCTCCCGAAGGCCGGTGAACAGCGACATGCTCCCGAATGTACGGTAGTTGCGCAGTGGGCAAACCTGCCCAATGCGCAACAACCGTTTTCGGGTGGCGTCCGGCGGGTACCGCTGCGCGGAAGACCCTGCGGACCGCGGGAGACGACGCGCTGACCGACGACCGACGATGGGGCCCAGATGAAGTTCAACGACAACGCCCAGCTCGACACCTCGCAGGTGGAGGACCGCCGCGGCCGCGGTGGCGGGGGAGGCGGGGGCGGTTTCAGCCTCGGCCGCGGCGGGCTGGCCGGCGGCGGTCTGGGCATCGTCGGGGTGTTGATCTTCGTCGCCATCCAGCTGTTCTCCGGCGGCAGCAGCAGCACCGGCACGGGCGGTGGGCTGGGCAGTGCCCTGGGACAGCTCGCCGGCGGCGGCGCTGCACCCAACACCTCCATCGACAGCGGCACGCTGGACTGTTCCGCCGGTGTCACCAGCAGCGACGACTGCGAGGTGCTGGCGATCGTCAACTCGGTCCAGGCGTACTGGTCGCAGCAGTTGGCGCGGTCGGGCACCAGCTACACCAAGTCGCCGACGGTGTTCTTCAGTGGCTCGACGCCGACCGGCTGCGGTACCGGCGAGACCGGGATGGGCCCGTTCTACTGCCCGTCCGATGCGAAGGTCTACATCGACCTGACGTTCTGGTCCGAGTTGAAGACGCAGTTCGGCGCCAACGACTCGCTGTTCACCCAGGCCTACGTCCTGGCCCACGAGTACGGCCACCACGTGCAGGACCTGCTCGGCACCAACTCCCGGGTCGGGTCGGCGACCGGGGCCACCTCGGGCTCCGTCCGGCTGGAGCTGCAGGCCGACTGCTACGCCGGTGTCTGGGCCCAGCACGCGTCCACCGTGGCGGGCAGCGACGGCCAGATCCTGATCAGCGACGTCACCCAGGACGACGTGAACAACGCCCTGGACACCGCCGGCAAGATCGGTGACGACTACATCCAGACCACGCTCGGCGGCGGCCAGGTCGACCAGTCGCAGTTCACCCACGGCTCGTCAGCGCAACGCAAGAAGTGGTTCACCACGGGCTACTCCACCGGCAACCCGGCCGCCTGCAACACCTTCGACACCAGCAACCTGGGCTGACCGGCGGCTCGTTCGGTGCGGCGTGGCTGCCCGCCGCGGGGGCGGAGGTCGAGGCGACGCCGTCACAGGTCGAAGTGCTGACGGCACCGGTCGAGCCCGGCCACCTGCACGTTCCACCCCGGTGACCGGAACGTGGCCGGCGTGAGCAGCAGGCGCTGCTCGGTGGCGGCCTCGCCGGGCCGGCGTTGCTGCACCGCCTCGCCGTTGGGCAGATACCCGAGCTTGCGCGACACGGCCAGCGACGCCGGGTTGTCGAGAAAGGCTTCGCTCTCCGCGCGGGTGGCCTTGAGGTGGTCGAACGCGAAATCCACGACGGCACAGCGCATCTCCGTGCCGAAGCCGCGGCCGTGGTGGGCCAGGCCCAACCAGGAACCGGTCGCGACCACCCTGGTGACGGCGAAGTGCCGGCCGCTGATCTCCTGGGTGCCGATCAGCGTGCCCCCGGACCGCACCCCGAAGTGCACGGTCCAGTTGTCCGGCTTGCTGTCCGCCCGCGAGCGCCAGTGGTAGCGCAGCGTCTCGGCGATGAGCTCGTCGCGCGGTGCGTCCGTCCACGGCACCAGGAACGGCATCGTGGCCGGGTCGTGGATCCCATGCAGCGCGAGGTCGACCAGCTCGGCCAGGTCGTCGTCGGTGACCGGGCGCAGGATCAGTCGCGGGCTGGCCAGCCGCAACCCGAACACCGGCCAGTGCCTGGTCAGCGCGTCCCTGGTGCTGGAGGTCATGCCCGCCACCCTGCCATCCCGGCGGTCGGGCGTTCCGCCGGTCACCCTCGCCTGCCCGATTACCCTCGGGGAATGCTGGCCATCACGCAGACCGGATTCGGCGGCCCCGAGGTGTTGTCCCTGACCGAGACCGACGATCCGCAGCCGGGTGCCGATGACGTCCTGATCGACGTCGTCGCCTGCGCCGTCAACCGGGCCGATCTCCTGCAGCGGCAGGGCCACTATCCGCCGCCGCCCGGGGCGTCCCCCATTCTCGGGCTGGAGTGCTCCGGCACGATCGCCGCCGTCGGCGGCGCGGTGACGCAGTGGCGGGTCGGCGACGAGGTCTGCGCCCTGCTGTCGGGCGGGGGCTACGCGCACCAGGTCGCCGTACCGGCCACCCAGGTACTTCCGCTGCCTGCCGGGGTCGGCCTGGTGGACGCGGCAGGGCTGCCCGAGGTGGCCTGTACGGTGTGGTCCAACCTGATGATGCGGGCCGGGCTGCACGCCGGCCAGGTCGTGCTCGTCCACGGCGGCGCGTCGGGCATCGGCACCATGGCGATCCAGGTCGCCAAGGCGGCCGGCGCGACCGTGCTGGTGACGGCGTCACGGGAAGCGGCCCTGCGCAGGTGCCGCGAGCTGGGCGCCGATGTCGGTATCAACTACGCCGACACCGACTTCGTCGCCGCCGTGCTGGCGGCCACCGACGGCCGCGGGGCGGACGTCATCCTGGATGTGGTCGGCGCCAAGTACCTGCAGCGCAACATCTCTGCCCTGGCTCTCGACGGTTCACTGGTGATCATCGGCATGCAGGGCGGGACGACCGCCGAGCTGGATCTCGGGGCGCTGATGGCCCGGCGCGGCGCGGTGATCGCCACCGCGCTGCGCAGCCGGGCACCGGCCGGCCCCGGCTCCAAGGGCGAGATCGTGGCGGCGGTGCGCGACCACCTGTGGCCGCTGGTGGCGGCGGGCTCGGTGCGGCCGGTGATCGACGTCGTGCTGCCGCTGGCCGAGGCGGCGCAGGCCCACCGACGGATGGCCGAGGGGGGTCACTTCGGCAAGATCGTCCTCACGACGGGTTGAACCTTGGTTGGATCGGTGAAGTGAGTTCAACAGGCACCGACGGTGGAAGTAGGAGCAGCGGATGAGCGACCAGCAAGGGCACCGGTTCGTCGTGGTCGGACCGGACGGCCTGCCTGCGGGCATGACCGGGGACGGCACACCGGCCGAGCAGCCGGCGGGCGAGGTGGTCGACCCTGCTGACGCCATCGGCGAGCCGGCGAAGGTGATGCGGATCGGCACGATGATCAAGCAGCTGCTCGAAGAGGTGCGCGCCGCGCCGCTGGACGACGCGAGCCGGGTGCGGTTGAAGGAGATCCACGCGGCGTCCATCAAGGAGCTGGAAGCGGGATTGACCCCCGATCTCCGCGACGAGCTGGAGCGGCTGACTTTGCCGTTCACCGAGGATTCGGTGCCCAGCGACGCCGAACTGCGGATCGCCCAGGCCCAGCTGGTGGGGTGGCTGGAGGGCGTCTTCCACGGGCTGCAGGCCGCGCTGGTCGCACAGCAGCTGGCGGCGAGGTCGCAGCTGGACCAGATGCGCCGCGGTGCGCTGCCGCCCGGCGCCTCGGCCGGCTCCGTCGCCCCCGGCAGCGGCACGGGTCAGTACCTCTGACGGCTGCCGACCACCACTGCCGCGGCGCGTCGGCCCAGGGCCGGGCCGGGCATCGGCGCGTCGTCCGGGCTCCGGACCTCCGGCGCGTCGGCCGGGGGCGGGGCCGGTCCTCCGCGAGGATCAACGTGCTCGGCGAGGACGAAAGTGCGGATTATTGGCGAAATGGCGGAACTTCGAGCAAGGTTGATCCTCGCCGACGAAGTTGATCCTCGCCGAGGAGGGTGGTGCGGGCGGGCCGGGGGTCACGCGCCACCCGTGGTCGGGTAATTGACGGGCCCTGGTCAACGGTGCACTATCAGCCGCATGTTACTCGTCGTGGTACTCATCGTCCTGGCCCTGCTTTTCGGCATCGGCGGGCTGGTGATCACCGGACTGAAGTGGCTGCTGATCATCGCCGTCATCCTGCTGATCGCCGGCGTCGTCCGCGGTTTCCTGGCCAGGGGCAACTCAAGGGTGTGACGGGCCGCTGACGGCCGACGCTGATCGCCGGCCGTCACCACCCCGTGGCTACAGCGCCCGGCTGTGCGTCGCCTCCTGGTCCCCGGTCTGCGGCCGGACCGGCAGCGGGTGCGGGTCGCCGGGTTTGGTGGGCGCCGGGCCGGTGTCCCGGACACCGCCGGAATCGACCGCCGCCGGGCCCTGCTCGCGCATCGCCCACGGCGATCCGTACTCGGTGAGCAGGGTGAGGAACGGGACGGCGTCGAATGCTTCCGGCCCCAGGACGCCCGCACCGGACCACGCCCCCCGGGCGATCAGTTCCATCGCCACCACCGGGCACACCGCCGTCTGCCACACCACAGCCTGCGATTGGTACTCCCGCATCGACCACTCGTTGTCGACCACGTGGTACAGGTACACCTCCCGCGGGTCGCCGTGCTTGTCCAGACCCTTGATCCACGTTCCGGCGCAGGTCTTCCCGTGCATGCGGTCACCGAGCGTCGCCGGATCCGGCAGCAGCGCGGCGATCACGTCGCGGGGCGACACCATGACCGAGCCGACCTGCAGCCGCTCCGTCGAATCAATACCCAGCTTGCGTTGCAATTTGAGCATCTCGATGAATTCCTGGCCGAGGCCGTACTTGAACGTCACCCGGCCGGTGTCCAGCCAGCGCGGCATCAGCAGCACTTCTTCGTGTTCCACGTTCACGCATTCCACCGGGCCGATGCCCTCCGGGAAATCGAACACCTCCGGTTCGCTGAACGGGGCGGTGGTGAACCAGCCGCGATCCTTCTCGTAGATCACCGGAGGATTGAGACATTCCTCGATGGTCGTCCAGATCGAGAACGTCGGGGCGAAGTCGTAGCCGTCCACCTGCAGGTTGCCGCCGTCCCGCACGCCGATCTCCTCGATCGTGGAGAAAAGGTGGTCCGACGCGTACTTGGCGAACACGTCCGCCAGGCCCGGCTCGACGCCCATGCCCACCAGTGCGATCCGGTCCGCCGCCTCCCACTGCGGCGCCATCGCGAACTGCTCGTCGCCGAGCATCACCCCGGGGGTGTTGAACGGATCGGTCGGATGCGGGTGCGACAGGGACATCGCCATGTCCAGGTAGTGGGCGCGCCCCTGCAGGGCGGCGTTGAACAGCGGCATGACGAACCGCGGGTCGGTGGCATTGAGCAGCAGGTCGCACCGGTAGCGCTGCAGCAGCCCGACGACGTCCTCCACGTCGGTGGCGTCCACCTGGGCGGGGATGAACCGCCCGTCGCCGACGGCCTCCGCGGCGTGCTGCGCCTTGGCCAGGTCGTAGTCGGCGACCACCATCGCCTCGATGTAGTCCCGCCGGGCGGCGGTGGCCACGACGGCGGAACCCACGCCGCCGGCGCCGACCAGGAGCACCCGCAACCTGCCGTCCGCCGAGCGGACGCTCTGCCCGCCGCGGCCGGCCAGCACCGGGGTCGACTCGTCCCACACGGTCCCGGTGGCGGCGTCGGCGCGGCGCCGGGCGATGCCGGACAGGGTCTCCAGCACCACCCGGTTGCCGAGCATGGCCGTCACGTCGGCATGGTCGTAGGGCGGGGCGACTTCGACGATCTCCATCCCGACGAGGTTCGTCTCCCGGCCGATCCGCCGGACCGCGTCCAGCAGCTCACGGCCCGTCATGCCGCCGGGCTCGGGCGTTCCGGTGCCGGGCGCCATGCCGGGGTCCACCACGTCGATGTCGACGGACAGGAAGACGCCGTCGGTATCGGCCGAGGCGAGCTCGATCGCCTCGGCCAGCACTGCGTCCAGGCCCCTGCGCTGGATCTCGGCCATCTCGAACCCGCGCATGCCCTGCTCGGCCATCCAGGCCAGCTCGGGCGGCTCGGGCCAGTAACCGCGCAGCCCGATCTGGAAGAACTTGCTGCCCTTGACCGCGCCCGACTCGATCACCCGGCGCATCGGCAGGCCGTGCCCGTAGAGCGAGCCGAACTGGATGTCGCCGGTGTCGGCGTGCGCGTCGAAGTGGATCACCGAGATCCGCCCGTAGCCGAAATGCTCGGACAGGCCGGTGATGTCGGACATCGCGACGGTGTGGTCGCCGCCGAGCACGATCGGGATCTTGCCGGCCGCCGCCAGCTGGGTGATGACGTCCTGCAGCGCCCGCAGCGACCGGATGGTCTCCGTCGGTGCCATCTCCACGTCGCCGGCGTCGACCACGCCGAGGTCCAGCAGCGGGTCCACCCGGAGCGAGAGGTGCGGGCGGGATCCGGTGTGCTCGGAGTAGTCGACCGTGCGCAGGGCCATCGGGCCCATCCGGGCACCGGCCCGGTAGGACGTGCCGGAGTCGTACGGCGCGCCGACGATGACGGCCGCGGCGTCCGCGTAGGTCGCCGGGTCGGACAGGTCGCATCGCGGGATGCCGGTGAACGTCACGTCGGGGCCGAACATTGCGCCGTAGCGCGCCATGGGATTCAACTCTCCTGATCGAGATCCGGCCGGTGATCTACCGGCCGGTGGTGGTGTGTGGCGTGCAGTGGTCCTGTCGCCGCCTCGTGCGCCCTGGCCTCAGCTTCGTCGTGTCCGCGGCGTCGAGGCAAATGCGTCGCTTCCGGGCAGCTCGAGCGGCCGCGCCCGGCGGATGGCCGTCAGGAGTCGAAGCCGAGGCCGAAACGGTCGAGCGACCGGAGCCACAGGTTGCGGTGGCCGGCTCGGGCGTCGGCCCTGGCCACCGACCAGCGGGTCAGGTTGATCACGGCGGACCGCAGCGGCTCCGGCGGGAACGGCACCGGCTTGCCGCGCACGGTCGTCAGCGAGGTGAGCTCGGTGCGGTCGCCGGACAGCAGGTCGAGCATCACCCGGGCGCCGAACCGGGTGGATCCGACACCCAGGCCCGTGTAGCCGGTGGCGTAGGCGACCCGGCCGCCGTACCCGGTGCCGAAGAAGGGGAAGAACCGGGAGCAGGTGTCGATCACCCCGCCCCAGGTGTGCGTGAAGCGCAGGCCCTCCAGCTGCGGAAAGGTCGCGAAGAAGTGCTCGGCCAAGGTGCGGAAGGTGGCCGGCCGCTGGTCGAGTGCCGGGTCGATCCGGCTGCCGTAGTGGTAGATCGCCTCGTATCCACCCCACAGGATGCAGTTGTCGTCGGTCAGCCGGTAGTAGTGGAACTGGTTGCCCGCGTCGCTGACGCCCTGCCGCCCCTGCCAGCCGATCGACGCCAGCTGCGCGTCGGTCAGCGGCTCGGTGGCCATCGCGTAGTCGTACACCGGCACGACGTACGGTCGCACCCGCCTGAGCAGCGACGGGAAGACGTTCGTCCCCAGGGCGACCCGCTTCGCCCGCAGCGTCCCGGAGCCGGCGTCCACCACCATGTCGTCGCCCTCCCGGGCCAGCCCGTCGACGAAGGAGTTCTCGCAGATCCGTACGCCGAGCGATTCGCAGGCGGCCGCCAGACCCCAGACCAGCCGGGCCGGGTCGACCAGCACCGTCTTGTCCCGCCCGTTGATCGCGCCCAGGTAGGTGGGCGAGTCGACCAGCGCCCGCACGCCGGCCTGGTCGAGCAGCTCGGCGTCGTCGTTGAAGTCCAGCATGCGTTCGTAGTCGGCGGCGAGGTCGGGAAGCTGGTAGCTCTGGGTGGCCACCTTGAGCTCGCCGGTCTTCTCCAGCTTGCAGTCGATGCCGAAGTCCTCGATCGTCCGCACGATCCCGGCGAGGTTGTCACGCCCGAGGCGCTCCAGCCGCGGCATGTCCTGCGGATACCAGTCCATCCCGTTGGCCTGGCCGTGGGTCAGCGAGGCGGAGCAGAAGCCGCCGTTCCGGCCGGACGCCGCCCACCCGAGCGTCCGCCCCTCCAGCACCGTCACCTCCCGGGACGGGTCCTCCTGCTTGGCCTGCAACGCGGTCCACAGCCCGGAGTACCCACCGCCGATCACCGCCAGGTCCGTGGTGTGCCGCCCGGTCAGCCGTTCCCGCGGTTCCGGGGCGTCGACGTCGTCGAGCCACCAGCACACCGGCTCGGCATCGGACAGGGATTCGCGGACGGCCCGACTCCGCGAGCGGCCGGCGGGGAGCAGGTGCGACATGGACGGCTCACCCCTGCTGGTCGTGCGGCAACTTGCGGGAGGTCTCCAGAACGGTCCCGGTGACGCCGTCCCAGATGGCGGCGGACAGGGACACCCCGCGGGGGTCGGGAGCGGGGTCGAGCAGGTGCTGGAGCAGGCGCGTCATGAGCGGTTCCTTCCGGGCATTGAGTCGAGGGCGCGATGGACCGACAGCTTTGTCGTGTCGACGGTTGATGCGACGGTACCTGTGATCGTCGCCCCCAGGCCGTGAGCATGCGATGGAGTTCGACGGGGCAGTCTCCGTTACCTGCTCCGCGACCTGGCGATCAGCCGGCCGAGACCGACCAGCAGCAGCGAGATCACCAGCATCGCCGTGCCGATCACGTTGACCTGCACCGGAAGCGCGCGCTGGTAGGCACCCCAGACGAACATCGGGAAGGTGACCGTGGAACCGGCGTTGAAGTTGGTGATGATGAAGTCGTCGAAGGAGAGCGAGAAGCTCAGCAGCGCTGCGGAGACGATGCCCGGCATCACCAACGGCAGGGTGATCCGCAGGAACGTCTGGGTCCGGTTGGCATACAGGTCCATGGCCGCCTGTTCCAGCCGCGGGTCCATCCCGGCGAGCCGCGACTTGACCGTCACGATCACGAAGCTGACGCAGAACATCACGTGCGCGATGAAGATGGTGAGCTGGCCGAGCGGCACGCCGATGTTGATGAACAGCGTCAGCAGTGACGAACCGGCCACCACCTCGGGAGTGGCCATCGGCAGGAAGATCAGCAGGTTCGCCACCGCGCGGCCGCGGAACCGGTGACGGGCCAGGCCGAATGCGGCCAGGGTGCCCAGCAGGGTGGCGGCCAGCGTCGCCAGCAGGCCGATCTTGAGGCTGACCAGCAGCGAGTCGCACAGGCCCGACACGTCGCAGGGGTGCGCCCAGGCGTCGAAGGAGAACTTCACCCAGGTGTAGTTGAACCGCCCGGTGGGTCTGTTGAACGAGAACAGCACCACCACGAAGATCGGCACGAACAGGTAGACCAGGCCCAGCACGCCCAGGAGGGTGACCAGGTGATCGCGGATCCAGGCGCCGCGGCGGCGCCGCGGTGGTGCCGCTGGCCGGACCGCCGGTGCGGGGGCGGCGGGGGGCTTCGCGAGAGTCGTCATCAGACCAGGTCGTCCGTTCCGGATCGCTTGACGTACACGGCGACGAGCACCACGATCGCCACCATCAGCACCAGGGACAGCGCGGCCGCCGACGGGTAGTCCCGCTGCTGCAGCGCCAGCGAGTCGATGACGTTGCCGGTCATCGTCTCCGAGGTGGAGCCCAGGAACTGCTGGTTGACGTAGTCGCCGGCGGCGGGGATGAACGTCAGCAGCGTCCCGCCCACCACGCCGGGCAGGGAGAGCGGCCAGGTCACCTTCCAGAACGTCTGCCAGGCGTTGGCGTACAGGTCGCCGGAGGCGTGCAGCAGGCCACCGTCGATCTTCTCCAGCGAGGTGTACAGCGGCAGCGTCATGAATGGCAGGAAGTTGTACGTCAACCCGAGAATGACGGCGATCGGGGTGGCCAGCAGCCGGCCCTGCGTGATGCCGAGCGCGTCGGTGAGGTGCATCAGGCCGGTGGACTTCATGATCTGCACGACCCAGCCCTGGTCGGCCAGGATCTGCCGCCAGGCCAGGGTGCGGATCAGGAAGCTGGTGAAGAACGGCGCGATCACCAGCGCCAGCATCACGTTCCGCCATCGGCCGGCCTTGCGGGCGATGGTGTAGGCGAGCGGGTAGGCGATCAGCAGGGCCAGCACGGTCGCGACGGCGGCAAAGCCGAAGGCCCGGAAGAACTGGGGCTTGTACTGGCTCAGCACGTCGCGGTAGGTGGCCCAGTGCCAGGTCAGCGCGTACCCGTTCTCCAGCGAACCGGTCTGCAGCGAGGTGGAGGCGAGCGTCAGGGTCGGCAGCACGTAGAACACCAGCAGCGCCAGGAACGCCGGCAGCAGCAGGAAGTAGGGGGTGAGCTTCCGGCCGGGTGCCTGCTGGTCAGGTTCGGCCTGCGTCCGGCTGATCCCGGCGGCGACGATGCTCACGAGGCCACCTCGGCGGCCACCGCTTCGTCGTAGGCGCCCTGCTGCAGGCCGAAGGTGTGCTCGGGACGCCAGGACAGCGTGACGGCGTCGCCCACCCGGCGCAGGCCGGAGGCGGTGTTCTGGCTGAACACCGTCACCTCCTCGTCACCCCTGGTGCGCACCAGGTACTGCGTCGACACGCCGACGAAGGAGGTGTCGACGATGGTGCCGTGGATGACGTTGGCTCCCGGCGCGATCGACTGCGGCTCGCCGATGGCGATCTTCTCCGGACGCACCCCGACCTCGATCCGACCGGTGAGAGCCTTGGCGCGCGCTGCGGGCATCGTCAGGTGCACGCCCTCGAAGTCGAGCACCAGCAGATCGCCGTCCCGGCGCAGCACGGTGGCCGAGATCAGGTTGGACTGGCCGAGAAAGCCCGCGACAAAGGCACTCTGCGGGTTCTCGTACAGGTCGACCGGCGCGCCGAGCTGCTCGATCCGGCCCTTGTTCATCACGGCGATGGTGTCGGCCATCGTCATGGCCTCCTCCTGGTCGTGCGTGACGTGGATGAAGGTGATCCCGACATCGGCCTGGATCCGCTTGAGCTCCAGCTGGAGCTGCCGCCGCAGCTTGAGATCCAGTGCGCCCAGCGGCTCGTCGAGCAGCAGCACCTTGGGCCGGTTGACCAGCGCGCGGACCACCGCGACCCGCTGCTGCTGCCCGCCGGAGAGCTGGGCGGGCTTCCGGTTCGCCAGGTGGGCGAGCTCCACCAGCTCGAGCATCTCCATCACCTTGCCGCGCACGTCGCCCACCCTGCGGCGGCGCAGGCCGAAAGCGACGTTCTCGAAGATCGTCAGGTGCGGGAAGAGCGCGTAGTTCTGGAACACCGTGTTGGTGGGCCGCTGGTGCGGCGGCATCCCGGAGATGTCCTGACCGCCGATGGAGATGGTGCCGGACGTGGGGTTCTCCAGCCCCGCCACCATCCGCAGCGTGGTGGTCTTGCCACAGCCGGACGGCCCGAGCAGCGCGAAGAACGACCCCTCCGGCACCGAGAGGTCGATCGCGTCGACCGCGCGGAAGTCGCCGTAGGCCTTGCTCAGCGAGCGGATCTCCAGCCCGGTGCCGACGCTCTCCAGTGCGGTGGCACCCTGCGCCGGGGCGCCGGGTGTCGTCATGCGCCGGACAACTTGGCGAACGCCGCGCTGTACCGCTTCTCCTGCGCGGCATCGAGTTCCATGAATCCCTTCGCCTTGGACAGGGTGACGCTCGTCGGGAAGATGAGCTCGTTCTTGGCGATGGCGGGGTCCTTCTTGGCCAGGATCGCCTGGGTGCCGACCACCGGGGTGATGTAGTTGACCGCGTCGGCCACCTGCGCCGCGACCGCGGGGTCGTAGTAGTAGTTGATCAGCGTCTCGGCGTTCTTCTTGTGCTGGGTGCGGACCGGGATGACGAAGTTGTCGCTCCACAGCGTGTAGCCGGCGGGCGGCAGCCGGTACACCAGGTCCGGGTTGTCCGCCTTGAGCTGCACCACGTCCCCGGTCCACGCCAGGCACGCGGCGATGTCGCCGGACACCAGGCCCTGCGCGTAGTCGTTGCCGGTGAACTGCCGGATCTGCTTGGCGTCCACCGCCTTCTGCAGCTTGGCGATGGCCTTGTCGAACTGCGCGTCGGTGAAGTCCTCGCAGTCGTAACCCAGATCCAGCAGGGTCAGCCCGACGGTGTCCCGCATCTCCGTCAACAAGGTGACCTTGCCCTTGAGCGAGCTGTCGGTGAGCAACTGGTCCATCGAGTCGATCGTCCGGCCACCGGTGGCTTTCGGGTTCTGCGCGATGCCGGTCAGTCCGGACTGCCAGGTCAGCGAGAACTTGCGGCCCTTGTCGAACGGCACGTCCAGCAGCGCCGGCTGCAGGTTCTTGATGTTGGGGATGAGCGAGCGGTCCAGTGGCTGCAGGTAGCCCAGCTGATTCATCTTGGACGCCATCCAGTCGGTGACGACGAAGACGTCGGCACTGATCGCGCGCCCGGCCGCCAACTGCGGCTGCACCTTGGCGAAGTACTGGTTGTTGTCGTTGACGTCCTCGGTGTAGGTCACCTTGATGCCGGTCCTGGCCGTGAACGCGTCGATCGTCGGGTGCTTGCTGGCGTTGCCGGCGTCCACGTCGATGTACTCCGGCCAGTTCGACCAGTTCACCGTCTTCTGGGTGTCCGAGAGATCCGCGACGCTCGGCACCGTCTTCTCCGACGGCGAACCGGCGGTCGACGGTGCGGACGCCGCGGACGAGGACCCCGTCGAGGTTCCGGCGGCGGCCGAGGTCGGCCCGGCCGCGCTGCCCGAGGCCGCACCGGTGGGGTTCGTCCCCTTCACGCCGCAGGCCGCGAGAAACGCGGCCGCGCCTGTCAGACCCGCCCCGCGCAACACAGTCCGGCGGGACAGCGCCCTGGAGTAGGCCGCGATCAGCGCAGGCGGGAGTTGGTCGTGGTGACGCGGCATGGGCGTTCCTTCATGATGCGCTCGTCGCAGCGAACTGCTGGGTGGCGTGGTGGGTGTTCTGCTGTGCACGCCGGACGAACGGCACGCGCAGCGCAGTTCCCCGAGACGGGCGGGAATCCTCACATCGGGGCTCGCCTCGTCGCAAACCCACTCCCCCGCGGCCGGCACGGCTGCCGAACAACAGACTCGGTCCGGCCGGTCTTCACCTCCGGTTATGGCAGCTCCGGGGCGCCATGGCAATAGTTTCGGTGGTTCCGTAGCACGATGGCAACGAAAAACACGGTGTGTGCACGACTGGCCACAGAATCGCCCGTCACCTGGGATCTCGTCGGTAGCGGCGCCCGGTCTCCGGGTCGACGGCCACCTGACCGGTCGGCAGGTTGGACAGGTCCTGGGCGATCACCGTGGCCTGGTCACCGGACCCCGGAAGCGTGCTCGGCAGGCCCTCCTCCTCCGTGCCGGCCAGCAGCAGATCGGCCGAGCGGCGGGGCAGCGTCTCGCCGCGGAAGAACGCAGGCGCGCGCCACCACTGCAGTGCGATCAGGACGAAGCCCACCAGCAGCGCCAGGACGCCGACCACCGCGACCGCCCCGATCCCGAAGATGGTGACGTTGTTGTCGTCGTCGTCGGTCAGCCAGTCGGCGTGCGAGTAGTTGACCAGCGCGTAGACGAACATGGCGAACAGGAAGATGCCGCCGGCCAGCGGGATCAGCCCGCGCATCAGGAAGTGGCGCAGCGAGCTGGTCAGCGTGCGGCGGTAGAACCAGGCGCACGCCATCCCGGTCAGCCCGTAGTAGAAGGCGATCTGCAGGCCGATCGACCCGATCAGCGCGGCGAGCAGGCTCTTGCTGATGACGGTGATCAGCAGGTAGAACGCGACGGAGACGATGCCCATGCCGATGGTGGACCAGGTGGGGGTCAGGTACTTCGGGTGGATCCTGGCGAACTTGACCGGCACGGCGCGGTAGACCGCCATCGACAGCGTGGTGCGCGCCGTCGGCAGGATGGTGGTCTGCGTCGAGGCCGACGCGGAGGTCAGGATGGACACGGTCAGCAGGCCGAGACCGATGTGCCCGAGCACGCTGTCGCCGAAGAGGGTGGGTCCGATCGCGGTGAAGACATCCTCGGCGTTGTCGGCGCTGCCCAGCCCGATGCCCTCGGTCCCCACACCGGCGAAGGCGACCACGGCGACCGTCACCAGGACGTAGGTGACCAGCAGCAGCACCGTGGAGATCACCGCGGCGCGCCCCGGCGTGCTGCCGGGGTCCGCCGCCTCCTCGTTGGTCGCGACCGCGGTGTCCCAGCCCCAGTAGATGAACGCGGCGGTCAGCACGGCGGGCGCGATGACGCCGCCGAACGACAGGCCGCCGGGCCACAGCCACGACGGCGACGGCATCAACGACTCCTTCGTCGCCGAATGGCTGTACACCTTGACCAGCGCCACCACGGCGACCATCACCAGGGTGACCACCTCGATGCTCAGCAGCGCGTACTGCAGCCGCGCCGACACCTCGATGCCGCGGTAGCAGATGTAGGTCATCACGACGATCCAGATGATGCCCGCGACCGTGGAGGCGAAGGTGTTTTCCGAGAGCTTGTTGTGCAGGCCGACGTCATCGGCGAGGGTGAACGAGTAGGAGCCGGCGATCTGCGCGAGGTTGGCCATCACGATGACGTCGGCGGCGATGATGCCCCAGCCGCCCATCCAGCCGACCACCGGCCCGAACGCCCGGGTGGCCCAGGTGAAGGTGGTGCCGCAGTCCGGCTCCGCCTCGTTGAGTTCCTTGTAGGCGACCGCGATGAAGTACATCGGCACGAACGCCAGCAACATGATGGCCGGCGCCTTGACCCCGGCCAGGATGGCGCCACCGCTGGCGACGATGAACCCGAGACTGGCGGCGAGCGAGTAGGCCGGTGCGGTGGACGCCATGCCGACGACCACGCTGCCCAGGAGCCCCAGGGACCCGGCCTTCAAGCCCTTGTCGACGGTTGTCCCGTCCTGGCCCGATCCGCCGGCCGGGCCCTTCGACGGTGCAGCAGCGGTCATCTTCAGCCTCCGTGCTACTGGGGTTGGACCGTACGGTTATCGCAGCTTGCGCCTGACGGCACAAGGCTTTCCGCGTTGCCATCGTGTTTCGCCGACGGAATCACTTGCACAGACCTCCTGACCGGCGTCATCATTCTCGGCATGTCCCGATCCGCACCGACCCTGGGCGCAGAGGGCGATGGTACGACCGCGATGCGCGGTCGGCTTCCCGCGACGCCCCTGGACGACGTGTCGAAGGCAATCATCGAGCAGCTCCAGCAGGACGGCCGGCGCCCCTATGCCGCGATCGCCGCCGCCGTCGGGCTGTCCGAGGCGGCCGTCCGGCAGCGGGTGGGACGGCTGATCGGGTCCGGCGTGGTGCAGATCGTGGCGGTGACCGATCCGCTGCAGGTCGGGTTCTCCCGGCAGGCGATGATCGGCATCCGCACGGAGGGCAACCTGGATCCCGTCGTCGCCCAGCTGTCGGCGATGTCCGAGGTCGACTACGTGGTGATCACCGCCGGCTCGTTCGACCTCCTCGTCGAGGTGGTCTGCGAGAACGACGACCACCTGCTCAGCCTGCTCAACGAGCGCATCCGCACCATCGAGGGCGTGCGGTCGACCGAGTCGTTCCTGTACCTGAAACTGTCCAAGCAGACCTACACCTGGGGAACCCGATGACCAGTCTGATCTCGCCCGCCACCGATGCAGCCGTCGCCGGCCGGGCGACCGACCACCTATGGATGCACTTCACCCGCATGGCCGCCTACGACACGGCGCCCGTTCCCGTCATCGAGCGCGGCGAGGGCAACTACATCTGGGACACCAACGGCCGCAAGTATCTCGACGCGCTGTCCGGCCTGTTCACCGTGCAGGTCGGCCACGGCCGCGAGGAGCTGGCGCAGGCCGCCGCCGCGCAGGCCCGCAAGCTCGCCTTCTTCCCGATCTGGTCGTACGCGCACCCGACCGCGATCGAGCTGGCCGACCGGCTGGCCGCGCTGGCCCCGGGCGATCTGAACAAGGTGTTCTTCTCCTCCGGCGGCGGCGAGTCGGTGGAGACCGCATGGAAGGTGGCGAAGCAGTATTTCAAGCTGATCGGCAAACCCGGCAAGCACAAGGTCATCTCGCGGTCCATCGCCTACCACGGCACCACCGCCGGGGCGCTGTCGATCACCGGCGTGCCGCCGTTCAAGCAGGCGTTCGAACCGTTGGTGCCCGGCACGTTCCGGGTGCCGAACACGAATTTCTACCGGGCGCCGGAACCGGTCGCCGACGACGAGAAGGCCTTCGGGCTGTGGGCTGCCAACCGGATCGAGGAGGCCATCGTGGCCGAGGGGCCGGACACCGTGGCCGCCGTCTTCGTCGAGCCGGTGCAGAACGCCGGCGGCTGCTTCCCGCCGCCGGCCGGTTACTTCGACCGGGTGCGTGAGATCTGCGACCACTACGACGTACTGCTGGTGTCGGACGAGGTGATCTGCGCGTACGGGCGGCTGGGCACCATGTTCGGTGCGGACAAGTTCGGCTACCAGCCCGACATCATCACCACTGCCAAGGGTCTGACGTCCGGCTACTCGCCGCTGGGCTGCGCGATCATCTCCGACCGGGTCTACGAGCCGTTCGGCAAGCCGGGTGTCAGCTTCGCCCACGGCTACACCTTCGGCGGTCATCCCGTCTCGTGCGCCGTGGCGCTGGCCAACCTGGACATCTTCGACCGCGAGGACCTGCTGGGCAACGTGTTGCGCAACGAGAACGCCTTCCGCTCGACGCTGGAGAAGCTCTACGACCTGCCGATCGTCGGGAACGTCCGCGGTGACGGCTACTTCTACGGCATCGAGCTGGTCAAGGACAAGGCGACCAAGGAGACGTTCACCCCCGCCGAGAGCGAGCGCGTGCTGCGCGGCTACGTCTCCGGGGCGCTGTTCGAGAACGGCCTGTACTGCCGCGCCGACGACCGCGGCGATCCCGTCGTCCAGGTGGCCCCCCCGCTGGGCTGTGGTCAGGCCGAGTTCGACGAGATCGAGCAGAAGCTCCGCATCGTGCTGACGGAGGCCTGGAACCACGTCTGACCCGCCCTCTTCGTTACCCCCGCCACTGTTCGCCGTCCCCGCCCCCGCGCCACCCCGTTCGCGAGGATCAAAGTCGCAGGCGAGGATGAAGGTGCCGGTTTTCGACGAATCCCGCTGATAATCGACACGTTCATCCTCGCCCGAGAAGTTGATCCTCGCAGGGTCTGTCAGCCGCGGCGGGTGGGGCGGGGGCGGCGGGCGAGCGGAGCCGGCGGGAGCGGGCAGGGCGGAGGTAGACCGGATGGGACAGCGCGAGTCCGACGACGCCGCGTACCGGAGGCTGAGCCTGTGGCTGGACCGGCTCGACGAGCCGTTGACCCGGCGTCCGGGGCTTCCCGGCGACCGGTCGTGCGACGTGGCCGTCGTCGGTGCCGGATTCACCGGCCTGTGGACGGCGTACTACCTGCAGCAGGCCGATCCGGGTCTCCGCATCACGCTGCTGGAGAAGGAGATCGCCGGGTTCGGCGCGTCCGGACGGAACGGCGGTTGGTGCTCGGACCTGTTCCCGGCGTCGCGGGACAAGATCGCCCGGCGGCATGGCCGGGACGCCGCACTGTCGATGAAGGCGGCGATGCGCGCCGGCATCGACGAGATCGACAAGGTCGTCACCGCCGAGAACATCGA
>CAXTBG010000002.1:0-107743 GCA_964242105.1 uncultured Nakamurella sp. | reverse complement strand
CGGCGGCACGCTGTCCTTCGCCCGCACCGCGGCCCAGCTGCACCGCGCCGCGGCGGACGTGGCGCACGCCAGGGCCTGGGGCGACGACGAGCAGGACCTCCGCCTGCTCTCACCCGGCGAGAGCTCCGCGATCGCTGCGGCGGACGGGGTGCTCGGCGCCACGTTCACCCCGCACTGCGCGGTGCTGGATCCCGGCGCGCTGGTCCGCCGGCTGGCCGACCGGGTGGAGGCGCGAGGTGCGGACCTGTACGAGGGCACCGCCGTCCGGCAGATCCGGCCGCACACGGTCGTGACGACCGCCGGCACCGTCACAGCCGACGTGGTGCTGCGGGCCACCGAGGGCTACACGGCGGGCCTTCCCGGATCCCGCCGGGACCTCGCGCCGATCTATTCGCTGATGGTGGCCACCGAACCCTTGGACGAGGCGACCCTGGCCGAGGTCGGCCTGGCCCACCGGCCGACCTTCGCCGACCACCGGCACGTCATCTGCTACGGCCAGCGCACCGCCGACGGACGGATCGTCTTCGGTGGCCGAGGCGCGCCGTACCACTTCGGCTCCCGCGTCAGGCCCTCGTTCGACCAGGAACCGCAGGTCTTCGACGGGTTGCGGCGCACCGTGACCGACCTCTTCCCGGCCTTGGCCGGCGTCCGGTTCACCCACGCCTGGGGCGGGCCGCTCGGTGTCCCGCGTGACTGGCACGCCGGCGTCGGGCTCGACCGGGACACCGGGCTGGCCTGGGGCGGCGGATACGTCGGCGACGGCGTGACGACGTCCAACCTCGCCGGCCGGACGCTCGCCGACCTGATCACCAGGGCGGACACCGCACTGACGGCGCTGCCCTGGGTGGGCCACCGGTCGCGCCGGTGGGAGTCCGAACCGCTGCGGTACCTGGGCGTCAACGCCGGTAGGAAGGTGATGGACTCTGCCGACCGGCGGGAGGCCCGCACCGGGCGCCAGTCGTCGATGGCCAAGGCGTTCGGCCGGTTTCTCGGCGGCTGAGCGCGCCGGGACGACCGCTCAGAACCAGCGTTCCAGCACGGCGGCCACGCCGTCGTCGTGGTGGTGCGGCGCGATCTCGCTGGCCACCGCGGTCACGTCCGGGTGCGCGTTGGCCATGGCCACACCGTGCCCGGCCCAGGTCAGCATCTCCAGGTCGTTGGGCATGTCGCCGAACGCCACCGCATCGGCAGGGTCGATGCCCCACTGCACGGCCAGCGCGGACAGCGCGAAGGCTTTGTTCACCCCGGCGGCGGCCACCTCGATCAGGCCGTCGTCGGTGGAGTAGGTGATCGACAGCTGATCGGCCACGCCGGCCGCCTGCGCGCTGGCCGTCGCCGTCCGCGCGAGCGACCGCGAGTCGCCGACTCCCCGGATCAACAGCTTGCCGGCCGGGTCGGCGAGCAGCTCGGCGCGGTCGCCGGTGCGGAACTTGCCGCCCACCCACGGATGACGGTAACTGCGCTCTGCCCAGAAGTCGTGCCGGGTGGTGCCGAAACGCTCGACAGCCACGGCGATCTCGGCCCGCTCCGAGAGCGACTCCACCAGTGCACGCATGGCCCCGGCCTGCAGCGGAGCGGTGGAGAGGACTTCGCCGGTCGCGATGTCGTAGGTGACCGCCCCGTTCATGCAGACGGCCGTCCCGTCGAAGCCGGCGTCGATGACGGGGCCCAGCCAGATCACCGGCCGGCCGGTGGCGATCACCACCCGGGCACCGGCCGCGGCTGCCCGCCGCAGCGCCGAGGCGTTGCGCGCGCTGACCCTCATGCCGTCGGCGTCGAGCAGGGTGCCGTCCATGTCGGAGACAACCAGCCGCGGGGTGCGGGTGATCAGCGAGGGGGTTGGCACCTCTCCATTCTCCCACCGCGCCGGGCGGGCCGGTTCGCGTCGAGGCCGCCCGGCTCGACGGAGGCAGGGGGCTCGACGCGGTGCAGGACGCTCACCGCGACGTAGGACGCTCCACACGGTGCAAGACGCTCACCGCGATGCAGCACGCTCGACCTGGTGCACGACGCGGTGCAGGACGCTCAGCCGGATGCAGGACCCAGCACCCGGTCCAGGTACGGGTTGCGGAACAGGCCGCCCGGGTCGACCGCGTCACGCACGGCACGCACGTCGCCGAACCGGGGGTACTGGTCGCGCAACCGGCCGGCGTCGAGGGTGTGCAGCTTGCCCCAGTGCGGGCGGCCGCCGTGGCCGAGCAGGATCTGCTCGACCGCGAGGAAGTACTCGGCGAACGGTTCGCGGTAGTAGCGGTGCACCGCGATGTAGGCGGACGCGCGGTGGTAGGCGGTGGACAGCCACACGTCGTCGGCGGCGGCGGCACGGATCTCCAGCGGGAACGAGATGCGCCAGCGGCGGTCCTCGATCAGTCGGCGGATCTCCGAGAGCGCGGCCGGCAGCGCGTCGAACTCGATGGCGTACTCCATCTCGCGGAACCGGACGCGCCGCGGCGAGGTGAACACGGCCGGCGACCGGTCGGTATACCTGCGGGCGCCGACCAGCTGTGCTGCAACGGCATTGACCGCCGGGATCACCGGCGGCGCCAGTCGGCCGAGCGCACAGGTGAGCGCGAACAGTCCGTTGGACATCACCTCGTCGTCCCACACCGCGCGCCACCGAGGGAGGGCGTCGGACCCCGAACCCGCCGGGAGCCGGGTGTTCGACTTGACCAGCGCCGTGCCGGTGTGCGGGAACCAGTAGAACTCCACATGGTCCGCGCCGCGCATGATCTCGCCGAAATCGGTGAGCACCGCCGCCAATGGGACCCGGTGCTCGTCGGCGGCGAGGTCGAACTCCGGTACGCACGCGATGGTGACCTCGGTGAGCACTCCCACGGCGCCCAGCCCCAGGCGCGCCACCTCGAACAATTCCGGACGACAGGTCGGCGAGCAGTCCTCCACGCTCCCGTCGGCCAGAACCAGGCGCGCACCGGTGATCGGCGCCGACAGTCCGGGAAAAGCTGTTCCGGTGCCGTGGGTCCCGGTGGAGATCGCGCCCGCGACGGTCTGCGTGTCGATGTCGCCCATGTTCGGCAGGGCGAGCCCGTGCCCGGCCAGCTCCGTGCCGAGCCGACGGAGGACCGTTCCTGCGCCGACCCTGACCTGCCCGGTGACAGCATCGACCGCCCGCACACCGGTCAGCCGGTCCAGTTGCAGTGCAACACCATCGGTGGCGGCGATCGGGGTGAACGAGTGCCCGGAGCCGACGGCGCGCACCGGCAGACCGTCCACGGCCGCCCGCCGCAGCGCGGATGCGACCTCGTCCTCGGTGCCCGGACGCTCGATGCGTGCGGGGTACGCGACGACCGAACGCCCCCAGTTGCGCCAGCGCGTCGCGGTCACAGGAAGGCCTGCCCGTCGCCGCGGTACGTCGGCAGCGCGGCGATCACCGTGCCACCGTCGACGAGGTGGAATTCGTCCAGGTGCTCGGCCAGTTCACCGGCCTTGGCGTGCCGCAGCCACACCTGGTCCCCCACCGACAGCCGGCGTGCGGACCGCCCGCGCAGCGGCGTCTGGACCTCTCCGGCCCCCTCGACCGGAACATAACGCAGCCCGGGCGGATCGGCGAGCACGGGAAGGCGGTCGCCCCCCGGTGGGCCGGATGCGACCCACCCGCCGCCGAGCACCGTGGCGACCGCCGCCGACGGCTTGCGCACCACCGGCAGCACGAAGAACGCCGCCGGCTCCGGCCGGAAGGCCCGGTAGTGGTCGAACAGCCCGGGACCGAAAAGCCCTGAGCCGGCGGCTGTCTCGGTGACGCAGTCTTCAGCTGCCGTCGTCTCCAGCGAGCCGGTGCCGCCGCCGTTGACGAATTCCAAATCGGCGACGCCGCGCACGGCGGCGACCACCGACGCCCTGCGCTCGGCCAGCTCGGTGGCCGAGCGTCGCTGCATGCCGCGGACGGCGGCCGGCCGGAGCCCCCTTCCGGCGTTGCCCACGCCGGCGATCTGCGATTCGTAGGCCATCATCCCGACCAGCACGAAACCGGGTCGCCGGTCGATCGCCCGGGCGAACATGGACGCCGCCGCAACGCTCCGCACCGGCGAGCGCAGTGCACCGAACCTGAGCGGGCCGGCCCGGTACCCGGCGTCCAGATCCAGCGCGACCCGGATGACGTTCCGCGCGGTGGGCGGTGCGACGGCATCGATCAGGTCGAGCTGGGCCGCGTCGTCCACCATCACCGTGATGTCCGCGGCCGCGGCGCCGTCGGCGGCCAGCCGGGCCAGCGCGCCGCGGTCGACCGTGGGGTAGCCGACGACCAGATCACGAAACCCCTTGCTGTGCAACCACAATGCTTCGGTGAGGGTGTAGCACAGCAGGCCGGCGAAGCCGTCGAGGGCCAGTACGTCCGACAGCACCCCGCGCACCCGCACCGACTTGCTGGCCACCCGGATCGGTTTCCCGGCGGCCCGGCGCACCAGGTCGGCCGCGTTGCGGGCCAACGCCCGCGCATCGAGCACGCCGAACGGCGGATCGAGGCCGGCGGTCGCGGAGCGGAGGTCGGCGATCGTCATACCAGGCATCTCGGCCGGGCGTGCCGGGCGAAGTCGGCCGCGAACGAGGCAAGCGCCGCCCTGGCCGCCACGCCATCGCGGTCGACCAGGTAGTGCAGGGTCAACCCGTCGAGCACCGTCACCACCTGCCGGGCCAGCACCGGTTCCGGGAGGTCCCAGTCGATCTGCCGGATGTCGGCGATGCTGCGCAGGCTGCCCGCCACGCCGTCGAGGTAGCGCTGGTACTGGAAGGACGCGATCTCGCGGGTCCCGGATCGCAGGGCCGCGGTGGTGATCTCGTAGAGCACGAGGTGCAGGCCCGGTTCCGCCTCGACGTCCTGCCAGTAGACCTCGAACGCACTCCGGACCGCCGACTCCATGCTGCCAGTCGGCCCGACGGCACCGATCGCCGCGGACACCTGCGCACCCAGCAGGCCGGCGGAGACCTCCCGCAGCAGCTCGTTGCGGTTGGCGAAGCAGTAGTGGAACATCCCCTGCTTGACACCGGCCTCCGAGCAGATCGCGCGCGTGGTCGCCCCGGCGAACCCATCGCGGACGAGAACCCGCCAGGCGGCGGCCAGCAGGTCCTGCCGGCGTTCGGCGACGGGTACTCGCGGCATGTTCCCCCGGGTGCGTGCTGCGCGCTGTCGACTGCCCGCGAGTGGTCGCGGTGTCACCCGGCGCTGGTGGCCGGGCTGGACCCACTGTCGCCGCACGGGGTCGGTGAGTCAAGTGCGGCCGGATACCCATTTGGTCAGTTGACCGACTTCCCCCCGCGAACGGCTTGACGTCGTCTCGGCGGACCTCGGATAGTGGGCGTCCATGGACCGGCTTCGCACGTCGCGCGCGGGCGTGGCCACGGCGTTCGCCGCACAGGGGCTCGGCCTGGCCGCGGTGCTGACGCACCTGCCGGCCATCAAGGACCGGTACGGGCTGGGCGATCTGGCCGTCACCGGCGTGATGTTCGGGGTCGCAGTGCTGGCCGGCGTCGGATCGGCGGTCGCGGGAAGCCACGCGTCCCGCAGAGGCAGCGCCCGGACCCTGAGGCTGGCGCTCCTGGTTGCCGGCAGCGGGCTCGCGGTCGCCGGGCTGGCCGGATCGTTACCGGTGTTCCTGCTGGGGATCGCCGGGTACGGGCTCGGGCTGGGCACCGTGGACGCCGCGGAGAACATGCAGGCGGTCGCCCTGGAGGCGCAGTACGGCCGGTCGATCCTCACCTCGTTCCATGCCGCCTGGTCCGCCGGTGGCATCGTTGGCGCGGTGCTGACCTCGCTGACCGACGCGGCGCCGTTGGCCCGCAGTCTGGCGCCCGTCGCCGTGGTGGTCGCCGCGGTGGCGGTGGCACCGTTCCACGTCGCGCACAGCACCGGGCCGCTGACGGCGGGCGCGCCGGGCCCGCCCACCGACGCAGCCGTCGCCTGGCGGCCGCTTCTGCTGCTCGGGACTGCCCTGGTGCTGTTCTACGTCGCCGACTCGGCGGCGTCGTCGTGGTCGACGATCTATCTGCGGGACGGGCTGGCCGCGAGCGCCAGGATCGCTCCGCTGGCCTACGGCGCCTACCAGGCGACGAGCCTGCTCTCGCGGCTGACCGGCGACCTGCTGGTGCGGCGCAACGGCCCGGTGACCGTGGTCCGGGTGGCCGCGGCCACCGGCACCGTCGGGCTGCTGATGGTGGTGCTGGCCCCGGCGCCGGCGGCGGCGATCCTCGGATTCGCCGTCCTCGGGCTGGGGTTGGCGGTCGTCGCCCCGCTCACCTTCTCGGCTGTGGGTGTGCTGGCCGGGAACGGGACCGCGGCGCAGCAGCGGGCCGATGCGCTCGTGGCCCGGCTCAACCAGTTCAACTACCTGGGTTTCGTTCTCGGTGGGGTGCTGACCGGTCTGGTCAGCTCGGCCGGCTCGCTGCGGTGGGGGTACGCGGTGCCGCTGGTGCTGACGGCCGTCCTGCTCGTTCTCGCGCCGGCGTTCGCGCCGCGGCGCACGCCGTCCGCGGCCAGAGGCATCGACGAGCAACGATCCACCGCCTGACTGCCGGCCCCGGGCGCCCGTCCCTCGACCTCACCGATCGGCGGCGTACGCCGAGCTGCTCGCTGCTGCCCACGCCGCCCACCAGGACCGGGCGGGCGAGCCGGCCGACTCCGATCTGAGCGCCCTGCCCACCGTTCCGGCCGAACCGTCGAGGTCGAAACGTGATCCGCTGGGCAGCGGCGGCGTTGCGGGCGCGGGCCGCCCGAGCATCGTGACCGTGTCGATGACGGTGGCGGTCCCGAGCACGCCAGGAAGGCCGCGGAGCGCAGCGGTGCGGAGGTCCAGATCCTCCGCCAGCAGCAGGCTGTCGTCCCGGATCACGCGGCTGGTACTGCGCAGCGCACCGCCGCACTCGGCGGTGCGCCCCAGGACCACCGTCTCCCGCAGGCACACCACACTGCGCTCGCCGAGCTCGACCGTAGTGCGGCGCAGCACGTTCGCGCCGTGCGAGACAACCAACGGCTCACCGTGCCAGAGCAGCAGCCCGCCCGTGGCCACCGTGGCATGCACCGTCCAGGTGGACGGCTGCCCGCCGGCGTCGTACGCGACGGTGCCGGCGGTTTCCACTATTTCCAGCCAGGCGCCGGGACCGACCAGCAGCTCCAGCTCGACACCGTCGCCACCGAGCAGCAACGCCGAGGTCGCCACCAGGGCGACCCTGGCTCCGTGGGCGTCGGACGTGATCAGCCGCGGTGCCAGATTGCCCGCGACCAGGCGCAGACGCGGCCGGCCGACGCCTGGTTCGACGCCGACCAGGGTCATGCCGGAGCGTGCTCGGAGAGCCCCTGCGCCGGGTCGTCGTGGGCGTGCGGGGCGTGGGCGTGCGGGGCGTGCGAGTGCGGGGCGCCGGAGCCGTGGCTGTGCACGACCGCGGCGCCGCCCTCGTCGGCGTGGCTGTGCGGTGCCATCGGCCCCGGGTCGATCGCGACGTGGTCGCCCGACCGGAAGGAGGCGAGCACGGTGCGTACCCACTCGGTGAGCTCGTCGATCGACCGCCGGTCCAGTCGCGACAGCGCGAGCACCGGTCGCCCGTCCCGGGCGGCGCGGCCGTCGGCGACCATCTGCGGCACGTCGACGCCGACGTAGGGTGCCAGGTCTGTCTTGTTGACCACCAGCAGGTCGGCCCGGCCGATGCCGGGTCCGCCCTTGCGGGCGACGTCCCCGCCACCGGCCACGTCCAGGACGAAGATCTGCGCGTCCACCAGCGCCGGCGAAAAGGTCGCCGTCAGGTTGTCACCGCCGGACTCGACCAGCACGACATCCAGTGGCGCGAAATCGCTTTCCAGGTCTTCGACGGCGATCAGGTTGGCGGTCACGTCATCCCGGATGGCGGTGTGCGGGCAGGCGCCGGTCTCCACGGCGCGGATGCGGTGCGGGTCCAGTACGCCGGCCGACCGCAGGAAGCGGGCGTCCTCGTCGGTGTAGATGTCGTTGGTGATGACGCCCAGGCTCAACTCCCCGGCCATCTCCCGGCAGATCAGCGCGATCAGCGACGACTTGCCGGTGCCCACCGGCCCGGCGATGCCCAGACGAAGCGATCGGGTGGACAGGGTGGTTGATTTCTCAGGCACGGATTTTTCAGGCACGGAACAACCTCTGCGTTGTGACGGAATGGATCTCGGCCCACTTCTCGATCAGCGGAGCACCGAGGGCAGGCATGTCCTCGGGGTCGGTCAGGTCGGCGACGGCGGACACCATCGCCTCGATCTCCTGGTGCGCGCCGATCACCCAGGCGGTCGCATCCACCGGGTCCAGTGGGGCGACCTTCAACGCGGCCGCCGCAATGGTCTGCGCGTCGTCGTAGCCGATCAGCCGGGCCAATTGGGCAGCCGACAGTCCGGTGCAGGCGGCCGCGACGCCCAGCACCACCGCCCTCGTCGGCGTGGTGACCGTACGCAGCGCGGCGACCGCGGGGTGAGCGGGCCACAACCGGGTGATCAGCCGCTGGTACCCGCGACCGAGCAGGACGGAGGTCTCCCGCAGCGCCGGGCTGATGGTGCGGGCGCGCCAGGCGTGGTTCACCCGTGCCAGCCCGCGCCCGACGTCCGGGGTCCCGCAGGCGCGCCTGGCCAGCACGGCGGCAGCAGCCTCGACGGTGGTGACGGTGCGCAGCCGGGCCGAGACGTACGCGGGTATCTGCGCCTGCGTCATCCCCGCGTTGATCGCCGGCTCGAGCCCCGCGGACTGCGTGTGCGCTCCGGTGGGCAGCCGGGCATCCGACAGCAGCATGAGAAACAGCTCGCTCCGGCCACCCGCCTGCTGCGAACCGGCCGACGGGCCCGGCCCGGCCGCGCTCACGAACTCGTTGACTTCTGTCACCTGCGTCCCATTTCGGGCTAGTTGATCAGCGCGGGCCTAGTTGATAAGCGCGGGGGCGGGGCGGGGTCAGAACATGCTGTAGAGCTGGGCGAGGGGGAGCACGGCGGCGGGGGCCGGTTCGATCAGCTCGCCGTCGACCTTGATGGCGAACGTCTCCGGGTTGATGTCGATGTCCGGCAGCACGTCGTTGTGGATCATCTGCGCCTTGCCGACCTCTCGGGTCGACCGGACGGCGACCAGCTGCCGCTTCAGGCCGAGCCGGCCGGCCAGGCCGTCCTCGATCGCCGCCGGCGCGACGAAGGAGACGGACAGCTCGGCGCCGATCGCGTCGCCGAACGCCGGGCGCATCAGCACCGGCTGCGGAGTCGGGATGGAGGCGTTCGGGTCGCCCAGCGCGCCCCAGACGATCGCGCCGCCCTTGAGCACCACGGCCGGCCGGACGCCGAAGAACTTCGGCTCCCACAGCACCAGGTCGGCCAGCTTGCCGGCCTCGACGCTGCCGATCTCGCTGTCCACGCCGTGCGAGATCGCCGGGTTGATGGTGTACTTCGCGACATACCGCTTGGCGCGGAAGTTGTCGGCCGGCTGCGAGCCGCCGATGTCGCCGCGGCGCAGCTTCATCACGTGTGCCACCTGCCAGGTGCGGGTGATCACCTCGCCGATCCGGCCCATCGCCTGGGCGTCGGACGAGGTCAGCGAGATGGCGCCCATGTCGTGCAGCACGTCCTCGGCGGCGATGGTCGTCGCCCGGATCCGTGACTCGGCGAACGCCAGGTCCTCGGGCACCGTCGGGTTCAGGTGGTGGCAGACCATCAGCATGTCCAGGTGCTCGGCCACGGTGTTGACGGTGTGCGGCAGCGTCGGGTTCGTCGACCCGGGCAGCACCATCGGCAGCCCGGCGAGGGTCAGGATGTCCGGTGAGTGCCCACCGCCGGCCCCCTCGACGTGGAACGCGGAGATGGACCGGCCGGCGATCGCGTCGATGGTCGACTGCACGTACCCGGACTCGTTGAGCGAGTCGGAGTGCAGCGCCACCTGCAGGCCCCACTCCTGCGCGCCGCGGAGCGCAGCGTCGATGGCCGCCGGGGTGGACCCCCAGTCCTCGTGCACCTTGTACCCGCCGGCGCCGGCCAGCGCCTGCTCGGCGAGGCCTTCCATCGAGACGGTGTTGCCCTTGCCCAGCAGCAGCAGGTTGACCGGCAGCGCGTCCATGCTGCGGTGCATCTTCTCCAGGTGCCAGGCCCCGGGGGTGACGGTGGTGGCCTTGGTGCCCTCGCTCGGGCCGGTGCCGCCGCCGCCGATGGTGGTCAGCCCGGTGGCCAGGGCCTCGTGGATCTGCGAGGGTGACAGCAGGTGCACGTGCGAGTCGAAACCGCCTGCGGTGAGAATCTTTCCCTCACCGGAGATGACGTCGGTCGACGGCCCGATCTGCAGGTCGGGGTGCACGCCGTCGGCGACGTCGGAATTACCGGAGCGGCCGAGTGCGACGATGCGGCCGTCCCGGATGCCGACGTCGGCCCGGACGATGCCCCAGTGGTCCAGCACGATCGCGTTGGTGATCACCGTGTCCGGCGCGCCCTGCGCCCGGGTGGTGGACCCCTGCGCCATCGACTCCCGGATCGACTTGCCGCCGCCGAACACGGCTTCCTCACCACCCGCGGTGAAGTCGCGCTCGATCTCGATCCACAGGTCGGTGTCGCCCAGGCGTACCTGGTCGCCGACCGTGGGCCCGTACAGCGCCGCATATTCGGCACGGGAGATCTCGACCATGGCTACAGCGCCCCGCCTTCGGGTTTGATCGAGATACCGGGAATGACGCGGGCACCCTGGAAGGCAACCGCGGCAACGATTCTCGACGCGCCGGGCTCGAACCGGCGGGATGTGCCGGACGGGATGTCCAGGCGGTAACCGTGTGCCGCGGCGCGGTCGAACTCGAGCGCCGAGTTGGCGTCGGGCAGGTGCAGGTGCGAGCCGATCTGGATCGGCCGGTCCCCGGTGTTCACCATGTGCAGCTCGATCCGCTCGTCGTCGGATCTGTTGCCGTTCAGCACGATGCTGCCCTCGACGGTGCGGACAGCGCCGGGACCGTTCGAGCTTCCCTGTGCCACAGTGGGTCTCCTTTCGCGATCGGTCGGCCGGCGCCGTCAGGCGATGGGCTGGTGGATGGTGACGAGCTTGCGCCCGTCGGGGAAGGTGGCCTCGACCTGCACGTCGGGCAGCATCTCGGCGACCCCGTCCATCACCTGGTCGCGTCCGAGCACCTCGCGTCCGGCGCTCATCAGGTCCTCGACGGTCCGCCCGTCGCGGGCCCGTTCGATCACCCAGGTGGTCAGCAGCGCAACGGTTTCCGGATAGTTCAGCTTCACCCCGCGGGCAAGCCGGTCGCGCGCGACCATGCCGGCCACCGACAGCAGCAGCTTCTCGGTGTCACCTGGTGTCAGGTTCATGACGACGCTCCCGTTCTCGGCACGGCGCGGGCGGGGTGGGTGGGCGGGTGGTGGCGAACCGGACCGGTCCGGCGGCATGCCGTGTGCCAGGCGCGCGCCATCATGGCACCCCACCTGCGGATACCGGCCCCGGCGGTGCCCCCCGGACGAGGTAGCGGGTGACCACCGCCTCGTCGATGCCCGCGGCGTCGACGAGTTCGGACGCGGTCACGGCGCCGCACGCCAGCGCCGCCGCGAGGTGCCGGGCCAATGCGAACGCCGTGGCCGGTTCGTCCAGCACACCCGTACTGCCGGGGTCCTGCCGGTGGTAGTCGCCCAGCCGGACGGCCGCCTCCTGCCAGTCGGCGCGGAAGAAGGCGAACGTGGCGGCGAACCGGGTCGGCAGCTGGGCCGGGTGCAGGTCCCAGCCCTGGAAGATGCCCTGCCGCAGCGCCCTGACCACCCCGTCGGCGTGTGCGACCCACCGCTGCCCCACCGTGGCCGGGTCACCGACAGGGACCTTGTTATCCGATCCGTCCGAGACCCGGACGCCGGTCTCGGCGGCGGCCAGCAGCATCAGGCTCTTGGCGAAGTCGGCCACCGGATGACGGAGGTTCTGCAGCGCGGCAAGAATGCCCAGGCTCGCCGTGTAGTCGTAGGTACCGAAGTGCAGCCCCGACACCCGGCCACCGGCGGCATGGATCATCCGCGCGACCGGCACGGTGCCGTCGGCGCCCAGCACCGTCTGCGGCGTCTCCACCTGGATCTCGAACCGCAGGGATCCCGGGTCGAGCGAGTGGGCCTGTTCCAGTTCGGACAGGACGGCGCAGAAGACGGTCACCTGCAGCAGGGAGGTGACTTTGGGCAGGGTGAGCACGAACCCCGAGGGCAGCGGGCCGTGCTCCAGCAGCTCGGCGAGGAACAGGTCCAGCGTGCGCAGACCTCTGGCCCTGGTCGCCCCGCCCAGACTACGGATGCGCAGCCCCCATGACCGCGGCAGCACCGAATGGGCGGCGATCGCCGCAGCACGGACGGCGTGCGCGTCCTCTTCGTCATCGTCGGCGGCCGTGCCGCGGTGGGCCCGGAAGCCGTCCTCGAAGTCGATCCGCAGGTCTTCGATGGGTTCACGCTGCAGCTTCGCCCTGGTGAGTTCGTCCAACCGCGCCCGGCCGCCGTCGTCCAGCGCGAAGGGCATGCTCGACAGCACCGCCTGCCACTGGGACGGGTGCTCGTCGATCGAGTTCCGGGCCCGCACCCCCCACCGTTCGACGGCGCCGTCGGTGAAGCGCGGCGCCGGTAGGTACACCGTGTGAACGCATCCCGGTGGCGGCGGCCCGGGATACAGTGCCGCGTAGACGGCATCGTCCGGAGCGAGCTCGCTGTCCCAGGCGCGTAACGACTCCGCCGACAATGCGCGCAGCCTTCGGTCAGTTGATGTACTCATAGGCCCGGAGCGTGAGGAAGTCCTCGTACGACTTCTGCGTCGTCAGGTCGACCAGTAGGTTGCGCGCGGCGGCGAGCAGGTTGCGGCCGTGCGGCACCTCCGCCCACTGGTCGGCGAGCGCCTCGGTCGCGGCGTCGGCGAGTTCGGTGATGAGTGGCACGGTGACCTTGCGGCCGCTGTCCAGGGTCGTCTTGGCCTGCCGCCACTGCCAGATCTGCGAGCGCGAGATCTCTGCGGTCGCAGCATCTTCCATCAGGTTGTTGATGGCGACGGCGCCGTGGCCGGACAACCAGGTGACGACGTACTCCAGGGCCACCGCGATGTTGCTCTGCAGACCGGCCTCGGTGACCGGCGGCCGCCCGTCGACGTGCAGGGAGGCGAAGTCGAGCAACTCGGAGGCCGAGACCTCGGCATCGGTGCCGACGTCCAACTGCTCGACCCGGTCCCCCAGCGCCGCGTCGAAGATCTCCTGGCAGACCGGGACCAGGCCGGGATGCGCCACCCACGAACCCTCGTAACCGGCCTTGGCCTCCCTGTTCTTGTCCGCCCGGACCTTGGCGAAGGCGATCTCGTTGGCCGCCGGATTCCTGGACGGGATGAACGCCGCCATGCCACCGATCGCATAGGCGCCGCGCCGGTGGCAGGTGGCGACGAGCAGGTCGGAGTACGCCTTCATGAAGGGCGCAGCCATGGTGATCGAGTTGCGGTCCGGGAGGACGTATCCGGGGCCTGCGTCGCGGAACGTCTTGATCACCGAGAACAGGTAGTCCCACCGGCCGGCGTTGAGACCGGAGGCGTAGTCGCGCAGCTCGTAGAGGATCTCGTCCATCTCGAAGGCCGCCCAGATCGTCTCGATCAGGACGGTGGCGCGCACGCTGCCCGTCGGGACGCCGACGTACTCCTCCGCGAAGGCGAACACCTCCGCCCAGAGCCGGGCCTCCAGGTGCGATTCCATCTTCGGCAGGTAGAACGCCGGCCCGCGGCCACCGGCCAGCAGTTCGGTGGCGTTGTGGAAGAAGTACAGGCCGAAATCGACCAGCGACCCGGACAACGGGTTCCCGTCGACCGTCAGGTGCTTCTCCGGCAGGTGCCAGCCGCGCGGGCGCATGACGATGACGGCGTGCTCACCGTCGGACAGGGCGTAGGACTTGCCGCCCTGCTGGAGCGTGATGGTGCCGCGGATCGCGTCGGCGAGGTTGACCTGCCCGTCGATCACGTTGCGCCAGTGCGGTGTGTTGGCGTCCTCCATGTCCGCGAGCCACACCTTGGCGCCGGAGTTCAGCGCGTTGATCGTCATCTTCCGGTCGGTCGGCCCGGTGATCTCCACCCGCCGGTCGGCGAGGTAGGGCGGCACCTGGGCGACGGTCCAGGAACCGCTGCGCACGTCCGCGGTCTCGGGCAGGAAGTCCAACCGGGCACCGTCGGCGACGGCCTGCCGCCGTGTGGTGCGCAGTGCCAGCAGTTCGGCGCGGCGCGGCGCGAACTTCTCGTGCAGGGCGGCCAGGAAGTCGAGCGCTTCGGGAGTCAGCACCCGGGAGCAGCCCGGTACCTCGGGCGCATCCGGAACGATCGTGATGCTCACAGAACTCCTTCGTTGATTCGCGTCGCGCCTCCGGGTGTCGGAGCCGCACCGTTCGTGAATGTGCCGGTGGTTGATGTGCCGGTGTCTTTCTGTGCCGGTGTCAGTATCTGCTGTGCCGGTGTGCTCCGCCGGAACACCGCGACCCGGCGGCCCATGCCGGACAGCGGCGGTCAGACGAACCCGGCGACCCCGTCCCAGACCCCGTCCGGGGCCGGCGCATCGTCGCGGACGACGGCTGCCTCGATCAGGCCGTAGGGCCGGTCGGCGGCATAGAAGACCTCGTTGGGATTGTCCAGGTCCCACTTGGTCAGGTCCACGACGAAATGGTGAATGTTGGGCATCGACAATCGGACCTCCAGAATTTCCGGATGCGCCTCGAGCACCGCCCGGCCCATCGCGAACAGGGTCTGCTGCAGCGCCAGGCTGTGCACCGTCGCGAACTGCTCGAGCAGGATGGCCCGCACCGAGCCGAACACCTCGTTCCAGTTCACCTCGTCGGCGGTCGCGCCGGTGTTCCGGTAGAGCCAGCGCGCGCTCACCGACGTCGCCATCACCCGGTCCGTGGTCTCCACCAGCGAGGTGTACGGAACGTCGGGAAATCCATGGAATTCGCTGCCGGTGCTCTTCAGGACCACCAGCCCCGACAATCCGGAGATCACCGTCTCCGTGTCGCCGTCCTTGCGGACCAGGGTGGTGCGGACCGCCGACGGGCCCTTGACGAAAGAATGGTCGTGCGGACCGGCGGCGGTGGCGATCCTGTCCCAGGCGTACTGCTCGACCGCCATCCGGGCGCCGGTCACGTAGTCGTAGCTCCCGACGAAATTGCGGGCCAGCCGCAGGGCGAATTCCTCGATGCTGGGCACCCCGCCCTTGCGCGCGAGCGCGTAGACGGTGTTCTTCTGGGTGTCGGTGGCGATCACCTTGTCGTTGGCGCCGGTGTAGTGCGAGTCGGCGAACTCGCCGATCAGCTGGCTGGTCACGTTGACGTCGGTGATGACGTGCACGGGCGTCGACCGCTCGATGTGCACCAGGCGCACTTCGGCCTTGCCGTACTGGTTGGCGCCGAGGACGATTGCCACGAATCAGCTCCCGAGGTAGGTGGAGAAGGAATAGGTGCTGGCCAGCACGGGGACGTGGGCGTGGTCGCGATCGGCCAGGACGACATGGACGACGATGCGCGGGTAGAACACCGCGCCGTGCGCGGCCGAGAAGTAGTCGGCGGTGCGGAACGTCAGGCGGAATTCGCCGGGTGCCAACGGCGCGGAATTGAGCCGGCCCACCCGGCCGTCGCCGTCGGTGATGCCGTCGCCGACGGTCGCCACCCCGCCGTCCGGGTCGAGGTACTCCAGCGTCACCGGAATGCCGGACGCCGGACGGCCGATGCTGGTGTCCAGGACGTGTGTGGAGAAGGTGCCGATCACCCGGTCACCGCCTTGGCCAGGCGCAGCGCGGCGATCTTGCGCAGCTCGTCCATCACGATGCCCCGCTCGGTCTGCGCGTCGTTGCCCAGCCGGGCGGTGAGGTTCTCCAGCATCTGCTGCCCGGACAGGCCGCTGGCGCAGATCAGGAAGATGTGCCCGAACCGCTGCTCGTAGGCGCGATTGCCCTCCGCCAGGCCCTGCTCCTGGGCGCGCTCGACGCCGGCCTGCTCGGCGGCGGACCACGCGGCCTCCGGAGCCGCCGTGCCGGTTCCGGGCGCGGCGGCGTGGCGCTCGCCGATCCGGGGATGACGGGCCAGCGCACCGGCCACCTGGTCCCAGGTGATGCCGGCGCCCGCCGCCTCGCCGGCCCGGCGGAGCTCGGCGAGGTCTGCGTAGGACCGGCCCCCGGTCACCTCCCGCACCCACTCCGGGATGTCCAGGCAGGCCCGCAGCACCTCTGCGACGGCGTCCGGTTCGGCGGTGTTGAACTCCTGCAGGGTCGGGATATCCGGCCGGGCGGGGCGCCCGTCACCGGCGGAACTGGCTGCGGGGCCGACTGTCACGCTCGGGCTGCCCTTTCCTCCGGTCGACGACGATGAGGTGGTCACGGCACTGCGGTGCGGTTCCTGATGATGCACGCCCATCAGTGCGCCGTCCGGCCCGGGGCCGCGCTGTCGTCAGCGCGTGCAGCGGCGTCGGTGAACAGCCCGGTGTCGACGGGCAGGCCGGCGATGGAGGAATCCAGGTGGTCCAGGTGCAGCTCGGCGACCGCCAGCAGCGCCTCCGCGTCCCGGGCGAGGAAGGAGGCGAGCATCGACCGGTGCTCGGCATGCAGCTGCCGGCGCTGGTCCGCGCTGATCAACGCCATCGGCTGGAACGGCTCGGTGACGTTCCAGGCCGATTCCAGCATGCTCAGCAGTGGGCGCATCCGCGACGGCGCCACGAGCGCGAGGTGGAAGTGCCTGCTCTGCACCGAGTACTCGTGATGGTCGGCGCTGCGCAGGGCCTCGTCCAGCGCTGCCAGTGCGGCGGTCGCCCGCGCGTCGTCCGCCGGGCCGGCCTGGGCGACCGCGGAGGTGAGGGCGGCCTTCTCCAGCACGCCGCGCACCGTGTAGACGCCCTGGAACTCCTCGACCGTCAGCTGCGCGACGAGATAGCCGGCATGCGGCCGATGATCGACCAGACGCTCGCCGATCAACGTGCGCAGCGATTCCCGCACCGGGATGCGGCTCACCCCGAACGCGTCGGCCACCTGGTCCACCGGGATGGGGGTCCCGGGCGGCACGCCACCTTCGAGGATGACCCGGCGGAGTTCGGTCAGGATCGCCGACTGCGAGTGGGTCCCCTCGCCGCAGCGCAGCCGCCCGACGAGCGAGGAGGACCGCCTGGTCGCCGGCATCGTCCCTCCTCGCTGCAGCCGGGCCACCGGGGGCGGCCCGGCGGTCGCACCGGCACCCGAACACCCGTCGTCCGGCCGGATTCCACGTCCGCCGGACGGTATCGAGCCAATGTTGCCTGCCGATGACGACCAGGATTCGCCGACGTCCGGCTCGCCCCGGCAGGGTCGTCAGTGCACCGGAGCGACGGCCTCGCCTACCCTGACGCCATCGATTCGTCCCCGCCCGGTTGGAGTTGATGCCAAGTGCCCCCTTCGATGCTCGAGGTCCGGAACCTGGTTCGGACCTTCGGGTCCCACCGCGCCGTCGACGGCCTCGACCTGCAGGTCCGGTCCGGTGAGCTGGTGGGGTTCGTCGGCGGCAACGGGGCCGGTAAGACGACCACCATGCGGATGATCATGGGGGTGCTGGAGCCCGACAGCGGCGAACTGCTCTGGAACGGCGCCCCGGCCACCGAGGCGGTGCGGCGCCGGTTCGGCTACATGCCCGAGGAACGCGGGCTCTATCCCAAGCAGCAGGTGCTCGCCCAACTGGTCTACCTCGGCCGGCTGCAGGGGCTGGACGCGGGGGCGGCGAAGGTCGCGGGCCAGCGGTTGCTGGAGCGTTTCGGGCTCGCCGAGCGCGCGGCGGACAAGCTCGAGTCGCTGTCGCTGGGCAATCAGCAGCGCGTCCAGATCGCCGCCGCGGTGATCGCCGAGCCGCAGCTGCTGGTGCTGGACGAGCCGTTCAGCGGCCTGGATCCCGGTGCCACCGACAGCATGGCCGCCCTGCTGCGCGAGCACGCCGCCCGCGGAACCGGCGTGCTGTTCTCCTCCCACCAGCTGGACCTGGTCGAGTCGGTGTGCGATCGGCTCGTCGTCCTCGCCCGCGGCCGGGTCGTCGCCGCCGGCACTCCCGCGGAGCTGCGGCGGCGCGGTCCGGTCCACCACCGCCTGGTGACCGGGTCCGACGTCGGGTGGGTGCGCGACCTGCGGTGGCTGCAGATCCGCGAAGCCGCCGACCGCACGGCCCTGGTCGTCCTGCAGACACCGGACCAGGCCGACCAGCTGTTGCGGGAGGCCCTCCGCCACGGGCCGGTCTACCAGCTGAGCGAAGAAGTGCCGACCCTGGCCGAGATCTTCCGGGAGATAGCCGCGTGAGTGCAGAACTCGACACCACCTCGACCGCTGCCCGCGGTCAGCGCCCTGCCGAGCCGTCGACCGCACGCCGGTCGGCGTTCTGGCTGGTCACGGCACGCGAGCTCCAGGTGAAGATCCGGGACCGCAACTTCCTGATCTCCACCGCCGTGCTGATGGTGCTGCTGGTGCTCAGCCTGGCCGCGCAGGTGTTCTTCGCGGGACGGTCGGACACCGTCGATGTCGCCGTCGTCTCGCCGGCCGGCCAGCAGACGGTGAGCCGGGCCGGCGCCGCCGCGGAAACCGCGGGCACCACGGTCAAGTTCCAGGCCAAGCAGTACGCCTCCGTCGCTCAGGCGGAGCAGGCGGTGCGCAACGGCGATGTGGACGCGGCGGTGCTGCCCAGCGGGGACACCCTGCGCCTGGTCGGACTGTCGGACCAGGACACGGACGTCGCGACCTGGATCGGTGCGACCATCCAGCAGCAGGCGATCGACCAGCGCGCCAGGGCCGCCGGCACCACCCTCGCTGCGCTGTCGGCCGGCACCACCCCGGCCTACGACCTGTTGACCCCTGGTGCCAGTGACGACCGCAACACGGCGAGGATCTCCGGGGCGGTGTTCGGGATCCTGTTCTACATCGCCGTGCTGATCGCCGGCGCCGCGCTCGCGCAGAGCGTGGTCGAGGAGAAGCAGAATCGGGTGGTCGAGATCCTGGCCGCCGCGATTCCGGTGCGCCAGCTGCTGATCGGGAAGGTGCTGGCCGCGACCATTCTCGCGATGGCCCAGGTGGTGCTGCTGGCCGCCATCGGGGTGATCGGGCTGCTCGCGACAGGGAATTCGTCCATGCTGTCGGCGATGACCCGCGGGATTGTGTGGTTCATCGTCTTCTTCCTGATCGGCTTCGTCGCACTGGCGTGCCTGTGGGCCGTGGTGGGCTCGGTGGCGTCCAGGTCCGAGGACATCCAGTCGACCTCACCGCCGATGACGGTGCTGGTCCTCGGCATCTTCCTGATCGGCATCCTGGCCCGCGGCACGGTGCAGACCGTCGCCTCGTACGTGCCGCTGCTGTCCACCATCACCATGCCCACCAGGGTGATCAGCGGCGATGCCACGTGGGTGGAAGCGCTCATCTCCGTTGCCATCTCAGTGGTCTGCGCCTACGGCATCATCCGCCTGGCGGCGCGCATGTACCGCAATTCCCTCCTGCAGACGCACGGCCGGATGAGCTTCCGCCAGGCGCTGTAGGACTGCCGCCGCCCGGCGGCGAGGCGGTCAGACGACGGCGAACTCCCTCAGCAGCCCGGCGTACTGCTTGGCCGGCGGGGCCGCGTACTCGCCGTGGGTACTGGTGCGCAGCCCCAGCGAGACGAGCGACTCGACGGCCTTGGTGGCGGCCGTGACACCGTCGACCACCGGCACCCCCAGCAGCGCGCTCAGCTCCGCGGCGAGGTCGGCCATGCCGGCGCAGCCGAGCACCAGCACGTCGGACCGGTCCTCGGCCAGCGCCAGCCGGCATTCCCGGACGATCGACTCACGCGCCTGGGACCCCGGCCGCTCCAGATCGAGCACCGCGACCTCGCACGCCCGCACGTTGCGGCAGAACCGGTCCACACCGTACTGGGCGGCGAGATCCAGGGCTCGGCCGCGGGTCCGGCCGAGCGTGGTGACCACCGAGAAGCCGCGGCCCAGATAGGCGGCCGTGCGCATGGCCGCCTCGGCGATGCCCACCACCGGCCCGTGGGCCAGTTCGCGGGCGGCCTCGAGCCCAGGGTCGCCGAAACAGGCGATGACGTAGCCGTCGACGCCGTCCCGTTCGCCGCGGTCGATCTCCTCCAGGAGACCCGGCACCGAGAGCGCCTCGTCGTAGTGACTTTCAATCGACGCCGGGCCCATGGTCGGGTTGACGGCGTCGATCCGGGTGCCCGGCGCGGCGACCGCTGCGGCGCACAGTCCGATCCGCTCCGTCATGGACCGCGTGGTGTTCGGGTTGATCACCTTGATCAGCATGCCGACCGCTTTCTCCCCGGCCGCGGGCCGCTCAGACCGCGGCCGGCAGGTCGTCGGTGGGCACCGAGTTCTTGACGACGGCCGTGCCCACGTAGTGCAGCGTGAAGCCGATACCGGCACAGATGAACCAGGTGTAGGCCGCGACACCGGACGAGGCGGCGAAGACGATGACCACACCGACCACCGCGCCCACCAGGGTCGCGCCGATGGCCACCGGGTTGTAGCCGCGCGTGTAGTGGTAACGGCCCTGCGGGCTCATCGTGTACAGGTCGTCGACCACCACCCGGCGCTTCTTGATCAGGTAGTAGTCGGCGATCAGCACCCCGTACAGCGGGCCGATGAAGCAGCCGAGGACGTCCAGCGTGTAGTGGATCGTGGACGGGTTGTTGTACAGGTTCCAGGGCGTGATCAGCACCGACCCGACGGCGGCGATCATGCCGCCCATGCGCCAGGAGATCTTCTGCGGGTTGACGTTCGAGAAGTCGAAGGCCGGGGAGATGAAGTTGGCGACGATGTTGATACCGACGGTGGCGATCATGAAGGTCAGTGCGCCGATCAGCACGGCGGTGGTGGAGCTGAGCTTGGACACGGTGACCACGGGGTCGGTGATGAGCTTGCCGAACACCGGCCGGGTGGCGGCGGCGGTGACCACCACCAGGATCGAGAACACGACGAAGTTGAGCGGCAGACCCAGCAGGTTGCCGCGCTTGATCGCGCCGAAGTTCTTTCCGTACCGGGCGAAGTCGCCGTAGTTCAGCATCGGGCCGGAGAAGTACGAGACGACCAGCGCGATCGACGAGAGCAACACCGGCACCACAGCCCAGCCGGTCAGGGTGAGCCCGCCTTCGGCGAGGTTGAAGTTCATGTTGCTCCAGCCGGCCTCGACCACCAGGTAGACGGCGAGGGCGAACATGACCACGTAGACGGCCGGCCCGCAGAAGTCGATGAACTTGCGGATCGATTCCATTCCGCGCCAGAAGACGATCGCCTGCGCCACCCACATCACCATGAAGCCGGCCCAGCCCAGTGCCGAGAGGCCGACGAAGCCGTGCATGCTCTTGTCGGCCCACGGCCCGACACCCGGCCAGATCTTGACCGCCAGGAGCACCAGGGAATTGGAGGCGAGATAGGTCTGGATGCCGTACCAGGCAACGGCGATCAAACCCCGGATGATGGCCGGGACATTGGCGCCGAGCACTCCGAACGGAATTCGCGAGGCGACCGGATAAGGGGTTCCGGTGGCGTGACTGGGTTTGGCCACCAGGTTGCACAGGAAGTAGACGATGACAATGCCGACGAGCAGTGCGATCAGCACCTGCCAGGCCGCGAGGCCGAGGGCGAACAGGCTTCCTGCCGTCACATAGCCACCCACACTGTGTACATCGGACATCCAGAACGCGAAGAACGCGTAGGACTTCCACGTCTGCTTCTTCAGCGGGGCGAGATCCTCGTTGGTCAACCGCGGGTCGTAGCCGGGCTTGATCAGGCCGCTCAGGTCGCCGGTTTCGGCGTGACCGTGGGGCCCGGTCTCCGCCGGCAGCTCGCCTGGTTCGGTGCGCGGTGCGGGAACCGGCGTCGCACCGCCGGCGGTCAACAAATCCGCGGAATCTTTGCGGGTGGAGATATCGGTCATCAGCACTCCTTGGCAAGAATGAGTCGCGCCTGGCCGGGCACCTGGAAACGGTATCCACGCCGTGTTGCGCACCGATGACGCAATGGATATATCTTGCTGGCTCTCCTACCAGGCGAGGCTGCGCAGCTGCTCGCCCGACAGCGTCCGCACCGGGGCGTGCCCGATGCCGGCGCCGGCCAGCAGGGTGGCGTAGGCAGCCGCGGGCAGCAGTCGCAGCCAGTTCGCGATCGCCTCGGTCAGGGCGTCGCCGACCAGTTCTCCGATCAGGTGCAGCCGGGAGAAACCACCGTCGGGAAAGACGTCGACCCGCACCGCCGACACGGTCCCGCTGTCGGAGAGCCGGAACCGGTTGTGCGAGTCCGGGGTGATCGCAGACTCGGGCAGCAGCTGCTGCCAGGGCGATTCCTCGTCCACCCGCCCGGACAGCTGCACCCGACCGGGCGCGTTGCCCAGGAAGTAGCCGGTGTCGATGTCGACGTAGGACAGCCTGGCCGGCCCGGCCAGCGTCACCACGAGGTAGTCGTTGCCGGCCGTCCGCCGGCGCGCGGTCTCCCATCCTTCCGACATGGACCGCGCGACGCCGGGGTACAGCACCTGGCGGGCGTCCGAGTAGAACATGTCCGAGCATTCGGCGATGTCGCCGCCGTTGGCCAGGGTGGCGAGGTCGATGCGGTGGCCCAGGACGCGCGGGTCGGGCACCGGCGTGCCGCGTACCCGGAGGCGGGCCACACCGCCGTCGGGAAAGATGTTCAGGCGCACATGACTGAATGCCCAGTGGTTGTGCACCCGGTAGGTGTTCGCGGTGTTGCCCCGGGCCGCCGACTGCGGCACCACCGGAACCCACTCCGCTGCAGCGAGTTCGGCGTTCGACGGGCTGCCGTCCAGCCATGTCGCCTCCACCGAGATCTCCGGCGGGTAGTTGCCGGTGAAGAACGCGGTGTCCACGACGATCTCGTGCAGCACGCCGGGTATGCCCAGCGCCACCACGGCCCAGTCGTACCCCGGGGTGCGGCGTCGGCGGGTCTCCCAGCCGTCGTAGATCTTGCCGTGCGGCCCGAACTCCAGTTTGTCGTGCAGGGGGGCCCAGGGCTGGATCAGCGCTTCGCAGGGCGCGAAGAACTCGTCGCTGACGTACCGCACCGAGCCGCCCAGTGCACGCGAAGCCAGGTCGAGGTCGGTGCGTCTCACGGGGTGTCTCCCTCGTCATCCGGGACGGTCGCTCGGCGCCCGCCGGCGCCGTCGGCGGACGCCGCCCTGTCCGGGCTACCTTCGCACAGTCGCCGGGCGGCCCGGTGGTCAGCGCCGCGGGGCGGTGGTCAGCGCCGCGGGGCGGTGGTCAGCGCCGCGGGGCCGTGGTCAGCGCTGCGTGGCCGGCTGCGCCGACAGCAGCTGCCCGGCAACCATGTCGTCCTGCAGTTCGGTGCCCCGCAACCACCGGTGACGGACGACGCCGCGCAGCTCCCGGCCCAGGTACGGGGTGACGGGATGCTTGTGCTTGATGGATTCGGCGGTGACGGTGAAGGTCTCGTCATCGGCGAGCGCGACCAGGTCCGCGTCGGCGCCCACCGCGATGCGGCCCTTCCACGTGAGCCCGGCGAGATCAGCCGGACCGGATGCCATCCAGCGCAGCACACGGGTCAGGTCGATGCCGCGCCGGGTCGCCTCGGCCAGCACCGCCGCGAAGCCGAACTGCAGCGACGCGATGCCACCCCAGGCGAGCCCGAGGTCGCCGACCTCCAGCAGCTTCAGGGCCGGCGTGGAGGGTGAGTGATCGGTGACGACGATGTCGATGGTGCCGTCGGCCAGTGCATCCCACAGCGCGTCCCGGTCGGCGCCGCCACGGATCGGCGGGCAGCACTTGTACTGCGGGGCGCCGTCCGGGATGGTTTCCGCCGCGAGAGTCAGGTAGTGCGGGCAGGTTTCGGCGGTGATCCGTACGCCGTCGGCCTTGGCCTGCCGTACCAGGGCGGCACCGGCGGCCGAGGACAGGTGGACGATGTGCGCCCGGCAGCCGGTCGCGGCGGACGCCTCGATCACCGTGGCGATGGCGGTGGCCTCGGCCGTGTCGGGCCGGGAGTCGACGAAGGCGGCGTAGCTGCGCCCGTGCGGCGTGGGCGAGACATGCAGCACGCCAGGGTCTTCGGCGTGCACGAGCAGCAGTCCGTCGAGGCCGGCGATCACCGTCATCGCCTGTCGCAGCTCGGGTGTGGACAGCGGGGGGAACTCCGGCACCCCGGAGTCCTGCAGGAAGCACTTGACGCCGAACACCCCGGCGGCGAACAGCTCGGGCAGGTCGGCGAGATTGGTCGGCACCGCGCCGCCCCAGAAGCCGACGTCGACGTGGCACCGGCCGCGGGCGGCCTTCTTCTTCACCGCCAGCGCAGCAGCGGTCAGCGTCGGTGGCAGCGAATTGAGCGGCATGTCGACGATGGTGGTCACCCCGGCCGCCGCGGCGGCCGCGGTGGCCGTCTCGAAGCCCTCCCACTCCGTCCGGCCGGGTTCGTTGATGTGCACATGGGTGTCCACCAGCCCGGGGATCAGCACCACGTCGGCCGGCAGTGTCACCACGTTCGGCGCCAGCGGCACCACCTCGAACCCGTCGATCGCCACGATGGTGCCGTGCCGGATGGACAGCGCCGCAGGGCGTTCCACTCCGCCGATGACGGCTCGCCGGGCCCGGATGGCGAGATCCAGCACGCCACGGTTGGTGATCCGCCCGACGCCGGCCAGCTCCGCGACCAGTGCAATCAGCCCCTTCCGCAGATGTCGGCACTCGTTGTCCGAGGCCAAGGGTGCCAACCCGACGTTGACGTGCAGCGTCGCCCCGGTGACGGACGTGTAACGCCCAGCGACCCGCTCGCTACCGCCTCTCGGACGCGGACCGTTCGACGCAGAACTCGTTCCCCTCCGGGTCCCGCATCGTCACCCAGCCCTGGCCGTTCTCGCGTCGATGGTCCTCGTGGACCACCGCTCCGAGGGCGAGCAGGCGCTCGACCTCCTCGTCCCGGGTGCCGACGTCCGGCGCCAGGTCGAAGTGCAGTCGGTTCTTGCCCGCCTTGTCGTCGGGGGACCGCACGAACAGCACCGCGAACCCGGCGAGCTCGAGGATTGCCTCCGGGTCGTCCGGTTCGTCGTCCTCCGCCAGCGGGACGCCGAGCACGGCCGACCAGAACAGGCCGAGCTGGTACGGGTCGGTGCAGTCGACGGTGACGTGTCGGATCGTTGCGGGCATGCCGGCACTATGGCAGGCGTGGCCGGCCGCGCCCCGAGCCGGTTGATCACCGTCGCCGGCCCGTGCTGGTCGCCCGGCGCCCAGGAAGGGCCTGCAACGATGATCAACCGGTGCCGGTGGGCGGTAGGTTCCTCGCATGGTGTCCCTCGCTCCGGTCCCTGCTCGCGAAGTGCTGACCTGGGAGCGTTTCGGGGTGGCGTCCCGGCAGCTCGCACAGCAGATCGCGGACAGCGGCTTCGCGGCGGAGATCGTCATCGCCGTGGCCCGCGGCGGCCTGCTGCCGGCCGGCGCGCTCGCGTACGCGCTGGGCACCAAGGCGGCGGGCACCCTCAACGTCGAGTTCTACTCCGACATCGAGGAGACGCTGCCCGATCCGGTGGTGCTGGAGCCGATGCTGGACACCGCGGCGATCCGCGGGAAGCGACTGCTGGTGGTGGACGACGTGGCCGACTCCGGGCGCACGCTGGCCCTGGTGATGGACATGATGAAGCAGCACGGGGCGGACGCCCGGTCGGCGGTGCTGTACACCAAGCCGCGGTCGATCCTGACGCCGGACTACTCGTGGCGGGACACCGAGCTGTGGATCACCTTCCCCTGGTCCGCGCAGCCGCCGGTCGAGATCGCGGTGTGACGGTCCCGGGGGTCAGCCCACCGGTTCCAGCACCTCCAGGCCACCGAGCCCCGGACGCAGCGCCACGGGGACGTGCACCGATCCGTCGGGCTGCTGGTGGTTCTCCAGGATGGCGACCAGCCAGCGGGTCGTCGCCAGCGTGCCGTTGAGGGTGGCGGCGATCTGCGGCTTGCCGTCCCCGTCGCGGTAGCGGACGCCCAGCCGGCGGGCCTGGAAGGTCGTGCAGTTGGAGGTGGACGTCAGCTCCCGGTAGGCCCGCTGCGTGGGCACCCACGCCTCGCAGTCGTACTTGCGGGCCGCCGACGTGCCGAGGTCGCCCGCGGCGACATCGATGATGCGGTAAGGCACCTCGACCGCGTCGAGCATCTCCCGCTCGAACCCGAGAAGACGCTGGTGCTCGGCCGCGGCGTCCTCGGGGCGGCAGTAGGAGAACATCTCGATCTTGTCGAACTGGTGCACCCGGATGATGCCGCGGGTGTCCTTGCCATAGGAGCCGGCCTCGCGCCGGAAACAGGTCGACCAGCCCGCGTACCGGGTGGGACCCGTTGTCAGGTCGAGGATCTCGTCCGCGTGGTAGGCGGCGATCGGCACCTCGGACGTGCCGACCAGGAACAGGTCGTCGGCGCCCAGCCGGTAGACCTCGTCACTGTGCTCGCCGAGGAAACCGGTGCCGTCCATGGACTCCGGCTTGACCAGCACCGGTGGGATCATCGGGATGAAGCCGTTGCCGATGGCCTTGGACATGGCCAGGTTCAGCATCGCCCACTGCAGGCGCGCGCCGATCCCGCGGAGGAAGTAGAAGCGGGAACCGGACACCTTGGCGCCCCGCTCCATGTCGATCGCGCCGAGCGACTCCCCCAGCTCGAGGTGGTCCCGCGGCTCGAAATCGAACGCGGGCGGCGTGCCGACGTGCTCGAGCACCGCGTAATCCTGCTCCCCGCCCGCCGGGACGCCGTCCTCGATGACGTTGGGGATCGCCTTGTGCGCGGCCACCAGCACCTCGTTGGCCGCCGCGGCGGCGGCCTCGGCGGCCCGCACCTGGGCGGCGAGTTCCTTGCTGTGCTCCAGCAGAGCGGGCCGGTCCTCCTTGGCGGCCTGGCCCACCGCGCGGCCGAGCGTCTTCTGCTCCGCCCGCAGGGTGTCCGCGGAGGCGACCGCCGTCCGGCGCTCAGCGTCGGCCGCGAGCAGTCGGTCGACCACCGAAGGGTCGGCGCCACGGGCGAGCTGGGAGGCGCGGGCACGGTCGGGGTCGGTGCGGAGGTTGCGCAGGTCGATCACCTGGTCGAGCCTAGTGCCGCCGGCGGAACCGCTGTGCGCAGGAAATCGAGCACCTTCTCGGTCGGCATCTCGCACGGCCGCAGCTCGGCGTCGCCGTAGAGATTGGCGCTCACCACGTCGCGACCGGCCAGTTCCTCGGCGTAGATCTTCTGTGCCCGGCCGCCCGCGTGCACGGTCCGGGTGACGCCGTACCGACGGCCCCGGTACTGCGCCACGGACCACCCCTGCGGTATCCGGGCGAACAGCGCGGCGAGATCGGACGGGTCGGGCACCGGGCCAGTGTGCTCCCGGTCGGCGGGCCATCGAGCGCGGGATCTGCGATTGCGATCCGGCACGGCATCATGGAGCAATGGCCGTGACGATGAGCAACGCCGAGTTCGAGGACCTGGTGTCCGAGGCGCTCGACCTCATCCCCCGCGACTTCGCCCGGGCGATGGACAACGTGGTGGTGCTGGTCGAGGACCGTCATCCGACCCAGTCGCTGTACGGGCTCTACCACGGCGTCGCGCTGACCGCCCGCACGTCGAACTACTCGTGGTCGCTGCCGGACACCATCACGATCTACCGGGAGCCGATCCTGGCCAACGCCGCCGATGCCGCGGCGGCACGGGAACAGGTGGCCACCACGGTGATCCACGAGGTCGCGCACCACTTCGGCATCGACGACGACCGGTTGGACGAACTCGGCTGGGCCTGATCGCGACGGGCGGTCCCGGCACCGGGCGGCAGCGCGGCACCCACTACCCTGGCCGGACCACGCGAGGCACTGCGCCGTGCTCCCGGGCTCGTCCAGGCGCCGCGCCGACGGTGCGCCCCGCGGTTCGCCCACCTGGACAGGAGTGCCATGACCACCATCGCCGTTGTCGGAGAGGTCGTCGCCGATGCGGTGCTGCCTCCGGACGGGATCGCCGACGGGGCCGCGCATCTCACCGTCCACCCGGGCGGCGGGCCGGCCAACTTCGCGGTCGCGGTGGCGCGCCTGGGGACGACGGCGCGGTTCGCCGGCCGGCTGTCGACCGGCGCCCTCGGCGCCCTGTGCCGGGCCAAGCTGGAGGCCTCCGGGGTCGATCTGAGCGCGTCGGAGGCCGCGCCCGAGCCGGCCACCCTGGCGATCGCCAAACTGGACGCGGGCGGCGCCGCGTCGTACGAGTTCTACACCGACGGGACGGCCGACTGGGCGTGGACCGACGAGACGCTCGGGCCGTTGATCGACGGCCCGTTTCCCGGCGACGACGCACCGGTCGCCCTGCACACCGGCACGCTGGCCTTGGCGCTGCAGCCGTCCGGCTCCGTCATCGAGCGCCTGCTGGCCCGGGCGAAAGCGCAGCTGACCGTCTCCATCGATCCCAACCTGCGCACCCTGCTCGTGCCGGTGGAGCACTACCGGTCCAGCATCGACCGCTGGGCCGCGCTGTCGGACATCGTTCGGCTCTCCGAGGACGACCTCGAGCAGCTGTGGCCGGATCAGTCGCCCGAGGACGCCGCCGCCCACCTGCACGGGCTCGGCGTCCCGCTGGCCGTGGTCAGTCTCGGCGCCGACGGGGCATTCGCCTCGCTCCGCGGTGAGCAGGTGCGCGTGCCGATCGCGCCGACGCACCTGGTGGACACCGTCGGTGCCGGCGACTCGTTCCACGGCGGCATGCTGCACCACCTGGCCGTCGCCGGTCAGCTGGGCGGGCGGCTGGAGAAGCTGGATCTCCCGGCGTTGACCGAGGCGCTGACGTTCGCCTCCCGGGTCTCGGCGATCACCTGCTCCCGCGCCGGCGCCAATCCTCCGTGGGCCGCGGAGCTGAACTGAGCATCGCGCTGTCGCCGTCGCTCGCCGATCTCACCGGCAGCTCCTGGTGTCGCGGCCGCGCACCGGGCTGGAACTGCGGTCTACTTCCGGCCGGCCCGGACCGGGCGGTGCGTCGTCAGCTGGAGAAGCGGCAGTGCTGGTCGCGCACCGACCAGCGCACGGTCGCCTGGTAGTCCTGGCCGGAACGGAGGCTGACGTGCGATGAGCACTGCATGGTCGGTGGGTCGAGGAAGCCGCAGTTCGCGTCGCAGGGTCGTTGGAACGAGTCGACGGAATAGCTGCCCGGATCGATCGTGACGTCGAGCCCGACGGCGGGTCTGCCGATTCCCGTGCCGACGAACTCCCGCCAGGTGACCACGTCTCCCGTGGCGTCGCGGACGACCAGGTAGGAGACCGAGCCTTCCATGAAGCAACAATCCGATTGCAGCTGACGGACGACGAGGTGGGCGCCGGCGCCGGCGGTGACGGTGGCCGCGGTCAGGCTGGCCCCGGTGTGGAGTTCTCCCATCTCCCCGCTTCCGGTGGGCACCGGAGGAACGGTACGCGGCGGCTCCACCGAAGAAACCGGCTCCGGCGGCTTCACCGGAGCAACGGTGCGCGGCGGCGTGGCGAGCGGCGCGGTCGTTGCCGCCGACCGCGTCGACGGCGCAGCGACCACCGTCGACGACGACGCGGGTCCCGTCGGGCCGGCCGACGCCGACGAGGGTGCGCCGACCGCCGGTTGGTCCGTCGCGCAACCGCCGAGCAGCACGATCGCCGCGGTCGCCGCGGTCGCTGCGAGAAGGCGGAGGCAGGTGGCTGCATCGGCGACGAACGGGTGGCGGGTCATACCCACGCAGACGGCACGGAGCGCCCGACGAGTTGCACCAGGACAGCATGCACTGGTCGCAGGACACCCGAAAAGTCCGGACCGGGCAGGATCGCCGCTGGACGTGCGACCCGCCCGGGCGATGTTCACGAGTCGCCCAGCACAGGCGAACGCCTCGAGGTCGGGTAGGTGTGCGGTGAGGGGTAACAGCAGAGACTCCCACCTCGGTGCGCCGTCGGTTTACCGTCGACGCCATGGACAACGGCAACGAGGTGCGGGACTTCCTGGTCTCCCGCCGCGGCCGGATCAGCCCGACCGACGCCGGGGTGATCGACGACGGCGGCCTACGCCGGGTGCCGGGTCTGCGGCGGCGTGAGGTGGCTGCGCTGGCCGGGGTGAGCATCGAGTACTACACCCGGCTGGAACGCGGGAACCTCGCCGGGGTGTCCGATTCGGTGCTGGAGGCGATCGGCCGGGCGTTGCACCTGGACGACGCCGAGCGGGCTCACCTGTTCGACCTGGCCCGGGCCCAGGGCCCGGCCCGCCGCCGGGCCAAACGCCGACCGCAGCAGGTCCGCCCCGAGGTGCAGGCCACCCTGGATGCGTTCACCGGGGGGCCGGCGTTCGTCCGGAACGGCCGACTGGACGTGCTGGGCACCAACCTGTTGGGCCGCGCCGTGTACGAGGAGATGTTCCAGGACCGGATCACCCCGCCGAACCTGGCCCGGTTCGCCTTCTTCGACGAGCGGGCCCACCGGTTCTACCCGGACTGGGACCGCGCCGCCGACGACACCGTCGCCATCCTGCGGACCGAGGCCGGCCGGGATCCCTACGACGACGACCTGACCGCGCTGGTCGGAACGCTGTCCACCCGCTCGCCGGAGTTCCGGCAGCGGTGGGCCGCGCACAACGTCAAGCAGCACTACAGCGGCAAGAAGCATTTCCACCACCCCGATGTCGGCGACCTGTACCTGACCTACCAGGCGCTGGACCTGTTCGCCGAGCAGGGCCTGTCGCTGCTGGTGTACACGCCGCAACCGGGCACCGGCACCGACGAGGCGCTGGCTCTGCTGGGCAGTTGGTCGGCCCCAGCCCGCAGAGAAAACGCACATCCCGCGGAAACACCCCCGAGCTGACCACACGCTCGACCGGATATCTCATCGCACCGCCGCGCGGCGGCATTGTCGAGCGGTACCCGGCCGCAGCCGCCCGTGCGGCTCAACGGCTGCTGCACAACAACAATCGACGTGGAAAGGAATTAGGACGATGCACACTCGCACCCTGGGTCAAGGACTGCAGGTCTCGGCGATCGGCATGGGCTGCATGGGGATGTCGCAGAGCTACGGGCCGAACCCGGGCAGCCGGGACGACATGATCGGCGTGCTCCGCGGCGCCGTCGAGGTGGGCGTGACCTTCTTCGACACCGCCGAGGTCTACGGCCCCTACGTCAACGAGGAACTGGTTGGTGAAGCTTTCGCGCCGCTGCGCGACCAGGTCGTGCTGGCCACCAAGTTCGGCTGGCAGATCCAGGACGGCACGTCCGTCGGGCTGAACAGCCGACCGGAGCAGATCCGCAAGGTCGCCGACGACTCGCTGCGGCGCCTCCAGGTCGACCACCTGGACCTGTTCTACCAGCACCGGGTCGACCCGGCCGTCCCCATCGAGGACGTCGCCGGAGCCGTCGGTGAGCTCGTCGCCGCCGGGAAGGTCCGGTACTTCGGGTTGTCCGAGGCCGCCGCCGCCACGATCCGCGCAGCGCACGCGGTGCACCCCGTCACCGCGGTACAGAGCGAATACTCGCTGTGGACGCGCGACCCCGAGCCGGAGGTGCTGCCGACGCTGGCCGAGCTGGGCATCGGGTTCGTCCCGTTCAGCCCGCTGGGCAAGGGTTTCCTGACCGGCACCGTCGACCAGGCCACCGAGTTCGCCGCCGGCGACGTCCGGACCACGATCCCGCGGTTCAGCGCCGACAACCGGACGGCCAACCAGGTGCTGGTCGACCACGTCACCGACCTCGCCCGCACCAAGGAGGCCACCGCGGGGCAGGTCGCGTTGGCGTGGCTGCTGGCCCAGCAGAGCTGGATCGTGCCGATCCCCGGCACCCGCCGGCTCGAGCGGGTCAGGGAGAACGCCGGCGCCACGACCGTCGCGCTGTCCGCCGACGAGGTGTCCGACCTGAACGCCATCGCCGCCCGGGTCGGGGTGGCCGGGGACCGGTACAACGCGCACCACATGGCCCTCGTCGAGCACTGATCACCGATCATTTCACCTGTTCAGCAACACCTTTGCCGCACCACCCGATGGCCGTGGCCAAGAAGGTGTTCCGCGGCGGCGCCTGAACCTCCTGCGCAGCTGGCCCCGACTCGCACCACACCGCCTGGCACTTCCCACGCCCGCGGCCCGTACCTGCACATCACCCAGGGCGTGAGGGACACTTCCACGCCGCCGCGAACGGAACGTTGATGGAGCACCTCGCGATGCTCGAAGCCGGCGACGATCCCGGGACGTCCGCCATCTGCGGCGAGCACGTCACCGACGCCGAATACCCCGCGGGCGCCTGACCGCCGCACCAACCTCATTCGACCGCTTCGACCGCATCCAGCGACCGACACCAGCAAGTCAAGGAGCTCAGCACTCATGTGCGCAGCTGTCATCCATTCCCGGGGCGACGTCCGCGTCGACGACCGACCCGCCGCGGCGGTCACGGTGGTGCTGCAGCCGTGACCACCACACCCCAGGGCCGCAGCGGAACCGACCCCCGCCCGGTGTCCGCCTCCGGCGGTGCTGGCACGGCCGGTTCCGGCGGTCCGCGGATGGCGTTGACCGCCCGCGTGCTGGGGATGTTCGTGATCACCCTGGACGCCGTCGTGGTCAACGTCGCGCTGCCCAGCATCAGCCGGGACCTGGGCGGCGGCATCACCGGCCTGCAGTGGGTCGCCGACGGCTACACCCTGATGTTCGCCGCCCTGCTGCTGTCCTCCGGCGCCCTGTCGGATCGGATAGGCGCCCGCAACGCCTTCGCGCTCGGCGTCGCCGGATTCGTCCTCGCGTCTGCGCTGTGCGGCCTGGCCCCCGATCTCGCGACCCTGGTCGCAGCCCGGTTCCTGCAGGGCGTCTTCGCGGCCGTCGTCACCCCGTCGTCGATCGCGCTGCTCGGGCAGAGCTTTCCCGACTCCGGGGCGCGGGCCAGGGCCGTCGGTGTCTGGGCGATGGGCGGCGCCGTCGCGTCCACCTCCGGCCCGGTCCTGGGCGGTTTCCTGACGAGCATCGACTGGCGGTGGATCTTCTTCCTCAACGTCCCGGTCGGGATCACCGCATTGACGTTGCTGGCGCGGACCGCGACCTCCCCCCGGCGGCCGGCGCCGCTGGACTGGGCCGGGCAGGTCACCGCGGTGCTGGCGATGGGCGGCCTGACCTTCGGCGCCATCGAAGGCGGTGCCCGCGGGTTCACCGACCCGACGGTCATCGCCGCGTTCGTCGTCGCTGTTCTGGCCCTTGCCGGGTTCCTGCTGCGGCAGGCCCGCGGTGCGCATCCGATGATGCCGCTGGATCTGTTTCGTTCCCCGACCTTCCGTGCGGTGGTGATCGTCGGGTTCGCGTTCGTGTTCTGCTACTTCGGGTTGCCGTTCTTCATGAGCCTGTACCTGCAGCAGATCCGCGGCCTGGCCGCCGTTGTCACCGGAACTGTGTTCCTGCCGATGATGATCGTGGGGGCCGCGCTCAACCTGTTCTCCGCCCGTTTCGTCGAACGGTTCGGACGGCGCCAGGTCATCACCACCGGGCTGCTGCTGATGGTCGCCGGCTTCGCCGGCATCGCCGCCGTCCCAGCGACCACCCCGGTGTGGGTGCTGTCCACCCTGATGCTGCTGGTCGGCCTGGGCGGGCCCACCGTGATGCCGCCGGCTACCGCCGCGCTGCTGGACTCCGTACCCGCCGAACGCTCCGGCATCGGCGGCGGTGTGCTGAACACCAGCCGGCAACTCGGCGGCGCCCTTGCCGTGGCCATCTTCGGCGCCCTGCTGGCCGACCCGGCCGGCTTCGTCACCGGCGTCCGGATCAGCGCCCTCATCGCCGCTGCCGTTGCCGGCGCCGCGGCCCTGTCCGTGCGGCTGCTCACCGACCGACACCACCACTGACCGAGAAGAACCCGACCGCAACGCCCCCGAAGCCGTCAGCACACCGACCTACCGCGACCCCGCTGCCAGGCGCGACGAACGCGTCACCGACCCGTTCAGGAGTCGCCCGGCACCGGAATGGCCTCGTCGAACGGGTCCTCGTCAGGAATCGCGGTGCTCGTGTCGTCTTCGGCCGGCTCCACCGGCAGACCACCGGCGAACCGGACGCCGGTCCAGGACAAGGCCGTCCAGCCCGTTCCCGGGTCGCCGTCGAGAATGACGATCCCCGTGTTGCGCAGCGGATGACTGGCGCCGAACTCGTCGTCCAGGTTGCCCGCCCGCAGCGACGCCCACATCCGGTTGACCGCACCATGGGCGACGATCGTCGCGGCGTCCACGCCCGAGGCGGCGATCTCGGCGACCACCGCGTCGAACCGCTCCATCACCTCGACGCCCGACTCCCCACCCTGGCCGGGACTGCGGCGGTGGAGATCGCCGGCCAGCCACGCACCGATCAGTCCCAGGTAACCGCGGACCGAGTCGTCGTCACCCTGCATCTCCCAGTCCCCGGCCGCGATCTCCCGCAGGTCGGCGCGGATGGCGACCTCCAGACGGCGTTCCCGCGCCAGGGGCGCGGCGGTCAGTTGGGCGCGCAGGGCCGTGGATGCGTAGAGCGCGTCGATCGGCTCGTCCGCCACCGTCGCCGGCACGGCGGCCGCCTGGGCCAACCCGAGCTCGGTGAGGCCCGGGCCGGGCGGCGCGGTGTCCAGCAGTCCGCGGACGTTGGAGGGAGTCTGCCCGTGCCGGACGAGGATCAGCCGCATCAGTTCCGCCCCTGCCCGGTGAGAAGAGCCGACAGCGTCTGTGCCGCAGCGGCATACGCATCAGCGGTGGCGAAATCCGGAGCGGGGACGTTGGTTCCCGACATCCGCGGGTAGGAACCCAACCAGCGCATCAGCACCGACCGCCGGATCAACGTGGTCACCATGTCCGCCATTGCCGGATCAGCGATGTGCCCGTCCGCGTCGATGTGGAACACGTACTCGCCCAATCGGTCCCGTGTCGGCCGAGACTCCAGCCGGGTCATGTTGATTCCCCGGCCGGCGATCTCGGCCAGCACCCCCAGCAACGCTCCCGGCTGGTTGCGCACCGACAGGATCAGCGACGTCCGGTCGTTCCCCGTCGGCGGCGGCGGTGGCCCCGGCCGCCGCAGCAGCACGAACCGGGTGGTGGCATCCCGGCCGGCACCGATGTCCTCCGCCAGCGCGACCAGCCCGTGCCGCTCGCCGGCCACCGGCGCAGCGGCAGCGGCGTCGAGGTCCCCCGCCGCCACGGCCGCCGCCGCCGCTGCCGTGGAAGTCGTCACGACCACCTCGGCGTTCGGCAGGTGTGCACCCAGCCAGTCCCGCACCTGCGCATGGCCGTGCGGGTGCGACCCCACCGAGGCGACGCCGGCCGGCTCGGTCCCCGGGCGGACCAGCAGGTGAAAGGTGATGGGCACGAACGCTTCTGCCGTGATGATCAGCGGTTCCCCATGGGTCAGCTCGTCCGCGGTGAGCGGCACGCCGCCTTCCACCGAGTTCTCCAGCGGCACGCACGCGGCATCGGCGCTGCCGGAGCGCACCGCATCGAGCGCCGCGGACACACCGGCGGCGGGCAGGAGCTCGACGGCCAGGTCCGGCGTGCGGGCCGCGACGGACGCGACGGCCTGTTCGGTGAAGGTGCCTTCCGGACCGAGGTAGGCCCATCGCTGCGTCACCGCGCCACCCTATCCATGCGGTGCCGGCGGCTGCGGCGCCGGCGGCTGCGGCGCCGTCGGCTGCGGTGCCGGCGGCTGCGGCGCCGTCGCGTGCGGCGCCGTCGGCTGCGGCGCCGGTGGAGCGGCCAGTGCCGGGGCGGCGGCCGGCGTCGGTGCCGCACCCGGGTCGAGGATGAAGCGCAGGACGCGGATCGACTCGCCGCGCGGTTCGGCCGCGCCCGAGGCGGCCACGTGGTCGACGACAGGCGGTGTCGCCGGCACGGGCTGCGCGTCCCGCGCCGCGGCGTCCCTGGCCAGGTTGCGACGCCGCCGGCGGGCAAGAGCCACCTCTGGCGGAACGGTGACCCAGACCAGCTGCACACGGGCCGGCGCGAGTTGCTTGGCCAACTGGGCGTAGGCCCGCTCGTCGGTGCACTCCGCGGTGAACGGCGCGATCATCACCACGTCGTGCCCGAGCCGGCCGTTGTCCACCGCCAGGTCGGTCATGCACTGATACCTGGCCTGCCGCACCGGCCCCCGCAGGCCCGGGTGGTCCAGGTCGTCACCGGCACCCACCAGCGCCGCGATCTGGGCCATCAGCGGGTTGGTCGCGATGTCCTGGTCGAGCAGGACCGCACCGGTGACGGCGGCGAGTTCACGACCGAGGGTGCTCTTGCCACTCCCGGCCTGACCGGCGACCAGGTAGACCCAGCGGGCGTGCTTGGGTTGGCTGCGCATGCGATGGATTGTGCCCGAGCGCTTGACACCGCCGGACCGGTCACCGACGATAGCGGCGAAGACAACGTTGTCTTGCGTCGTCTGCCCGACAGTTCGTCCCGATCGGAACCGAGGTGGCATGACGGGTCCCCCCTCCGGCCGCCGGCCGACCATGACCGACGTCGCCGAGGCGGCCCAGGTCAGCCTCAAGACGGTCAGCCGATTCGTCAACGGCGAGCGGAACATCGATCCGGCCATCGCCGTCCGCGTGGCCGATGCCATTGCGGCACTACACTTCCGGCGCAACCTCGCCGCGGCGAGCATCCGGCCGGGACAGCGCTCGCAGCTGGTCGGGCTGATCATCGAAGACGTCTCCAACCCGTTCTACGCCGCCCTGACGCACAGCGTCGAGCAGACGCTGCGGGCGGCGGGACAGCTGCTGGTCGCCGCCAGCTCGGAGGAGGACGGCGGGGTGTTCTGCCGGCTGGTGGAACAGCTGGCCGAGCGTCGGGTCGACGGTCTCATCGTCATCCCGCCCTCGGACCCCGGTCCCCGCTGGCACGCCCTCGCCGCGGAGATTCCGGCCCTGGTGGTCCTGGACCGGCCCGACGGAACGCTGGCAGCCGACTCCGTCGTCGCCGACGACGAGGGTGGCGGACGCGACGGCACCGCAGCGCTGATTGCCGGCGGAGCCCGCCGCATCGCCTTCGTCGGCGACCAGCTGTCGCTGCCCACCATCGGCTGCCGGTACCGCGGGTACCGGCAGGCCCTCGCCGACGCCGGTCTTCCCGCGGACCCCGCCCTCGCCCTGGTCGGCGTCCGGACGATCGAGCAGGTCGCCCGGGCGGTCACCGCGCTGCTGGCCGGCGGCCCACCGGTGGACGCCGTCTTCGCGGCCAACAACAGATCGTGCGTGGGTGCACTCCAGGCCTTCGCCGGACTCCGCACCCGGCGGGCGATCGTCGGTTTCGACGACTTCGAGGCCGCTCCGCTGCTCGATCCACCGGTCACCGTGGTGACCTCCGACGTCGCCGAGATGGGCCGGCTGGCGGTGGGCATGCTGATGGACCGGATCGGCGGCCGGTCCGGGCCGGCCGTGCACACGGTCCTGCCGACCACGATCCTGCGCCGGGGTTCGGAACACCAGCTGCTCGGCCCGACCCGCTCCAGGTCCTCCGCACGCCCGTCACGATCCAGACCAGCCCCTCCCTCCTGAAGAACGGAACGCCCCTCGTGATGCAGTACCGACTCAACCGGCTATTCAACCCCACCTCGGGCCGGGTGCTCGATGTCGCCGTCGACCACGGCTTCTTCGGCGAACCGGCGTTCCTGGGCGGCATCGCCGACCTCCCGGCCGCCATCGCCACACTCGTCGACGCCGCCCCGGACGCCATCCAGCTCACGGCCGGACAGGCCCGGCTGCTGCAGAACCGACCGGGCCGATTCAAGCCCAGCCTCGTGCTGCGTTCGGACATCGCCAACGTCTACGGCCCGCAGCTGCCGGAGCGGCTGTTCAGCATGCCGATCCAGCAGGCCGCGCAGACAGCGGCGCAGCTGGACGCCACCTGTCTGGTGGTCAACATCTTCGACATGGCCGGGCAGCCGGAACTCCGGGAACAGTGCGTGCGCAACGTGATGGCCCTGCGGGCGGAGTGCACGGCGCTGGCCATGCCGCTGATGGTCGAGCCGTTGGTGATGCGCGCCAACAACTCCGGCGGCGCCTACCTCGTCGACGGCGACGTGGACCGGATCACCGCGCTGGTCCGGCAGGCCGTCGAGCTGGGCGCCGACCTGATCAAGGCCGACCCCACCGACGAGATCGGGGAGTACCACAAGGTCATCGAGGTGGCGTCCGGGATCCCGGTGCTGGTCCGCGGCGGCGGGCGGGTCGCCGACGACGTCCTCCTGCAGCGCACCGCGGATGTCCTCGACCAGGGCGCGAAAGGAATCGTCTACGGCCGCAACATCATCGCCCACGCGAACCCGGCGGGCATCACCGCCGCGCTGATGGCCGTCCTGCACGACGGCGCCTCCGTCGCCGCGGCGCTGGACCTGATCGGAGGCCGGTCGTGAGCGCGCCGAGACAGGCCGTGAAGGTCGGCGTGATCGGCGCCGGTCTGATGGGCAGGGAACTCGCCGGGGTGCTCGGCCGGTGGTCCGCCCTGCAGCACTCCGCGGTGGATCCGCAGCTGACGGCGGTCTGCGACGTCAACGAGCCGGCTCTTGACTGGTTCCGCCGGGTCGGCTCGGTGGATACCTTCACCACCGACTACCGCACGCTGCTGGACGGCGACGTCGACGTGCTCTACGTCGCGGTGCCGCACCACCTGCACGAGCAGGTCTACCTGGACATCGCCGCAGCCGGCGTCGACTTCCTCGGCGAGAAGCCGTTCGGCATCGATCCCGGTGCGGCCGCCGCGATCGGCGACGGCATTGCCGGCTCCGGCGCGTTCGTCCGCTGTTCGAGCGAGATGCCGTTCTTCCCCGGCGTGCAGCAGGCGGTCCGCTTCCTGCAGGAGGGCCGCGCCGGACGCCTGGTGGAGGCGTCGTTCGCGTTCCTGCACTCCTCCGACCTCAACCCCGACAAGCCGATCAACTGGAAGCGGCAGACGCAGTTCTGCGGGCAGATCGGCGTCATGGGCGACCTGGGCATGCACGTCGCGCACGTGCCCCTGCGGCTGGGCTGGCGCCCGTCGTCGGTGTTCGCCCAGTTGCAGGAGCTGGTGCGGACCCGACCGGACGGGCGCGGCGGCACCGCCCTCTGCGACACCGTCGAGAATGCGACCCTGGTCAGCCGCGCCTCGTCGGGAGGTCAGGAATTTCCGCTGTCGTTCGAGACCAAGCGGGTGGCGCCCGGGGAGATGAACACCTGGCGGATGCGCGTGGTCGGGATGGAGGGCGGCGTCGAGTTCAGCACCCGCTACCCGCAGACCCTGCGGGTGATGACGGTGCGCGACGGCAACCAGGTGTGGGAGGAACGGATGGCCGGCAGCCAGTCGGCGCAACCGACCGTCACCGGCCCCATCTTCGAGTTCGGGTTCACCGACGCGCTGCTGCAGATGTGGGCCGCCTACTTCGCCGAGCGGGCCGGTGAGCTCGGCACTGCGTTCGGCTGTGCCACACCGGCCGAGGCGATCGCCGCCCACGAGCTGTTCGACGCCGCACTGGTGTCCAGTGCGAGCGGCCGGTCGGCCGAGGTGGTGCCGGGAGTGCGGCGCCGGCACGCCCCGGAGGACGTCGCGGGGGTGATCGGGCGCGGTTGAGGACGTCCGGGGACCGAGCGGGGGGGCGGCCAGCACCTCACGGCCGTCCCGCGCCGGTCATGGCTGGTTTACCGAACCGTAATGTTCTCTTTGCCCGGCCCCGTTGACAACGCTGTCAATTGAGACGAAGGTTACCTCCATCCCCCGGCGTACCTGACGATCTCGGTCGGCTCGATGCTTCCCCATCGATCCATGACAACGCTGTCAGGCGTCGCAGGGCGTGAGTCGGTCGGCGGCTCGCGGTTCGAGGCGGAACAGGGAGGCAACGGTGCTCATCGCCACGCCCAACCTGTGCCTGGACATCACCATCCGCCTGCCCCGGCTCGTTCCCGGCACCGTGACGAGGTCGACAGCCACGGATACATCTGCCGGAGGCAAGGGACTCAACGTGGCCAGGGCTGCTCGCCTGTTGGGACAGGCACCGGTGGTCACCGGGTTGCTCCCCCGCGGCGACGGCAGTCGTCTGACGGCCCTGCTCGCCGACGAGGGAACCACTTTCTGCCCGGTCCCGGTGGACGGCGTGCTCCGGATCGCCACGGTGCTGGTCGAGGACGACGGCAGGGTCAGCGTCATCAACGGGCGCGGTCCCGACATCACCGGTGCCGACTGGACGGCATTCACCGCGTCGGTGAGCGCGCTCGCTCCGGGTGACGGAGTGCTGATCTGTTCGGGCTCGCTTCCCCCGGGCGCTCCGCCGGACGGCTACCGTCGGCTGACCGAGATCGGCCACCTGGCCGGCGTGCCGGTGATCGTCGACGCGTCGCCGCCGGCCCTGGCCGCCGCCCTGGTCGCCGGACCGGACCTGGTGTCGCCCAACCTGTCCGAGGCCGAGGGACTGCTCTTCGGGCGCAGCGACGAGCAGGTGGCCGAGGACGGCGACGACATCGCCGACCGGGCCGTTGCCGCCGCCGCAGCACTGCACGCAGCCGGCGCCGTCCGGGCCGTCGTCACGGCCGGGGCAGCAGGCGCCGCACTGTGCACCGCCGACGGTGCCTGGTGGTTGCGGGCGCCGCGGGTGCGGGTGGTCAACCCCGTCGGCGCCGGCGACTGCTTCGTGGCCGGAGTCGCGATCGCCCTGCTCGCCGGCGCATCCGATGTCGACATGGTGCGGGCCGGCATGGCCGCGGCGTCGGCGTCCTGCGAGCGGCCGACGGCCGGGCGGCTCGACCCGGCCCGTGCGGCGGAACTGTTGGCAGCCATCGGATCCGACGAGAGGCACCGCGCTCCGGCGCCGCAACCCGACCTGGCCCGCCGATGACGGGGCGGGCAACGGTGTACGACGTGGCCAGGGTCGCCGGCGTCTCGATCAAGACGGTGTCCCGGGTGGTCAACGGGTCGGACCAGGTCTCCGAGCCCACCCGGCAACGGGTGCTGACGGCCGTGTCCGAGCTGGCCTACGTCCGCAACTCGGTGGCGCACTCGCTGCGGACCGGCAGTGGCGACGCAATCGGCGTCGTGATCGACTCCATCGCGGACTCCTTCTTCGCCAAGCTCGTCTCCGTCATCGAGGAAAGGATGATGGCCGAGGGCATCAGCGTGCTGATCGCCTCGACGGGCCGGTCACCGAGCCGGGAACGCGGTCAGGTGGCCCGGCTGGCCGGACAGCACGTGCGCGCGCTGCTGATCGCCCCGATCGGCACCGACCACTCCTACATTCCGGACGCGACCCTGGGCATGCCCGTCGTGCTGATCGACCGGGCGTGGGAGATCCCCGGCTACGACACCGTTGTCGTGCAGGACCGGGACGGCGCCAAGGCTGCCGTCGACCACCTGGTGGCGGCCGGGCACCGCCGCATCGCGTTCATCGGCGACGACGACGACCTGCCGACCATCATCCAGCGTCAGCTGGGTTATCTGGACGGCCTGGCGGCCGCGGGCATCGACGAGGATCCCGTCCTGCTGCGCAGTGGTTGTGGAGAGCCGGAGCCCGCCGCCGCCGCGACGGCCGAGCTGCTCGCGCTGCCGAACCCGCCGACGGCCGTCTTCTCGTCCAACCCGCGGGCCAGCCTGGGCGTCGTCCGCGCGCTGCACCAGGGGCTGCGAACCGACATCGCACTGATCAGCTTCGGCGACTTCGCCCTGGCGGACTCCCTGGAACCCGCGGTGACGATCGTCGACCAGGACCCGACGCCGATCGCCGAGGCCGCCGTCGACCTCCTGCTCGCGCGGATGCGCGGCGAGCAGGCATCACCCACCACCATCGTGCTGCCCGTCAACGTGGTGCCGCGAGGATCCGGAGAACTGCCGCCATGCAACCGATAGTGCTGCCCCCGAACATCATCGACCACTTCTACCTGGGTGGCGAGCGCATCGCCGAGCTGCGCGGCGTGGGCATGCCGTCCCCGCGACGGCCAGAGGAGTGGTTGGCGGCCACCACCTTCCGGGCGGGTGAGCCCGGTGTGGGGCCGAGCCGGACGGCCACCGGGGAGCTGCTCAAGGACCTGATCGCGGCCGACCCGATCGGCTGGGTCGGCACCGACGACGGTCCGCCCGGCGACAACGGCATCCTGGTCAAACTTCTCGATCCCGCGCAGCGGCTGCCCGTGCACGTCCATCCCGATCGGGCGTTCGCCGCCTCGCACCTGGGGTGCCCGTACGGGAAGACCGAGGCGTGGTTCGTCCTGGCGACGTCCGGCGACCAGCCGTCGGTCTGGCTGGGCTTCACCGACGACGTGGATCCGGAGGAGCTGAGCCGCCGGGTCGAGGCGCAGGACTCGGAGTGGATGCTGTCCCGGATGAACCGGATCGACGTCCGGCCGGGGGACGGCATCCTGGTGCCGGCCGGCACGGCCCACGCCATCGGCGATGGCGTCTTCGTCGCGGAAGTGCAGGAGCCGACGGACTTCTCGATCCTGCTGGAGTGGTCGGTGACCACCGCGACGCGCGACGAGTCGCACCTGGGGCTGGGCATGCCGCTGGCCCTGAGCGCCACCAACCACCGGGCCGTCCCGGCGGCGGACCTCGCCGCGCTGGTGGTGCACACCGACCCGGCGAGCACCAGCGCCGATCCGCAGCGGCTGCTCGACCGGGCCGCGGATCCCTTCTTCCGGCTGGATCTGCTCGCCCCGCCGGCGGATGGCGCGCCGTCGGTCCCGGCCGGATTCGCCGTCGCGGTGGTCCTCGACGGGGCCGGCGTGCTGCGCTCGCCGACGGACAGCATCGACGTGACCCGTGGTCAGGTGCTCGCGGTGCCGAGCAGCTTCGGCCCGTGGGCCGTCAGCGGCGACGTGCGGGTGCTTGCCTGCCGCCCCGGCGCCGGATGGCCACAGAGCCTCACCGCGACCACCGCCACCGCCGCGGGACCTTCATGACATCGCTGACGGAACCCGCCCTCGTCGTGCTCGGCGTCGACGTCGGAACCTCGGATTCCAAGGTGCTGGCGACCACGCCCACCGGTACCGAGATCGCGACGGTGTCCGCGCCGACGGTGTGGCGCAACCACAGTGGCACTTTCACCGACATGGACCCGGAAGTCCTCGTGCGCGGGCTCTTCCGCCTCCTCGAGCGCGCCGTGGAAGAGGCGGAGCTGCTGGTCGGCCCGGTCGTCGTCAGCGCGATCGCGGTCACCGGGATGGCGGAGGCGGGTGTGCTGCTCGACGCGCAGGGGGTGGCGCTGCACCCGATCATCGCCTGGTTCGACCCCCGCGGGGGCGCCGAGATGGCGGCCATGCCGCAGCAGGTCCTCGACGAGTTCTGCGGGCGCACCGGTCTGCCGGTGTCCTCGCTGGCGACCATCGCGAAGCTGGCCTGGATGCGGAGCCAGGGCACGGAGCTGCGTGGACGGCAGTGGCTGAACGTTCCCGAGTTCGTCGTCCACCGGCTCGGCGGCGCGCGCGTGTCGGAGATGTCCCTCGTCGCCAGAACCGGTCTGCTGGACCAGGAGTCGGGTGATCTCTGGCCGGAGGCCCTCGCAGCCATCGGCGCGGACGCATCCCTGGTACCGCCGCTGGTGGTCGCCGGGACCCCCCTGGGACGGGCCGCCGGACCTGCGCCGCAGGTGGTGCGCGGCGCCGTGCTCACCGTCGCCGGGCACGACCACCCGGTCGCCGCCGTCGGGTGCGGAACCATCGGCGCCGACGAGGTCTTCGACTCCTTCGGTACCGCCGAGGCGCTGGTCCGGTCGATGGAGGGAACGCTCGACCGCGACGCCCGCGAGCGGCTGGCCTCGGCCGGCGTGAACGCCGTACACCACGTCCTGGCCGGCCGGCGGCTGCTGCTCGGCGGCACGAAAGCCGGTCTGCTGCTGCGCCGGACGCTCGACCTGCTCGGGGCCGGTGGTCAGGAGCGGCGCGGCGAGCTGGACCGGTCCGCCTGCGCCCTGCAGGACGCGATCAACTCCGGCACAGCGGGTCTCGACGGCATCCGGGTGTGGGGAGCCGCCAACGACGACGGCACCCTGCGGGTCGACATCACCACCGACCGGGTCAGCCCCGCCGCGCTCTGGTTGGCCACGGTGCGGAACGGGATCGCCGAAGCCGACCGGTGCCTGGACCTGATGGCGGCCGAGATCGGCCCGGCTGACGCCGTGGTGGTCGCCGGCGGTTGGGCCAGGATGGACTCGATCCGGCGCGCCAAAGCCGAGTCGCTCCCCAACGTCCGGTTCTCGGACCGGTCGCAGGCCGGCGCCTTCGGCGCCACCATGTTCGCGGCGCACGCCGCCATCGTCGCCGACAACCTCTCCCGCACCGGTGATTTCAGCGCAGACAGCGTGCGATCGCCACAGGGGCCAAGCGAAACCTTCGCCGCCCGTTACACCCAGGCCGTCGAAGCGGCATCCAGCGCACCAACCCTAGAGGAGATCGCCACATGACAGGCTCGACCATGAAGACCGGACTTGCGAGCATCGCAACCGAGCAGGCCACCTTCGCCATCGTCGCCATGGACCAACGCAACACCCTCAAACGGATGTACCACGCCGTCGGTATCCCCGACCCGTCGGACGAAGAACTGGTGCAGATCAAGGCCGATACCGTGCAGGCGTTGCGGGGCATCGCGTCCGGCTATCTGCTCGACCCGACCTTCGGCACACCGGCGCTGTCCCAGCTACCGACCGACGGTCCCCCCTACGGCGTGCTGGTGGCGGCCGAGCCGTCCGAGCGGGGCACGATCAACGGCGAGCCGCGCGGGCACCGGGACCCGGCCCTGAACGCCCAGTGGGTCAAGGACCAGGGCGGCGACGCGGTCAAGTTCTACGTCCAGCTGCGCGCCGACCGCAAACCCGGACCGGACGGTGTCGACACCACCGCCGAGGTGCTGCAGGTCGTCCGCGAGGTGATCGCGGACTGCAAGGAAGCGGGCATCCCCAGCGTGATCGAGAACCTGATCTTCCCGCTGGCCGGCGAGGAAGCACCGACACCGGCCCAGCGCGCCGACCGCATCATCCAGGCCGCCCTGCTCCTGGACGAGCTCAAGCCGGACCTGATCAAGGTCGAGTACCCGGGAGACGCCGCGTCCTGCAAGCGGCTGGCCGATTCGTTGACGGTGCCGTGGGCAGTTCTCTCGGCTGGTGTCGCGTTCGACGAATTCTCTGCGGCACTGCGGATCTCGTGCGATGCAGGCGGAGCGAGCGGCTTCATCGCGGGCCGGTCCATCTGGAAGGACGCGGTCGGCATGAGCCGGCCGGAACGCCAGATATTCCTGGCGAACGAAGGAAGGCGTCGCCTGGACAATCTCGTCCAGGTGATCGACGGGCGTGCGCGCCCCTACACGGAGGTGACAACGCGGTGACCCCAATCCTCGAGGCCCGCGGCCTGTCCAGAAGCTTCGGGCACGTCCGGGCGCTGGACAACGCCGATTTCGACATCAACGCCGGTGAGGTGGTCGCGCTGATCGGCGACAACGGCGCCGGCAAATCGACCATGGTGAAGGCCCTCTCGGGCAACCTGCAGCTGGACGAGGGTGACATCTTCTTCGAGGGCAACAAGATCGAGATGACCACCCCACAGCAGGTGTCCGCGCTCGGGATCGAGGTCGTCTACCAGGATCTCGCCCTCGCCCCGCACCTGGACCCGGCGCAGAACGTCTTCCTCGGCCGGGAGATCCCGGCCAAGGGGCTCCTGGGCAAGCTCGGGTTCATGGACAACAAGGAGATGCGCAGGCGGGCGCGCGCCAATTTCGACGAACTCGGCGCCACCGTCCGCTCGCTCACCGCACCGGTCGGGTCCATGTCCGGCGGGCAGCGGCAGGGCATCGCCATCGCGCGGGCCATCGCCTGGGCGTCCAAGGTGGTGTTCCTGGACGAACCGACTGCGGCACTGGGCGTGGTACAGACCAAGAACGTGCTCGAGACGATCAAGCGGGTGCGCGATCGCGGCATCGCGATCGTGCTCATCTCGCACTCGATGCCGCACGTGCTCGAGGTGTCCGACCGGGTGCAGGTGATGCGACTCGGTAGGCGGGTGACGACCATCCAGACGAAGGATGCGTCGGTGGAACAGCTCGTCGGCGCAATGACCGGCGCCCTCGATTTCTCGGAAGGAGCAGTCGCATGACCGTCACGTCTTCGAAGTCGCAGGCTCCGGTTTCGGTCGCCGAAGGCCCTGGCAGTGATTCCGTCCTGAAGAGGCTGACCAACCTTCAGTCGGTGTGGATCCTCGGGGTCCTTGTCGTCATCATCGCCTACTTCTCCATCGCCGGCGGCGGAAAGTTCCTGTCCGCCGGCAACTTCTCGCTGATCAGCCAGAACATCTCCGTGCTGGCCATTCTCGGCGTCGGGATGACCTTCATCATCATCACCTCGGGTATCGACCTGTCCATCGGTTCGGTGCTCGTGTTCGCCTCGGTCATCTCCGCTAAGGTGATGGAAGGCATGGGCGGCAACAGCTTCGGCACCGTCGCCGTCGGTGTGCTGACGGGTCTGGTATCCGGCGGCGCCTGGGGTTGGCTCAACGGATTCCTCGTCGCCAAGGCGAAGGTTCCGCCGTTCATCGTGACCCTGGGAACCCTGTCGGCCGCATTGGCGCTGGCGCAGGTCTTCACCGACGGCGTGAATATCGGCATCGACGCCACGTCGCTGACGGACTTCGGTATCTACACCAAGTTCCTCGGTATCCCGGCGTTACCATTCGTTGCCCTGATCGTTGTCATCATCGGCGGGATAACGTTGCACCGCACCAAGTTCGGCCGCTACACTTATGCGATCGGATCGAACGCCGAAGCGGCCAAGAGAGTCGGCGTGAAGGTGGACCGCCACCTGATCAAGGTGTACTTCCTCACCGGTGCGCTCTCCGGACTGGGAGCTGTGCTCTACCTGGCCCAATTCGGCACCACCACCATTGCCGGGCAAACCCTGACCAACCTCAACGTCATCGCCGCGGTGGTCATCGGTGGTACGTCGGTATTCGGTGGCGAGGGTTCCATGTTCGGCACGATGGTCGGTCTGTTCATTCCGGCCGTTCTACAATCCGGGTTCGTCATCATCGGCGTCAGCCCGTACTGGCAGGGTTTCGCAGTCGGCGTCGTCCTCATCGGCGCTGTGTACATCGACCAGACCCGCCGCGCCGCAGCACTTCGCGGAGCAAAATCGACCAAGCGTCTCGGCAAGAAGCCGAGTCTTGAAAAGTGAAAGGAAACGCAATGAAGCGGTCCCTCGTCCTCGGCGTTGCCGCCAGCGCCTGTCTGACGCTGACGCTCGCCGGCTGCTCCTCCTCCAAGCCCGCGGATGTGGCCTCGAGCGCCACCTCTGCTGTTTCGTCGGCCCTCGCCGGCGCAGGGTCGTCCGGGAGTGCCTCGTCGTCTGCCCCGGCCTCTGGCGCGTCGTCGGCCCCGGCGTCCGGCGCGTCGTCCTCGGCCCCGGCCTCCGGCGCATCGTCCTCGGCCGCCCCGTCAGCCTCGGGTAGTGCGTCCGGCAGCGCCGGTGCCCCGACCAAGGCGAAGAAGGACTACAAGATCTCCTTCATCCAGGGTGTCGCGGGCGACAACTTCTACATCACCATGCAGTGCGGCATCGAGGCCGAGGCCAAGAAGCTCGGGGTCACCACGAACACCCAGGGCGCAGCGAAGTTCGACCCGACCCTGCAGAAGCCGGTCCTGGACTCCGTCGTCCAGTCCAAGCCGGATGCGATCCTCATCGCGCCGACCGACGTCAAGGCCATGCAGGCGCCGTTGGCTGCGGCCGCAGCCGCCGGCATCAAGGTCGTCCTGGTCGACACCACGGTCAACGACCCGTCGTTCGCCGCCTCGCAGATCGCCTCGGACAACCTCGGTGGCGGGAAGGCCGCGTTCACCGCGATCAAGGGGCTGAACCCCAAGGGCGGCAAGGTTCTCGTCATCTCGGTCGACCCGGGTATCTCCACCACGGACGCCCGTGTCAAGGGTTTCGAGGACGCCACCAAGGCTGACTCCGCCTTCAGCTACCTCGGTGTGCAGTACTCGCACAACGACCCGGCCACCGCTGCTCAGCTGGTGACCGCCGCCCTGCAGAAGGATCCCGACATCGTCGGCATCTTCGCCACCAACCTGTTCGCCGCCGAGGGCTCGGCCACCGGCATCAAGCAGGCCGGCAAGGCCGGCAAGATCTCGATCGTCGGCTTCGACGCCGGCCCGGACCAGATCAAGGCGCTCAAGGACAACACCGTCCAGGCCCTGGTCGCCCAGCAGCCGGGCACCATCGGCTCCGACGGCATCGACCAGGCGGTCGCGGCGCTCGACGGTGGCACCGTCACCCCGAAGATCCAGACCGGTTTCTCCATCATCACCAAGGACAACGTCGACACCACCAAGGACGCCTACGTCGCGAAGTGCTGATGTGATCTGACTCTCCGGTGCCGGTGGCGCACTGCCGGCGGTACCGGAGAACCCCTCGCAGCACCCTCAACCCCGCCCCACCGATCAGCCCCCGAGCCCTCCGCTCGGGGGCTGTTCGCTGTCGTCGCGCCGCGTCATGCGTCGGGGCGGCGGCGCGTGATGATCACCCGATGGCGGCGGCGGTCAGGGCGCCTTCTCTTCCGGGTCCTGCGCCTGGAGCTGGGCGAGCCGGGCCGGGTCCTGCATGTTCATCCAGGCGATGACATCGCGGAACGGGACGCAGTAGGTGTTCGGCTTGCCGCAGTTGGCGAGGACGAAATTGCCGATGGCGTCGGAGTAGGCGTTGTTGTTCCAGGAGTTGAAGTGGTTGCCCAGGACCAGCGGCGCGCGGTTTCCGTTGTACGCGGCGTCGTACATGTCCTGGTACGTCGCCTGCACGACCGCGGAGTCGCTCTTGCTCTGCTCCGGAGTGACGCCGTCGGAGCTCGCCTGGCGCTGGGTGAAGTAGAAGTTGTAGTCCATGGTGATCTGGTAGTGGTCGGTGCCGTGGATCGGGAACTCGGCCATGCCGAACTGCCAGATCTTGTTCTCCTTGGACTTGGTCGGCCAGGAGATCCCCCGCCGGGTGAACGACGAGTCGTAGGTCATCCCGTGCGCCTTCAGCGCGGGGAACAGGTCCTCGCTGTGTCCCTCCAGGCACGGCGTCCGCTCGCCCTTGATGTCGGCCGCCGTGAGGTTCAGCTTGGTGGAGGCCGGCAGGCCGTTGTTCACGTCGACGTTCTTGACCAGGGAGAAGAACTGGTCGAGCTCGTCATTCCAGTCGTCGGTGTTCCAGTCGTTGCCACCGGGCACGTTGTCGCTGCAGAAGTGGCCGTTGAAGTGCGTGCCGATCTCGTTGCCGGCCGCGAGCGACTGGTTCAGGTCGGCGATCTCCACCGGCAGGTCGGACGGCTCGTTCCAGCTGATCGATGCCTTGCCGACGTCGTGGCCCGGCCCCTTGTACTTGTCCTTGGTGGCGCTGCTGAGCATGTAGGTGCCGGACAGGAACCCGGTGAAGTGGAACGGCACCTTCTTCATGATCCCGAACCAGTACTGCCACTTCTCGTGCCAGCCGACCCCGTCGAAGCTGACGATGACGAACTGCGGCGGCTTCTCCCCCGGCTTCAGCTTGGTGGGGACGAAACCGTCGGGTTCGGTGCCCGGGGCGGCCGAGGACGACGTCGTGGGCGTACCCGAGCTGGCGCTGGACGTGGTGGGTCGTGTCGGTTTCGTGCTGGTGCCCGGGCGGACGGTGGTGGAGGACGTCGGCGACGGGGCCGATGACGAACCGGCCGTGGGCTCCGTCGGCGCCGAGGTGGAGCCTCCCGCGCTGGCCGGCGGCACCGTCAGGTTGGTGGTCACGGTGACCGCGGCGCCGCCGGTGTCCGCGTCGCAGGCGGACACCGCCAGGGAGAGCGACAACGCGACCGCCAGGGCGGCCGACCGCGTCCGTGTTCTCCAGGACCTTCGGGTCACGCAAACCTCCATCGTTCGCTTCGGTGCCGCCACCGTTGCAGTCGGGCGCCGGCCGCAGCCGGTCGGGCGCGGGTCGGCGGTGGGGGCAAGTATCGCCTACTCAGGACGTACTTCGGCACAACGCCGCCCGGACCGGGTCGTTGGTTTCAGTTCCCGCTGTTCTCACACCGGTTCTGCCATCGAAAGCCGGTGAATCTGATACGTCAGTACTGGATCAATCCCGTGCATTTGGGCCACTTGTCGTAAGGGCACCCACCCAAATTCGACCGGTGGTTCTGCAGAGCGGCCAGCACAGCCGGATCCTGGGCATTCATCCAGTCCACCAGGTCGCGGAACGGCACGCAGTGGATGCCGGGCTTCCCGCACTCGGCGAGTGCGAAGTTCGCGACCGCGTCGGAGTAGGCGCTGTTGTTCCAGTCGTTGAAGTGGTTGCCGATGATGATCGGCTCGTGCACCCCGTCACTCGTCGCCGCCTTCACCATGTCCTGGTAGGTGGCCAGGACCTGCGCGGAGTCCGTTCTGCTCTGCTGCACAGACGGCGCCGGACCACCGTCCACGGTGGAGGGCTCCTGCTGCACGTAGTAGTTGTAGTCCATGGTGATCTGGACGTGCCCGGTGCCGTGCGTCGGGAAATCGGACATGCCCATCTCCCAGATCTTGCCGTCCTTGCTCTTCACCGGCCAGGACAGCCCGGGACGGTCGAAGGTGCTGTCGTAGGTCATTCCGTGCGCCTCGAGAGCGGGGTACAGCGAGTCCTTGTACCCGTTCAGGCAGGGCGTCCGCTCCCCTTTGATCTCGGCGGCGGTGACGTTCAGCTGATTGTGGATACCGTTGTTGGAGTCGACATTCTTGAGCAGGCCGAAGAATTGGTCGAGTTCGTCATTCCAATTTCCGGTATCCCAGATGTTGCCGCCGGGCGGATCCCCGGGATCGCAGAAGTGGCCGTTGAAATGGGTGCCGACCTCGTTGCCGAGCGACAGCGCCTTGTTCAGATTGCCGATCTCCACCGGGACGTCGGACGGGTCGCCCAGCGGGATGGCGGACTCGCCGACGTCGTGGCCCGGGCCGTGGTACTTGTCGCGTGTGGCCTTGCTCAGCAGGTAGGTACCGGACAGGAAACCGGTGAAGTGCAGCGGCACCTTCTGCGCGATGCCGAACCAGTACTGCCACTTCTCGTCCCAGCCGACGCCGTCGAAACTGAACACGATGAACTGCGGCGCCTGCTCGCCGGGCTTGAGCCTGGTGATCTTGAAGCCGTCCGGTTCGGTGCCGCCCGCCGGGACTCCGCCGTCGACGTTGGCCGGGACGGTGGCGTCGGTCGAGCCCGCCGTGCTGCCGCTGGACGTCGTGCTGCCGTTCGACGACGGGCTGCCGTTCGATGACGTGCTGCCGTTCGATGACGCGGTACCGGTGGTGCTCCCGGGCGCGCCGGCCGGCGTGGGCGCTCCGGACCCCGACGACACAGCACCGGAGGACTGTCCGGTGGCACCTTGGCCGGCCGATCCGGTGGCGGTGACGTTGCTGGTCACCGTCACGACGGCCGACCCGCCGCTGGTGCAGGCGGCGAGGGCAAGGACACCGGTCAGGGCCATCGCCGACATCGATCTGGACCGCTTCGTCCGCTGCCACTGCCCTGCCACGGGTGTCCTCTCCGTTCGGGCCGGCGGTCCGTCCCGGCCATGACGTGCGGCGGAACGCCCTGCCACGCTGATCCCAGGACGTACGGCCGCGCACGCGGTTGCCGGGCTGTGCTCAGCCTCGACCCGTCTTGTCCGGGCCGGTCGCAAACGGCCGCAGGTGTTTCGCCTGAGCAAATGTTCTCACGGCGGCCGTGCGCAGCGCACATCGAACACTCGTACCCGGAACCTAGAATGGCCCGGCCATGGACATCCACGCTGCTCCCGACACATCGGCGCCGAACCCGCGCGCGCGGGACACGCCTGCACCGGCCTCTGGTCCGGTCGACCGCCGGCCGGCCCTCAGGCGCCTTCTCGCGGTGCACCGCGACGACGACATCCGGCTGACCGACCGACGCGACTCACCCCGGTCGATCGGGACCGAGCTGACGATCGTCTTCCTGATCACCCTGGGCATGAGCGGGCTGACGTCGCTGGTCAGCCTGATCGAGAGCTCCATCAAGGCCGCGCAGGCCAGCATCCCGCTCAGCCGGCTGGCGGTGTCGGTCACCGCGCCCAAGTCGACCGTCGGGGTCATCGACCTGGTCAAGCAGCTGCTGTCGGTGACGCAGGGACTGGCCTGGGGCGGCATCGGGCTGTACCTGCTGTGGCGCGCCGGGATCAGCGTCCGGGAGCGCCTCGGGCTCGACCTGCGCGCGCCGCGGTCGGACCTCGGCAGAGGACTCCTGCTGGCTTCCGTCATCGGCATCCCGGGTCTCGGGCTGTACCTGCTCGCGAACCACCTCGGCCTCAACCTCACCGTGCGGGCCAGCTCGCTGACCGATGCCTGGTGGCGGTTGCCCGTCACGATCCTGCTGGCCGTGCAGAACGGCTTCCTGGAAGAGGTGCTGGTCGTCGGCTACCTGATCACCCGGTTGCAGCAGCTGCGCTGGCCGACCTGGGGACTGCTGGCGGCGAGCGCGGTCCTGCGGGGGTCCTACCACCTGTACCAGGGCTTCGGCGGGTTCGTCGGCAACGCCATCATGGGCCTGGTCTTCGGGTGGTTCTTCCTGCGGTACCGGCGGCTGTGGCCGCTGGTGCTCGCGCACTCGCTGATCGACACCGTCGTGTTCGTCGCCTACCCGCTGCTGCAGGGGCACGTCAGCTGGCTGCCGTGATCCCAACGGCCGGTCCGGGGAACCGGGGGGCCGATCCCGCGCCGTCGGCTGTGAGTGCCGGCTGTTAGCCGGTCGCCGGCTAGGAGTGCCGGCTGTGACGGCGGGTCGCCGCTGTGCGAGCGGGCCGCCGGGTGTGCCGGCGGGGCGGTACGGCCGGCGCGTCAGCGCAGGGTGAACTGGCGCCCCAGGATGCCGTCGCGGGCGCGACGCTGGGCGGCGTCCAACGGATCGTCGACGGCCAGCGCGCGGTCCAGTCGGGCGCCGAAGTCGCGGACCGGCTGATCCCACTCGGTGGCATGCGCATCACGGTCGAGATCCCAGACCGGCACCAGACGGCCGTGCGCGCGGAACGACCCGACGTACCGCGACCCCTCGCCGAGGTCCAGGTCGCCGTCGACGGCGAGCCGGGCGAGCGCGGCCATCAGCGGCTGCTCGTCCTCCGGACGCACCCAGCGCAGGTGCGCCTTCTCGCCCGCGTCCACCCAGTAGGCACCGGGCAGTCCGGCCACCCGGGCCGTGGGCATGATCGCCGTGTTCGCCCGCTCGAGGGAGACGGCCACCTCGGAACCGGGCTCCGGCTCCTGCTCGAGCCACCAGCCGAACGAGTCGTGCACGGTCACCTCGAACGGTTCGTCGACCACCAGATCACCGAACCGCGGACCGGTCACGGCCCGTCCGACGACCGGCAGCACGCTCGACGGCTCGGCGGTCAGCGCCCACTCCAGGGCTGCGGCCAGATCGCGCGACAGGTCGCCTGAGTGCGTCTGCACCTGCATTCCGAGCAGGATGGACCGGTCCGACCTGGTCAGCGCCGCCGCGGCTGCGGGCAGCACGGTGGCCAGCGTGATGGATCCGATGTCCTCGACCGGCTCCCGCAGGGTGATCGGAACGGTGGCCGAGGGGACGAACTCGCGCAGCGCGATCAGTTCGGTCTCCGCGGCGAGCCCTTCGAAAGGCCGCGCGACGATCATCTCCGCCGCGTCGTCGGCTCCGTGACACGCTTTGAACCGGCGGCCGGAACCGCACGGGCAGGGCCGACGTGGGTTCTCGGTGCTCTGAGCGGAATCTGCGGGCGCCGTCCCGGCGCGCGACTTGGTCTTCTTGGACACACCGGCCACCGTATCCGACCTCGGCCGGCCGACCCGACCGATCACATCGGTGCCGGGGCGGATCAGGTGCGGCACGCCGTTACCGGCTGGGTGTCGCCGCCGTGGGCGCGGGCGGTTCGTCAGCGGGTGCCGTCGCCGCCGCCTCCGCCGTCGTCATGCCGGTCGGCTCGGCTGGCGCCGTCATGCCGGTCGGCTCGGCTGGCGCCGTCGTCCCGGTCGGCTCGGCTGGCGCCGTCGTCCTGGTCGGCTCGGCCGTCGCCGGCGTCCCCCTCCGTTCGGACGGCGCCGGCGTCCCGGTCGGCTGTTTCGTCACCGGCGCCGGCGGCTCTGGCGTCGACGGGCCGGGCACTGCCCGGGTCGGCTCCGGTGGCCGCACCACCCACCGCGAGGCGCGCGGGCCGGCCCGGCCGACCAGTCCGCGACGGAACCGCAGCAGCAGCACCGCCCACAGCCCGGCCACCACCGCGCCGGCCAGATCGACGGCGATGTGCAGTTCGACGGTGTCGGCGACCGCCTGGTCGCTGGTGCCGAAAGCCCGCACGAGCGTGACGACCACCAGCACGGCGTCCAGCACCCAGGCCGCCCACAGGGCCATGACCAGCAGTGACAAGCGAGGACGGGAGCGTTCCGGTGCGGCCAGCTGACCGTCGATCTCGCCCGCCACCACCCCGAGGCCGTAGAGGTTCCAGCCGGGAACCACCAGCCTGGCCAGCACGGCGGCCGGTGCCCGCGACGGCGCCAGGCCCGCCCGGCGCGCGGCGAGAGCGTGCAGGCGGACCAGCAGGGGAACCACCACGGCCGCCGCGACCACCGCCAGCACGACGGTGGCGGTGGCGGCGAGTGTCACCGTGGCGTCACTGGCACGCACCAGGCGCCCCGACAGCACCTCTGTCCGCCCCCGCAGCAGCAGCACGAACCGCCAGATCTCGCCGCCGGCGGCCGTCAGGGCAACGGCGCAGGTCAGGCCGCAGAGCACAGCGGCCACCACGAGCGGCGGACGACGGGGCGCGGCCGCGGTCTGCACCGGGTCGCCGACCCGCGCCGGGCGCCAGACCATCGTCGGGAATCCCCAGGTCGGATGCTGCGGTCCGTACGAGGGCGGGCCGGAGTAGGGCCGGTGGCGGACACCGGAGGACCCGCGATGCAGTGCCGTCCCGGGGGCCTCGGGCGAGCGCCCCGGCGGGACCGTGCCGGCCGGCGGCGGGTCGGCGCGCCAGCGCTGGACCGGCAGCGGGGCCGAGCAGTACACGCAGGTGCGCACTCTGCCCGGGAGCGGCGGCTGCGTCCTTGCACACCGGATGCACCGCACGCCCACCGGCGCGGCCGCCTGCTGCGTCGGCGGTGGCGGCCAACCCGGAAACGTCATCGGGCCTGGTCAGATCACTTCGGGGTCGGCGGCGGACTCCGACACGAGCGGGCGGCCTCTACCGGCCCAGGCCGACATCCCGCCGGCGACGTTGACCGCGTCCCAGCCGTTGGCGTTCAGGTACTGCGTGGCACGGGACGACCGGCCACCCGACCGGCAGATGACGTAGACCGGCGTGGCCTCCGGCACGTCGTCGAGCCGGGCCGCCAGCTCCGTCATAGGCACGTGCACGGCGTCGGGCGCGTGGCCGGCCGCCCATTCGTCGTCCTCGCGCACGTCCAGCAGGACGGCGTCGGCCGGCAGGTCGTCGATGGTGATCTCAGGTCCGGGTGTGCTCACGTGTTCCATCCTTGCACCGGACGGTGCCCGGAAGTCCCGGCTCGGTTACTTGATCAGCCGGGACAGCCGCCGGTCGGCCAGCAGCTTCCCGCCGGTCTGGCACACCGGGCAGTACTGGAACGACCGATCGGCGAACGACACCTCGGCCACCGGGGCACCGCAGACCGGGCAGGGCAGGCCGGTCCGGGCGTGCACCCGCAGTCCGGTCCGCTTCTCGCCCTTCAGGCGGGCGGCGCCGGCGCCCACGGTGCGGGCGATGGCAGCGGTGAGCACCGAGTTGATCGCCTCGTGCAGGCGGGCCAGTGCGGCGTCGTCCAACTTGCCGGCCGTGGCGAACGGCGAGATCTTCGCCATGTGCAGGATCTCGTCGGAGTAGGCGTTGCCGATGCCGGCCAGCACGGTCTGATCCGTCAGCACGGTCTTGATCCGCCCGGGGCGGCCGGCAAGCGCGGCTTCCAGCTCCGCCGCCGTGAGTCCGGTGCCGTCCGCGCCCATGGCGTCGGGACCCAGCCGGGCGATGCCGGGCACCTGTCGCGGATCGGTCACCACCGCCACCGCGACCGATTTCTTGGTGCCCGCCTCGGTGATGTCGAACCCACCGACGGTGAACCGCAACCGGACTGCGATCGGGCCACCCATCTTCGGCGGGACCGCGGAGATGTTGTCCGACCACCGCAGCCAGCCGGCTCTGGCGAGGTGCACCACGAAGTGCAGTTCCGCGGGTCCGCCGTCCGTCCCGTCCGGGACGGTGACCAGATCAAGGAACTTGCCGTGCCTGGTCGCGCCGGACAGCACCCGTCCCACCAGGGCGGACGCGGGCGGGTCGTACGTCGTCAGCACGTTGAGCGAGGCGATGTGCACGCCGGTGATGTGCTGGCCGCCGGCATGCTCGGCCACGAACGCGGCGAGTGCGCTGACCTCGGGTAGCTCAGGCATGCCCGACAGTCTGCCAGCGGGGCCCGACACCGGTGCGGTCGAGCAGTGAAGATCCTCGTCGATCCCTCGCCGGTGGCGCCGGATCCTGGCATTGTTCCGAACGTGCAGGAGCTCGAGCTGGACGAGTCGACGGTGCTGTCCGGCCGCGGCGTCGTGCTGCGCACCTGGCAGCCCGAGGATGCCGACGACCTGCTGCGGGCGTGCCAGGACGAGGACACCCAGCGGTGGACCACTCTGCCCAGCCCCTACCTGCCCGAACATGCCGAGCACTTCCTGGACACCTGTGCCCTGCGCTGGGTGCAGGGGCTGGCCACCTTCGCCATCGTGGACGCCGCCGGGACCGAACTGCTCGGTTCCATCGGCTTCGTCGGCATCCCGGAGGAGGGCGTCGTGGAGGTCGGCTTCTGGATCGCGCCGCACGCCCGGGCCCGGGGGGTGGCGACCGCCGCGACCCGGCTGATCTGCGACTGGGCCCTGGACGTGCTCGCCTTTCACCGGGTGGAGTGGCAGTCCTACGTCGGCAACGACGGGTCCCGCCGGGTGGCCGACAAGTGCGGCTTCAGCTTCGAGGGCACCCTGCGTGGCCGCGGTTTCCAGCGCGGCGTCGCCCGGGACATCTGGATCGGCGGCCTGCTGAGCACAGACCCGCGGCCGGACGTCGCCGACGCCCGCTGACGCCGGCGGGAGGTCACCAGTCGGCGGGCCGGTAGTCCTTCAGGAAGCAGCCGTACAGGTCCACCCCGGCCTCGCCCTGGACGATCGGGTGGTAGACCCGCGCCGCGCCGTCAACCAGGTCGAGCGGCGCGTGGAAGCCCTCCTCCGCAAGCCTCACCTTGGTGACGTGCGGGCGCTCGTCGGTGATCCATCCGGTGTCGACGGACGTCATCAGGATCCCGTCGGTGAGCATCTCGGTGGCGCTGGTCCTGGTCAGCATGTTCAGCGCGGCCTTGGCCATGTTGGTGTGCGGGTGCCCGGGACCCTTGTAGCCCCGCCCGAACACGCCCTCCATCGCCGACACGTTGACGACGTAGGTGCGCCGCGCCGGACTGGCCGCCATCGCCGCGCGCAGGCGGCTGATCAGGATGAACGGGGCGGTGGTGTTGCACAGCTGCACTTCGAGCAGTTCGAGCGGGTCGACCTGGTCGACGCGCTGGGTCCAGCTGTTGATCGAGCCGAGATCGGGCACCAACCCGCCGGCGTCGATGGCCCGGCCGGCCAGCACCAGTTCCGGTGATGCCGACCCTGCGACCAGCGCGAGCCGGGACAGCTCGCTGCCGCCCAGCCCGTCCGGCAGGTGGGGCAGCGGGTGCTCGGACAGCGTGCCGGCCAGCGCCATCGGATGGGCGTCGGAGATGTGGTCGAAGGTCAGCAGCTCAGGCAGCGGCCCGTCGGGCAGCGGTTCCGATTCCGCCGCAGCCAACGGCGCGTAGGCACCTGCCGAGCGCCGTACCGTCTGCGCCGCGTTGTTGATCAGGATGTCCAGGTGGCCTGCGGCGGCCACCGAGTCGGCCAGCGCCGCCACCTGGGCCGGGTCGCGCAGGTCGATGCCCACGATCCGGAGGCGGTGCAGCCACTCGCCGCTGTCCGGCATGGCGGTGAACCGGCGGACGGCGTCGGCCGGGAAGCGGGTGGTGATGGTGGTGTGGGCACCGTCCCGCAGCAGCCGCAACGCCAGGTACATGCCGATCTTCGCGCGGCCGCCGGTGAGCAGCGCCCGCTTGCCGGCAAGGTCGGTCCTGGCGTCGCGGTGCGCCCGGTTGACGGCGGCGCAGCTCGGGCAGAGCTGGTGGTAGAAGGCGTCGACCTCGACGTAGTCGTTCTTGCAGATGTAGCAGGGCCGGGCCCGGACGAACACGCCGGCGAGCGCACCGCGGGTCGCCGACACCAGCGGGATGCCCTCGGTCTCGTCGTCGATCCGCTGCGGCGACCCGGTCGCCGTGGCGGCGACGACGGCCCGGTCCGCGGCCGAGATGGCGTCCCGGCGTTCCGCCCGGCGCGCGTTCTTGACGCCCTTGAAGATGCGCGCCGTCGCCCGGCGCACGGCCACTGCGTCCGGATGCTCGGGCGGCAGCGTCTCGGTGCGCGCGATCACCTCCAGGCACAGCGCCAGCTCGACCGGGTCGATGCCGGTCGTGCTGTCCGTACCTCCGGTGCCTCCGGTGCTGACCGTGCCAGCGGTGCTGTCCGGCGTCTCCGTGCTGTCCCTACTGCTCATGCGGTGCAGCGGGACGGTGCTGGTGGCGCTGGTCGAGTCGACCGTGCTCGCAACGCCGGGCCGCTCGCCGGCCAAGGCTGACGCGTTCACTGTTCCGGTCACCCGTCAACGATAGGCACGCCGCGAGGCCCCGTTGACCGCTTCGCGCGCGAACCACCGCCGGGGACGCCTTCCTCAGCGCTCCCCGGTGGCGAGGGCGAGCAGGTCGGCGCTCTCCAGGATCCGCTTGGGCGTCCCGTCGGCGGCGATGCCGATCATGGCCCTGGCGAGCTGCTCACTGGTGATCACGTACTTCGGCGCGACCCTGGCCAGCAGCGGGTACAGCCCACCCGTGACGCGATAGAGGTTGCGGTACAACGTGTTACGGCTTCGCACGCCATGGGTCGGCTGGATGTAGCCGGGCCGCAGGGCGTATCCGTGGAAAGGCAGCGACAACACGGCGTTCTCCGTCTCGCCCTTGACGCGCGCCCACATCAGCCGCCCGTGCTCGGTGCTGTCGGTACCGGCGCCGGAGACGTACAGGAAGCGCATGTCGGGGTTGGAACTCGCCAGTTCCCGCGCTGCCGCCATGGTGATGAAGAAGGTCACGCGGCGGTAGGCCGGTTCGCTCATCCCGCTGGCCGACACGCCCAGGCAGAAGAAGCACGCGTCCCACCCGGCGAGGCTCGGCGCGATCGAGCTGAAATCCAGGAAATCGTCGTGCACGATCTGCTGGACCCGCGAGTCGGTCACCGGCGCAGCCGACCGCCCGACCACCAGGATGTCCTCCACCCTGCTGTCGACCAGACACTCCCGCAGCACGGCCTGACCGACCATGCCGGTGGCGCCGAAGACGACCACCCTCATCGCGGGTCCTTTCGCTCTGCCCGGCCAGCGCTCGCAGGCCGCGCACCGGCCTGGCCCGACCCTATCGGTCGACCGACGAGAGGTCCGGTGGAAAGTCCGGAACGACGGCTGGACCTGGCATCATCGGCCACCATGTTCCGTCTGGCGTTCTACACACCCTGCATCCCGCCCAACACGGGCAACGCCATCCGGACGGCAGCGGCCACGGGCACCGAACTGCACCTGATCGAGCCGTTGGGATTCGAGCTGTCCGACACCCGGCTGCGCCGCGCGGGACTGGACTACCACGACCTGGCCTCGGTCACCGTGCACCCGGACCTCGACACCGGATTCCTGTGCTGGTCGCCCGCCCGGGTCTTTGCCTTCACCGCCGGCGCGACCCGCTGGTACACCGATGTCGAGTACCGACCCGGCGACGTGCTGCTGTTCGGGCCCGAGCCGACCGGACTGCCGGAGGACGTGTTGCAGGACCCCCGCATCGCCGACCGGTTACGCATCCCCATGCAGCCCGGTCGCCGATCGCTGAACCTGTCCAACGCCGCAGCGATCGCCGTCTACGAGGCCTGGCGCCAGCAGGGCTTCACCGCATCGGGCACCCGGCCCCAGGTCGCCGACTGACTGGTCTGCGCCCCGGGTTCGGGTGCGCCGAAGCGGGCCGTGTGCAAGAGCGGGCCGTGTGCCGAAGCGGGCCGGCAGCCGGAGCGGGCCGGCAGCCGGAGCGGGCCGGCAGCCGGAGCGGGCGGACGGGCGCGGCGGGTCAGTGACCGGCGGTCACGCCCAGCCCCTGCGTGCCGTTGATGGAACAGGCGATGCCGGTGCCGTGCATGTTGCAGTAGCCGCCGGGGTTCTTCTGCAGGTACTGCTGGTGGTAGTCCTCGGCGTAGAAGAACTCGGCGGCGGGATCCAGTGGCCGGATCTCGGTGGTGATGTCGCCGTGTCCCGCGGTGAGCAGTGCGCCCTGGTACAGATCCCGGCTGGCTACCGCCTGCTCGTACTGGGCCTGGGTGGTGGTGTAGATGGCGGACCGGTACTGGCTGCCCACGTCGTTGTGCTGACGCATGCCCTGCGTCGGGTCGTGGTTCTCCCAGAAGGCCTTCAGCAGCAGGTCGTAGGTGATCTTGGTCGGGTCGTAGACGACCTGGACCACCTCGGTGTGCCCGGTCCGGCCGGTGCAGGTCTCCTGATAGGTGGGGTTCGCCGTGTACCCCCCGGCGTAGCCGGCCGCGGTGGAGTAGACGCCCGGCATCCGCCAGAACAGCCGCTCGATCCCCCAGAAGCAGCCCATACCGAACACCGCGACCTCCGTACCGTCCGGCCAGGGGCCCACCATCGGTGTACCGAGCACCAGGTGCTTGGCGGGAACCGGAACGGGGGTGGTCCGTCCGGGAAGGGCGGCTGCGGCGGCGGGCAGATCGGTCTTGCGGGAGAAAAGGCTCATGCATCCCAGCGTACGAGCCCTCACCCTGGTCCGCACGGACGCCTGACGCACGCATACAGTGCGGCCTCGCAGCCTCCCGGCCGTCGAAATTCCTCCGGATGGAGTACTGCCTCGTTGGACTAGATGCAGCGTGCGTTCGCACGCTGTGACCCAGCTGGTGACTGGCTCGACAACACCGCGTGGTCCTCCATCTCTGATTAAGCGTGCAAATGGCCGATCGGGTGAATTTCCTGCTCAAGAGGACTGCACACCCGTCACGATCGGTTCGCTTACGAACCCCATGGGCATCGAGGACCCGATGTTGCGTGGAACGCCGGCGAAGGGCAGGAGGACGAGATGACCACAGGTGATCCGGGCGACGCCCACGTGTCTCGCTCGGCCGAACTGCAGCGTCTGCTCGACGAGGCGAAGCTGGGCGGAAGCAAACCGGTGTCGAAGCGGAAGGCCGGTGGTCCGCCGACTGCTCGTCCGTCCACCGCATCCGGCCCGACTACGTCCGTGCCGGCATCGCCCCCCGCGTCCGCGCCCGAGCCGCCAACCGCTGACCGCCCGGTGGGTGCCCGGCAGACGGGAAGCAGCTCAGCAGGTAACCGGCCTGCAGGTGGCGGCTCAGCAGGTCACCGACCCGCAGGTGACCGCCCAGCAGGTGCCCGGCCGGCACCCGACCGCACATCGGCTCCGCCGACCGGCGCCCGCGCCGTCACCGCCCGGCCCGCACCCGACCCATCGGCGGCTGCTCCGCCGCCGTCCGATCGCACGGCTACCCCACCGACGGCAGACCGTCCGCGGCCGGGGCGGACGAAGAGGACCATCCCACCGGAGCGCGAGAGCCCGCCACGGCGTACATCGCTCACCGCGCGGCAGCCCCGCCCGCCGGCGGCTGCCCCGCACCCGCGACGGGACGGCCGGGTCACCGACGGCCGGGTCACCGACGGCCAGGTCACCGAGGGCCGGGTCACCGACGGCACGGTTCCCGAAGCGGCACCGAGGCAGTCCAGGACGCTGCGCAGCAGCCGCCCGGCGCCCATCGTCCGGCCGGCGGTTCGCTCCGTCGTCCCTCCCACCCCCCGTGGCGACGCGATCCGCGGCTTCGCCGGCCGCCGGGTCGACGGTCCGGCACCTCTACCGCTGCTGAACCGGCGCGTGGCGGATCTGCCCGCCGGCACCGCGCGTGCGTCGCTCCAGAACGACCTGTCGTTTGCGCCGGCCATCCTGCCCGCAGGCCGGCCATCGACCTACCCGCAGGAGGTCGCCCGCGCGGCGTTCGCGACCAGCGGCGCAGGCGCCGCGAGTACTCCGCTCCCGCCGGCCGCCCGGCGCCGCCAGCAGCGCCGCGCCGTCGTTCTCGCCGGAGGAGTCGCCGCCGCGGTCGTGGCCATCGTCGCCATCACCGTCGGCGAGCGGAGCGTCACCAGCCCGGCGGACGGCTCGGCCACCCCGCCGTCGAAGATCGCCATCGTGCAGTCCGTCGATACGTCCGGCCGCACCATGCAGCTCACCGTCACCGCCCCGGTCACCACCATCGCCGGCGCACTCGTCGCCCTCGTGCAAGGTGCGGACGGGTCCACCACCAGTCTTCCCGTCGTCGCCCCCCGGCCGACTGCTGGGACGACCCGGCCGACAGGCACGGCGACCCCGACCCCGACCAGCGCCGACATCGAGGTGGGTGCCACCTCCAACAGCACCTCGGCCGGCCGCACCAACTCGGGATCGGTGACCGCCCCGACCACCGCTCCACCACCCAGCGCACCCGTCACCACCGCACCGCCGACCACCGCACCGGTGACCACAGCACCTCTCACCACGGCGCCGGTCACCACCCGATCCGCGGGCACCGCTTCCCGCGCCGGTGCGGGTGGCGACCCGACCGCCACGGTGATCACCGGCCTCACCACCCTCACGGGTTGGGAGCCGATCACCACCCGCTGACCTCCCGCCGGCCGCCGGTCAGCGCGGCCGGCGACCCAGCGGAACGAGGGAGAATCCGGCGGCCGCCGCACCGTCCTCGTCGAGGACGTTCCGGCAGTCGACGATGACCCGGCCCGTCATCACCTCGGCGACCTTGACCAGATCGAGTTCGGCGAACAGCGGCCACTCGGTAAGCACCACGAGCACGGTGGCACCGGCTGCGGCCGAGTAGGGGTCGGGCGCGACCGGGACCGCGGGACGGTCCTTGGCGGCGCGCACATCGGTGGCGATCGCCGGGTCGAAGCCGCGGAGCACGGCCCCCTCCGCGGCCAGCCGGAGCGCGATCGCCAGCGCCGGCGAGTCCCGCAGGTCGTCCGTCCCGGCCTTGAAGGTCAGCCCCCACAGCGCGACCCGCACGCCGTGCAGGGATCCGCCGGCCGCCGCCCGCACCTTCGCCGCCACCCGGTCCTGGGCCTGGTCGTTGGCGGTGGTGGTGGCTTCCAGCAGCGGAAACGCGATTCCGTGGTCGGCGGCGATGGTGGCCAACGCCCGGGTGTCCTTGGGGAAGCACGAGCCGCCCCACCCCGGCCCGGTGCGCAGGAACTTCGAACCGATCCGCTCGTCGTAACCCATCCCGCCGGCGATCTCGGTGGCGTCCGCACCCACCGTCTCGGCCAGTGCGGCGATGGAATTGATGAACGACAGCTTCATCGCCAGGAAGGCGTTCGACGCGTACTTGATGAGCTCGGAGGACTCCGCCGAGGTGACAACGGACGGTGCGCCGAGGTCGCGGTACAGCGCGGCGACCGCCTCTGCCGCCGACCGGTCGGTGGAGCCGACGACGATCCGGTCGGGATGCAGGAAATTGCGGACGGCGGTGCCCTCCTGCAGGAACTCCGGGTTGGACACCACCGACACGTCCGCACGGTTCACGGTGGCGCTGATGTCCTGCGCGGTGCCGACCGGAACCGTCGACTTGGTGATCAGGATGGCGCCCGGGTCGAGCACCGGCGCGATCTCGGCCACCACGTCGTGCACGATGCGCAGGTCGGCCCGGCCGTCGCCGCCGTCCGGCGTCGGCAGGCACAGGAAGACGAATTTCGCGCCCGCCGCGGTGGCTGCGGCGCCGTGGCGAAACGTCAGAAGTCCCGACTGCAGGCCCTTGGCGACCATCTCACCCAGACCCGGCTCGAGGATCGGCACCTCGCCGCGCGACAGTGCGGCCACCTTGGCGGCGTCGACGTCACCGCAGACCACGGAGTGACCGAGGCCGGCCAGGCACGCACCCGAGGTGAGCCCGACATAACCACTGCCGATCACTGCGATGTGGCCGTCGGCCATCTGGTCTCCTTTCCGCCGCGCGGCGGGCGGCGGTGCCTCGTCGTGTCATCCGGGAGCGAGAAGCCTTCCGGCGTATGGCGTTGCTCCTGCCCGCCAACCCAGCGGTTGGAGGATCGTACGCTAGCGGGCATGTCATCCCCCGCGATGCGACACCTCGGACACTCCGGCCTGGTGGTCTCGGCCACCGGCCTCGGCTGCAACAACCTGGGTCGGACCGGCACGGCCACGGCCGACCTGGAGGGCAGCCGTGCGGTGGTGCACGCCGCACTGGACGCCGGCATCACGTTGTTCGACGTCGCGGACATCTACGGCGCCGAGCCCGGCGTCAGCGAGCAGATCCTCGGCACCACGCTCGGGAACCGGCGCGACGATGTGGTGCTGGCGACCAAGTTCGGCATGGACGCCAAGGGGGCCAACGGCCGTGACGACGGCGCCCGCGGTTCCCGCCGCTACATCGTCCGAGCGGTGGAGGCGTCGCTGCGGCGCCTGGGGACCGACTGGATCGACCTCTACCAACTGCACGAACCCGACCGGTGGACGCCGATCGCCGAGACGCTCGCTGCGCTGGATGCGCTCGTCACGGCGGGCAAGGTCCGCTATCTGGGATCGTCCAACTTCGCCGGCTGGCAACTCGCCGACGCGGCCTGGACGGCGAAGCAGGCCGGCGGGGCGCCGTTCGTCAGCGCGCAGAACGAGTACTCGCTGGTGCAGCGCGGAATCGAGGCGGAGCTGATCCCGGCTGCCGAGCACTTCGGCGTCGGCATCCTGCCCTTCTTCCCACTGGCGAACGGGCTGCTCACCGGGAAGTACCGGCGGGACACCGCGCCGCCCGGCAGCCGGCTGACCGACCTGAAGCCGGCCCTGCTGCAGTCGGCGCCGTGGGATGCGGTCGACGCGCTCGCCCTGTTCTGCGAGGAGCGCAGCATCACCATGGTGCAGGCTGCGTTCGGCTGGCTGCTGTCCCGGCCGTCCGTGGGCTCGGTGATCGCCGGGGCGACGTCTCCGGCCCAGGTGCAGGCCAACGCGGCCGCCGGCGATTGGTCGCCCGGGCACGCCGACCTCGCCGAACTCGACGCCATCTTCCCGGCGCCGGAGCCGCTCGGCTACCGCTGACCGGTTCGGACGGGCGCTGTCGTCAGGTGGTCAGGAGCCGGCCGACAGGGCCTGCAGGGGCGTCTTCGTCAGCGGAATGACCTTGCCGGAGGGGTCCAGCGTGCCCATCCACACCGACACCTGCTGCAGGTTGAGCTTCTCCGGACGGTGCGAGATGACGCTCTCCCACCGGTTGAAGATGATCCGCGCCAAGGGTTTCGCCGGGTCGATGGGCGTCGTCCAGGTCACCGCGTCCGGGAAGAAGGCGACCACCGTGATGGGCCCCGGGCCGGTCCAGGCCGCCTTGATCTCCGCCATCGAGGTGACCGTCGGCTCCTGGATCGACACCACCTTGTCCGAGCACGTCTCCTGCAGCGCGGGCAGCGCCGATCCCATGATGGGGTAGGGCCCCGCCTGCACGATCAGGCCGTCGCCGCTGTTGGCGCAGATCCGCTCGATGAGGTCGTACTCGCCGACGCCCTCCCGCGAGTCGAACAGCTTTCCCCAGGTCGCGGCGGGCGCGACCAGCACGGTCACCATCACCAGCACGCCCGCCGCCCGGACCACGCCGAGCCGCGGCAGCCGCGTGATGACGGCCCGGAACGCGAAGACGGTGCCGATCGCCGTCGCCGGCAGCACCACCGGCACCAATCGGCGCATCGCCCAGATCTGGTCGGGGGTGATGGCGATCTTGTTGAGGTACACCAGCCCGACCAGCACCGGTACCACCCAGACCACCAGCAGGCGCGCATCCCGCCGACGGCAGAACTGCACCGCCGCCAGCACCGCGCCGAGCATCGCGGCCGCGACGACGGGCCAGCTGAGGTACCAGGCCAGCCAGCTCACCGTCATCTCGTCATAGCTCTGCGTCCCGTCGATCGGCAGCCCTTCCGCCTTCTGCCGCGCCGCCACCGCCCCGAGGTAGTCCAGGCCGTTCCGGTTCTCGATGAAGTGGCTGACCAGCCACAGCGGCCGGCTCACCAGGGCCAGGCACCCCACCGCGACCAGCACGCCGGCGAGGGTGCCGGCCAGCCTGCGGTGGGTGGCCAGCCAGCGCGCCACCGGGGCGGAGACCCGGTGCAGCAAGCTGGCGACCAGCCCGACGACCAGCACCAGTGGCATGGCGATCAGCAGCGGGCGGAGCTCGGGCCAGGTGTTGGACAGGTACTGCGGACTGTGCACCGACAGATCCAGGAAGCCCAGTGCCGCTGCCGGCGCCGCACCCCAGGCGAAGATCAGCAGCGCCAACCGGCCGTGCCGCCGGCCGGTGGCCGACACCGGCGCGACGGCCAGCAGGGCGACCGCACCCAGGCCCGCGACGACGGTCAGGCCGCCGTCGATCCGGGCGATCATCGTCGCCCCGGCGAAAGCCCCGGCGAGGGCGAAGAGCTTGAGGTTGGACCGCTCGACGGCCACCCAGAGGGCGACCAGCAGACCGCAGAGGAAGATCAGCGCCGTCGGTTCGGTGTACGGCGAGCGGGAGAACGCGGCGAGCGGCATGGTGACGGCGAGCAGCAGCATCGGCCCGAGCCCCCACAGCGGCCCGAGGATCCGCCGGGCCACGGCGTAGACCGACAGCAGCGCCAGCGCGCCGATCGCGACGTTGCCGGTCAGCACGCCTGTGACGCCGTGCAGCCAGCCGAAGACGGCCAGCAGGCCTGGCAGCAGGGCGTTGCCCTGCACGTGGTTCACCGCTCCCGTATCGCCCTTGAGGAAGTCGGTCAGCACACCGGGCACCTGGGCGGCGAGGCCGGGCAACGCGGGGTCCAGCGCGACGTCGGGATTGGTGTGGTGCAGCAGGTAGAGCGCCGACAGCGTGTACTGCGCGGGGTCGCGGTCCAGACCGAACATCTCGGCCGTGTGCCCCCGCTGCACGGCGTACCAGGCGATGGCGAGGACGAGCGCCAGCCCTGCTCCGGCCACTGCCGGGCGGTCGACCTGCGGGGCGTGCGGCACCAGGCGGCTGGTCAGCACGACCGCCAGCACCGCCACCGGGAGAACGAGCACCGGCCGGAACTGCCCGACCAGCAGCGCGATCGCCACCACGACCGACACGGCCAGGAACCAGGTGATCAACCGGTCGGGCAGGGTGACGAGGACTGCGGCCAGCCGCCCGGCAACGGTCCGCCGGCGGGGTGCCGGCTCCTTGGCCGGGGCCGTCACCACAGCGGTCGCCATCTTCTCGTCAGCTCACCAATCTCATCGATGTGACCGGGCGTCGGTTCCATTCCACCGGCCGCACCCACATCCCACGGCCGCTCGCGTCCGGCCACTGTTCCGACAGACCCGCGCGCCACGTGCTCGCCGGCCCCGTCACCAGCGGGCTCTTCCACAGGCCCGAAGCGTGATGCCGCGCCGCGCACGACCGCCCCATCCTAGAGGTAGCTCTGCAGGCGGCGGTGAAGCCGAGCCGCGACGCCGCGAAGGTCGGGTCTTCCTACGCCGGCCCCGTCCCGGGCCGACCGCCGCGCACCGTCATGCCAGGTGATCGGGCGCCTCAGCCCTGGTGCGGGTACGGCACCGCGGTCGGCGCCACGAATGTTTCCTTGATCGACCGTGGCGAGGTCCAGCGCATCAGGTTGGCGGCGGAGCCGGCCTTGTCGTTCGTGCCGGATGCGCGTGCCCCGCCGAACGGCTGCTGGCCCACGACGGCGCCGGTGGGCTTGTCGTTGACGTAGAAGTTGCCGGCCGAGAACCGCAGCGCCGCAGTCGCTGTCGCCACAGCCCTGCGGTCGCGGGCGATCACCGACCCGGTCAGCGCGTAAGGCGACGCGGAGTCCACCTGCGCCAGGATCGTCTCGAAGGCGGCGCTGGTGGTGTCGTCGTACACGTGCACCGACAGAATCGGGCCGAAGTATTCGTTGCAGAAGATCTCGTCGGCCGGATCGGTCCCGACCAGCAGCGTCGGCCGCACGAAGTAGCCGACCGAGTCGTCGTAGGTGCCACCGGCGAGAACCTCGATGCCGTCGGTGGCATGGGCGCGGTCGAGCGCGTTCTTCAGGCGGCCGAACGACCGGTCGTCGATGACGGCGCTGGTGAAGTTGCCGAAGTCCTCGACGCTGCCGACGGCGAGCGCCTCGGTGTCGGCGACCAGCTGGTCCTTCAACGCCGTCCACAGCGAGCGCGGCACGTACGCCCGCGACGCGGCGGAGCATTTCTGCCCGGAGTATTCGAACGCCCCGCGCACCATCGCCGTCCGCAGCACGTCGATGTCGGCCGAGGAATGCGCGACGATGAAGTCCTTGCCGCCGGTTTCGCCGACCAGCCGCGGATAGCTCCGATAGGAACCGATGTTGTTGCCGATCTCCTTCCACAGGTTCTGGAAGACCCGGGTCGACCCGGTGAAGTGGATCCCCGCGAGGTCGGGGTCGGCGAGCAACACCTCGGAGATCTCCGGGCCGACACCCGGCAGCATGTTGATCACGCCGGCCGGCAGCCCGGCCTCGGCCAGCAGGTCCATCGTCAGCGACGCGGCGAGTTGCTGGGTCGTCGACGGTTTCCAGATGACGACGTTGCCCATCAGCGCCGGCGCGGTGGGGAGGTTACCGGCGATCGCGGTGAAGTTGAACGGGGTGATGGCGTAGACGAAGCCCTCCAGCGGACGGTGGTCCGTCCGGTTCCAGATCCCCTTGGAGTTGGCCATCGGCTGGTCCTGCAGGATCTGCCGGGCGAAGTGCACGTTGAAGCGCCAGAAGTCGGCGAGCTCGCATGCGGAGTCGATCTCGGCCTGGTAGGCCGTCTTCGCCTGACCGAGCATGGTGGCCGCGTTGATCCGGGCGCGCCACGGCCCGGTCAGCAGGTCCGCCGCGCGCAGGATCACCGCTGCCCGGTCGTCGAACGACAGTTCCTGCCACCCGGGCGCGGCGGCCAGCGCCGCGGCGACTGCTTCGGTCGCGTCCCGGCCGGTGGAATGCGCGGAGGTCGCGAGCACCCTCGCGTGGTCGAAGGGCGCCACCACGTCGAACGCCTCACCGGCGGGGCGGCGGGACCGGCCGCCGATCACGGCGCCGAGTTCCAGCGGCGAGTCGAAGGACTTCAGCGCCCCCTCCAGTCGGTGGCGTTCGGCGCTGCCGGGCGCGTAGTCCAGCACGGTCTCGTTGACCGGCAGCGGCGGGTGGGTGACGGCGTCCATGAGGCGAGATCCTTTTCGGCGGCGGAGCGGGGCGACGTGGGTACGACGGGCGGACAGGGCTCCGGCGTCAGCTCCGGGTGGCGAGCGCGCGCAGGAAGAACATCAGGTTGGCCGGGCGTTCGGCCAGACGGCGGGTGAAGTAGCCGTACCAGTCAGAGCCGTAGGGTACGTACACCCGGACGGTCCTGCCCGCCGCCCGGAGTCGGCGCTGCTCGTCGGGGCGGATGCCGTAGAGCATCTGGTGCTCGTAGCTGTCGGCGCTCCGGCCGTTGTCCGTGGCCAGCTTCTCGGCGATCCGGATCATCCGGGGGTCGTGCGATCCGACCATCGGGTAACCGTCCCCGGCCATCAGCACCTTCAGGCACCGCACGTACGCACGGTCGACCTGCTGGGGATCGGTGAACGCAACAGTGCCGGGTTCGTCGTAGGCGCCCTTGACCAGGCGCACCCGTGAACCGGGACCGGTCAGCGCGGCCAGGTCGTCCGGGGTGCGGTGCAGCATCGCCTGCATGGCGACGCCGACGTCGGGGTGGTCCTCGCGGAGCGTCCGCAGGATCGCCAGCGTGGAGTCGATGGTGGTGTGGTCCTCGATGTCCAGCGTCATCCGCGCGCCGGCGCCGTAGGCCGCGTCGGCGATCTTGCGGGCACCGGCCAGTGCGTAGGCGTTCCCGTCGGTCCCGGTCAGGGCCTGCCCGACCGCGGACAGCTTGACCGACATCTCGGCACCGTCGGCCAGTCCGGCCTTCTGCAGCGCGTCGATCAGCTCGAGGTAGGCCGCCACGGTGGCGTCGGCCTGCGCGGTGTCGGTGGTGTTCTCGCCGAGGTGGTCCATGGTGACCTGCAGGCCGTCGGCGCGCAGCTGCCGCACCGCCCGGACGCCGTCGGCCGTCGTCTCGCCGGCCACGAACCGCTGGACGACCTCGCGGGTGAGCGGCAGCCGGGTGGTCAGGTCGCGGACGCGGGTGTTGCCGGACAGCGCCAGGATCGGCTTGCGGAGCAGGAACACTGGGCGATCTCCCACCGGCTGGGCCCATAATCGGGCGCATGTACGATTACTCCGACCACGATAACAGCGCGGCCGCCCTTCGTCACCAGGGTCTGCGCCACAGTGCCGATCCGAGAAGGCAGGTACCGCCGGTGACCGACACCGTCCGCAGGCGCCAGTCGCCAGAGGTGCGGCGCCGCATGCTGCTCGATGCGGCCAGGGCAGTCATCGCCGAACGCGGGCTGCACGCCACCACGGTCCGGGACATCGCCGCAGCCGGGCAGGTGGCGGTCGGCACCGTCACCTATCACTTCAGCGGCATCGAGGAGGTGCTGGCCGGAGTGCTGGAGAGCGAGACGGAGACGTACTCGGCGCCGATCTGGGAGCGCGCCGCGACGGCCACGACCGGTCTGGACGGACTGACGTCGCTGATCGACGGGTTGGTCGGCTCGGACCTGCGCACGTACGAGCACTGGAAGCTGTGGCTGGACTTCTGGGCGCTCGCCGCGCACTACCCGCAGTACTCGAGTTGGCAGTCACGCGTCTACCGGAACCTGCACGCCCTCACGGCGGATCTGCTCGCCCGCGGTCGGGCCGACGGATCGCTGGCCGTGGCCGACCCGTCGTCGGAATCGGTGGAGTTGATCGCCCTGCTGGACGGGCTCGTGGTGCAGGCCTACCTGCCCGGGTCGCGGTTGTCCCCGCAGCGCGCCAGGGAGATGCTGCACCGCTACGTCCACGCGACCCTGACGCCCGCGGCCGTCCCCGGCGGTCGACCGACCGGGCGTTAACCTTCGCCCATGCTGATCAACGGAATCGCGGCCGTCGTCACCGGCGCGGCGTCGGGCCTGGGCGCCGCCACGGCCGCAGCGCTGGCCGCGGGAGGCGCGAGCGTCGTCGGGCTCGACCTGGCGGCCGGCTGGGATCGGGCCGGCGACCCGCCGCCCGGCGTGGTCGCCGCCCACGGGGACGTCCGGGAGCCCGCTGACGTCGCGGCGGCGGTCGCAACGGCCGTCGGGACCGGTGCGCCGCTGCGCCTGGCGGTGAACTGCGCCGGTGTCGGTACGGCCGGCCGCATCCTCTCCCGGCGGGGCGTTCACGACCTGGAGGTCTTCGACCGGGTGATCTCGATCAACCTGATCGGCACCTTCAACGTGCTGCGGCTGGCCGCGGAAGCCATCGCCGCGACCGGACCGATCGACGACGACGGTGCCCGGGGGCTGATCGTGAACACCGCCTCCGTCGCCGCCTTCGACGGCCAGATCGGGCAGATCGCCTACTCGGCGTCCAAGGGCGGTGTGGCGGCGATGACCCTGCCGGCGGCCCGGGACCTCGCCCAGTTCGGGATCCGGGTGATGACCGTGGCGCCCGGCATCCTGGACACGCCGATGATGGCCGGTGTGGCCGAGGAGTTCCGGACCGCGCTCGCCGCGAACGTGCCGTTCCCCGCCCGGTTCGGGCTGCCCGCCGAGTACGCCCGGCTGGTGCTGTCGATCGCCGCCCAGGACTACCTCAACGGCGAGACCATCCGGCTGGACGGCGCACTGCGCATGCCGCCGCGCTGACGGGTGCGCCCCGGCTTCGCCGGTCAGTTCGTGTCGAGGTCGGCAACCGACGGCACGTCGGGAGCGTGTTCCACCATCCACCGGCGCAGGGCGAGCGTGGCGAGCACGTCGTCCTCGTTGTACTGCAGGATCCGGTCGGCGCTGTCCGGGTCGGCCGGGCGGACCGGGCCGCCTGCAGCATCCCGTCGACCGGCCGGCGCGGACCCGCCCGGGCCCCGCCCGACGGCCTGCCGGTACCAGGCCATCGAGTTCTCCCCGCCGGGCGCGGCGTCCCGCCAGCGGAAGCCGGTGACCTGTGCCAGCACCTTCAGCTTCATCGACCCCGGCACGACGAACTGGTCCCGGATCTCCTGGTAGATGTCCACCCACTCCGGTGACGAGCAGAATTCGGCGATCTCCGCAGGTGTCGGCATGCCCGGGACGTCCGGATACCGCAGCGGGGTGGACCGCAGCCAGCGCTCCTCCGCCGATCGCGAGTAGCAGTACGCGGCGAACGTGAGGCCGTTCCCGGCCGCCGCGGCACGCAGGGTGCGCAGGAACGACCAGAACTCGGCGAAGGCCCGGCCCTCGTCGCGGTCGGGCAGGGGCTGCCAGCTGACGAAGGCGCGGTACCCGCCGGTCAGGCCGAGCAGCTCCACCGCCGGGCCGCTCAGGTAGGTCCCCCACAGGTAGGCGCCGTCCTCCAGGAACGACTCCATGTCGACGTCGAGTTCCAGGTCCGCCCGCCGCACGAAGACCCGGTCCGTCCGGCGCACCAGTGGAACGCCCGCGAGATAGGCCCTCGCCCGCACCCGGACCGTCGCCGGGTCGCCGCCGGTCAACGGCAACGCGGCCAGGGTGGCAGGGTCCGCGTCGGCCAGTTGCGCCGCGGTCCGGTAGCCCGCGGCACGGAGCAGGTCGACGTCGGTTCCGGTGACGACCAGCGACACGTCCTGTACTGCGGCGAGTTCTCCCGAGCACACCGGCCACCAGGGACACCGCCGGCATTCCCCGATCCGGGATGCCAGCGCCAGTGGTGTCCCCCCGGAGGCCGCAGCGCGGGCCACCGCCATCCGGTCGGTGAACCGGGAGTCGTAGTCGGCGAGCACCGACGCCCCGGAAAGGTCCAGGTCGTGCCACACGACGACGGCCTCGTCGCCGGCCTGGCCGGCACTCTCGGCCCGGTCAGCACTGCCGGCATTGCCGGCACTGTCCGTCCGGTCGGCGGGTTCGGCACTGTCGGCGCCCACCGACCGGCCCGGCCCCGTGCCTCCGCCGGAACCGTTGGATTCCGGCCCGATCACCCCGCCGCGCCCGATCACCCCGCCGCGCCCGATCACCCCGCCGACCGGCACGGCCCCGGCCAGGCCGAGTTGGGCCAGCAGGCGGTGGTGGTGCGCCAGGGTCAGCGCATCCGCCGGGTGACTCCGCGCCCTGCGGCGCGCGTCCGTACTCGTCGCCAGCGGGCTCCGCAGATCGGCGACGATCGCCCCGGTGCCCTGGTCGGTGGTCCGGTGCGACCGGATGACGATCGGGCGGTACCCGTCGCCGGCCCAGACGAGCAGGTCGGGCGTACCGAAGCGGGTGCCGCTGCGCAGCACGGGCTCCAGCACGACGTCCGGGCGCTCGGTGCCGGCCGGGTTCCAGTCCACGCCTTCCCGGCAGACCAGCGCCGCCCGCACGGCGGCGAGCACGGACTCCCGGTGCACGTCGGCGTCGGCCAACCTGGACCGGACCCCTTCGTCCGCCGCCGAACGGAGGCCGCGCGGCGCCGTCGGGTCGGCGTCCAGGTGCACGCGGCGCCGGCAGCGCCCGGCCGCAGCCGGCCCCAGTCGGACGGTCGGCAGCCCCTCCTGGACACCGGGGGCGGCCGGAACGCCCGAGATTCCCGGACGCTGGTCGGCGGGCTCGGTTGCGCTGGGCGGGGCGAAGGTCATCACCCACCAGCGTAGGAGGCCGGGCTGCCGCTGGTGGGCGTACGCCTCTAGGCTGAGGCCCACAGTGCGTCGGGACACCTGATCGCAGCGGCGGTGCCTAGAACGGGAGACCCTTGATGTTCGGCAGGAAGAGTGCCGGGAAACTGGCAGCGCGCACGGCCAAGGCAACCAAGAAGGCGGCCAAGCGCACCGCGAAGGCGAACGAGCGCACCGCGAAGGCAACGGCGAAGGCGGCCAAGCGGACAGCCGAGGCGAACGAGCAGGCGGCCAAGCGCACCGCGAAGGCGAACGAGAAGGGCGCCAAGCGCACGGCGAGCGCGAACGAGAAGGTCGCCAAGGCCAGCAGCAAGGCGGTCAAGGCCGACACCAAGGCAACCAAGGCCGCCACCAAGGCGGCGGCCCGGTCCGCCAAGGCCGACGCCAAGGCGGCCACCATCAAGGCGAAGCAGCCCACCGGCCTGATCGGCACGCTGACCAGCCCGAAGACCGCCACCAGGGCGATGGCCGTCGCCAAGATCGTCGGCCCGACCGTCGCCCCCTACGCGCTGCGGGCCGCCACCACGGCACGCGGCCTGCTCGACGAGCGCCGCGCGGTGAAACTGGGCGTCTCGCCCGACGAGGTCGCCGCCTACCGCGGACCGACCGGGCCGGCCGGCGCGCGGATCGCGGGCTTGCGGTCCTCGATCGAGGAACTGCGCCGGCGCCGGGCCACCGACCAGCAGGTGACCCGGTTCTCCGATGTCGCCAAGGCCCGACTGGCCGATCTGGACATCGCCGTGCACACCTCGGCGTCGATGCCGGCCGCACGTCGCCGGGGAACGCTGGTGGCGGTGGACCGCGAACTGAACCAGATCGAGGCCGACCTGATGACCCACCTTGTTCCAGGTGCCCGCTGACGCGCGCCCTGCCGGGTCCCTGAGTCAGCCGCGGACGCGGCCTCCGCTCCCGTAATCTGACGGGATGTCCGGACCGACCTCGCCCCGCTGGCGGGCGCTCCGGTCCGCCGTCTTCTCGGCCGCCGCCACCGGGCTGGCTGCGCTGGGGCACCTCGCGGGGGGCGGCGGCAGCCCCGACCCCGCCGTGCTGGTGATCGGTGCGCTCACCGTGGGCGCGGTGACCACCGGCGTCACCCGCCGGCGGTGCGGCTGGCCGGTCGCCTTCGGCCTGTTGCTGGCCTGTCAGCTCGCCTTCCACCTGCTGTTCAGCGTGGACGTGCACGCCATGCCGGGGTCGACTCCGCTCGCCGACGGCGCCCGGATGTTGCTGTTCCACTTGGTCGCTGCTGCGGTGACCAGCTTCCTGCTGGCGCGCGGCGACGCCGCACTGTTCGGGCTCTTCGGCTCGCTGCGCCGCACGGTCCGGCTGGTGCTGGCGGCGCTGCCCGTCGACCTCCCGCCCGGCTGGACCCCGGCCTTCGCGGCCGCAACGGCGCCGCGACCCACCGGTGCGCTACTGGCGCGAAGTCCCAGGAGAGGGCCGCCGACGAGTTGAGCGGCCGCGCGCACCTTCCCGGTACGCCGCCGACTCCGTCTCGTTCGTCCCCACCGGCGACCCCGCCGGTTCCCTCTGGCTGCTGGAAAGAAGCTCGCCATGTCCCCTGCACGATCAGCACGATCAGTCGACCGGCCCGCGCCGCCGTCCTGGCGCCGCCGGGTCGTCGCGGTCACCGCGATGGCCGCGTTCGGTCTCACCCTCGGCGGCGGCATCGCCTCCGCACACGTCACCGTCAACCCGAACACCGCGACCGCGGGTTCCTACACCAAGCTCACCTTCCGCGTCCCCAACGAGTCGGCCAAGGCCGACACCGTCTCCCTCACCGTGTCGTTCCCCGCGGATCACCCGTTCGCCTCCGTCGCCGTCAAGAAGGAACCGGGCTGGACGGCGAAGGTCACGCAATCGAAGTTGGCGAAGCCGATCTCCGACGACGACAACGCCACCATCACCGAGGCGGTCAGCAGCATCACCTGGACCGCGGACGCGCAGGACCGCATCGCCCTGGGCGAGTTCGCCGAGTTCGACGTATCCGTCGGCCCGGTACCCAAGGTGGCGTCCCTGGCCTTCGACGTCTCGCAGACCTACAGCGACGGCTCCGTCGTGAAGTGGGACGAGCCGACGCCCGCGTCCGGAGAAGAGCCCGAACACCCGGCCCCCGTCCTGAAGATCCAGCAGGACTCCGCGGGCGACGGCTCCGCGACGACGCCCGCGTCGTCCGCTGCCGGTTCGCCGGCGGCCACAGCGGGCACGACACCGGCAGCCGTGACGGTCCAGGCGGCGGCCGCGCCCACCGCTTCCGACGACGGCACCGCCCGCACCCTCGGGGTGGTGGGCATCCTCGTCGGCGCGATCGGCATCCTGGCTGCGGCGGTGGCCCTGCGCAGGCCCAGGACGAGGTCCTGACCGCCGTGCGCACCCTGTTGACCCGGCTGGCCGTGGCGTTGGTGCTGGCGGTGGGGGTGGGCGTCACGCTGGTGGCGCCCGCCTCGGCCCACGACGTGCTGATCTCCAGCGACCCGTCCGACGGCGCCACGCTCAAGTCCGTGCCGACGAGCCTGTCGTTCACCTTCGACCAGCCGGTGCAGAACTTCGACCCGGTGGTGTCGCTGGTGGGTCCGGACGGCAAGCAGTACGCCACCGGCACGCCGTCGGTCAGCGGGAACGTGGTGACCGGCCCGATCGGCACCGGCCCGGCCGGTGCGTACACCGGCGCGTACCGCATCGTCTCCGCGGACGGTCACCCGGTGACCGGCGAGATCCACTTCACCATGTCGGTGAGTGGGACGGCCACCGGAACGTCGGGCAGCGGCGCGGGCACCGCCGCGCCCGCACCGTCCAGCGGTGGGCTCTCCGCCGGTCTGTGGGCGGCGCTGGGGGTCGCGGCGCTGATCCTGGTGGCGGCGGCCGTCGTGCTGCTCCGGCGTTCGCGTTCCCCGCGGCCGGCGGGCAGTCGGGACTACTGACCGCCCGCGGCGGCCCCGCCCGATCGCCCGGCCGGCGTCCCTTACCGGCCGGGCGCGAGGGTCAACTCATCACCAGGCAGGTGGACGAGGCGGTGGCCAGCAGCACGCCGGACGGGTCGCGGACGTCCCCCTCTGCGAACGCGACCCGGCGGCCGGGCTTGGTCACCCAGCCGTGTGCAGTCAGCTCGACACCCGCTGCCACCGGGCGGAGGTAGCTGACCTTGATCTCGACCGAGGTGTAGCCGACCCCCCTGGGCAGCGTGGAATGCACCGCGCATGCCGCCACCGTGTCGAGCAGCGTGCAGACCAGGCCGCCGTGCACCACGCCGATCGGGTTGTAGACGGACTCGTCGGGCAGGCAGGTGAAGACCACGTCGCCGGCGGTCACCGACACCGGATTCATCCCGACCAGCGTGGCGATGGGCGGCGGCGGGAGCGTCCCGTCGAGCAGCGCGGTCAGGAAGTCCAGGCCGGACAGGCCGGCCGCCGCCGCGGCGAGCTGGAGCGGGTCGTGCCAGGTGACGACCTTGGAACGCGGCTCGCCGCCCGGGCGACCACCGGCCGCAGCGCTGTCCGTCCCGGTCACGACCGATCCTCCTGCGCGGCGCCGGCCGGCAGGTCGAACTCCGCACCGGTCAGCGCGCTGGACGTCTCCCACAGCCACTGCGCCGCGATCGGGTCCGCGGCGGCCGCACTCCGGGACGCCAGGTGCGGCCGGCCGCGCACGGCGAAGGCGGGACCGAGGAAGGACCCGCCCGCGACGGCGGGGTCGGTCGCCGCCCTGATCTGCGCACGGGCGCCCTCCGCCGCGCTGGACCCGAGCAGCGCGGTGGCCTTGCGGGAGAGCCACACACCGGGTCCGGGACGGTCGTTCCGGTCCAGCAGCTCGGTGGCCGACCAACCGGGGTGTGCGACCACCGACGTGACCGGCGAACCGGCCGCCCGCAACCGCCGGTCGAGCTCGGACCCGAAGATCAACGTCGCCAACTTGGACTGCCCGTAGGCGCCCATCGGCGAGTACTTGCCGGTGACGCCGAGGCCGGGGTCCAGTCGCGGCGCGGCGCGGTGCGCGATCGACGACAGCGACACCACCCGACCGGCCGGTGCGGCGGCCAGCGCCGGCAGCAACTCCGCGGTGAGCAGCGCGTGCCCGAGGTGATTGGTGCCCATGTGCAGCTCGAAGCCGTCGCTGGTCAGTTCCCGCTGCGGCACGAGCATGACCCCGGCGTTGTTGAGCAGCACGTCCAGCGGGCCGCGCGCCGCCTCCGCGGCGCCGAAGGCCCGCACCGACGACAGGTCGGTCAGGTCGAGGTGGGCCACCCGGACCGTCGCCGTCGGCGTGTCGGCCCTGATCCTGTCCGCAGCGTCCGCCCCCCGCGCGGCGTTGCGCACGGCGAGCACCACCTCCGCACCCGACCGCGCGAACGCCAGCGCACTCTGGAAACCCAGACCCGTGTTCGCGCCCGTCACCACCATGCGCCGACCGCGGAGATCGCCGATGGCGTCGGTCTTCCAAGCGGACACGTGGGCTCCCGGCTAGTTGCGTTCCTGGATCGGCATGACGACCTCCCGGACGATCAGCTGCACGGCGGCGGCGACCGGAACGGCGAGCACCGCCCCGGTGACGCCGAGCAGCGCGCCGCCGACGAGCAGCGCCACCACCACCGCACCGGTGGAGATGTCGACCTGCCGCCGCATCACCCGCGGGTACAGCCAGTACGCCTCGAACAGGTGCTGGGTCAGGTAGAACACCGCCGCGATGATGCCGATGGTCAGCGACTGGGTGAAGCCCAGGAGGGTCATCGAGACGCCGACCGTGATCGGCCCGATGACGGGCACGAAGTCCAGCACCGCGGCACCCAGAGCGATGGCCCACGGGTAGGGCAGGCCGACGATAGCTGCGAAGATCCCGGCCACGAGCCCGGCCTGGACCGCCACGATGCTCGCCCCGACGAGGTATCCGCCCATCTGCTTGAGGATCTTGTCGCCCAGGTCGCTGACCCGCAGCCGCTTGGTGGCGGGCGCCAGGCGATAGGCCGCCGACTTGATCTTGGGGAACCCGGCGAGGAAGAACAACGACAGGATCAGCACGATCAACAGGTCGGCGGCCACCGAGGCCACCGTGACGCCTGCGGTGAGGATGCTGCCGGCTGCGCCGCTGCCGATGTTCTGGATGAAGTCCGAGCTCTTGATGGCGTTCAGCAGGCCGAACTTCTCGTTCAGGCTGTTGACGGTGTCGTTGTTCTGCAGGTTGGTGATCAGCGTCGGCACGCTGCTGATGAAGGTGGCCAGCTCGGTGATGATCGGCGGCACGATCGCGTAGATCGCGCCGCCCAGCACGGCGAGCAGCCCCAGGAACACCAGTGCGACCGCCCACCCGCGCCGCAGTCCCCGCCTGGTCAGCGCGCTGACGGCGGGATCCAGGCCGATGGCGAGCAGCAGGGCCACCGCGATGACGATCAGCGTGCCGCGCAGGGTGTCCAGCGACAGGTAGGTGACGTAGGCCAGCAGCACCCCGAGCCCACCGAAGAACCCGGTGCGGAACGGCCGGAAGCTCCGCGCGTCGGTCTGCTTGTCCCCCGCGGCCGCCTCTTCTGCTGCCCGGCGACTGGCCTCCGCCGCAGCCTGTGCCGCCTCCATCGCCCTGGCCGTCCGCTCGGCCATGATCCGCTGGCTCAGGGTGGCCAGGTTCGCGCCGAGGCCGGCCCGCCGCCGCCGCTGGATGACGGCCTGCTTGGCGGCCGGATCGCCCGCCGCGGCAGCCGCGTCCTCGGCCGCCTCCTGCTCGACGGTGCGGCCGTGCTCGGCCTGCTGCAGCTCCTGCAGCGCAGCGTCCAGCGCGCGGTTCAACGCCTCGTCGGCAGCGGCCATCGGAGCGTGGTGATCGTCCTCGGGGGCGGGGCCGCCGACCGGTGTCCTGGTCGACTCGCTCATCCGCCGGCTCCGACCAGGTCGGCGGCTTCCGGATGCCGGGTCAACCACACCGGGATGTACGGGCAGCTGGGGACGATCCGGCGACCCGCCGAGCGTGCCTGGTCGAACACGTGGGTGACCAGCTCACCGGCCAGCCCGGTGCCACGGAACGAGGGATCGGCATAGGTGTGCACGATGTCCCACACGCCCGGCCGCTCCACGTAGTCCAGCACCACGGCCTCCCGACCCGAGATCGACAGCCTGAACCGGCCGCGCGCCGCCAGATGCTCGACGACGGGCCGTTCACCAGGATCGGGCATGTTGTGATGGTGGCACAGGTGCGACGGCCACCGCCGCGCATCACCCCACTTCTGCATCTGAAACGCTGTCGGGCCGGTTTCGTATGCTGCAATCGGCCGGTTCGCCCCGGTCGGTCGATTCCTGTTCGCCGGCACGTCCATCGGCACCTCACCGCACACGGAGCGCGCATGTCTGTCCTTTCGCCGACGCGTCGGCCGCTGTCCGTCCTCACCGCGACCGCCGCGGCGTTCATGCTGACCGTCTCGGCGTGCGGGTCCTCCTCCTCGACGGCCGGGTCGTCGCCGTCGGCCGCCGCCCTGCCGGCTGCCGGATCGTCGTCTCCCGGATCGTCGGCGGCTGCTGCCTCCACAGCTGCCGGGTCGGCTGCGGCGACGGCCTCCGCCCCAGCAGGGCAGACCGGCGGCAGCACGGCTCCGTCGGCCGGGAGCCCGCCCGCGGGCAGCTCGCCCGCGGGCAGCTCGTCCACCGCTGCTTCGTCCGCCAGTGCCTCATCGGCCGGGGGCGCCGGGATCGCGGGCTGCAGCGCGTCGTCACTGTCGACGAAGAAGGCCGGCACCCTCACCGTCGCCACCGACGACCCGGCGTACGAGCCGTGGTTCTCCGGCAACGACCCGACGAACGGCAAGGGCTTCGAGTCGGCGGTGGCCTACGCGGTGGCCGGCAAGCTCGGCTTCGACAGGAGCAAGGTCAGCTGGGTGAAGCAGTCGTTCAACGCCGCCACCTCCCCGGCACCGAAGAACTTCGACTTCGACATCAACCAGTTCACCATCACCGCCACCCGGGCGAAGGCGGTCGACTTCTCGACCGGGTACTACGACGTCACGCAGGCCGTCGTCACGGTGAAGGGATCCAAGATCGCCGGCGCCAAGTCGCTCGCGGACCTGAAGAACGCGCAGCTCGGCGCGCAGATCGGCACCACCAGCCTGGACGCCCTGAACACCGTCATCGCCCCGACGAGCAAGGCCACCGTGTTCCCGACCAACGACAAGGCCGTCCAGCAGCTCAAGAACGGCCAGGTCGACGGCATCGTGGTGGACACGCCGACCGCGTTCTACATGGCGTCGGCGCAGCTGGACAACGGCGTCATCGTCGGCCAGCTGCCGAGCGGCGGTGGTTCTCCCGAACAGTTCGGCCTGCTGCTGGACAAGGGGTCGCCGCTGACCGCGTGCGCATCCAAGGCGGTGGACGCGCTGCGGGCCGACGGCACGCTGGCCAGGTTGCAGACCACCTGGCTGGCCAAGGCCGGCGCCCCGGTGCTGAAGTAGCCGGGCGCGTCGGCACCCGGAGCCACCCGTGAGCTCCGCGCCCGCTGCGGACGGCTGGGTCCCCTCGCAGATCCAGCAGCAGCGCCTGGCCTATCGACGAGCCCGGAGCCGCCGGTCGACGGTGATCGCGACCGCCTCCACCGTCGTCCTGGCCGGCGCGGTGGCGTGGGCGGTCGTGCACACGCAGGGGTGGCCACGATTCCGCGACTCGTTCCTGGATGTCGGCTACGGCCGGGAGGTCTTCGCCGACATCGCCAAGGGGTTGTGGCTCAACGTCCGGCTGATGGTGGGCTGCGAGATCGTCATCCTCGTGCTGGCGATGTTGCTCGCCCTGGCGCGTGCGCTGCGCGGCCCCGTCTTCTTCCCGATCCGCGCGGCAGCGACGGTCTACACCGACGTGTTCCGCGGATTGCCGCTCATCCTCGTGCTCTACCTGCTCGCCTTCGGGGTGCCCTCGTTGCGGATCAGCTGGCTGCCGACGAACTCGCTGGTGTGGGGCGCGATCGGGCTGATCCTCACCTACACCGCCTACAACGCCGAGGTGCTCCGGGCGGGGATGGAGTCGGTGCACCCGTCGCAGCGCGCCGCGGCTCGCTCGCTCGGGCTCACCCACGCCAGCACGATGCGGCACGTCGTGGTGCCGCAGGCCTTCCGCCGGGTGATGCCACCCCTGCTGAACGACCTGGTCTCCCTGCAGAAGGACACCGCGCTGATCGCCGCGCTGGGCACCCCGTACTACGACTCCGTGCTGCAGGCCCAGATCTTCAGCACCACGACGTACAACTACACGCCCTACGTCATCTCCGGCCTGCTCTTCCTGGCGCTGACCATCCCGATGACCCGGTTCACCGACTGGGTATCGCGCCGGCAGGGATGGACCACGGCGGGGGCAGCGGTATGACCGGCGCCGCGGCCGCGCCGACCGGGACGGAACCCCTGCTCGAGGTGGAACGGCTCCGCAAGGCCTACGGTCACCACGTCATACTCCGCGACCTGTCGCTGTCGGTCCGGCCGCACCGGTGCGTGGCGCTGATCGGCGCGTCCGGCTCCGGCAAGTCGACACTGCTGCGGTGCCTCAACCTGCTGGAGACCGTCGACGATGGCGTCATCCGGCTGGACGGGATCGACATCACCGATCCCCGGGCCAGCGCCGACGACGTGCGCAGCCGCGTCGGGATCGTCTTCCAGGCGTTCAACCTGTTCCCGCACATGAGCGTCCTGGACAACGTCACGCTCGCCTCGCGGGTGGTGCACCGGGTCGACCGGGCCACCGCCGAGGAGAGCGCCATGCAGATGCTGGACCGCGTCGGCCTGGCCGCCAAGGCCAGGGCACGGCCCGACGACCTGTCCGGCGGCCAGCAGCAGCGCGTCGCGATCGCCCGCGCCCTGGTCAACAAGCCGGTGCTGATGCTGTTCGACGAGGTGACCAGCGCACTCGACCCGGAACTGGTCGGCGAGGTGCTGGCCCTGCTCGGCGAGCTCAAGGCGGACGGTATGACGATGGTGGTCGCCACCCACGAGATGGGGTTCGCCCGCCAGGTCGCCGACGAGGTGGTCTTCCTCGCCGACGGCGGCGTGGCCGAGTCGGGCCCGCCGGAGCAGGTGCTGGTCGACCCCGTCGACCCGCGCACGCAGCGCTTCCTGCGGCGCATCATCGAAGCCGGACGGCTGTAACGACGAGCCCGGGCACGCCGGCCGGCGACCGACGACCGGCGACCGGCGACCGGCGACCGGCGACCGCAGCCCACAGCCCACAGCCCACAGCACCGCACGGCGACAGCACCACGACACTGCACAGCACAGCGGCACTGCAGAGCACAACGACTCTGCACAGGACCAGGACACGTCGCAGCACCGCGTCACTTGACAGCACCTCGGACTGACCGGAAGGTCGAAAGATGTCAGACACCGAAGTACTCGTCATCGGAGCCGGGTTGTCGGGGCTGGTCGCGGCGGCGGAAGCGGCCGACGCGGGACGGCGGGTCACCGTCGTCGACCAGGAACCGGGTGCGTCGATCGGCGGCCAGGCCTGGTGGTCGCTCGGCGGTCTGTTCCTGGTGGACAGTCCCGAGCAGCGGCGGTTGGGCATCAAGGACTCCGCGGAGCTGGCGCTGGCCGACTGGCTCGGCTCCGCCGGCTTCGACCGGCCGGAGGACCACTGGCCGCGGGAGTGGGCGAAGGCCTACGTGGACTTCGCCGCCGGCGAGAAGCGGTCCTGGCTGAAGCAGCAGGGCATCGGTTTGTTCCCGGTCGTGCAGTGGGCGGAGCGCGGCGGTTACCAGGCCGGCGGGCACGGCAACTCGGTGCCGCGGTTCCATCTGGTGTGGGGCACCGGCCCGGCCGTGCTGGTGCCGTTCGTCCGCCGGGTGATGGACCACGTGGCGGCCGGTCGGATCACCCTGCTGTTCCGTCACCGGGTGACCGAGCTGACGACGTTCGGGCGCCGGGTGACCGGAGCGGCCGGTGAAGTGCTCGCGCCCTCCTCGGTGGCGCGGGGCGAGAAATCGTCCCGGGACGTCGTCGGGGACTTCGCGGTCACCGCGGGATCGGTCGTGGTCACCTCGGGTGGTATCGGCGCCAACCATGATCTGGTGCGGCAGAACTGGCCGACCGGGTTCGGGGAGCCACCCGCCACCATGATCTCCGGGGTCCCCGACTCCACCGACGGGCTGATGCTCGGGGTCACCGAGAAGGCGGGCGGGCGGCTGATCAACTCCGACCGCATGTGGCACTACCCGGAGGGCGTGATCAACCATTCGCCGGTCTGGTCCAACCACGGGATCCGCGTCCTGTCCGGGCCGAGCCCGCTCTGGCTGGACGCGTACGGGCACCGGTTGCCGACGCCGCTGTTCCCCGGTTTCGACTCGCTCGGCACCGTCCGGCACATCACCTCCACGGGCCATCCGTACTCCTGGTTCCTGACCGACCTGCGGACCATCGGCCCGGAGTTCGGCCTGTCCGGTTCCGAGCAGAACGACGACATGACGGGACGCTCGGTCCGCAAGCTGATGGTCGAGCGGTTCGGCGGCAAGATCACCCCGGCCGTCCAGGCGTTCCTCGACCGCGGCGTCGACTTCCTCACGGCGCCGACCCTGCCGGAACTCGTCGGCAGGATGAACGAGCTGGCCGGCGCGGACCTGATCGACCCGGACGCGCTCACCGCCACCGTGGCCCTGCGGGACGCGCAGGTCCGCACCGGGCTGGGCAAGGATCCGCAGGTGGTAGCCACCGCCGGTGCCCGGCGGTACTTCGGCGACCGCCGGATGCGGACGGTCGTGCCGCACGAGATGCTCGATCCGGCGGGCGGGCCGCTGGTCGCCGTGCGGCTGCACATCCTGACCCGCAAGACGCTCGGTGGGCTCGAGACCGACCTGAGCTGCGCGGTGCTGGGCGCGGACGGTCAGGGCCCGGTGCCCGGTCTGTACGCCGCCGGCGAGGCGGCCGGATTCGGCGGCGGCGGCGTCCACGGGCACCGCGCGCTGGAAGGGACGTTCCTCGGCGGGTGCCTGTTCAGCGGGCGGACCGCGGGCCGGACGGCCGCCATCCTCTCCTGACGAGAGCCGCCATCCTGGCCTGACTGAAGCTGCCGCACGGTGGCGCGATCCGGGCGTCGTCGGGCCGGCAGTTGCACCGGGAGCCCGGCACGGCAGGATGGGCGTCATGAGCGAATATCCGATCCGCATCGGCGTCCAACTGCAGAACCAGCATGCCGACTACACCCAGATCCGGGACGCCGTGCTGCGCGCCGAGGACAAGGGCGTCGACGTGGTCTTCAACTGGGACCACTTCTATCCGCTGTACGGAGATCCGGACGGCAAGCACTTCGAGTGCTGGACCATGTTGGCCGCATGGGCCGAGCAGACCGAGCGGGTCGAGATCGGTGCGCTGGTGACCTGCGGCGGCTACCGCAACCCCGACCTGCTGGCGGACATGGCACGCACCGTCGATCACATCTCCGACGGGCGGCTGATCCTGGGCATCGGCAGCGGCTGGTTCCAGCGGGACTACGACGAGTACGGCTACGACTTCACCACGGCCGGGGAGCGGCTGAACCTGCTCGGCGAGTACCTGCCTCGCATCACGGCGCGGCTGGGCAAGCTGCACCCGGCGCCGACCAGGAAATTGCCGATGCTGATCGGCGGCGGCGGCGAGAAGAAGACCCTGCGCTACGTGGCGGAGTACGCCACCATCTGGCACGCCTTCGGCGACCTGGAGACGATGACGCGAAAGTCGGGAATCCTCGCCGACCACTGCGCTGCGATCGGCCGCACCAGCAGCGAGATCGAGCGCTCCACGGAGCTGCGCGGCAGCCCGGAGGACGGCGACGCGGACGGGCTGGCCGACGCGGGCTTCAGCCTGTTCACCCTCGGCATCACCGGCCCGGACTACGACCTGTCGCCGATCGACACCTGGTTGGCCTGGCGGGACCGACGCAACGGCTGACTTCCGCCCGCCACGGCGGGCAGTCTCCCGATACGTCCACCGAACAGCCGCCGAACCGTCACCAAAGCGTCACATCACACTTCGGTGTCGGTGCCTGTTCGGCATGCCCCGACTCCGTATAACAGGAGTGAGGCAGAAAGCCGTCGGGCGAAGGGCCGCACGACGACCGGCTCACCCCGGGTCGTCGGGTACCGGTGGATCGGCATCGCTTCTGGCGATCCGAAGAAATTTCGATCGACCTCACGTATTCGCGTGATGGGGGGCCGACTCTGCACTCACATGTACGTGCGTATTCGGCGAAACACGAAGATGGGGCCACAGCGTGCTACCCGCGGCCAATAGTTACCTTGACATGTTCGACGACGAGGACGGCCTCCTACCGGAGGTCGAACACCCGGCGTACGGCGCGATCCGTGTCCCCGACGGCCGGACCCTGGCGTGGTCGGAGTACGGCAGCGCCCGGGGGGTTCCCTGCATCCTGATCCCTGATCTCGGGTCCTCCCGACTGGCACCGGCCTGGCTCCTGCACGATTCCGCCCTGCCGTCGGCGGTGCGCCTCTTGGCCCTGGACCGGCCGGGCACGGGTGCTTCCGACCCCCTCCCGCTCGGTGGGGTCGACGATCCCGCCGAGGACCTGCGCAGGCTCGTCGACACGCTCGCGGTCGGCCGCGTCGCCGTGGTGGGCATCGGTCAGGGCGTGGATGACGTGTTCGCCTTCGCCAGCCGCTATCCCCGACTGGTCGCTTCGGTGACCGCCGTATCCGCACGGCTCACCGACCCCGCGCCGGCGCGGCGCAGCCTGCTGCACCCGTTCGGCGACCGCACCCCGCGGGTGGCCGGCGGAGTCCTCGGCTCCTGGTTGTCCGCCGCCGGTCCCGGTGCCGACCTGTCCCGGCAGGGCACCTGGGAGGGGGCGCTGGCGCGGATGACCGCCCCGGCCAGGGCAGCGCTGGGCGACCGTTGGCGGGAGCCGGACTTCCGCGCCGCGGTGGCCACCGATGCCGACGAGACGCACCAGGCGTGGGGGATCGTCCGGCCCAACGCGTCGGCCGACTGGATCGACGGCACCGCCGTCGAGGGCGTCCCGGTGTACCTGTGGCACGGCCAGGACGAACTGTCCACCGGCCTGTCCGACCTCCGCGTCGCGGTGGGCGACCGGCCCAACTGGGAGCTCACCGGCCTGGCCGTGCCGACTGCCGCGCTCGGCAGCTGGGCGCGGATCCTGGCCACTGCGGCCAACTCCTTCAACCGCGTCGGCGCCGCCTGACCGCCCACGTCAGTCCGCCTGAGCCCGCCCGACCACGCGCGTCCTCCCGCCTGACCGCCCGCGTCAGTCCGCCTGGGCCCGTCCGTCGTCCCCGCTGACCGCCCGCATCACTCCGCCGTGGTCGTCGCGGCCGCCGACGGGTCGGGCAGCTGGTTCGTACGGACGAGCTCGGCGTACCAGTACGCCGAGTCCTTCCAGATCCGCTCCAGCGTGTCGAAATCGACCCGGATGATGCCGAATCTGCGGTCGTAGCCGAACGACCACTCGAAGTTGTCCAGCAGCGACCAGACGAAGTACCCCCGCACGTCGACACCGGCGTCCAGCGCCGCGCCGACGGCGTCCAGGTGCCGATGGAGATAGTCGACCCGCTCCGCGTCGTGCACCCGGCCGTCCTCGACGGTGTCGTTGAACGCGGCGCCGTTCTCGGTGATCATCAGCGGCAGGTCCGGATACCGGGCACCGACCTTCTCGAGCAGCTTGGTGAACGAGTCGGGGTCGATGTTCCAACCCATCGCGGTATGCGGACCGGGCTGCGGCAGGAACTCCACGTCGTCGGCGCCGACCCAGGGGCTGGCCGCGGCGTTCCCGTGCCCGTCGGCCTGCTGCTTCTCGCCCTGACCGGAATACTTCCGCGCGCGGCTGGACGAGTAGTAGTTGACGCCCAGCACGCTCAGCGGAACCTGGATCAGGTCCAGGTCCCCGTCCTGCACGAAGGCCCAGTCGGTGACCGCGGCCGTGTCGGACAGCAGCTCCGCCGGATAGCGGCCCTCCAGCATCGGCTGCAGGAACGCCTCGTTGCCCAGGTTGTCGATGCGGCGGACGGCGTCCACGTCGTCGGGTGAGTCTGGATCGTCCGGGTGCGTGACGTGCAGGTTCAGGGTGACCGACAGCTGCGCCTGCTCCCCCAGGACCGACCGGATCGCCCGGCCCGCAAGACCGTGCGCGAGGTTGAGGTGGTGGACGGCGGCCAGCGCCGCTGCGCCGTCGGTGATCCCGGGGGCGTGCACGCCCGACCCGTACCCGAGATAGGCAGCGCACCACGGCTCGTTCAGCGTGGTCCACACCGTGACGCGGTTGCCCAGCTCCTGAGCCATCTTCTCGGCATAGGCCGCGAAGCGGACCGCCGTCTCGCGATTGGTCCACCCGCCCTCGTCCTCCAGCTCCTGCGGGAGGTCCCAGTGGTAGAGGGTGGCAACGGGCTGCACGCCCGCCTCGATCAGGGCATCCACCAGGCGCGAGTAGAACGCGATCCCCTCCGGGTTGAACTCACCCGACCCGCCCGGCTGCACCCGCGGCCAGGAGATGGAGAACCGGTAGGCGTGCAGACCCAGCTTCGTGATGTGCCCGACGTCCTCCGCCCACCGGTGGTAGTGGTCGTCGGCGACGTCGCCGGTGTCGCCGTTCAGTACCCGACCTGGGGTGTGGCTGTAGGTGTCCCAGATCGACGGCCCGCGGCCACCCTCGTTCGCGGCACCTTCGATCTGGTACGACGCGGTGGCCGACCCCCAGAGGAAGCCTTGCGGGAACGTACGGGAGCTACTCATGTCGGGTCTGCCTTCGGCGCGAGGGGATGGGCGAGCCCGCCGAGCCTAGCCGCGACCCCCGACAACGGGTCAGCCAGCAGGTGGACCGATGACGCAGGCCTGTGCCCGGGCCAGCAGGAACTGCTTCTCCCGGGCGTTGCCGGTCAGCGCCGCGGCCGCGTCGAACTCGGTCCTGGCCTCGGAGAACCGGCCGAGCTTGAACAGCAGGTCGCCGCGGACGCTCGGCAGCAGGTGGTAGTTCCGCAGCGCAGGCAGCGCGGTCAGCTGGTCCAGCAGCTCGAGGCCCACCCGCGGCCCGTAGGCCATGGCCAGCGCCACCGCCCGGTTGACCTCGACCACGGGTGACGGCGACACCGCGGCGAGGGCCGCGTAGAGCTCGGCGATCCGTGCCCACCGGGTGTCCTGCGGGGCGGTGGCACGCGCATGACAGGCGGCGATGGCCGCCTGCAGCACGTAGGGCCCGGGAACCGGCGCCAGCGCCTCGGCCCGCTCCAACGCCGCCAGCCCCCGTGCGATGGCTGCCCGGTCCCAGGACGAACGGTCCTGGTCGAGGAGCAGCACCGGCTCGCCGGTCGGGCCGACCCGGGCTTCCGAGCGGGAGTGCTGGATCTCCATCAGCGCGAGCAGCCCGAGCACCTCCGGTTCGGCGGGCACGAGCCCGGCGAGCAGCTGCCCGAGACGCACCGCCTCCCGGCACAGATCAGGCCGGTGCCATGAGGTGCTGGCGGTCGCCGAGTACCCCTCGTTGAAGATCAGGTAGACCACTTCCAGGACCGATGGGAGCCGGTCGAGGAACTCCTTGCCGCCGGGAACCTCGAACGGGACGGCCGCGGCCGTCAGCGTCTTCTTCGCCCGCACGATCCGCTGCGCGATGGTCGGCTCGCCCACCAGGTAGGCCCGGGCGATCTCGGCGGTGGTGAGGCCACCGACCATCCGCAGCGTCAGCGCGACCCGTGCCGGCACGGACAGCACGGGGTGGCAGGCCGTGAACACCAGACGGAGCTGGTCGTCACCGATGTCCTCCTGGATGCCCCGGTCGAGGTCGGGATCGGGCACGGCATCGCCCTCCTCCCGGAGATCACGGCCGAGTTCGGCGTACTTGCGCTGCAGGGTGGCCGCCCGCCGGAACTGGTCGATGGCGCGGCGCTTGCCGACGGCCGTCAGCCAGGCGCCCGCATTCTCCGGAACGCCGCTGGCCGGCCACTGTTCGAGCGCGGCGACCAGCGCGTCCTGGGCGAGTTCCTCGGCCGTCTCCAGGTTCCCGGTCATCCGGGCCAGTGCCGCCACCAGGCGCGGATACTCCGCGCGGAAGACCCGCTCCGCCTCGGCGACGGCTGTGGAGTTCGACGTCCGTGGACGGCCGGACTCCTGACGCTGGGGGTCGCTCACCCGAAGGATCAGACCATCCTGACCGCGCAGGCCGGACGCCGCCCCCGCATATCCGCGGGGCCGTCAGGTGCCGGGCACGACGTGCCCGGCCCGGACGCACGACTCAGGCGTCCGCCGCCTGGTGGGCGGCCAGCGCTGCCGGGTCGAAGTCCGCCGGGAAGTCCTCCGGGCCGAAGATGCGGCGGAGGGTGGACTCGCCGCCGCCGGCGATCTCCAGGAACCGCTTGGTCAGTTCGATCGCCTCCTCCTTGGAGTCGACCTCGGTCAGCGCCCAGCCGCCGATCAGCTCCTTCGACTCGGTGAACGGCCCGTCGGTGACGGTGAAGGTGCCGCCGGTCAGGCTGATCTTCGTGGTGCCACCGGTCACCGGCGCGAACGCGCCGGTGGCGATCAACTTGCCCGACCGGGTCATCTCCTCCATGAACTGACCCATTTCCGACATCATGTCGGGGGTGGGCGGCGGCGCGGGGGTGGAGTCGTCGCCGACGGAGTAGCCAAGGAATCGCATGATGATCTCTTTCTGGTGGATGGGGGCACACACGGCAGGACCGGCCTGCCGCCGAGGACGGCGAACCCTCGCGTCCTGACAGAACGTCGAACGACCGGCCGGTGGATCGACACGATCGCCGACGCAACCGCAACTATTTTCTACGGCCCCCGGCAGTAACTCGCCGCGACCCTTCACCGCCCGGCGCGGAACCCCCCGTCGCCGCGCCACCGGGCGAGCACGGCGGCCACGTCGGGCCGCTGCTCCTGCGCCACCGCCCGCTCCGACGCCGTGGCCAGCATGCCGTCGATCGATACCCGGCGGTCGGTGCGATGCGACGCGATCGCCGCCTCCACCATCGCCAGGCTCATCAGGTTGTCGTGCACCTCGCCCATCGGCGTCTGGCCCGTCCGCAGCGCCCCGACGAACTCCCGGAGGGCGCCCGCGATGCCCTCGCCGGGCGGCAGTGCCCTGTCGGCCGGCGGGGCGCTGCCGGGCGCGCCGCCGCCTGCCAGCTCGACCGACGGTTCGTCGTCCCCGTTCCACCGGGCGCTGCCGTGCTCGCCGCTGGCGCGCCAGGAACCGTTCCACGACGTCTCCAGACCGGGGCTGCACCACGAGCCGGTGAACAGGTACCTGGCGCCGTCGGTCATCTCGAACAACGCAGTGCAGCCGGCGTCGCCGGCGTACCAGCTCCACCCGGGGTTGTATTCCTGGCAGTAGACGGACACCGGTTCCTCGCCGAGCAGGAACCGGGCGCTGTCCAGCTGGTGGATGGCCATGTCCATCAGCAGCGGATGAGCCATCTCGTCGCGGAATCCGCCGAAGTGCGGGGCCTTGAAGAATTCCGTGGTGAGCACCCCGGGACGGCCGGTCGCGGCCAACAGGCTCCGGAACGCCCAGAGCTGCGGGTTGTACCTCCGCGACTGGCTGACCATGAACAGTCGGCCGGTCACCTCGGCCGCGGCGGCCAGCGAGAGAGCCTGTGCGACCGACGCCGCCACCGGCTTCTCGCCGAGCACCGGAAGGCCCGCGAACAGCGCCGACATGGTGACCGGATGGTGCGCCGCCGGGACGGTGACGTCGATGACGGCCTGACCGCCGGCGCGCCGCGCGACCTCGACGGCGTCGGTCCCGATCTGAAGGTCCGGCCGGCGCAACGCCGCAGCCGTACGCTCGGCGGCCGCCTCGTCCAGGTCGGCCAGACCAACCAGGTGCACCTGCTCGCACTCCCCGATCGCCGTCAGCCAGGCCTGCCCCATCGCGCCCAGACCGACGAGGACGACGTTCACCGGCCGTCCGTCGTCGGGAATCGTCTGATGTTCCATGCCGCTTCCTTCGTGAGAGATCGTCGCCTGCACCCGGACGCCGACCGGTGGGGCGTTGCTGTGCTACCGGGCACGGGTGCTGGGCCGGCGACCGTCCCGCAGTCGCCGCACCACCGCCGCCGCTGCGGCTGCCGCTGCCGAGGTGATCGTGATGCCGATCGAGACCGCGCTGACCGGCGCGGTGCTGGGCTGACCGGACACTGCTCCGGCACCACTCTCCCCGGCCGTTTCTCACTGCGGCCCTGCCGTTGGGTTGCTCACCGGTGCGAACACCTGCAGGGCCGCCGGGACAGCGCGACAGGTCAGCGGCAGCGCGCCGACCGGCTCGCCGTCGGCGTAGGCGGTGACGTCGTCGGCGTCGATCTCGACCCGACTGCTGCGGAACGTCAGCACCTGCCGATGCTGGACGTGCCGGCCGGAGTAGACGGACGGGAACAGCCGCACCAGGGTCGACCGGCTCATCCGCGAGATCACCGTGACGTCCAGCAGCCCGTCGGCCTGCGACGCACCCGGGCAGATCTGCATGCCCCCGCCGTACGACGGGCCGTTGCCGACGGCGACCAGCATGGCGTCCAGTTCCAGTTGCTCGCGGTCCAGCCCGATCCGGTACCGCAGCGGCCGGAACGACGCCAGCTCGGCGACCATCGCCAGGTCGTAGCGCAGCCGCCCGGACGGCCACCGCATCCGGTTGCTGCGGTCGTTGACCTTCGAGTCGAAGCCGCTGGCGAGCACCGCCCCGAACCACCGGTCGCCCGCCCTGCCCAGGTCGACCGTCCGGCGGACCCCGGCCAGGACGACTTCGAGCGCCGCGGGCAGTGACCGCAGCGGAATACCGACCGACCGGGCGAAGTCGTTGCCGGTTCCGCACGGCAGCACGCCCAGGGTGACCGCGGACCCGGCCAGCGCCTGCAGCGCAAGGTGCACCATCCCGTCACCGCCGCACACCAGCACCGCATCGACCCCGGCCGCCACCGCCTCGCCGGCCGATCGGGCAGCGCCGGCGGCGTCGGCAGCGGCGAGCAGGTCGGCCTGCACCCCGGCACGGCGGAGCCCGGCCACCGCGAGCCGGCCCACGGCCAGCGCCTGCCGCGCACCGGCGACCGGATTGACCAGCACCGCAACGCGCTCGGGCCTCACCGGCCGGACGCTACCCGACCGACCGGCCGCCCACTGATCACCGGCGGCGTCTGGGTCCGGCGCTCACCGGCCTGTAGGCCGTCCATCCGCCGCCCGGCTGCAGCGCACCGACGCCACCGCCGCCGGGAAGGTCCTGCGCCGTGTTGCCGACGCCGAGCAGACTGCGGGTGACCTGCTGGGTACTGTCCAGCAGATCGTCCAGCGCCCGCGAGACGTGCTGTGCCGTCACGGTTGTCAGCGGGGAGTGGCTGATCAGGGACTCGAGCACCGCGCGCCGCAGCAACTCCTTGAGGAAGGAGGCGGTGACCCCCTCGCAGCGCTGCACCACGTCGTCGATCTCGGCGTCGGACAACTCCAGGGTGAAACCCTGCCCGTACAGCGCGAGGAGCGCCTTGCGTGCATCGGCGTCAGGCAGGCCGATCTCCACGGCCACGTCGACCCGGCCGGGCCGCGCGGCCAGGGCCGGCTCCAGCAGGTCAGACCTGTTGGTGGTCAACAGGAACAGCAGGTCGGCGTCGGGCGCGGCCCCGTCCATGGCGTCCAGCAGGTCGAACAGCACGGGGTTGGCGCCGGGGCCGAAACTGCGATCCTCGGCGACCAGGTCGACGTCCTCCAGCACCATGACCGCCGGTTGCAGCTCGCGCGCCAGTTCCGCCACCGACCCGACGGCGTGCAGCGCGCGCCCGGTGAGCACCAGCCGCGTGTAGCCGCCCATCCGCCCGACGAGATAGCGCGTGGTGTGGGTCTTTCCAGTGCCCGGTGGGCCGAACAGCAGGAGCCCGCGCTTGAGGTGCTGGCCCGCGGCCAACAGGGCATCCCGGTGTTCGGCGATGCCGAGGGCATGCCGTTCGACCCGGGCCAGCACGGCCTCCGGCAGCACGACGTCATCGCGGGTGGTCCGGGGTATCGAGCCGAAGGTGAGTGCCACGCCGCCCATCTGCGTGACGGAGACGTCCAGCACCTGACCGCGGTAGACGTTGAGCGCGGACCGCAGCCGGTCGAGCTCGGCATGCACTGCCTGGGCGGCATCGACCGACAGGCCGGCGATCTCCACCCGGAGCCCCGGATCGTGCTCCGCCGGACCGGACACCAGCAGGACGTAGCGACCGCGCTCGTCGGTGACCAGCAGTGCGGCGAGCGACAGGCAGGCCAGGGTGGAGCCGGGCCCGTTCGGCAGATCGGAGAGCAGGGGGGCGGACAACCGCAACGGCGGGATGCCCTCGCCGGTCATCAGCTGCTGGAGGTTGATGGACCCGAAATGCGGTGGCATCGCGATACCGTGCACGGCCACGTCGCGACCGGGTTCTGCGGACCAGGCGTTGACTGCGGTCTGCAGGTTGACCTGCTCGAAGGCCGGCAATTCACGGCTGACGACCGACGTCAGGTGCCCGACTCCGCCGAGGAAGTCGGTGATCAACACCACGACCTCGTTGCCGCGCTCCACGGGCCCGCTGTGGATCCACTCGAAGAACGACCGGAACTGCGCCGCCAGGGCTTGCGCCTCGGCCTCGGATGCTGGTGACACGCAGATTCCTCCGTCGTCGGCGCTCGGGTCTTGTCCGGGCCGAGCGTACGGGCAGCCGGTAGCCCGGTCGCTGCGCAGGGCGGAACCCCGGATGATCACCGTTTCAGGCCAATGCGGGGCGAGCCGCGCTCAAGCAGGGCCTCCAACGGTGACCACCCGACGGAGCCGGCGCGGCAGGGTCAGCCGCCGACGCCCGGCCTCAGGCCGAGGCGACCGGGGCTCAGGCCGAGACGTCCGTCAGCTGGGCCAGTTGCGCGTCGGTCAGGGTCAGCTCGGCGCCGGCCAGCAGATCGCCGACCTGGGAGACCTTGCTGGCACTGGCAATGGGCGCGATGACGGTGGGCTGCGCGGCGAGCCACGCCAGCGAGACCGCAGTGACGCTGGCCGACTGCTCGGCGGCGACCTGGTCCAGCGCGGCGAGGACCCGACGGCCGCGGTCGTCGAGGTACTTCACGGCGCCGGTCGCCCGGACGCTGTCGCTGTCGCCGGCGCCGGTGCGGTACTTGCCCGTCAGGAAGCCGCTGGCCAGCGACGAGTACGGCGCGGTGACGAGGCCCTCGCGAGCCACGACGTCCCGGACGTCACCCTCGAACGCGGTGCGGTACACCAGGTTGTAGTGCGGTTGCAGGGCGACGAACCGCGGCACGGAGGTCTCGTCGGCGATCCGCAGCGCCTCGGCGAGCCGATCGGCGCTGTAGTTCGACGCCGCGACGGCGCGCACCTTGCCCTCGGCCACCAGTTCGGCGAAGGCCGCGACCGTCTCCTCGAGAGGAGTGTCGGCGTCGTCCTTGTGGGCGTAGTAGAGATCGATGTGGTCGACGCCCAGCCGCCGCAGGGAGCCGTCCACGCCTGCGCGGATGTCGCCCCGGGACAACGACGATCCGGCGCCCACCTTGGTCGCGATCACCAGATCGTCGCGATGTCCGCGGCCGGCGAGCCAGCGTCCGATGACCTCTTCCGACTCACCGCCGGTGTGGCCCTCCACCCACGCCGAGTAGACGTCCGCCGTGTCGATGAAGTTGCCGCCGCCGGCCACGTAGGCGTCGAGCACGTCGAACGACGCAGTTTCGTCCGCCGTCCAACCGAAGACGTTGCCTCCCAACGACAATGGGAATACCTCGAGATCGGTGCCGGGAATGGTGCGCCGGGCGGTTCCGGTGGTCTGGGTCATCAGCTCTCCTGTGGTGTCGACTGCGTCTGCTGAATGCAACCACTTCGCAGCGCGCACCATCCCCGCTTCCGGGTGTCGGCGGTCACACTCCGGTGTGCTGGCTACCCTGGCGGGATGGACCTCCTCTCCGCCCACCGCTCGGCACTGCGTCAGTTCGACACCCGGGTCCACCTGGTCAGGGACGACCAGTGGGATCACCCCACGCCCGATACCGAGTGGACCGTCCGGGATCTGGTCTCGCACCTGGTGAACGAGCAGCTGTGGGCGCCGCCGCTGCTGGCGGGGCGGACGATCGCCGACGTCGGAGATGCCTTCGACGGGGATGTCCTGGGCGACGATCCCAAGGGTGCGTGGAGTTCCGCCTCGGCGGCGGCGCGGGCCGCCTTCGAGGAAGAAGGTGCCCTGGACGGCGAGGTGCACCTCTCGTTCGGCGTGGTCGGTGTCCCGGTCTACCTCGGGCAGATGACGCTCGATCTGACGGTGCACGCCTGGGACCTGGCCAGGGCGATCGGGGCGGACGACGAGATGCCCAACGATCTGGTGACGACCGTGCTGGAGAACGCCAAGCAGACAGCGGAGCAATTCCAGGGCTCCGGGTTGTTCGCGCCGGCGATCCCGGTGCCCGGCTGCACCGACGACCTGACCGAGCTGCTGGCGCTGGTCGGGCGCAACCGGTGGTGGAGCCGCCCCGCCTGACTGGCGGCACCAACCGTCGCGCCTGACTGGCGGCACCAACACCTTCGCGCGCATGAACTCGGCGACTCCTGTCCCTTTAGTCCCATCCGGGTTTAGTTGATGAGCGCGGGTCTACTTGATGAGCGCGACCCCCGGTCCTGCGCTACTGTCACCGGTGACATACCCGGCAGGCGAGGAGGCCCGTGAGCACCATGCGCGAGGTGGCGGCGCGCGCCGGCGTCTCGGGCAAGACGGTCTCCCGGGTGATCAACGGCGACAGGTACGTGTCCGCCGACGTCCGGCACCGCGTCGAGCAGGCCATCGCCGACCTCGACTACGTGCCGAACATGCTCTCGCAGGTCTTCCGGTCCGGCCGGGACACCGCCATCGGGCTGGCCGTGCCCGACATCGCCGACGGCTTCTTCGCCGCCGTGATCCAGGCCGTCGAGACGGTGGCCAGGGCCCGCGGGACCGCGGTGCTGGTCACCAGTCTCGGGCACGACCCGGCGGGCGAACGGCCGGCCGTCGAGGCACTCCTGCGCCGGTCGATCGCCGGTCTCGTCATCGCGCCGGTGTCCGGCGACCATGTCTACCTCCGGCCGTGGCTGACCACTACCCGCCTGGTGTTCGTGGACCGGCCGCCGCAGCAGCTGACCGCCGACAGCGTCGTGGAGGACGACATCGGCGGAGCGGAAGAAGCCGTCCGCCACCTGGTCGAGCGCGGCCACCGACGCATCGCCTTTCTGGGCAACGCCGACGCGGTCGTCACCACCCAGCGTCGGCTGCTCGGCTATCGGCAGGCACTGACGGGCGCCGGTATCGAACCGGATCCAGGTTTGGAGTTCCTCTACGCGGGCGATCCGGCGGGCGCGGCTCCGGCGCTCCTGGCCCGGCTGTCCACCGGCGAGGTCACCGCCGTCTTCTCCTCCAACTCGCACGCTTCGACCGTGCTGGTGCCGAGGCTCCCGCGGTCCACGCGCGACGCGCTCGGCTTCGTCAGCTTCGGCGACTTCCCGATGGCCGATGCGCTGCAGCCGTCCGTGACCGTCGTCCGGCAGGATCCGTCGGCGGTCGGACACCTGGCCGCCCGCCGACTCTTCCAGCAGATCGACTCCGGTGCCGACGGGATCGGCGAAGCGCTCGTCCGGCCGGTGTCCCTGCTCGTCCGGCAATCCACCCGCGCAATCCGTCCGCCTACCCCACCCGTTCCATCCACCCGTACGACACAGAGAGAGAAGACATCCATGACCGAGTTCGAAGGCCGCACCATCCTCGTCACCGGCGCCAGCGGCGGCATCGGCGGTGCGACCGTCCGCCAGCTCGTCGCCAAGGGCGCCGACGTCATCGCGGCCGGCCAGTCCGAGGAGGCGCTGGCCGCGCTCACCGCCGAAACGGGGGCGCGCCCCCTGCCGTTCGACGTGACCAGCGAGGACAGCGTGCGCGCCGCCGTCGACGGCCTCGACCTGTGGGGCGTGGTGAACTGCCACGGCTACGGCGGCGAGATCGCCAGCCCGCAGGACACCGACATCGACGTGTTCGACAAAGTGATCAGCATCAATGCCCGCGGTGCGCTGCTGGTGATCAAGTACGCCGCGCGGACGTTGATCCGGCTGGGCCAGGGCGGATCCATCGTCAACGTCTCCAGCCAGGCCAGCCTGGTGGCACTGACCAGCCACGTGTCCTACGGGTCGTCGAAGGCAGCGCTGGACAACATCACCCGGGTGTCCGCACTGGAGCTGGGTCGCTACGGCATCCGGGTCAACAGCGTGAACCCGACCGTGGTGATGACGGACATGTCGAACTTCTACTGGGGGCGGCCGGAGATCGGCGGACCGTTCCTGGAGCAGATGCCGCTGGGCCGCTGGGCCACCGAGGACGACGTGGCCGGCCCGATCGTGTTCCTGCTCAGCGACGCCGCCGCGATGATCAGCGGCGTCTCGCTCCCGATCGACGGCGGCTACACCAACCGCTGAGGCGTCGGCGACCTCAGGCGCTGACGGCGGCCCGGGTGCGGCGGTGCAGCAGGTGCGAACCGACCAGCGCCACCGCCGCGCCGAGCACCACGTACAGCGCGATGACGACGAGGTGACCGGTGATGCCGTTGCTACCCAGGTAGACAATCCGCCGCACGGTGTCGGTGCCGGCACCGTTCGGCAGCGCGTTGCTGATCGTCCGCCAGAACGGCGGCAGCAGTGCCGTCTGGTACGCACCGCCCGCCGACGGGTTACCCAGGATGACGAACACCAACACGGTGATGCCGATGCCGAGCACCCCGAAGAGCACCTGGAACGCCAGCGTCACCGACGCTGCCGCGGCCACCACCAGTGCGCCGAGCCACCACAGGGCCATGAAATGGCCGGTCAGTGCGCCCAACACCTGGTCGACGACGAGCACACCGCCGAGGCCGGACAGGATCGCGTACGGGAGGACGGCGCCGAGCCGGAAGTACGCGCGGCGCGGAGTGGCCGGCCGGGCGCCGGCCGAGACACCCAGCAGTGCCGCGACCAGATAGCCGCCGACGATCCACCCGATGACCAGGTAGAAGCCGGTCAGGCCGCGGCCGTCACCGGATTGCAGCGGCACGATGTCCTGCGTGCTGACGGTGCGCTGCTGGGCGGCCTCGAGTTGCTGGACGACGGTCGTCACCGCGGTGGCGGCCGATACGCCCCCGCCGCTGGAGACCAGCAGGGTGTCGGCCGTGCCCTGCGGGTCGATGACGAGCGCCGCGGAGAGCTCACCGGAGCGGATCTGCTGCTCGGCGGCGGCCCGGTCGGCCACGGCCACGGCTTCCAGCGGGGTGGAGGCGATGCCGTTCATCCGGGCGGCCGTCTGGGCCGACACCTGCGCCGACGGCGAGACCACCGCGATCGGCACCTCGTGCGGCGTCGGCGCGTGGAAGGCGCCGACGTAGGACAGGATGAAACCGAGTTGCAGAAGCAGCACCCCGACGATCAGCCCGACGGTGCGGGTGGACACCGCGTCCTTGAACTCGGCCCAGAAGCTCTGCGGCACATCGGGTTGCCCGCGCCGGCCGTGCGGAATTGCTGTACTCATCGCTGCCCCATCTCGATCATCATCGTCTAGTCGATACATTAACGTATCCGATACAGGAATGTATGCTCCGATGATGTCGCCAAGGCCACTTCGCCCGCCGGCCGGTCCGGCACCCGGCGGTCTGACCAAGAGGCGCGCGGAGACGCAGGCCCGCCTGCTCGCCGCCGCGTCCGAGGTGTTCGCCGAACGCGGATTCGGGCGGGCCACGGTGGAGGACGTGTGCGAGCGGGCCGGCTACTCCCGAGGGGCGTTCTACTCGAACTTCGACTCGCTGGACGGCCTGTTCTTCGCGTTGTACAACTCCCAGTCGCGCGATGTCGTCGCCGCCGTTCGGCGGGCCGTCGAGCTGGCCCCGGCAGAACTCTCCCTGGGCGAGCTGATCGACCAGGTGATCGCCGTGCTGCCGATCAACCGCCGCACGCACCTGCTGAATCTGGAGTTCGCCGCTCACGCCCTGCGGCACGAGCAGGTCGGTACGGCGCTCGCCGACCACCGCCGCCGGCTGCGCGAGGCACTGACGCCGATCCTGCGCGCCGGCCTGCTGGCCCGCGACGCGGACTTCGACGACGCCAACCTCGACTCGCTGGCCCGGGCGGTGATCGCGGTGCAGGACGGGATGTTCCTGCAGGAGCTGCTCGAACCGGGAGACCAGGCCCTGCCGGCGCTGCGCCGGCAGGTGCTCGGCCGGGTGCTGCAGGTGCCCGGGGATTAGCCTGGTGATCGACGTCCGGGGAGGATGCAGTGGCGACCGAGCAGCATCCATCGAAGACGTGCGCGGTGTGCGGCCGCACCATCACCTGGCGCAAGAAGTGGGCGCGGGACTGGGATGCGGTCCGTTACTGCTCGGACAAGTGCCGGCAGCACAAGGCCGATGCCGCCGACACCACGCTGGAGGACCACATCCTCGCCCGCCTGTCGCAGCGGGCGGCCACGGCGACCATCTGCCCGAGCGAGGTTGCCCGCGAGGTCGGCGGCGACGAGTGGCGGCCGCTGATGGAGCCCGTCCGCCAGGCCGCGCGCCGGCTGGTCGCCCGCGGCGAGGTGGAGATCACCCAGGGCGGCGCGGTCGTGGACCCCAGCACCGCCAAGGGCCCGATCCGCATCCGCCGGGCTCGCTCCTTCCCCCAGCCCGGGACGCCCGGTCCTGAGCAGCGCCGCTGAGCGGGCGGAACGCGGAGTTGTCCCCGACGATCGGCGCGACGTGCAGGTATGCACTCCGCTCGAATCGCGACAAACCACCCGAGAATCGCTGACGGTTACCCGTGCGCCCGCAGGTAGCGCAGCACCGCAAGGACGCGGCGGTGACCGTCCGGCTCGTCGGTCAGGTCCAGCTTGTGGAAGACAGCAGCGATGACCTTCTCGACGCTGCGCAGCGCGAGGTGCAGTGCATCGGCGATCGCGCGGTTCGAACGACCCTCCGCGAGCAGGGCCAGCACCTCGCGTTCGCGTTCGCTGAGTCGCTGCAGCCGGCTCGACACCGGGCCCCGGGCCAGCAGCGCCCCGACCACCTCCTCGTCCAGCGCGGTCCCGCCGGCCGCCACCCGGTGCACCGCGTCGAGGAAGTCGGCGCTCCGCATCACCCGGTCCTTGAGCAGGTAGCCGACGCTCGAGGCGCCATCGGTCAGCAACTGCCGCGCGTAGGTGACCTCGACCCACTGCGACAGGACGAGCACGCCCACCGCCGGGTGTCGCGCGCGCAGCTCGAGCGCCGCGCGGATCCCCTCGTCGGTGAAGCCGGGTGGCAGCCGGACATCCAGCACCACCAGGTCAGGCTGCTCCCGGCCGACCAGCTCGGTCAGGCCGGCGGCGTCGTCCCGCGTCGCGGCCACGTCGATGCCGGCGTCGGCGAGCAGCAGGGCGAGCCCGTCGCGCAGCAGCGCGTTGTCCTCGACGATCACCACCCGCATACCGGGCTCCCCGATCAGACCCGCGCCACATCGACCGTGACGACGGTCGGGCCGCCGGGCGGGCTGGTGACCGTCACCGAGCCGTCCAGTGCCGCCGCCCGGCGGCGCAGGCCGTCGAGCCCGGTGCCGAGACCGTCCGGATTCGCCCCGCCCCGGCCGTCGTCGGCGACGGTGAGGCGCAGCCAGTCGCGGGTACCAGCCAACCGCACGGTGGCGCGGCTCGCGCTGGAGTGCCGCGCGACGTTGGTCAGCAGTTCGGCCGCGGCGAAGTAGATGGTCGTCGAGGCGGGTCCGAGGACCTGGTCGGACATCTCGTCGACGAACTCGGTCGGGACGGCCGCGCGGGCCGCGAGCGAGGCCAGTGCCGTGCCCAGTCCGTCGTCGAGCGCCGGCGGGCGCAGGCCGCGGACGATGTCGCGCAGTTCGGCGAGCGTCTCCGCGGTCATCCGAGCAGCGGTCTCGATCAGCTCGCCGGCCCGCGGGTCGTCGGCCCGGGCGGCGCGGTCGAGCACCATTCCGAGGCTGACGAGCCGCGCCTGGGTGCCGTCGTGCAGGTCACGCTCGATGCGGCGCGCCGCCGCCATGGCGTCGGCGGTGAGGGTGCGCCGACCGGCCTCCAGCTCGGCGATGCGGCGGGCGTCGTCGGTCGCCACCAGCGCGAACAGCACGGTGCGGTCGATGGCCACCAGCAGCCGCACGAACCACGGAAAGGCGAGCAGCACGGCGGCGCCCTGGGCGGCGAGGCCGAGCGTGCCCACCCACTGCAAGTCGTCCCACGCACCGAACCCGTTGTGGGAGAACAGCCACCACACCGGCGACGTCACCGCCGCGAGACCGACGACGAGGGCGAGGGTGCCGAGGTAGACGCCGACCAGCGTCACGGGCAGCTTGACCGCGAAGTACGCCAGTGCCCCCCAGGCCTGCCGGTCACGGAGCACCGGGCGGTGCGGAGGCGGCAGCACCGACCAGGGCCAGCCCAGTACGCGGTGCCCGGCCCGGGCGAAGACCGGCACCAGGCCCCGGGCGGCGATCAGGCAGCCGGGCAGCAGCAGCAGGCCGATGCCGACGAGGCTGAGCATGCCGACGACCAGCGACACCAGTACGAGGGCGAACGCGGCTACCGCCGGCAGCACGGTCAACCAGCAGTAACCGAACTCCCGATAGGTGCGGGCCGTGAACGGCTCGCGCAGGACGAGCCGAATGGGCGTTCTCATTGGGCCGATGCGGTGACCCGTACCGGCGGGCACCGGGTCATCCGAGCGGCCGGCACCAGGGTTGCCGCCGCGACCAGTGCTGCGATCAGCGCGATCCCGCACAGGACGACCCCGGCGGGCAGGTGCGGCCACCACAGGCCGAGTGTGCCATGCACGATCGGCACCAGCGTGACGGCGGCGACCAGGGCCGACGCGAGAACAGCGACCATGGTGACCAGCACCGCCTGCGCGGCCACGATCGCCACCACGGTGGCCCGGCCGGCGCCGGCGAGTTGCAGGGCGGCATAGTCGCGGCGCCGCTCCAGCGTCACCGTCAGCAGGCAGTTCACCGCCGCGACGGCGGCGAAGGCACAGAACGTCGCCGACCCTGACCAGTCGGTCCAACGATCCGAGACGCTGTCCACGACGCCGGCTGAGGCGGCTGAGGCGTGCAGGCCGATCTTGACCGTCGTGAACGCCGACCCGAGCATGATCGGCACCAACGCCCCGCCGAGCCGGTGAGCGTGCACGGTGAGGTCGTCCATCGCCACCTGAACCACACGGCCCGGTATCAGCCGCCCGATGAGTGCGCATCCGGCGCGCAGCAGCATCGGCGCGAGCAGACCGGCGCCCACGCACTCGGCGATGAGCACGAACACGCCGGCATCGGCCAGTTGACCGGGCGCGAAACGTGCGAGCACGACGGCGAGCATGACGCCGGTGGTGATCAGCGCGACCCCGGCAACGGCCCGTCCGCGCACGGCCCGGGGTCGCCGACCGCAGGCCACCTCGACCAGCGCCGTCGCCGGCTTCATCCGGGCGGTGCGGCGGGCAGCGAGCATGGCCGCCACCACCGAGGTCGCCGTCACGGCACCGCCCGCGATCGGGACAGAAGCCGGGCTCCAGCCGGTGTCGACGCCTGGTGGCACCACCTGATGCGCCCGCAGCAGTACCAGCCACAGCCCCGACGCCGGCACTGCGAGCAGCGTCCCGAGCAGGCCGGCAGGCACGGCAGTGGCCAATGCCTGGAGCACGACCGACCGCCGCACCTGCGCCGGCGCGGCGCCGACAGAACGCAGGAGGGCGATGTCCCGTCGTTGTGCGCCCAGCGCCAGGCTCATGGTCACGCCGACCATGACGAACGACAGATAGACCGCGTCGCCGAGGAAGACCGTGCAGGCATCCAGCAGATCGCTGACCGGCGCGGACGCATCGCCGAGCGGATGGCTCGCCGTCAGCGATGCCTGGGTGTCCACCATCGTCGCGATCACCACGGCGGCCACGAGCTGGGTAGCGGCCGGCCCCAGCAGCGTGCGGTGATGACGACGCAACGCCTGCCGGGTGATGCCGCTGTTCACCGGGCCACCCCGCAGACGTCGTCGTAGGCAGCAACTCTGGACAGCAGTACCCGGATCGCCGCGGCGTCCGGGGTGGCCCGGTCGATCACCGTTCGGCCGGCGCGCAGGATGACGATCCGGTCGCCGGCTGCCGCGGCCGCGGGATCGTGGGACACCATGACGACCGTGGCTGCGCTGCTGTCCACGGCCCGGCGCAACAGGGCGATCACCTGCCCGCCGGTGTCCGGGTCGAGCGCGCCGGTCGGCTCGTCCGCGAAGATCACCGCCGGTGCCGTGATCAGCGTCCGGGCGATCGCCACCCGCTGCCGCTCCCCGCCGGACAGCGAGCCGACCCCGCGCCGCTCGAAGCCCGCGAGCCCGACCGCGGCGAGGACCTCGCCGACCGTCCGCGCCGCGCGAGCACCCAGGCGGCACGGCAGCAGCACGTTCTGCGCCACAGTCAGTTCCGACAGCAGGTTGTACGACTGGAACACGACGCCGACGTGCCGTCGGCGAAGAGCGCTCAAGGCGCGCTCACCCAGCCGCGTGATGTCCTCGCCGAGCAGCTCGACGCGGCCGCTGTGCACGCGTTCGAGGCCGGCCGCGCAGTTGAGCAAGGTGCTCTTGCCCGATCCGGTTGCGCCCATCACGGTGACGAAGTCACCCGCGGCGACGTCCATCGTGATTCCGTCCAGGGCGCGGACGGCGCCGATACCCTGACCGAAGAGTGCGGTGACGTTCTGAAGTCGAAGAATGGCGGTCATGCCATCGATCGTCGGGGGTGCACCGTCGTATCACTACCGTGCAGACCGCCCGGCGATCTGACTGACCTGTCAAAGTCCCCCCGCCGGCATGCGGGCACCGAGGAACCTGCACTTGTCGGCCGCGCCGCCCGGGTCGGCGACGATCGAAGGATGGACCGTCACCCCGACCGCGGCCGGTGCAATCATCGTTTCCGTCTCAGGCTGGCCTTGTGCGAGCGTTGCCGGCGCGTCGCAGCCCACCACCTGCGGGCTGGTGACCATCACCGCGCAGTGATCCCGGTCAGCCGGCTCGACGTGCTGGTCGCATTCGATCGGCCGGCCGCAGTCGAGGTCGTCGTGGAGGGCCTGGCCAAATCTGCGCGCATCGTTGCAATACTGACGTCATGCCGGTGGTCGAAGCGCGGGTGATCGTGGCTGTGGATGTGCGGACCGCGTTCTGGGTATCGCAGACCCAGGGCGAGGTGCGTTACCGGTGGGACAACTTCGTTCGCAACCAGCGGTTGATCGCTGCGGAAATGCCGGCGAAAACGGTGCGCACGGAGACCCGATCACGGCACGGTCTGCGCATGCTCAGCGAATATGTTTCGTTCGCCCCGCCGACCAATGTCGGTATGCGGATGATCACCGGCCCGTGGTTCTTCGACCGTTTCGGCGCGGGATGGCGTTTTCAGCCCGGTCCGCGGGCGGATACCACCGAGGCGATCTGGCGCTACAACTTCACGGTTCGACCGTCGTTTCTGCGTCCGATCGGCGACCGGGTGGGCAGGTGGCTGCTGGGTAGGGACATCCGACGGCGCATTGCAGGGTACGCAACCGGTTGTCGCGACGAGGTGGTGGTGACAGCGGCCAGGGCCGCCGCAGCCGAGCACGATTCGAGGGAGTGCTGAGGGAAACACCACCGTGCCCGAACCCCGCTGCCTCACCCAGGGTCGGCCTGACCGCCGTAGCGCTGCTGCATTTTCGTCAACGTGGATTCGATGCCGACGCCGTTCCGCTTCGGGAACCCGAGCCATCCAAGGATGGCCGCGACGATGGCCGGGCCGTGGCTGTAGTCGAATGTTTCCGTCACCTGGGTCAGATCTGGCTTCAGCGATTCGAACTCCCAACGCCAATGGTGCCCGGCCGGGTGGCGCCACTCGACGACCCGGTTCTCCTGCACGTCGACCACCTTGCTGGTGATCTTGTAGGGCAGACCGAACATCTTCATCTTCATGCCGAAGGACTCGCCGGTATGCAGGCGGGTCGGCCCGACCACGGCATCGCCGACGGTCCCTGAGCCGTCCAGTTCGCCGTGCCGGTGCGGGTCGGCCACCAAGGCGAACAGCTCACCCGCGGGGGCGTGCACCTGCGCAGAGCGGCTGACCGCGCGTGGGCCGGCGTCCACCGTTGAAATAGTCATGGTGGTGAGGTTCCCACATCCCGGCTACGGCGAACGGTGTCTGCCTCCAGGCGGTTGGATGGATGGCCGGCTGACCGACGGGGTACCCCGGGCCGTAGCACCGAGAACGTCATGCCGCGCAGGCCTGATCAACCGTCGACCCCCCCGCCGGAGGAGGATGATGGGGACATGGACGCGAGGCAGCTGGGGAAGATCCGTACCGGGCAGGGATTCTTTGCGGCTTTGGATCAGAGTGGTGGCAGTACGCCGAAAGCGCTCGCCGAGTACGGCGTCGACAAGACGCGGTACGGATCCGACGAAGAAATGTTCGACCTCGTGCACGCGATGCGGACGAGGATCGTCACCAGCCCTGCCTTCGACGGCGACAGCATTCTGGGCGCGATTCTTTTCGAGCAGACCATGGATCGCGAGATGCACGGAGTCCCGAGCGCGCGATACCTGTGGGACGAGAAGCAGGTCGTCCCCTTCCTCAAGGTGGACACCGGGCTTGCCGACGAGCAGCACGGCGTCCAACTGATGAAGCCGATCGACGGTCTCGACCAGCTGCTGGCGAGGGCCGGCACCCACCCGATCTTCGGCACCAAGATGCGGTCGGTGGTCCACGAGGCGGACCAGCAGGGGGTGGCCGACATCGTCGACCAGCAGTTCGAGTACGGCGAGCGCATCGGCGCGGCCGGCCTGGTGCCGATCCTGGAGCCGGAAGTCAGCATTTCGTCCACCTCGAAGCAGGAGGCGGAGGCCCTCCTGCGCGATGCGCTGCATTCGCGGTTGCAATCCCTCCGGGACGGCGCCGTCGTCATGCTGAAGCTGACCATTCCCACCGAGCCGGACCTCTACGCCGAGTTGGCCGCCGATCCTCGTGTGCTCCGTGTCCTCGCCCTGTCCGGGGGGTACGACCGTCCGACGGCGTGCAGGCTGCTGGCCGGCGACTCGACGATGATCGCCAGTTTCTCCCGGGCCCTGCTGGAGGGCCTGTCCGACGAGCAGACCCCAGCCGAATTCGACGCCCAACTGGCCGCGTCGATCATGGAGATCTACGACGCTTCAGTGCGAAAGGTCTGACAGCGGGCAGCAGTCGGATTTCCGCCAGAACCACCGCGTCCTATCGACCCGATGACGGGGTCAGGACGTCGCCGTCGCGTCCTCCGGCACGGTCAGGTCGCCGTGTTCGTCAACCGGACGGACGATGACGACGTCGCACCGCGCCCGCTTCGCGATCTCGCTCGCGACGGTGCCCAGCAGGCGGTCCGCGACCGAGCGGTCCTGCCGGGCACCGATGACGATGACGTCCGCGTTGCGGTCGTCGGCAACCGTGAGCAGGGCCTTGGCCGGTTCGCCGTCGACCAGTAGCGCGGCCGTGATGGTTGCGCCGTGCCCGGTCGCCACCGCGACTGCCTGCGCTATGGCGTTGCTCGCTGCGCTCCGGCCGAGGACCTGACCCGACCGTGGGTCGCCGCCGAGGGTGGCGACGTTCTTGGCGTCGACGCGTCGGGACATCTCTGCGTAGGCACAGACGATGACGAGGTCGGCGTCCTCCCGTTGGGCGAGCCAGGCTGCTCTGGCGACGGTCGGCGTGGCCAGTTCCGAACCGTCCGTACCGACGACGACGAGCCGGTACTCGGTCATGTCCGTCATGAGGTCGTCCCCGGTCGAGTGTTGCCGGAGGCCACCGGCATGGCTGAGACGGCGTCGACGTCACGAACGATGGGCGGCTCCTTGATCCACATCATCGCCGCGGCCGCACAGGCCAGCAGAATCCCGGCGAACATGATCGCGTTGGTCGGGTTGTCGCCGAGGAGGTGCTTGTAGATCCATCCGAACGACACCGACTGGATGAGCATCGGCACGACGATCATCATGTTGATGATGCCCATGTAGACGCCGTAGCGGGTGGACGGGATCATCCGCACCGCCATGATGTACGGAACGCCCATGATGGACGCCCAGGCGATCCCGAGCCCGATGATCGGGATGAACTCCA
>CAXTBG010000001.1:157872-285222 GCA_964242105.1 uncultured Nakamurella sp. | reverse complement strand
AGTTCTCCATCGACCTGCAGCTGATCGGCGGCGTCATCATCCTGCAGACGCTGCCCGCGGTGGCGATCGCGCTCTACACCCGCTGGCAGCACTCCAGGGCGCTGATCGCCGGCTGGGCCGTCGGCATGGCGTGGGGCCTCTACCTGCTGTACACGATCCCGAACCCGGCGAACGGCAAGTTGCACTTCGGGGGGTCGGCGTTGCAGCTGGCGAAGCTGTCGATCTTCGGCTGGCACCCGTTCGGCACCTCGCCGGTGCAGATCTATGTCGGCATCGTCGCGCTGGTGGCCAATCTGGTCGTGGTGCTGGTCGTGACGCTGATCCTTCGGGCGATGAAGGTGCGGGACGGCGTGGACGACACGGTGGGCGCGGACTACCACGTGGACGAGGGCGACGCCGACCTGCGCAAGGTCGCGGCGGATTGACCGGAGTGATCGGATTGACCGGATCGAGCACCGACGACCGCCGGCCGACGACTGCGGCCGACCGGGCACGCCGGTCTTGGCGGATCGGTCCTCCTCAGGGCACGATGACCGGGTGACGTACAGCGCTGTACATGATCTGTTCATCGACGAACGGGAGCTTCGGGTCTACTCGAACGGCACCGGCACCCCGGTGCTGATGCTGCACGACCTCGGGTCCTCGGCTGCCGCTTTCGAGCACCTGACGACGCCGCTGGTGCGCGCGGACCGCGAGCTGGTCGCGGTCGACCTCCCCGGCAGCGGGCGCAGTGACCCGGTGCCCGGCTCCGACCTCTCCTCCTACGTCGACCACCTGTCACTCATGCTGCCCAGTCTGGGCAAGAATCCGATCGACCTGCTGGGCCACGGCTTCGGCGGTTACCTGGCGGCCTGCCTGGCCGCCGCGCATCCCCACCTGATCCGCCGGCTGGTCCTCTGCGAACCGACGGCACCACCCCGGTCGGGGCCGCCGGTGAGTGCCCGCATGTCGCCGGGCATGGCGATCTCCGGCGCGATGACCACGCTGCGCAGGGGAAAGCTGCGGCAGAACCTGCAGGGTTTCTCGAGGGCGAAATCGGTGCTCGATCAGCTGGCCCAGGCCGATCCGGCGTGGTGGGACCACCTGTCCGACATCGCAGCACCGACCCTCGTGCTCTGCAGCAGTTCGGCCGAGATCGGCGAGCGGGCCCAGTTCGACCTGATCGCCGCGTCGATCCCGGGCGCGCAGCGATGCACCGTCCCCGGCGGGAAGAAGCCGCACGCCAGTTCCCCGGAGGCGTTCTGCACGGAGTTGCTGCGTTTCCTCGCCCCTGGCCCGGCCTGACCCAGGGGGCCCTGCCCGGTATCAGCCCTGCTCCAACGCCTCCGCGGCTGCCATCCAACTGAGTTCGGCCTCGTCGCGTTCGTCGGCCAGCGCGTGCAGCTGCGCGTTGAGGTCGGCTGCGGCGGCGTAGTCGGCGCCGACCGAGGCCAGCTTTCCCTGGACGTCGGTCTCCTTGCGGTGCAACGACTCCAGCTTCTTCTCCCATCGCTGGAGATCCTTGCGCAGGTTCCGCGCGGTCGCCGCGTCCAGCTTCGCGCCGTTGCTGGCCGGCGCCGCGTTCGCTGCCGCTGAGGCGTCGGACACCGAACCGACCGTCACCGCGGCGCGCCGCCGCAGGTATTCGGTGATCCCGCCCGGGAGGTGGGTGACCTTCCCGTCGCCCAGGAGTGCGATCACGTCGTCGGTGACCCGCTCGATGAGGTAGCGGTCGTGACTGACCACGATCAGCGTGCCCGGCCACGAGTCGAGGAGGTCCTCCAGGGACGCGAGGGTATCGGTATCCAGGTCGTTGGTCGGTTCGTCCAGGATCAGCACGTTCGGCTCGGCCATCAGGATGCGCAGCAGTTGCAGACGACGGCGCTCGCCGCCGGAAAGCTGCGCCACCCGGGTCCACTGGTGCTCGTTGGTGAACCCGAACCGTTCGGCCAGCTGGCCCGCCGAGATGTCCTTCCCTCCCAGGTTGACCGTGCCGGCGATCTCGGTGACCGCCTCCAGCAGGCGCAGCTCCGGCGGGAGTTCGACGACGTCCTGCGACAGGTAGCCGATGCTCACCGTCTTGCCGACCTTGCGGCTGCCTGACGCGATCTGCCGGTCGCCGACCAGCACCCGCAGCAGGGTGGACTTGCCGGAGCCGTTGATGCCGACCAGGCCGATCCGGTCGCCCGGGCCGATCCGCCACGTGACGTCGTCGAGCAGCGTCCTCGGGCCGTCGGGGGTCGGAACGGTGGCGGTGACGTCCTCCAGGTCCAGCACGTCCCTGCCCAGCCGTTTGCGGGCGAAACTGTGCAGCTCCACGGTGTTCCGGGGTTCGGGAACGTCGGCGATCAACGCCTCGGCCGCCTCGATCCGGTACCGGGGCTTGGAGGTCCGGGCCGGCGCGCCACGGCGGAGCCAGGCCAACTCCTTGCGCGCCAGGTTCTTCCGGGTCTCCTCGGCCGCGCGGTCCAGGCGCAGCCGCTCCGCCCGGGCGAAAACCCAGTCCGAGTAACCGCCCTCGCGGATCTGCACGCCGCCGTCCACCACCTCCCAGGTGGTGGTGGCGACCGCGTCGAGGAACCAGCGGTCGTGGGTCACCGCCACCAGTGCCGACCGGCGGGCGAGCAGGTGGTCGGCCAGCCACGCCACCCCCTCGATGTCCAGGTGGTTGGTGGGTTCGTCCAGGATCAGCAGGTCGGCGTCGGTGACCAGCGCCGCCGCCAGGGCGACCCGCCGCCGCTCGCCGCCGGACAGGTTGTCCACCAACGTCTCCAGTCCGATGCCGGCCAGCCCCAGCCCGTCCAGGATCGCCCGCACCGAGGAGTCGGAGGCCCAGGTGTGGTCGCCGTCGCCGAAGGTGTGCAGCACGATGTCCCGGACGCTGGCGCCCGGCTCCAGCCGGTCGGACTGGGTGACCACCTCGATGCCGACGCCGCGCAACCGCGACACCCGACCCGAGTCGGGTGCGGCGAGGCCGGCCAGGACCGTCAGCAGCGTCGTCTTGCCCGAGCCGTTCAACCCGAGAACACCGATGCGGTCACCGGTCTGGACGCCCAGCGACACCTCGTCCAACACCGGACGGACGCCGTGCACGACGGTCACTGATTCGAGATTGACAAGATTTGCCATGGGTGGAAAGAACGTCTCCTCGCGAATGGATGTGGATCGGGCACGCCGGCTCAGCCGACGACCTTGGCACCTGGCGCGGGTCCGGTCGCGATCTTCACCGACCGGCACGTCCCCGACCCGGCCACCTCTGCCGCCACCTGGGCAGCCGCCGTGGGATCGGCGCACAGCAGCGCCACCGTGGGCCCGGAACCCGACACCAGCCCGCCCAGCGCACCCGCGGCGATGCCGGCGCGCAACGTCCGGCGCAGCCCCGGTTGCAACGAGATGGCGGCCGCCTGCAGGTCGTTCCCCAGGGCCGCCGCCACCTGGGCAGGATCAGCGGTGGTCAGTGCGGCCAGCATGGTCTGCACGCCGCCGACCCGAGGCGGCTTCCCCGACGCCCGCATGCGATCGAGCTCGGCGAACACCGCCGGTGTGGACAGCCCTGATTCCGAGAGTGCCAACACCCAGTGCAGCGGCGTGCGGGCCAGCACCGGGGACAGCCGCTCACCGCGTCCCGTGCCCACGGCCGTGCCGCCGGTGAGCGCGAACGGGACGTCCGAGCCGAGTTCGGCGCCCAACTCGGCCAGCTGGTCGCGGCTGAGCTCCAGACCCCACAGCGCCGCACACCCGACCAGCGCGGCGGCCGCGTCGGCGCTGCCGCCGGCCATGCCGCCGGCGACCGGGATCTGCTTGTGGATGTCGATCGCCACCGGCCCGCCGGTCTTCGTCCGCTTGGCCAGCAGCCGGGCGGCGGCACCGGCCAGATTCTTCGCCCCGGCCGGCACGCCGGACAGACCGGTGGTCCGCACGGCATGCCGGTCGGCCGGGGCGATGACGAGTTCGTCGAACAGGTCGACGGCGTGGAACACCGTCACCAGGTCGTGGTAGCCGTCGGCCCGGGCATCGCCCACTGCGAGGTGCAGGTTGATCTTGCCCGGCACCCGCACCCGGATCTGTCCGGGTGAGGAGTGCACCCGGGGCGTCATGCGTCGACCCGGTCGTCGGCGGCGTTGGCCCGGGCGATGCGGGCGAAAGCCTCCACGTCGAGCATCTCGCCGCGCAGGCCCGGATCGACACCGGCGGCGCGCAGCAGCTCTTCCGCGCGGGCGGCCGATCCGGCCCAACCGGACAGCGCCGCCCGCAGGGTCTTGCGGCGCTGGGCGAAGGCGGCGTCGATGACGGCGAACACGGCGGCGCGGTCGCCGGTGCGCGGCGCGGCGTGCCGCTCGATGGCCACCAGGGCCGAGTCCACGCCGGGCACCGGCCAGAAGACCGACCGACCGATCGCGCCGGCCCGTCTGGCGGTGCCGTACCAGGCGATCTTCGCGCTCGGTGATCCGTAGGTGCGCGACCCCGGCGGCGCCGCGGCCCGGTCGGCCACCTCGGACTGCACCATCACCAGAACCCGCTGCAGCGTGGGCAGTTCGGCGAGCAGGTGCAGCAGGACCGGGACCGCGATGTTGTAGGGGAGGTTGGCGACCAGCGCCGTCGGGTCGCCGGCCACCTCGGCGCGGCGCAGCGTCAACGCATCCGCTGCCAGGACGGTGAGATCGGCGGTCCTGGACGGCGCATGGGCCGCGACGGTGACCGGCAGCAGGTCCGCGAGGCGCCGGTCGATCTCGACGGCCGTCACGGTCGCCGCGACTTCCAGCAGGGCCAGGGTCAGGGAGCCGAGCCCCGGACCGACCTCCAGGACGTGCGTGCCCGGCTCGAGCTTGGCCGCGGCTGCGATACGACGGACGGTGTTCGCGTCGTGCACGAAGTTCTGGCCGAGGGTCTTGGTCGGTCGGAGATCGAGCTGCGCGGCCAGTCGACGGATCTCGCTGGCGCCCAGCAGCGTTCCCGGCGCACCGCTGTCTTGGCTCACGGTCACCATCCTCACACGACCGGCCACGGCCGCCGGTACATCGGCCGGACGAGGAAAAACCGCAGCGGCCCCTTCCGGGGCCGCTGCGGTCGGCGAGGAGAGCGCGGTCGGCCCGCTCAGTGAGCCGCGTCCCGGCACGCCCACGGCTCGAGCCCGCGCTGCTGGTACAGCAGCTTCGCGCGCATCAACTGCTCCTGCGGAGAGGCGTCGATCGGGTTACCCGACCCGCCGACCGACTCCCAGGTCGGCAGGTCGAACTGGAACAGGCCGTAGGTGGGCAGTCCTGCGGAGGGGTTGGCATTGATCGCCCGTGGGTTGTGCGTCGACTCGCACATCGCCAGGCCGTCCCAGTTCACCCCGAACGTCGTGTCGTTGGTGAACACCTCGGACCCGCTGTAGGTGAACGTCGACTTCGGCGCCACCTTGGTGCCGAGGTGGGTGACGGTGGCGACCGCGGGGACGACCGTCCTGCGGGCCGACACCGTCTTGGCGGTCTGCCTGCCGTTGACCGTCGTCACGCGGTAGGTGATCGCCGCGCGCCCCGGCCGGCCCTGCTGCACGACCTTGGTGGTCCCCTTCGCGAGCGCGGCGTCCAGCACGACGGTAGCGGCCGGCTCGGCGATGACGGAGATCCCGGCGATCGAGCGGACCACGATCCGGTCGATCCGGACCGAAAGGCCGCTGGACAGCGGGGTGCTCAGCGCGGGGGTGACCTTGTCCAACGGGCCGACGGTGATGTTCTGCTGGGCGAGCAGACCACCGACGGTGCTGGCGCTGGTCGTGGTGGACGTCGCGGGGCGACCTCCGACGGCCAGGCTGACGCGCCGCACGGACGGCGCGGTCTTCGCAGCACCGCCCAGCGGAATGGCCCGCGAGCGGTTGGCCGCCACCAGAGGCGCGGCCTGCGCTCCGACCTGCGGCTGCACCGGCGCGAGGTCCGCGACGCCGGCGAGGTCGGCACCCAGCGCGGCGACGCCCGACCCGGACGGCGAGGCGACGCCCTGTTGCTGCGCTGCAGACGGCGGAGCTGACCCGATGGCGGCGGTGTGCGGCGTCGACGAGCTGTTCCGGGCGACGAGACCGCCGCCCACGGTGAGGACGCACAACGCGGCCGCGGCGACGGTGAGGAGCGGCTTGCGTGCTAAGACGCGCCCGGCACGGCGTGAACCGGACAGTGACGTGGCCGCCACGGGTGCGCCGTCGCCGGCCGGTGCGGGATTCGTCGGCGAAGGATCGGACTCGGTCGCCGCGGCCTTCGGCTCGATCGGCGCGGGTTCGTGCTCGTCGGCATCGTCGGTAGCTGCACCGTCCGGAAGCGCCTCTCCGGGCACCTCTGGCACCACATCCTGGGCAGTCGCTTCCTGGGGAACCGCACGGCCGTCACCCGCGCCTCCGTCACCCGCACCGTCGAGCCGGTCGATCAACCGGTCGATGCGGTCGGCCGAGAGCCGGGACACGGCCTGCTCCGGCCCGGTGGCACCGGCCCCGGGGGAGCCCGGGGCGGTGATGTCGGGGGTGCGATCCGCCACCTGCGGGTCCGGTCGGGCGACGGGCTCGTCGGACAGGTCGGCATGGCTCGGTGTGCGGGGGATCAGCGAGCTGTAGTACGGCAGGCGCTGCGCGGGTACCGGGTTGACGCCGGTGCCCAGGGAGTGGATCCAGGAATCCGATGCCTGCGGCAGGTCGTCCGCTGCGTGGTGCTTGCTCACGTCACATCCGTTGTGGTTGTCGTTGGCACTGCCGAGAAGGGCGTGCTGCTGGGGTGAACGAACTGCGGGAACAGGGCACGCCGCTGATTCCGAACGGGCTGCACCGACGAGTGAATGGGAGACGCACATTGCGTCCCGGGCCGACCACCTCGCGGGCCCTATCACAGAACAGTAACAAGGGCGAATCAATTGCGCAATGGGTGGCCGTCATTCACCTTGCGAACTCATTTGGTCACCGGCGGCTACGACGACGCCGCACGATTGACCACACAACAACGGGGACATCGACCTCCCCCGACAGCTGGAATGGTCGATGTCCCCGTTGGTGTTAAAACAGTTGCGGTGCAACCAGTCCGCGACCTCGGTGAATCAGCCGGCGGCGTACCCACACGCCCATGGGCCGAGGCCGCGCGAGGCGTACACCTTTTCCGCAATGGCGATCTGCTCACTCTTGCTGGCGTGGTCGGCACGGTCGGCGTACTGGCCGCCACCAGCCCCCAGCCAGGTGCCGGAATCGAACTGCAATCCGCCGTAATAACCGTTGCCGGTATTGATCGACCAATTGTTCGTTGATTCACAGTTGGCGATGGCATCCCAGTTGACGCTCCAGTGGCTGGAATCGTCGTAGTAGGACGCCGACCCGGACGAAGCGCTCGGCGCCGGGGCCGCGGGGGACGACTGTCCCTCCGACGAATCCGAATCCGAATCGGCCTCGACAGGGGCCGGGGCGGCAACCACGACGGGCGCCGCGTAGGTGCCGATGTGGGTGATGGTGGGAAGCGCCTGACGCACGGTGCGGCGAGAGGTCACCTGCGGCGTACCGGCCTTGCCGTTGACGATCTTGGTCCGGTAGGCGACCTGGATGGCGCCCGTCCGGCCCCGCTGCACGACCTCGGAGGTTCCCTTGTCCATCGAGTCGTCCTGGACCGTCCGGTCCGCCGGTTGGGCGATGACCTGGGTCTTGACGGTCGACGAGTAGGAAACCCGGGTGATGGTCACCGTCAGCCCCTGGGCGAGCGGGGTCGCGGGCGACGGGGAGAGCACGTCGTCCTTGCCGACCCGCAGGTGGCGGTACTTCAGCAGATCGGCGACGGTACGCAGGCTGGTCACGGTCGTCGCCGGCCGGCTCGAGCCGTCGGCGATGACGACGGTCGGCAGCGTGCGGATGGTGACCGCGACGCCGTCCCGGAGCACCGTGGAGACCGCCGGGGTGATCCGGTCGTTCACGCCCAGGCGGATGCCCTGCTGGCGCAGCAGGTCACCGACGGTTCGCGCTGACGAGGTGACCGACGTGCGGGCGTCGGTCACGTGCGACCCCGCCAACGACACGGTGTGCAGAGTGGCTGCGGTGACCTGCAGTCCGTCCAGCGGGATGGGCCTCGACCGGTTCGCCGACAGCTGGAAGTCCGCCGGGTCTCGGCCGATCTCGGTCAGTGCCTGGTCGACGGTCTTCGCCGTCGTCCAGACCTGCTGCTTGCGGCCGTCGATGGTGACGGTGAACAACCGACCGCGGTTGAGCGCGATCTGCGAGCCCTCCGCGATGGACGCTCCGCCGGCCGGGGCCAGGGTGTCGTGCGGGGAGACGGACAGGCCCGCGGCCGACAGCGCGCCGTCGACCGACCCCGCGAGGGTGGTCACCTGTCGAGTCGCGCCGTCGACGGAGATCGTCACCGTCTTGCTCATCGCCGCCAGCGTCCCGCCGCCGACGGTCAACGCACACACCAGGGCCGCGGCGCCGATCAGGGCGGGCTTGCGGAACCGGGAGGCTGCAGTTGCCGGCGTCGTGGGCGAAACAGGAACGGCCGCAGCGGGTTCGGGGGCGGCTGGCTGGTCGAGGGGGGCCTGCGCCGACTCGTTCGAGTTCGCCGCTTCGTTGCTGGGTACCAAGTCACATCCGTACGTCGTGCCGATCGGGCAGGAGAACAGGGTGCATGGACCGCGCCGATTCCCGGGCACGCAGACACACGAAGGGCAGGCGTTGAGTGCGGACGGAATACCATCCGCGAACAGCACCTGCCCCTTGCACCCGAGACTTCCCCATCCCGGCTGTTATCACAGGACAGTAACGGGCAGAGCACGGGTCGGCAACCTGCAGGAGACTCCCAGGCGGCTCCCAGGTTGTCCCGACCGGCGGTATTTCCGAGATTTCGTGCTCAGGTCACCCGGATGCCGAAGGTCCGGTATGTGGTCCGATTCACCTCTTCGCACAGCCTGTCCACATCCTCGCCACGAAGCGTGGCGAGGGTGCGTGCCGTGTACGGCAGGGCGAACGGTTCGTTGCGCCGGCCCCGGTGCGGGTGCGGGGTGAGGAACGGGGCGTCGGTCTCCACCAGCAGCAGTTCGGCCGGGACCAGGGCGGCCGCCTCGGCCAGCTCCCTGGCATTGCGGAACGTCACAGGACCGGCGAACGACAGCACGTACCCGCGGTCGGCGCACTCCCTGGCCATCGCGACGTCGCCGGAGAAGCAGTGGAAGACGACGCGCTCCGGCGCGCCCTCGGTGCGCAGCAGGTCGAGCACGTCCCGGTGGGCGTCCCGGTCGTGGATCATCAACGCCTTGCCGGTCCGCTTGGTTAGGTCGATGTGCCAGGCGAAGGCCTCGGCCTGGGCCCGGTGCGGCGCGGCCTCCCAGTAGTGGTCCAGCCCGGTCTCGCCGATCGCCACCACCCGGTCGTCGGCGGCCAAATGCTCCAGCCGGGCCTTCGCCGCGTCGTCCAGCTGGTCGGCCCTGGTGGGGTGCAGCGCGACGGCCGCGTACAGGTCGGGGTGTCGGCCGGCGGCTCGCACCGCCCACTCGGCGGACGCCAGGTCGTCGGCGACGGTGATCGCCCTGACGACTCCGACCGCGGCCGCTCTGGCCATGGCCGCCGCCACGTCCTCGGCCGTTTCGCACCCGCACGCGTCCAGATGGGTGTGCGCGTCGGCGATCCCGGTCCCCAGCGGCTCCGGTGGCGGCGGCAGCCGGCGCTCGCGCACCGCCTCGTGGACGGTCATCCGATCGGCGCCCAGGGCGGGCCGGTCTCCCCCAGCGTCGGGTCGAGCTTGCCGAAGAGCGGAACCGGTTTCGCCAGCTTTGTTCCCACGGCGATCTCCCGCCGGGCCCAGACCGCGAGCTGCGACTCGTAGTCCCCGGTGATCACCGGGTAGTTCCGCACCGCCGGCACGCCGACGCCTTCGACGGCGTCATCGAAGTCGGTCACCTGTTCGATGGTGGGTTGCGCAGCCCACACGCCGACGCCGCCGAGCGCCTCGAACACCCCCTGCGCGGAGTGCGGCAGGAAAGGGGTCAGCAGCGTCTTCGCGTCGTCCACCACCTGCAGGGCGGTGTGCAGCACGGTCGCCTGCCGCTCGCTGTCGTGCCCGAGCTTCCACGGCTCGGTGTCGGAGATGTACTTGTTGGCGGCGGAGACCACCCGCATCGCCTCGCCCAGCGCCTGCTTGAACCGGCTGCGGGCCAACAAATCCCCGACTCCGGCGAACGCCTGCTCGGACGCCTGCAGCAGTGTCACGTCGATCTCGGTCCGGGTACCTGGGCGGGGGATCTCCCCGAAGTTCTTGTGCGCCATGGCCACCGACCGATTGACCAGGTTGCCCCATTCGTTGGCGAGCTCGAAGTTGTTGCGCCGCATGAACTCGTCCCAGGTGAAATCGGAGTCCTGATTCTCCGGTCCGGCTGCGACGATGAAGTAGCGCAGGGCATCCGGACCGAATTCCCGGATGAAATCACCGACGTAGATGACCGTTTTCCGCGAGGTGGAGAATTTCGAGCCACTCATGGTGAGGAATTCGCTGGAGACGACCTCGGTGGGCAGGTTCAGCTTCCCCAGCATCCCGGGGGCGCCGCCGCGCTCGCCGAGCCCGTTGTACCCGAGCAGCTCGGCGGGCCAGATCTGCGAGTGGAAGGTGATGTTGTCCTTGCCCATGAAGTAGTACTGACGAGCCGATTCGTCGGACCAGAACCGGCGCCAGGCATCGGCATCGGCGCCGAACCGGCGCGCCCATTCGATCGACGCGGACAGATACCCGATCACCGCGTCGAACCACACGTAGAGCTTCTTGTCGCCGCGGTCGCGCCACCCGTCGAGTGGAACCGGTATTCCCCAGTCGATGTCGCGGGTCATCGCACGCGGCTTGAGATCGGCCAGCAAGTTCGTGGAGAACTTGAGAACGTTGGGGCGCCAATCCTTCCGGGTATCCAGCCACTGCCCGAGTGCCTCGGCGAGGGCCGGCAGATCCAGGAAGAGGTGCTCGGACTCCACGAAGGCAGGTTTCTCGCCGTTGATGCGCGAGCGGGGGTCGATCAGGTCGATGGGATCCAGCTGGTTGCCGCAGTTGTCGCACTGGTCGCCGCGAGCGCTGGGGTAGCCGCAGATCGGGCAGGTGCCCTCGATGTACCGGTCCGGCAGGGTGCGGCCGGTGGACGGCGAGATGGCGCTCATCGTGGTCTTCGGCACCAGATAACCGTTGCGGTACACCGTGCGGAACAGTTCCTGGACCACCGCGTAGTGGTTGCGGGTGGTGGTCCTGGTGAAGAGGTCGTAGGTCAGGCCCAGCTGCTGCAGGTCGTCGACGATGACCTTGTTGTAGCGGTCGGCGAGCTCCTGCGCCGGAACGCCCTCCGCGTCCGCCTGCACCAGGATCGGCGTGCCGTGCTCGTCGGTGCCCGACACCATCAGCACGTCGCTGCCGGCCATCCGCTGATAGCGCGAGAAGACGTCGGAGGGAACTCCGAACCCGGACACGTGGCCGATGTGCCGCGGGCCGTTGGCGTAGGGCCAGGCGACCGCGGTCAGTACAGAACTCATACCCAGCAGGTTAGTGCGCCGGGTCCAGCTCTTTCACCGCCCGCGCTTATCAACTGGCCCGGCGCTTATCAACTCGGCCGATCTGGGACTGGAGGTACTCGAGTCAACGAGTTGCTTCGCGCGGACGGGCACTCACGCGGCGTCGCATGGGCCACCCGTTTCGGAGCCCACGGGGAGTACGCCATCCACACAGCCTCCAGCTGTCCACATCCGGTGGACACGGCCCGCTGGACCAGCGCCGGACCGGCAGGATCCCGCCGATGGGAATCGTCTTGGACCGCGGGCAGGTCGGCCAGCTCTTCGAACGGTTCGGACCGGTCATCCATCTCCGCGACGCCGACGTATTCGGAATCCCGCGCCCCGCGCTGCAGCGTTCGACCGATCGAGGCGAACTGCTGCGGGTAGCGAAGTCCGCGTTCGTGCGTGCCGAGACCTGGACGGCAGCCGACGACTGGGAGCGTTTCCGGCTCCGCTCGATCGCGTTCGGCCTGTGCGCCGCCCCCGACGCCCACCTGACCGGTCCGGCGAGTGCGCTGCTCCTCGGACTCCCCACCTTGGGCGACCCACCGAAGGTGCCGTCCGCCATCCGGCCGGGTGATCCGCACACCGGGCATGGTCTGACGTTGTTCGGCACCACCCGGCGCGGATACCTACCGGTCGTGCACCGGACGACGCGCGCCAGGGTGCGGACGGTGGGTCCGGTCTTCGCCGCCGTCGACATCGCCCGCCACCACGGCTCGGCCGCCGGCCTGATCTGTGCTGACGCTGCCCTGCACGGCGGTGCCCACCGGGAGATGTTCGACCACCTCCTCGGCCGGATGGCCGGCTACCCCGGCATCTCCACCGCGCGATGGGCGGCCCGGCACGCCGATCCGCGGGCGGAGAGCCCCCTCGAAACCCTCGGGCGGCTGGCCTTCCTGACCGGCGACCTGACGCCCCCGCTGTCGAATGTCTGGGTGCGGGTGCCGGGACAGTGGTTCCGCGTCGACCACCTGCTGACCGACGTCGGCGTCATCCTGGAGGCCGACGGCGCCATCAAGTACAACGATCGGCCGGATGCCGACCGGATCGTCACCACCGAGAAGGCCAGGGAATGGGCGTTGCGCAGCGCAGGATTCGGGATCGCCCGTTACACCTGGTCCGATGCGGTGTCGCGCCCCTGGGTCATTCCGCAGCGAGCCCGGGAGGCTGCCCGTCAGCGGGGATCCGCCCCCGCTCCCACGTGCTGGTACCTCGACCGACCCGACCGTTGGGACGCCGGCGCGGCCTTCGGCTGAGCTACCGGGCGTGTCCGCCGCCGTGGCTCGCGCGCAGGAAGTCGGCAACTCCAAGCACACGAGTCACATCTGGGCCTAGTTGATGAGCGCAGGGCTAGTTGATAAGCGCGGCAGGGGGCCGAGCCGGGAGCGGGGCACGGCAGGAGGCGGGTCAGGCGGAGACTTCGGTGCGGTCGCCGGACCAGAGGGTGTGGAAGGTGCCGTCCTTGTCGACGCGGCGGTAGGTGTGCGCGCCGAAGAAATCGCGCTGGCCCTGGATGAGGGCGGCGGGCAGGCGCGGGGAGCGCAGGCCGTCGTAGTAGGCCAGCGCCGCGCTGAAACCCGGGGTAGGGATGCCGGACTGGACCGCGCCGGCGACCACCCGGCGCCACGAATCCTGCACGCCGGCCACGGCCTGGGTGAAGTACGGCGCGAACAACAGCGACCCCGGACGCTCGGCGGCGCCGTCGTAGGCCTCGGTGATCCGGTTGAGGAACACCGCCCGGATGATGCAGCCGCCTCGCCAGATCCGCGCCACCGCACCCAGGTCGATGTTCCAGTTGTAGAACGTGGCACCGGCCACGATCTCGTCCAGACCCTGCGCATAAGCGACGATCTTCGACGCGTACAGCGCCTGCCGGACGTCCTCCACGAAGACGTCCCTGTCCTTGATCGACCAGGCCCCGCCCGGTCCGGGCAGTTCCCCGGCACCGGCGCGCTGGTCGGCGGCGGAGGACAGACCGCGGGCGAACACCGCCTCGGCGATGCCGGACACCGGCACGCCGAGCTCGAGAGCCGTCTGCACGGTCCAGGTTCCGGTGCCCTTCATGCCGGCGGCGTCCACCACCACGTCGACGAACGGCTGGCCCGTCTCGGCGTCCACCTGCCGCAACACTTCGGCGGTGATCTCGATCAGGAACGAGTCCAGATCGCCCTTGTTCCATTCCGCGAAGATGTCGGCGATCTCCACGGGCGACAGGTCCGCCCCGCGGCGCAGCAGGTCGTACGCCTCGGCGATCAGCTGCATGTCGGCGTACTCGATGCCGTTGTGCACCATCTTGACGAAGTGCCCGGCGCCGTTCTCGCCGATGTGCGTGCAGCACGGCGCGCCGTCGACGTGCGCGGAGATCTTCTCCAGGATCGGGCCGAGCGACTCGTAGGCCTCGGCGGACCCGCCGGGCATGATCGACGGCCCGAGCAGCGCACCCTCCTCACCGCCGGAGATCCCGCAGCCGACGAAGTGGATGCCTTTGACCTTGGCTTCGGCCTCGCGCCGGATGGTGTCGGCGAACTGCGAGTTGCCGCCGTCGATCAGGATGTCGCCGGGTTCCAGCAGGTCGGAGAGCTCGGTGATGACGGCGTCGGTGGGCAGCCCGGCCTTGACCATGATGATGATCTTGCGCGGTGTCTTGAGCGAGGCGACGAACTCGGCCGGCGTCTCGGCCGGCACGAACTCGCCGTCACCGCCGTGCTCCGCCATCAGGGCCTTGGTCTTGGCGTTGGTCCGGTTGTGGACGGCCGTGACGAAACCCTTGCTGGCGAAGTTGCGGGCCAGGTTGGAACCCATCACGGCCATCCCGGTGACCCCGATGTCGGCGGTGGCGGTGGTGGTGTCGGGCATGGGGACCTCCGAACTCGGCCGCGCTCTGCTCGGCGCGGGTGTCCCGCCAGCCTTCCGCACGCCCGAGGGCAGGCGAAAACCGGGCCCCGTCGTCGGCCGGGGACGCAGCCGTCAGGCCAGCGCCGCCTTCACCGCGGCTGCGATCTTCGAGCCGTCGGCGCGGCCGGCAGCCCGGCCCTGTGCGTCCTTGATCACCAGGCCCATCTGCTTCATCGTCGGCGGGGCGCCGGTCGAGGACGTGACCGCAGCCACCGACGCCGCCACCAGCGAGAAAATCTCCTCGTCCGTCATCTGCTGCGGCAGGTAGCCGGCGATCACGGCCGACTCGCCCCGCTCCTTGTCGGCGAGTTCCGGGCGACCGGCGCCGTCGAAAGCCTCCGCCGACTCCTTGCGCTTCTTCACTTCCCTGGCCAGCACGGCCGTCACCTCGCGGTCGGACAGCTCGCGTGCGGTGCTGCCGGCAACCTCCTCGTTGGTGACGGCCGCCAGCACCATCCGCAGCGTCGCCACGGTGAGCGTGTCGCGCGCCTTCATCGCGGCCGTGAGATCGGCGCGCAGTCGCTGTTTCAGCTCGGCCATCGAGCTCTCCCTCTTCTCACACCAGCTCAGCAAGCGGGCCGGACGGGCCCGCTGCACCCGACGGTAGCCCGACTCAACTGCGGTGGCCCACCGCATAGACGGTGCGCCGGGGCAGGCCGAACCGGGCGGCCACCGCGTCGACGGCGTCCCGGCGGGTGGAACCGGAGCGCACCAGCTCGGCCACCGCCTCACCCAGTGCCGCGTCCGACGGGGGCCCGGCCGACACCCCGGAAGCGCCCGCGACCACCACCGTGACCTCGCCGCGCACCCCGTCCGCGCCGGCCGCCAGCTCGCCCAGCGTGCCGCGGCGCACCTCCTCGTAGGTCTTGGTCAGCTCCCGGCACAGGGCCGCCGGCCGCTCCGCACCGAACGCCACCACCATCGCGTCCAGGCACTCGCGCAGCCGGTGCACCGACTCGAAGAAGACCATCGTCCGCGTCTCGGCGGACAGCGCGCGCAGCGCGGTGGCGCGCTCCCCGGCCTTGCGGGGCGGGAAGCCCTCGAAGGTGAACCGGTCGGACGGCAGCCCGGACAGGGCCAGCGCCGTGATGACGGCGCTCGGACCTGGCACCGACGTGACGGACAGTCCCGCCTCGGCCGCCGCCGCGACCAGCCGGTACCCCGGGTCGGACACCGACGGCATGCCGGCGTCGGTCACCAGCACCACCTCGTCGCCGGACCGGATGCGGTCCAGCAGCCCGGGGATGCGCGACTGCTCGACGGCCTCGTAGTACGACAGCACGGTGGCCGTCAGCGATACACCCAGCTCGGAGGCCAGCCGGTGCAGCCGGCGGGTGTCCTCCGCGGCGATCACGTCGGCCGAACGGAGCGCCTGCACCAGGCCGGCGGAGGCGTCCGACATCCGCCCCAGCGGAGTTCCAGCCAGCACCAACCGGCCTGGGACACCCTCGGCTCTCATGTCCTCACCCTACGATCGTCCTCATGACCGCGGCCCCACCCACCATCGCCCGAGGCGACCTGCCGGGTGATGCCGGTGACGACGGGGACGGGCCGCGCGAACTGGGGCGGCCGACCGTCCTGGGGCTGGACGACACCGACCCGGCGCAGGCCAGGCCGGACCCGGCGGGCGATGTGGTGGCCATCGGCGAGGTCCCGCCGATCGAGCGGCCGATCCGGCCCGGCAGGCGTCAGCTCCCGCAGCCGCCGACCGACCGACTGCGCGGCTGGATCACCACGGCGGTGCTCACCCTCATCGGCGGGCTGACCCGGATCTGGCACGTGGGCAGCGCCACCGACAACGGCACGCCGCTGTTCGACGAGAAGTACTACGCGGTGCAAGCCGCCGAGGTCGCCAGGAACAACGGCGTCGAGGACAACCAGGCCTACGGGGTCGTCGTCCATCCGCCGCTGGGCAAGCAGCTGATCGCGCTCGGCGAGAAGCTGCTCGGGTACACCCCGACCGGGTGGCGGCTGGCCTCGGTGATCGCCGGCACCATCGTCGTCCTGCTGATGGTGCGCGTCGTGCGGCGGATGACCAGGTCGACGTTGATGGGCGCCATCGCGGGCATCCTGGTGATCTGCGACGGCGTCAGCTATGTGCAGGCGCGCACAGCGCTGCTCGACGTCTTCCAGGAACTGTTCGTGCTGGCGGCTTTCAGCTGCCTGATCGCCGACCGCGACCAGGTCCGCCGCCGGCTCAACGCCTCGGGCTACGACCAGTTCGACACCTTTCTGCCCCGGACCGGACCGCTGCGGTGGTGGACCGGTTGGGGCGAGCGGTCCGGCATCACCCTCGGCGCGCGCTGGTGGCGGTTCGGATGTGGTGTGTTCCTCGGCCTGACCATGGCCATCAAGTACTCCGGCGTCTACTGGATCGCCGCGTTCGGCGTGCTCTCCGTTCTGTGGGACATCACGGCGCGCCGGGAGATGGGAGTTCGCCGCCCGGTCCGCGCGGTCGTCCGCCGCGATCTGTTCCCCTCGCTCTGGTCGCTCGCCGTCATCCCCTTCGCCACCTACATCGCGTCCTGGTGGGGCTGGCTGCTCTCCGAGGACGCGTTCCCCCGGCACGTGCTCTATGCAACCACCACCGACTGGCACGCCAACAGCCCGTTGTGGCTCAAGCTGGCCAAGTTGTGGAACAACTCGCTGTGGCAGTGGACCTGGAAGATGCTGGACTTCCACTCCACCCTCAACACGCCGGCGGACCCGTCGCAGCGCCATCCGTGGGAGTCCAAGCCGTGGACCTGGCCGATCGGCACCCGCCCGGTGCTGTACTACGTCGGCGACAACCAGACCGGGTGCGGCGCCGGCCGGACCGACTGCGTGCAGCGCATCTTCCTGATCGGGACGCCTGCCCTGTGGTGGATCTCGCTGTTCGTCTGCGCCTGGGCGCTGTGGCGCGCCGTGGCGCGGCTGGACTGGCGCTACGCCGCCGTGCTGGTCGGCTACGGCGCCGGCTACCTGCCGTGGTTCCTCAACCTGAATCGTCAGATGTACTTCTTCTACGCCACCCCACTGGCCCCGTTCCTGATCATCGGCATCTGCCTGGTGCTGGGCGACATCCTGGGCAGAGCGAGGGTGGGCGTGGAGCGCCGGTACCTGTCCATCGGCATCGTGGCCCTGTACGTGGGGCTGGTGGTCGCCAACTTCATCTGGCTCTATCCGATGCTGACCGGCACGTCGATGACGCCGGACCAACTGCAGGCCGAGACCTGGCTGCCGTCCTGGGGTTAGGCCTGTTCGCTGCCCGGATGACGGGGCGCAGGACCGACTACCGCCCGGCTACGGCCCGCTGCAGGCGAACAAGACCGGGGTATAGGGTCGAATTCAGTGGTCTGTGGGCGACCCACCGCCGGCGGCCGCGTTCGCGCCGCCGATCGACTATTGCAAGGGAGGCCGCTATGGCCCAGTACACACTGCCCGAGCTGCCGTACGACTACGCAGCTCTCGAGCCGTTCATCTCCGGCCAGATCATGGAGCTGCACCACACGAAGCACCACGCCACCTATGTAGCAGGCGCCAACACCGCACTCGAGCAGATGGCCGAAGCGCGGGAGAAGGAGTCCTTCGGGACGATCTACCTGTTGGAGAAGAACCTGTCGTTCCACCTCGGCGGTCACATCAACCACTCGATCTTCTGGCCCAACATGGCGCCGGGTGCCGGCGACAAGCCGGACGGCGAACTGGGTGCGGCCATCGACGAGTTCTTCGGCTCGTTCGACGGCTTCAAGAAGCAGTTCACGGCCAACGCCAACGCCATCCAGGGCTCCGGCTGGTCGATACTGGCGTGGGACACGCTGGGCCAGCGGCTCAACGTGCTGCAGCTGTTCGACCAGCAGGGCAACGTCCCGGTGGCTCAGGTGCCGATCGTCATGCTCGACATGTGGGAGCACGCCTTCTATCTGCAGTACAAGAACGTCAAGGCCGACTATGTGACGGCGTGGTGGAACGTCGTCAACTGGGCCGACGCGACGGCCCGCTTCACCGCCGCCCGGGACAAGACCACCGGTTTGGTCGTGCTGTAAGCACTGCGTTCCGCCGCCGGAGCCCCTGCCCGATGTCCGGGCGGGGGCTCCTGGTTGTCGGCTGCCTCGGGTGCCGCTCAGATGCCGGTCAGCGGCCCGTCGGTGGCCGGTCTGCTGGGCGATTGGCCGGTCAGTGGCAGTGCGTCGCGGGCGTCGGCGGGAGGTCCAGCGCCGGGTTGCGGTCGAAGAACCCGAAAGGCTTGAGCCAGAACGACACCGTGTCCGCCGGCATCACCGGCCAGTCCTCGGGCCGGGTGAGGTGGTGGATGCCGAAGACGTACCAGAGCACGACGTCGGTGTCCTCCAGTGGTTCGTCGTCGGCGATCCAGCGGGTGATGCCGTCGTCCTGGTCGGACTGCGTGGGATACGCGCCGCAAGGCCACTTCTCGTCATCGTGCTGCCGGGTGACCCACAGCGTGTGCCCGATGACGGGGGCCCGCAGGTACTGCGGCGTGCCAGGCGCCATCAGCGCGGGAATCGCCGCGCCCGGCACCAGCTTGTAGGCCACCGGCGTACCCATCGCGTTGAGCCGCGAGGGGTTGACCACCTTCCACGACCGCTGCGCGGCGAAGTCGAAGTCCCGGCCGGACTGCGCCTCCGAGGCGACCACGGTGGCGCGGGTTTCCAGCGCCAGACCGTGCGGATTCGCCGCCGAGATCTCCGGGGCGAAGGAATCGACCTCCAGCACCGAGTTGCCCGGTCCGTCCACGTCCAGATCCAGCCGGGCGACCAGGAAGTGCTGGTGGAACGGTGCGTAGGTGCGCTCGTCGACGAGCGTGCCGGTGGCCGGCGTGGCCTCGCCCGGGGCGAGCGTCGTGGTCACCATGATGCCGGTGGCCCGGATCTCGCACTCGATGTTGCCGTCCTGGTAGAACCGCCAGTAGATCAGGTACTCGTAGTTCGCCACCGTGGCGTGCGCCGACACCACCAATCGGCGCATCCGGCGGACCTGCGAGCGGCCATTCACATCCACGTGCTTCCAGAGCACGGCGTTGTCCTCCTCGTGGATGCAGACGGCCTGCGGGATGTCGTACGGCTCACCGGCGCTGTCGACCAACGTGGCGTCCAGGTATCGGATTTCGCCCAGGCAGTCGCAGCCCAACTGGAGCGAGGTGGTCATGTACCCCAGGCCCCACTCGCCGATGTCGTAGGCCGTCCGGCGGGCGTGGTCGAAACCGGGATCGCGATAGGGCACGATCATCTCGGACAGCGACAGCCGATAGGCGATGTCCCGGTGCATACCCGCGTCGTCGTAGCCGACCTGGTGCAGTACCAGACCTTCCCGGTAGTTGAACCCGACCCGCAGCGACCAGTTCTGCCAGTGGAGCTCGTTCCCGTCGAGCTGGAACGAGACCCCGTCCGGCTGGGTGATGTGCAGCGGCTTGATGTCCTCGCGCAGCGTCTGCCCCGGCACCAGGTCCGGTTCGTACTCCCCTCTCACCGGGGCGGGCGGCGCCGGATGCCCGCTCTCGTCCAGCTCCAGCAGCTCCATGGTGTTCATGTCGACGACCAGCTTGAGGCCGGACAGCGGGTGGGCGTACGGATTGCCGAAACTGCTGGACCGGACCCAGATGTCGGCCCAGCCGAGCCGCCGGTCGGCCCACTGCACCGGCATCAGCGCCCGGCCGTAGGTCCAGACGTCGATGACGACGAGCGAGAGGTCGGTGATGCCCCGCGCGGCCAGCGCCGCCACGACCCGCGGTTCGGCCTTCATCGCATGCTCGCACTCGTGCCATTCGTCCATCGTGAAGTTCGGCGTGACGCCGGGTACGGACGCCACACTCTCGACGGCACCGGCGACCAGGTCGACGACACCCTCCTTCGTCAGGTTGTCCCGCCGGTCCCAGAACACCGACAGCGAACGCCGCGGCACGGTATCGCCCGGTCGCCAGGCGGCCACGTCCAGCTTGGCCGGCTCCTGCAGCGTGATGGAGGCGAACCGGCAGGTGTCGGTGACGGCTCCGGCACTGCGCAGCAGCGCGACGGTGCGGCGGTACTCGTCTGCGGTGAGCGGGTCCAGTGGGTGCGGCGCAGCTGCTCGGGTCAAGAGTGCGAACCGTCGGGGACGGCCGTCGCCCCCGTCGCAGCCGTTCCGGCAACCGTCGGCACCGTGTCCCGGTAGATGTCCGGCTCGATGTAGATCACCTTGGCCGTCGGCACCGCGGCCCGCACCCGCTGCTCCACGGCGTCGATCGCGCCGGCGACCTCGCGGGCCGAGTCGGTCGCCGGCACGGCGACCTTCATGCCCACCATCAGCTCGTCCGGGCCGAGGTAGAGGGTCTTCATGTGGATGATCCGTTCGATGTCGTCGCCGGCGAGCGCGGCCCGGGTGATGGCGGTGGCGTCCTCCGCAGACGCACCCTCACCCACCAGCAGGCTTTTGACCTCGATGCCGAGCACGATCGCCACCAGCACCAGCAGCACACCGATCGCCACCGTGCCGACGCCGTCCCAGACGCCGTTGCCGGTGATCACCGCGATGACGACACCGAGCAGGGCCAACACCAGGCCGATCAGCGCGGCCATGTCCTCCAGCAGCACCACGGGCAGCTCGGGGGCCTTGGCGCGCCGGATGAATTTCATGATGGAGATGCCGCGGCGGTGCTCGGCCGATTCGTGCAGAGCGGTGCGCAGCGAGTAGCTCTCCAGGCAGATGGAGACCAGCAGGATGGTGATCGGCAGCCACGCGCGCTCCACCTCCTCCGGGTGCTGCAGCTTGTGCAGGCCCTCGTAGATGGCGAACACCCCGCCGACGCTGAACAGGATGATGGACACCATGAACGCGTAGACGTAGCGTTCGCGGCCGAACCCGAAGGGATGGTCCGGCGTCGCCGCGCGCTTGGCCCTCTTGCCACCGACCAGCAGCAGGATCTGGTTGCCCGAGTCGGCCAGCGAGTGCACGGCTTCGGCCAGCATCGACGAGGCACCCGAAATCAGGAACCCGACGAACTTCGCCGCGGCGATGCCCAGGTTCGCCGACAACGCGGCCACGATGGCCTTGCTGCCGCCTTCTGTGCTCATGGGAGGGGAACATCCGTTCTGCTCGGGTGACGCCTGAGGGAAGAGAACTCGCCCGGGCGATTGTCCCACGACCACCGGCCCGAGCAGGGGCACCCGACGACCGGAGCAGGGCGCCGACCCCGGCACGACATGCGGGTGTAACAGGGACACAATGCTCTGTCATGAGCCCGTCACACGCCGAACCTACGGTTCGGCCCATGGCCGACCTCTTCCAGGACTACCCGTTCGGGCGGGCGTGGGATGAGATGTTCTCGAGCCGCGGCGTCATCCGGCCGGCCTACGAATCGGTGCACGCCGCCCTTCAGATGCTCAGCGCGTCGGAACTCAAGGCCCGCGCGGACATCATGGGCCGCACCTTTCTCGACCAGGGCATCACGTTCGCTCTCGGCGGCGTGGAGCGGCCGTTTCCCCTCGACCTGATCCCCCGCATCGTCACGGCACAGGAGTGGAAGGTCGTACAAACCGGCGTGCCGCAGCGGGTCCAGGCGCTCGAGGCGTTCCTCGCCGACTGCTACGGCCCCGGCCGCATCTTCGCCGACGGCGTGATCCCCCGGCGGCTGATCACCACCTCACCGCACTTCCACCGGCAGGTGGCCGGGATGAGCGGCCAGGACGGCGCCCGCATCGTCATCTCCGGGGTGGATCTGATCCGCGACGAGCACGGCGCCTTCCGGGTGCTGGAGGACAACGTCCGGGTGCCGTCGGGCGTGTCGTACGTGCTGGAGAACCGGCAGGCCGTGTCGCAGGTGCTCAGCGAAGCCGGCGGTGACCAGCAGATCCGGTCGGTGGCGGAGTACCCGGGCCGGCTGCTGGCCGCGCTGAGGGCGGTCAAGCCGCCGAACGTCGGCGACCCGACCGTCGTGGTGCTCACCCCCGGCGTCTACAACTCGGCCTACTTCGAGCACACCCTGCTGGCCAGGGAGATGGGCGTCGAGCTGGTCGAGGGCCGTGACCTGATCTGCCGGAACAACCGGGTCTACGTGCGCACCACCGCCGGCGAGATGCCGGTGCACGTGATCTACCGCCGGCTGGACGACGAGTTCCTCGACCCGATGCAGTTCCGGCTGGACTCGATGCTGGGCTCGCCGGGGCTGATCAACGCCGCCCGCGCCGGCAACCTGACCATCGCCAATGCCGTCGGCAACGGGATCGCCGACGACAAGCTCGTCTACACCTACGTCCCCGACATCATCCGCTACTACCTGCGCGAGGAACCGATCCTGCTGAACGTCGACACCTACCGGATGGAGGAGCCGGACCACCTGGCCTACGCGCTGGAGCACCTGGCCGAGCTCGTCATCAAACCGGTCGACGGATCCGGCGGCAAGGGCATCGTCATCGGGTCGCAGGCCGACGCCTCGACGCTGGCCAGGGCGCGGCAGGCGATCCTGGAGAACCCCCGCGGATGGATTGCGCAGCGGGAGATCGCCCTGTCGACGGTGCCCACGCTGATCGGTGACAAGATGCGGCCGCGCCACGTCGACCTGCGGCCGTTCGCGGTGAACGACGGCACCGCCGTGTGGGTGCTGCCCGGTGGCCTGACCCGCGTGGCGCTGCCGGAGGGCGAGCTGGTGGTGAACTCCTCGCAGGGCGGCGGGTCCAAGGACACCTGGGTGCTGGCCGCCGTCGAGGAACCGATCGTGGAGCCGATCCAGTTCCAGGCGCAGTCACCCGGCCAGGCTGCCGGTTCGGGCTCCGATCTGCCGGCCGACGGGTACGACGCAGACGGGCACGCCCAGTCCAACGGGCGGTCCCAGTCGCAATCTCAGTCGCAGTCGCAATCGCAATCGCAATCGCAATATCAGTCGCAGGGGAACGGGGACTTCGTGCCGTGGCAGGAGTCCCCGTCCGAGAACACCGGCGCCTTCTTCTTCGACCCGCCCCTGTCCCCCACCCGCGCCGACGAGGCCCTGGCGCTCCGCCACCAACAGGGCCAGCAGCAACAAGGCAGTTTTCCTCTGCCCCTGCTGAGCAGCGATGAGCAGAAATCAGGCAGTTTTCCGCTACCCCTGCGGAGCAGCGATGCGGAGCAGCGATGCGCTTTTTCCGTTGCCCCTGCGGAGCAGCGATGCTGAGCCGGATCGCCGAATCGCTGTACTGGCTCGGCCGGCACGTCGAGCGGGCGGACTGCACCGCGCGGATCCTGGATACCTACCTGCACCTGCTGCCGACCGGTTCCTGGGCCACCGACCACCAGGTGATCCGCTCGCTGGTGGACTCGATGGGCCTGTCGGGCGACGACGAGGTGGAGGGCGCCGATTCCGGCAAGCTGATCCGCACGCTGGTCTTCGAGACCGAGCGGGCGTCCTCGGTGTCCGGCGCGCTGATCGCGGCGCGGGACAACGCCCGCGGGGTGCGCGACGCGCTGCCGCTGGACGTCTGGGAATGCCTCAACGTCACCTGGCACGGTCTGCGCAGCCGGGCCGCCACCGGAGGGGGGCCGCACACCTATCTCCGCTGGGTCTCCGAGCGCTGCGCGATCGCCGCCGGGCTGGTCGACCAGGTGATGAGCCATGACGAGGGCTGGCACTTCCTGGCGGTGGGCCGGGCGCTGGAGCGTGCGGACATGACCATCCGGCTGATCGCCGCTGCTGACTCGCAGACCGGCTCGGTACCGCCGTGGCGGGCGCTGGTGTCCGCGTGCGGCGGTTGGGAACCCTACGTGCGTGCGCACGGCGGGTCGATCGGCCAGCGCACCGCCATCGAGTTCGCACTGCTCGACCGCAAGTTCCCGCGGTCCGTGCTCCGCTGCCTGGCGGCGGCGGAGACCTCGCTCGCCGAGCTCGAGTCGGCCGGATCGGTGCAGCAGCGGGACCCGCGGCGGGACCCGTCGTCGGCGCGCCGCATCGTCGGGCGCACCAGAACGGGGCTCGACTACCGCACCGGCACCGACCTGGGCGGCGATCTACCGCACCTGCTGTCGAGCCTGCAGCGCACCGTCGCGAGCGCCCACGTGGCCGTCACCGGGTCATTCTTCCGCCGTGGTGACGAGGTCACCTGGGCGAACATCGGACCGGACGGGATCTTTGCGTGAGCGAGCATCGACCCAGGTACGAGCCAGGAGCGGAGCGATCCCCGATGAGCGCTTGCGCGAAGAGGCAAAGGACGTGAGCGAGCATCGACCGAGGTACGAGGGAGGAGCGGAGCGAACCCCGATGAGCGCTTGCGCGAAGAGGCATCGGACATGAGCATCGACGTACAGAACAACCAGGGCATGTACGGGTCGGACATCTGGCGGCTGCTGATCGTGCACCGGACCGAGCTGGTGTATCCCGACACGGTCACCACCTCGTACAACGAGGTCCGCATGCAACCCACCGACGAGCCGGGGCAGGCGGTGCTGTCGTCGCGGATGGAGATCGACCCGTTCGAGGGCGTGACCAGCTACCTGGACTACTTCGGCACCAGGGTCGCTTCCTTCGACGTGCACCGACCGCACCGCCATCTCACCGTGACGGCTACCTCGACGGTCGAGACTTTTCCGGCCCGCTCGTTCGGGCCCGGCGGCTACGGCGACGCGGTCGAGGAGGTTGCGACCGTCAGCTGGGACCAGCTGGCCGATTCGGACGTGATGGACCGGTTCGAGGAGTTCCTCAGCCCGACCCCGCTGACCGAGCTGGACGACGAGCTGACGGGCATCTCCGAGCAGATCCGCGCCGAGGCGGAGTCGCCGTCCGCGGCCGGCCGCGCTGTCTGCTCCATGCTGACCAGGACCCTTCGGTACGAGCAGGGCGCGACCGGCGTGCACACCTCCGCCGTGGAGGCATGGGCGGAGAGACGCGGTGTCTGCCAGGACTTCTCGCACCTGGCGATCGGACTGCTCCGGGCCATCGGCATCCCCACCCGGTACGTCTCCGGCTATCTGCACCCCGACACCGCCGCCGAGATCGGCAAGACGGTCGTCGGCCAGTCGCACGCGTGGGTCGAGTGGTGGGACGGCTCGTGGCTGCCGTTCGACCCGACGAACGCCAAGGCGCCCGGCCAGTCGCACGTCGTGGTCGGCCGCGGACGTGACTACGGCGACGTGCCGCCGATGAAGGGCGTGTACGCGGGGCCGGAGGCGACCGGGAACGTCGTCACCGTCCAGGTCACCCGGCTGCGCTGATCGCCCGCCCGGCGGCTCACCCGTTTGCGGTGGTTCGCCGGGCGACCCGTCCGGCCACGTAACCTCTAGGCATTCCGCGCCGCCTGCTCAGGGACGTCCTGCTGCCAGGCCTTCGTCCGTGCGCGGGACGACGTCGAGGAGGACGCGATGGCCACGTCGAACCAGCCCGGTAGCGCAACCGGTACCGCCGACGACCTGGATGCCCGAGCCGCGTCGTTCGGGCACCTGTTCCGCGACCGGGTCGCCGCCACCCCTGACGCCGAGGCGTTCCGTCGCCCCACGCCGGGCGGCTGGGAATCGCTGACCTGGGCGCAGACGCGGGTAGCGGTCTACGAATTCGCCGCGGGTTTGGTCGATCTCGGCGTTCAGGCGCAGGAACGGGTGGCGATCGCGTCGGGTACCCGGCTGGACTGGGTACTCGCCGACCTGGCGATCGCCTGTGCCGGGGCGGCGACCACGACGGTGTACCCGTCCACCACGGCGGAGGACGTGCACTACATCCTGGCGGACTCCGAGGCGGTCGTGGTGATCGCGGAGGACCAGAGCCAGGTCGACAAGGTCCTGAGCGCGGACCTGCCCGCACTGCGCGCGGTGGTGCTGATCGACGGCGACGGCGACGGCAGGATGGTGCTGCCGTGGGCGGAGGTGGCCCGGCGCGGCCGTGCCCTGCTGGCGGTCCAGCCGACCGTGGTGGACGAGCGGATCGACGCCCTGCACCCGGAGAGCCTGGCGACGCTGATCTACACCTCCGGCACCACCGGCCGGCCGAAGGGGGTGCGCCTGGTGCACGACAACTGGACCTACGAGGGCCGGGCCGTCACCAAGCTGGGCATCCTGAGCTCGGACGACGTGCAGTACCTCTGGCTGCCGCTGTCGCACGTCTTCGGCAAGATGCTCATCGCCATCCAGCTGGAGATCGGCTTCGCCAGTGCCGTCGACGGCGACCTCAGCAAGATCGTCGAGAACCTCGGCGTGGTGCGGCCGACCTTCATGGCCGGTGCACCGCGCATCTTCGAGAAGGTCCGGTCCAAGGTCACGATGACCAGTCAGGGCGCCGGCGGTGTCAAGGCGAAGATCTTCGACTGGGCGTTCCGGGTCGGCCTGGCGGCGTCCCACCGGCGACAGGCCCGGAAACCGTTGTCCCGATGGCTGGCCGCGCAGTTGGCAGTCGCGGACAAGCTGGTCTTCGGAAAGATCCGCGCCGTCGTGGGCGGCCGCATCCGATTCTTCGTGTCCGGCTCGGCGGCATTGTCACCCGAGGTGGCGCAGTGGTTCGACGCCGCCGGCATGACCATCCTCGAGGGTTACGGCATGACGGAGACCAGCGCCGCCACGTTCGTCAACCTGCCCGGCGACACCCGCATCGGCACCGTCGGGCCGCCGCTGCCGGGTACCGAGGCCATCATCGCCGCAGACGGGGAGATCCTGGTGCGCGGGCCGGGAATCATGCGCGGCTACCACAACCTGACCGGCGTCACCGAGGAGGTGCTGACCGCCGACGGCTGGCTGCACACCGGTGACATCGGCGAGATGGTGGACGGCTATCTGCGGATCACCGACCGGAAGAAGGACCTGATCAAGACCTCCGGCGGCAAATACGTTGCGCCGCAGAAGATCGAAGGCATCTTCAAGGCGGTGTGCCCCTACGCCTCGCAGATCATCGTGCATGGCGAGGGGCGCAAGTTCATCTCCGCGATGATCACCCTGGAGTCGGAGCCCATCCTCGAATGGGCGGCCGCCAATGGCCTGGAGGGACGGTCGCCGGAGCAGCTGGCCACCGAGCCGCGGGTCCGCGAGCTGATCGACGGCTTCGTCGACGAGCTCAACACCAAGCTCGAACGCTGGGAGACGATCAAGAAGTTCGTCCTGCTCTCCCGCGACCTGACCGTCGAGGACGGCGAGCTCACTCCGTCGATGAAGGTCCGCCGCAAGGTCGTCGAGAAGCAGCACATGGAGCAGCTCGACCTGCTCTACGCCGACTGACCCCCGCGAGCGGCAAGAAGTCCGGTCGATGTGACGGAATGAATTCGGTCGTACGCGCACTGCCATTCTTTTCTGTTTCCCCTGCCGACAATTGGCAATTCGCGTAGGGTCACCGCGCACGAGCGAAGGACCGCGTTTGCCGATGATCGGACGATGGGACAACGGAACTGATGAGAAACAGAAGGCTTTCCATGGCTACCGCGGCGCTGCTGCTGAGCGGGTTGTTGACCGTGGGTTCGAGCCAGCCGGCCGCAGCCGAGGATGCGAACTGCCGAACGACTTCCGGGTCGGCGGACTTCTACCCCGGTCCATCGGCCAGTGCGACCTACGACAGCACCTTCCACAACAGCGTTGCCGTGCCGGCCGGCCTGTACAACGGCCGATATGTGCCGCAGGGCTTGGCCTACTGGAACAACTGGAACGGCACCGCCGAGGACATCCTGCTGATCTCGGCGTATCACGACGACAATGGGAACAAGACGCCGGATGGTCCCAGCGCCATTTTCGGCCTGGTGCTCAGCGGGGATCGCCGGGGTCAGAGTCTGGGTCGGATGTTGATCCCCAACAGCCATGCCGGTGGCATTTCCGTCGTCGGCGGTTACGTCTACGTCGGTGGCGAGGGCCATGTCAGCTACTGGCCGAGCTCGGAGGTTGCGTCGGCGCTGATAGGGGTCAACAGCACCACCGTCCATCAGCCGAAGACCAGGCCGCAGAACGTGGCCGGTGCCGCTTCGTTCCTCGGTACCCAGGGCGGAACCCTGTGGACGGGCGACTTCAGCGCGACCAGCCATCAGCACATGTGGCAGTACCGGCCCACCAGCAACGGCTCGCTGAGCTACACCGGGCAGAGCCGATGGGTGCCGTCGAAGACCCAGGGCATGACGGTCGTCGGCAGCCGCTTCGTCTTCGCTACCTCGTTCGGGCGCAACGACCGCAGCAACGTCTGGGTGCGACCGACCTCCTACACCGGTGACCTCACCGACGGCACCTCGTTCTGCATGCGGGCACCGTCGATGATCGAGGGCCTCGCCTACGGCAATTCCAACGGCCAGACGCACGTGTGGGCGCTCTACGAGAGTGGCGCCTACACCTACAACAAGGGACTGGACGACCCGGTCAATCCGATCAAGAACATCCACTGGGCAGGCGCGTGGGCACTGGCCGGCCTGTACGGCTCCAGCGACTGATCGGCCCACGGACAGGACCGGTGCGCGGCGAGGGGTGACCGACCGGGTGATCGCTTCCGCGGCCATTCCCGGCCAGCACCGTCAGGAGTAGTCGTAGAAGCCGCGGCCGGTCTTGCGGCCCAGCAGTCCGGCCTCGACCATCCGGGACAGCAGCGCCGGCGGGGCGTAGTGGGGTTCGCCGTACTCCGCGTACAACGACTGTGCCGCGAACTTGGTGGTGTCCAGCCCGACCAGGTCCACCAGCCGCAGCGGCCCCATCGGGTGGGCGCAGCCCAGCACCATGCCGTTGTCGATGTCCTCCGCGGTGGCATGCCCGGCCTCGAACATCCGGATGGCGGACAGCAGGTACGGGATCAGCAGCGCGTTGACCACGAACCCGGCCCGGTCCTTGGCCCGCACCACCGTCTTGCCCAGTGCGGACTCGGCGAAGTCCACCACCCGGGCGGTGGTCTGCTCGCTGGTCAGCAGCGAGGGGATGATTTCCACCAGCTGCTGCACCGGGGCGGGGTTGAAGAAGTGCACACCGACCACCAGGTCGGGTCGCCCGGTCGCCACCCCCAGCTTCGAGATCGGGATGGAGGAGGTGTTCGAGGCCAGGATCGCCTCCCGGTCGATGACGATGCTGTCGAGGTCCCGGAACACGCGCAGCTTGAGCTGTTCGTTCTCCGTCGCCGCCTCGATGACCAGCTGCCGGTCGGCCAGGCCGTCCAGGCCGACGGCCACGGTGATCCGGGACAGCGCCTGCTCGGCGTCCTGAGCGGTTGCCTTCCCGGCCTTCACCGCGCGGGCCAAGGACTTCTCGATCCTGGTCCGGGCGGTCGCCCCGGCCTCGTCGCTGACCTCGGTGACCAGCACCTCGCACCCGCTGCGGGCGCAGACCTCGGCGATGCCGGCACCCATCAACCCGCCACCGACCACGCCGACCCGCTCGATCCGGTCGACCCGGTCGATGCGGGAGTGTGGGGATTCGCTCATCGTCACTGCCTCTCCGCTGTGGAATGAAGGATCTGCTGACGGACCTTACGAGGTCGTCCGGCCGGCCGTCGCCGCCGGGAAGGCACCGGCCCCGCCGGCGGCCAGGCACACTGGCAGCAGGCGTCCGGTGAGCCGGTTCGCGCCGAGACGAGGCTGAGGGATGAGCGTGTGACGACGACCGCCGTGCCACCGCTCGCCGCCCGCGCCGGGTCCCGAGGGCTGCGCATCTGGTCGACGGTGCTCGTCTGCTGCGCCGTGGTGGTGCTGCTCTTGCTGCAACGCCGACGGCTGGCCGAGCTGCCGCACATCCTGGTCGAGGCGAACTGGACATGGATCGGCATCGGCATGGTCGCGCAGATCGCGTCCATCGGCGCCCTGGCCCGGCTGCAACGCCGACTGATCAGCGTCCGCGGCGGCCAGCGGTCGCTGCCCTCGGTCATCGCCACCACTTGGGCCGGCAATGCGATCTCCCTCTCGCTGCCGCTGGTGGGACCCGCCACGGCCGCCGTTTTCGTGTTCAAACGATTCACCGCGATCGGCGTGGACCGGGCCGCCGCGGCCTGGGCGCTGGCGATCTCCGGCATCTATTCGACGGTGAGCTTCACCGCCATCACCGCTGTGGGCGGCATCGTCAGCGGCTCGACGGGACTGGCGGTGACCGGGGCGGTCACCGTGGTGGCGTTGGTGATCCCGGTGTGCATCCTGCTGGCCGCCCTGCGCCGACCCCGCGTGCACGCCGGCGCCACAGCGGTTTTCGCCGCCGTGCTGCGCTGGTCGCAGCGGATGTTCCGGCGGCCCCGGGGTAACACCGACCAGATCAGCACCTCGACGCTCGACCAGCTCGTCACCCTGCGCCTGGGTCCTCGGGACACCGTCATCGGCAGCGTCACCGCGGTGCTCAACTGGCTGCTCGATCTGGCCTGCCTGGCCTGCGCCATCATGGCGATGCACGGCACGGTTCCGTGGCAGGGGCTCATCCTCGCCTGGGCGGCAGGCGGCAGCGTGGCGTCCCTCGGGCTGACGCCCGGTGGTCTCGGCGTGGTCGAGATCGCTCTGGGCGCCGCGCTGATGGCCGCCGGACTGCCGGGCGCGGCCGCGCTGGCCACGGCGCTGCTGTACCGGGCCACCAAGCTGGGCCTGGTCTTCGCCGTTGGCGGCATCACCCTGCTGGTGATCCGGCGGACCACACCGGTCCCGGTCGACGGCGGGGCGGAGGTCCGCCGGTGACCGGTGCTGCGGGTCAGAAGTAGTCGCGGATGTGGAACTGGCGACCACCGAACAGCGCGTCCCAGGTGGCGTCGTCGGCCGGATCTCCGCCGCGCAGGTGCCCGGCGGCGCGCAGGTTCGCGCTGGACTGGGTGCCGGCGTAGATGAGGGCGAGGCCCTGGGGGGTGAAGGTGCGGCCGCCCGCGCCGTGCCGCCGGCAGTCCAGCCGGCCGGCGCCGGCGCGCAGCGAGTAGCTGCCGTTCTGGTCGTCCACGACGTGCCCGGCGACGGCGAAATCGAGGACCGCGGTGAGGGCTACCGGGCCCGAGCGGGCCGAGAACGCGCCGGCCACGTCGAGCACGGCCAGCATGTACGGCGTCGTCTTCACCTGCGTCCAGGCCGCACCCGGCAGGACGAGCCGGACGGTGTCGTCACCCGAGGTCTGCAGCCGGACCTGTCCGGTCACCGAGGAGAAGCTCCCGACGACCGCCCACAGCGCCTGTGCCGCAGCCGGTGTCAGCGCGATCAAGTCCCAGATCTCCAGGGTCGCGGATGCGTCGTAGCCCGGGCCGCGGTCCCAGGACGCGTAGCCGACCAGCTCTCCGCTGTCGTCCCGGGCCAGTGAGATGCCGGTGAACTCAGCCACCAGCTCCGCGTCGGTGGCGCGGAACGCCGGGCCGGTCCGGGTCAACGGGCCGTGCTGCCACGACGCCCAGCGTGCGTAGACCGAGCGGACCTCAGGCATGTCCGAGGCGGTGGCCCGGTGCACCGATATCCCGGCTGGCACAGCCATTCCGGCCAGCGCGGCGGTCGGCAGCTCGACGTGGTCGAATGCGCCGACCACTTCGTAGCCGAACTTCCGGTAGATCCGCGGCGCCGTCGGGAACAGCGTCGAGATCACCTCACCGCGGTCCCGCGCCGCCGCGAAGGTGGCGGTGAACAGCCCGCTGAGCGCTCCGCGACCGCGGTCCTCGGCCTGCACCGCGACGCCGGCGATGCCGCAGGTCGGCACCTGCTGGCCGGCGAAGTGCGAGCGGTAGGACCGCGCAACGACCCTGCCGGTCAACCGGTCGCCGTCGAAGGCGCCCAGCACGGCGTCGCCCGCCGGCGGCCAGGGATCGGGAATCGGCGGGAGGTCGCCGTACACACCGAACGCCTCCTGCCCCAGGCTGCGGGAGGCTTCGGCATCGGCCCCGATCAGCGGCCGGACGGTGCTCACGGGCCGTCCAGGAAGTCGTCGTCGAGCCTGCCGACCACCTTCGTCGACCGCGGCTCGCTGAACCGGCGGAACCGCTCGTCGATATGGACGTCCTCGCGCATGCCGCCGACGATAACCGGCTGCAGGCGGGACTTGAGGACTGCCGGTCACCTCGCCGCCGAAACACGACGGTCGCGCCGCCCGTCAGCCAGCCGAAGGGATGCTGCGTGGTGGCCTTCCGGTTGTCGAGGTGATCGGTGAGCACCCGGGAAACCATGTCCGACAACGACAGCTGGACATCATTCGCGTGATGCTTGACGCGGCGGACGAGTTCGGGGTCGAGATTGACGTTTAACTGCTGACGCGGCATTGATCCAATACACCTCCTAGAACCTAGCTGTCCAGGCCTGCGCGATCGGCACTATCGGTGCACGGTCGAGGCGCCCCGGCTGGCGTTGCGCCGGCACAGCAGGTGCGCGACCAGCGCGGTCCAGCCCGTCTGGTGGGACGCGCCCAGCCCCTCGCCGGTGTCGCCGTCGAAGTACTCGCTGAAGGTGAGATGCGCCGACCACAGTGGATCGGCCGACGACTCGATCCGGGAACCGTCGCTGGGCCGCCGGCCCCCTGAACCGACGCGGAACAGGTCGACCAGCCGGTCGTCGAGCACGTCGGCCGCCTCGTCCAGCCGGAGGCGGCGACCACCCGGCGCGGATACCGGCACGGTCTGGGTGTCGGCGAAGAAACCCGCGTAGTTGCGCAGCGCATCCGCCAGCAGCACGTTCACCGGGAACCAGACCGGACCCCGCCAGTTCGAGTTCCCCCCGAACAGAGCAGTGCTCGACTCCCCCGGTTCGTAGTCGATGGTCATCTCCTGCCCGTCGATGACGGTTCGGTAGGGCGTGCGGTACGCGGCCGACAACGCACGTATGCCGAACGGCGACAGGAACTCCGACTCGTCGAACATCCGCGCAGCCAACCGCTGCAGGGCATCCCGATCGATCAGCGACAGCAGCATCGGCTCGCCGGAGGCGCTGCCGGTCACCAGCCCCGCCGCGAGGTCGGGCCGCCGGCGTCGCAACCACGCCAACCGTGAGGTGAAGTCGGGCAGGCTGGACCACACCGCCGGCGACACCGTCGCGACTGCCAGCAGCGGCAGTAGACCGACCATGGAGCGGACCCGCAGCCGCTGGCTGCTGCCGTCGGGATGTACCAGCATGTCGTAGTAGAAGCCGTCCTCCGCATCCCACAGCGAGACGTTCTGCGAGCCGAATTCGCGCATCGCCTTGGCGATGGCCAGGAAGTGCTCGAGAAACTTCGTGGCGATGTCGTCCCACGCGGGCACGGTCATCGCCAGTTCGAGCGAGATCTGCAGCATGTTGAGGCAGAACACCGCCATCCAACTGGTCGCGTCGGACTGCTCCAGCCGATAACCGCCCGGCACCTGTTTCGACCGGTCGAACAGCCCGATGTTGTCCATGCCGAGAAAGCCGCCCTCGAACAGGTTCGATCCGTCGGCGTCCTTGTTGTTGACCCACCAGGCGAAGTTCAACAGCAGCTTGGTGCAGATCCGGATCAGGAAATCCTGATCACGGCCGCCGTCGACGAGATAGACCTGCCATGCCGCCCAGGCGTGGACGGGCGGGTTGACGTCGGAGAACGCCCATTCGTAGGCCGGCAACTGGCCGTTGGGGTGCATGGCCCACTCCCGGCAGAGCAACAGCAGCTGGTCCTTGGCGAACGCCGGGTCGACGTGAGCCAACGCGACGCAGTGGAAGGCAAGGTCCCAGGAGGCGAACCACGGGTATTCCCACTCGTCCGGCATGCTGATCACGTCCGCGAGCGAGAGATGTTGCCAACCGACATTTCTCGCGTCCGGTGACAGCCGTTCGGGCGGCGGCGTCGGCTCGCCGGGATCACCCTCGAGCCAGCGGTGCACGTCGTAGCGGAACAGCTGCTTGTTCCACAGCAGACCGGCGAACGCCCGTCTTGCGATGGTGGCGTCCTCCGGCGTCAACTCGGGCGGCAGGACAGCGGCGTAGAAATCGTCTGCATCGGCCGCGCGGTCGGCCAGCACGGCGGCGAAACCGCTGCCGAAGGTGTCCTCGTCGGGTTCCTCGGTGCTGATGCGGATCCGGACCTGGACCGAGGCGCCGGGCGCGATGGCGTCGAAGTGGTACCAGAAGGCGGCCTTCGTCCCCGATCCGGACGGATTGACAGCGTCGAGATCGCCGTGCACCACCCGGTTGTTGATGCCGTCCTTGGTGTAGCGCGCCCTGTTCTCCGGTGCCCCGAACAGCGCGACGGCGTTCGTCTCGTTCTCACAGACCAGGGTGTGCGGAGTGCCCTCGGCAGCGAAGACGTATCGCCCGAGGAACCCGTGCCGGCATTCCACTGCGCGCAGCCGACCCCCGACGGTGGCCGGGTCCAGGGCGCGGAGCGCGGGCCTCCGGTCGTCGGTGCCCCAGGCCCAGGTGTTGCGGAACCACAGCTGGGGCAACAGGTCCAACGCGGCAGCATCGGGCCCGTTGTTCTTTGCGGTGAGCACCACGCAGAGGTCGTCGGGACCGGCCTTGGCGTACTCGACGGTGACGTCGAAGAATCGGTTGTCCGCCAGGATGCCGGTGTCGGCCAGTTCGAACTCCCGGTCGTCGCGGCTCCGGGCGGCATTGGCCTGCCGCAGCAGGGCATACGGATACTCCTGCTGCGGATAGCGGTAGAGCCAGCTCATGTACGAGTGCGTCGGGGTGCCGTCCAGTGCCCACCAGTACTCCTTGACGTCCTCGCCATGATTACCCTCGGCATTGGTCAGCCCGAACAGCCGCTCCTTGAGGATGGGGTCCCGGCCGTTCCAGAGCGCCACCGAGAAGTTGAGGAAGCCGAAGCGATCGCTGATCCCACCGAGCCCGTCCTCGCCCCACCGGTAGGCCCGCGCGGCGGCCTGCTCGAACGGCAGGTAGGACCAGGCATCGCCGTCGGCGGAGTAGTCCTCGCGGACGGTGCCCCACTGCCGGCCGGACAGGTAGGGACCCCACAGTCGCCATTGCCCGCCGGCCGACGGGGATTCGGCCAACCTGTCGTGTTCGGCCGTCCGGGCCCGGCCCGGCCCGGCCTCCGTGGCGTGTCGACCTGCTGTGCCCACCGCTGCACTCCGCTTCTCGAGGCCCACCCACTGCTGCCCCAGCCTTCCACGAGTCGTCCGTCGGGACAGCGGGCCTGGCCCCTACGTGGAGTGACACCTGCCGTTCGGACGCCAAGTGGTGTCAATTCACACCTTGGTCACCACTGCCGTCGGTACCGTCGAACCGTCGACCAACGATCAACCGGCACCGAAACGGAGACCAGATGACGGGCGAGTCCGCGCGGACCATCCCGGCGGGCGCACTCGACGTGCCGACGGCCGGCGGGAGCGCGCGCGCCCGCCCGGTCGCCCGTTGGTGCGGCATCGGCGCGCTCGCCGCGATCACCGGCACGGTGCTGATCTTCGCGGCCCTGCACCTGCTGCCGCCGACCAACCGCATCTCGCCGGTCACCCGGACCATCAGCGAATACGCGCTGACCGGTTCGGCGTGGGCGTTCAACCTCGGGGTGCTGCTGCTGGTGGCCGCCTCGGTCGCCGTGTTCGGCGGCCTGGCCCTGACCGGTCGGTACCGCAATGCTGGAGTGGCAACGCTTTTCAGCGCGCTGTGGGTAGCTGGTCTGCTGGCCCTGGTGAGCTTTCCCAAGCACAACTGGGCACTGGGCACGGTTAGCACCACCGGCCAGGTGCACCGACTGGCCAGCCTGGTGGCGTTCCTCGCGCTGCCGGTCGCTGTGCTGAGCATCGCCCGGCGGCGCGGCCGGCCCGCTCATCCGCCGCAGGCCAGGTGGGCGTTCTGGTTGGCAGTGCTTGCGCTGGTGTGGTTCTCGCCGCTGCTGTTCGCCGTCCTCACCGCACCACTGACCGGAATCCCTTGGTGGCAGGCCATTCCGCTCGGGCTGGTGGAGCGCGGACTGGCGTTGACCGAGGTGCTGGCGGTCGCGGCGCTGGCCGTCCTGCTGGCCACGGCCGGCCCGGCACCGCAGATCAGCTCCGGAGCGCGGATCCCAGAGCGGTGATCTGCGCGGGGCCCACCCGGCAGCAGCCCCCGATCAGGCCTGCGCCCGCGGCCGCCCAGCTGCGGACGTCCGCCGGCCGAAAGGTGGGGTTTCCGGACCAGCTCCGGGCCGCCGCATCCCAGATCTCGCCGCTGTTCGGGTAGGCGACCACCGGACGCCCGGTGACGGCTGCGGCGGTGCGTACCAGTGCGGCCACCTCCGCCGCCGGGCAGCAGTTGACGCCGACGGCGATCACCTCAGGAATCGAGGCGGCGAGGGCGAACGCCTCCTCGATCGGTTCGCCGGCCCGGGTACGGCCGTTCTGCGCGGTCAGCGAGATCCAGGCGCTGACCCCGGAGCCGTCGAGCAGCTGCACCGCTGCGTCCACCTCGGCGAGGCAGGGAATGGTCTCGAAGACCAGCACATCGGCCCCTGAATCTGCGAGCACGTCGAACCGCGGGCGGTGCCAGTCGCGCAGTTGTCCGGCCGTCAGCCCGTAGTCGCCCCGGTACTCCGAACCGTCGGCGAGGACTGCTCCGTACGGACCGACTGAAGCGGCCACCCAGCGGTGGTGGCCGGCCTGCTCCCGCGCGGCCAGGGCGCACGAGGTGGCCAGCCGCAGCGCCGCTGCGGCGTCGTCCCGGCTCAGCCCCAGGCTCGCGAAACCCTCGAACGAAGCCTGATACGACGAGGTGATCGCCACCTGCGCCCCCGCCGCGTAGTACTCGCGATGCGCGGCCCTGATTTCACCAGGGTCGTCGAGAAGCAGCCGAGCCGACCACATCGTCGAACCCAGGTCGTGACCCCGTGCTTCCAGCAGGGTGGCCAGCCCGCCGTCGAGCAGCACCGGTCCCGCTGCCATCGCCTGCACCAGGCCGACCGCCCCGGAGCACGGCGTCGAGCTCGCGGTCATGTGCGGTTCCGGGGCGGTCGGTGCATGGACGACAGGCTACGGGCCGGCCGGACTGGATAAGGTTCGCCGGTGGACACCCCGACCTACCTGCAGGCGCTGTTCGGTCTGGGCGGGCGGGTCGCCCTGGTGACCGGTGGCAGCTCGGGTATCGGCCGGGCGATCGCACTCGCGCTCGGGGGAGCCGGCGCTCATGTGCTGGTCGCGGCCCGCACTGCCGACGCCATGGCCGGCACGGTCGCCGAGCTCGAGGCGGCGGGCGGCTCCGGCGCCGCGATCGTGGCGGACCTGTCGACGCGGGGCGGCGCACACGCCCTCGCCGATGCCGCCGGCGACGTGGACATCGTCGTCAACTCGGCCGGCATCAACCTTCGACCGCCGATGCCGGAGCTGACCGAGGCCACGTGGGACACCACCATGCGGGTGAACCTGGAGGCGCCGTTCATCCTCGGGCAGCGGCTCGCCCCGGGCATGGCATCGCGCGGATACGGCCGGCTCCTGCACATCAGCTCGCAGCAGGCGCACCGGCCGTTCGCAGCAAGCGGAGCCTACGGCGTATCCAAGGCCGCCCTCGAGGCGTTGGCGCGGTCCCAGGCGGAGGCGTGGTCGCCGTGCAACGTGACGGCGAACGTCCTGGTGCCGGGTTTCGTGCAGACGCCGCTGAACCAGCGGTTGAGCTCCGATCCGGCCACCGTGCAGGCACTGGCTGCACGCACGCTGATCGGCCGCAATGGCCTGCCCGGCGACTTCGCCGGTGCAGCGGTGTTCCTGGCGAGCGCGTCGTCCGCCTACGTGACGGGCCAGTGCCTCGCGGTCGACGGTGGGTTCTCGGTGCACTGACGCGTGTGGGTTTCGCCCCGACGGGACGGCCTCAATGCCGGACGTGCACCTGCGCCGGGTCGGCCGTCATGGTGTGCCCGAACCGGTCGCGGATGGCGCAGACCAGGCGCTCGCCCGGGCCCACGGTGGCCCCGGCCAGCACGACGCTGCGGTCCAGCTCACCCAGCACGACGGCGTCCGGGGCGACCACCGATCCGGACGACGCGACGGACAGGTTGGCGGTGAGGAACTCCGCCGGCGTACCGCAGTCGAAGGCCCGGCCGGTCGACTCGACGAACTCGAGCTCGCCGCGCGCGAAGGCGTCCCGCCAGATCGCCGAGTACAGGCCGGCCGGGGAGTACTCGAGGGCCGCTGCGGCGGCGGCCGGCACCGTGCTCACCCCCATGTACCGGAGCGTGCCGAAATCGGCGGCCCGGCCGGTGTCCTGCACCAGCAGTCTGGGCCGCGCGCCGGTCCAGCCGTCGAGGAAGTGCTCGATCGGGTCGGAGAGGTACAGGTCGGCGTTGGTCACCAGCACCGGCCGGCCGTCGACGAACGCCCGCAGGTGACGCAGCGCGCCGGCGGTCCCGAGCAGCCCTCCCCGCTCCTCCGAGACGTGCACGGGCATCTCGAAGTCGGCCACGGCAGCGGCGATCTGTTCGGCCAGATGCCAGGCGTTGACGGCGATCTCGCCGACCAGCGGCTGGACGCGGCGCAGCGCCATGTCCAGCAGCCGGACGTTGTCGACGGTGAGGAGGGGCTTGGGGGTCGCGTCGGTGATCGGGCTCATCCGGGAGCCTCGGCCGGCGGCCAGCACGACCGCGACGACGTCCGTCACCGCCGTACTCCCGGCGGCGTCGGCGACCGGGCTCACGCGGGCAGCCGGCCGGCCACTGCCGCGAGGATCTCCCTGGTCTGCGGCGTCAGGCCCGGGTCCTCGACCCGGCGCCACTCGTACGAGAGGACCTCCGCGCCAGGTGTGGGCCGCACGGCCGCGCGGTCCGCCGCCAGGAAGAAGACAAGATCGACCCGGGTGCGGGCCGGGTCGACGTGGGCGGTGTCCGGCGTCTGCGCGAACCCGGTTCCGTCCAGCCCCAACTCCTCCGACACCTCCCGCACCAGCGCGGCCCGCGCGGGCTCGCCCTTCTTGAGCAGGCCACCGGGCAGCGCGAGCCCCGGCCGGTGCAGCTGGGTGACGAACAGGATCAGGTCGCCGTCGTGGATCACCGCGAGCGAACCCACGGTGTACGACGGGGCGACGACGGAGACCACGCTGCGCCGCAGCCGGGGCGGCAATGCACCGAACACGACGTAGCCCAGCCGCCGCCCTCTGCTGGCGAGCGCGCCGAGAGCGCTGGCGGCCATGGGATCTCCTTCGGGGTGGTCGTCCTCGTGGGCGACACGGGCGGCGGAACGTCTGCGGCGGCCTGGTCAGGCCCGTTTCGGGAAGGGGGAGAAGTCCGGTGGCCGCTTGGCCTTGAACGCCTCCCGGCCCTCCTGCGCCTCGGCGGAGCCGTAGAACAGCAGGTTGGTGTCGTGCGCCAGCTGCTGGATGCCGGCGTACCCGTCCTCCGCGGCGTGGAAGCTCGCCTTCATCAGCCGCAGCGCGAACGGCGACAGCGCCAGCATCTCGCGGCACCAGCCGACGGTCTCCCGCTCCAGCTCCGCAAGCGGCACCACCGCGTTCACCAGGCCCATCTCCAGAGCCTGCTGTGCGTCGTACTGCCGGCAGAGGAACCAGATCTCCTTGGCCTTCTTCAGACCCACGAGATCGGCCAGGGAGCTCGCGCCGAACCCGCCGTCGAAGGACCCGACACGCGGACCGACCTGTCCGAAGCGGGCGTTGTCGGCGGCGATGGTCAGGTCGCAGACGACGTGCAGCACGTGACCGCCGCCGATCGCCCAGCCGGCGACCATGGCCACGATCGGCTTGGGCATCCGCCGCATCTGGACGTGCAGATCGGTGACGTGGAACCGGCCCACCGAGTGCTCGTCCGTCTGGTAGCCGCTGTCCCCGCGCACCCGCTGGTCACCGCCGGAGCAGAACGCCCTGTCGCCCTGCCCGGTGAGGATGATGACGCCGATCTGCTCGTCCTCCCGCGCCACGACGAGCGCCGCGGAGATCTCGACCAGGGTCTGCGGGCGGAAGGCGTTGTGCACCTCCGGGCGGCAGATGGTGATCTTGGCGATTCCGTCCGTCGTGGTCTGGTAGCTGATGTCCTGGTAGCTGCCGGATTCCGTCCAGGTGATCGGCTGCGGCGCGGAGGTGTCGGACGATGGCATCCGCCGACAATAACCGTGCCACGGGTTCCGGACCGGATCGGCGGCCCGCTGACGGGGTCATCCCAGTCCGCTGGACGCGGCTTATAGCACCCTGCCTTCTCCGGCCGTGGGAGGCGCAGCCGTCCGGGCGAGTGAAATTGTTGTTTCACGAACGTGAGCAAGCATTCGTGGGCACCGGTGAAGATGCACCGCCGCTACGCCGATATCACCGTCGTGTCACCCAGATGCCGGGGTAAATCGACCAGACGTAAGAATCCGACCAATTCCAAACGTTTTCATACTTCCCTTCCGATGGACGGGCCAGTCCGTTTGCCCTAGCGTCGAGACAGATCCGACCCGGCGGCCAACCCTTGGCCGCCGTGACCCTGACACAGTTCGTCGTCCATCGAACAGCCGCGCCGCAGGTCCGTTCCCGCATGCCGGGGAACGGGGATCTTCCGACCTCGCGCGCCGCCGATCGACGCCGGGCGTCCAGTCGCCGGGTGCAACGGCGCACAGAGCATCGGAGTTGTTCTTGAAGTTGTCCAGCCTGTTCCGACAGTCCCTGCTTGCCACGATGGTGCTGGGCGCGATCGCCGCGGCGTCGGTGGCGGGCGCGGGATCCGCCGTCGCCGCGCCGTCCCGGACGGGAGCCGCCGCCGTCACCGCCGGCGGCGACGATCCCCGGTTGGCCAAGTTGGTCGCTGAGGCGAAACACCAGACCACGCTTGGAATCTCGTACCAGTACGCGGGCGGGCACGGCCCGCGGCCGGCCCCGTTGAACAGCCATGTGGACTGCTCGGGCTTCGTCCGCGAGATGTACAACTACGCCTTCGGGGTGGACATCGGCAGCGGTTCGGGCGACAGCATGATCCGGCTGTCCGGCAAGTTCACCAGGACGTCGCATCCGGTTCCGGGTGACGTGGCGCTACTCGGTCACGGCGGGTCGGCTCCGGCGTACCACTCCGGCATCTACATCGGCAACGTGAACGGCCATCCCGCCATGATCGCCGCGCCCACCACGGGGCAGAACATCAAGGTGCAGACCGGGCTGGACGGTTACTGGTCCGGTGACCTGATGGGCTACTGGCACTACAACGGCGCTTCCCGCGTCCCGGCCGTCGTTCCCCCACACATGACCGGGCATTTCGACAGCCTCACCGCGAAGGCCGGTGGCGTGACGATGGCGGGCTGGGCCCTCGACCCGCAACGCAGGAGCGGCGCCGCCCGCATCCGGATCTCCATCGACGGCCGGACCGGCATCACCACCACCCGCACCACCCGGGCCGATGTCAACCGTGCCCTGCGCGTCGGGGGCGCGCACGGCTTCACCGGCAACATCGGCGCGGGGCGGGGTCGACACACCGTGTGCCTCACCGCGCAGGCGGTCGGCTCCACCACCAGCGCGTTCAGCCTGGGATGCCGCACCGTCACCGTCACCCGGTAGCGGCCGACGCTCCGACCGGACGCTCGGATTGCCGGCCTGACGTCGCCAGGTCGGCCAGGAAGTCGCCGAGGACGGCCACGGCTGCCGCCGGTTCCTCGAACAGGGGCAGATGACCGGCCCGAGGGAAGTGAGCGGTGCGGGCCGAGGGCACCGCGGCGGCGATGTCGGCGGCCACCGCGGCGAACTCGGGCATGTCCCGACCGCCGGTCACCACGAGCAGGTCGGCCACCGCGCCGGGAAGGTCGTGCACCGACTGCGGTTCCCGGTAGAACGCGGCCGCGCCGCCGGCGTCCAGTTCCGCCCAGCTGTGCCGGGCCACCACCGCGGACATCTCCTCGAGTGCCGGGCGGTGCTCGCGCAGCCCGGCGAAGATGCCGGTCGGTGCGGTCAGCCACGCCCGGCTGATCGCCGCCGGTGGCAGGCCCATCGCCCGCATGCCGCCGAGCAGCCGGTACTGCTGCGCCGTCCCGGCAGCCGGCGGCATGCCGACCAGGCCCGGCGCCACCACCGCCAGCTTCTCCAGCGGCCAGGTCCGGCTGATCGCCAATTCGAAGGCAACCATCGTGCCCATCGACACCGCGACCAGCGCCCTGATGTCCTCGCGTTGCAGCACGTCGCCCACCGCCGCCGCGACCTCCGACAGCCGCGCCTCCGCCGGCCACGCGGGAGACCGGCCATGGCCCGGCAGGTCGATGCCGACGTGCCGGAAACCCGGTAGGGCCGGCCAGACCCCGGAGAAGACGTCGGAATTCATGGTGTAGCCGTGGATCCAGGCGACGGCCGGTCCCGCGCCGACCGTCACCGTGGCCAGCGCTCGGGACGCGCTGTCCCGCACCGTGTCCGGCACGTCAGGCCCGTCCGCTGGGCACCGGTTCGCGCTGCAGGGCCGTTGCGGGGCGGAACGAGTCGCAGAACTCCCGGAACACCAGCACGGCAGCGTCCCGGCGGTCCATCCGGGGCGTCATGGTCATGTCCATGTGCTCCCAGATCAGCATGTCGTCGTGCAGCGCCTTGGCCGCGAAATCGGTCAGCGACCGCACCACCGCGGGGGACACCGGGCCGTCGGGACTGCGGCGCAGGGCATTCACCACGCGCACGACGCAGCCTGCCGGGGTCATCGTCGCACCGGTGATCACAGTCTGCCCCGCGCCGTGCTCACCGAGCTCGGTGACCACGATGGTCGGGCTGAAAGCCTTGGCGTAGAAACGGTTCTGGATGATCGTGTTACCGCCGCCCTCCCACTGCGGGGTGCGCACGGTGAATTCGGCTTGGCAGTGCGCCGCCCCGCCGGGATCCCGCCCCCAGTCGACACCTGTGACGCGGGAGATGTGGTGCACCTTGAGGAAGTGGTCGAGGTCGAACGCGTTCTCCACGACCAGTTCCGGTGCCACGTCGACGAGCAGCGGCGGGCAGGGATAGAGGTCGTGGGTCTGCGCCAGTTCGGTCATCGCTTCCCGGAACCCGCGGTCGTCGAGCTCGTCGTTGCCCAGGCCCACGAACAGCACCGAGCCGACCAGCAGGCTCGGCACCTCCGGCACGGCATAGCGGTCCGGGTCGGAGCACCCACCGAGGGCGACCGCCTTGCCGTGGAACGGACACAGCACGCCGGCCCGGGCCAGGGTGCCGCCGTGCGCGAGGCTCGCGCCCCGGTGCGGGCAGATCGCGTCGTAGACCTTGTATCCGCCGTCCGGCAGCGCGATGGCCATCAGCGACCGTCCGGCGATGGTGAGCGGGGTGATGGGCGCCTGCATCTCCGCGGTGGTGCTGGCCAGGTGCCATCCGGAATGGCGTGCGGGGGCGTAACCGGTGTTCAACATGAGCGTTCCTTTCGGGAGGACGGTGGACGGAACAGCAGGGTCAGACGGACATCAGCGACAGAGCTTCACGGCCGGGCTGCGGAGAGGCCGCCAGGTATTCCAGGGCGGCCCGGCGACCGGTGGCCAGCGCACCGTGCACGCGACCGACTCCCCGTGCACCGCTGGCGGATTCCCCGGCGAAGAAGATCCGTGCGCCCATCGGGCGTGACCAGGCCGCGCTGTGCCCGGAGCGCCCAGTGGTGGGCGCGGTGAAGGCACCGCCGAGAAACGGCTCCGCCCCCCAGTCGGCGCTCGTGACGGGCCCGAACTCGGCGCCGGCCAGCCACGGGAACGCGGCGGTCACCGCGTTCTGCAGCTCGCGCAGTCGGGACCGCGCGGCCTCCGTTGCGGGTGCCCCGTCTTCGTCGACACCAGTCAGTGCCTGCCGGAGCCGTTGCGCCGCAAACCCTTTCGCCACGACCTGCACCTCGCCGGAGCCGCGCTGCGCGCGCAGGAATCCCCATCCGGTATCGGCGTCGAACACCGACGTGGTCCCGGGGGCGACCGCGGAGGTGGACAGCACCACGACGACCGCGTCCCCGCCGCGCAGGGCCGCCGCGGCGGAACGCTTCTCGGCTGGCAGGTCGTCGATCTCCAAGGCGCCCGGGCCCATCGCCCACGGCGGCACGGTGATGACGGCGGCTGCAGCGGACACCGACCCGCCCGTGGTCTCGGCGACCACCCCGCCGGAGACCTGGCGCACGCGATGGACAGCGGTGGACGACCGGATCTGCAGACCGCCGGCCAGCACGTCGACCAGGCCGCCGAATCCGCCGCGGACCACACCCTCGTCGCCGACCGCCCCTGGCGCCCCGGCGATCTCGAGCAGCTCGGTGACGTCCAGCTCGGCCGGGTCGCTCGCCCAGTCGTGCGCGAGCCACTGCGTGCAGATCCGGGACGTGCGCGCGGAGCGGCCGGCCAGCCACGAGGCCGGGGACGCGCCCGGTGGCACTGTTCCGTCGGCCGACAGCATCGGCACCACCATCCACGGCGGCGGGTCGAGCGTGGCCAGGGCGAACATCGGCATCGGCCGCGCGCTCAGCAGGACCCGGAAGTCGCTGTCGGAGAACGGGTCCAGCGGTCCCACCGGGAAATGCCGCCAGATCGGGTTGCCCCGGTCGTGCACCACCTGGGCGCCCAGTTCCCACACCGCGCCGGACGCGCCGCGGACGGTGCGGATCCGGCCGCCGATCCGCGGCGCTGCCTCGAGCACCAGCACGGACCGACCGGCCCGCGCCAGGGTGGAGGCGCAGGCGAGCCCGGCGGCGCCGGCGCCGACCACCACCACCTCCGCCGACGTGCCGGCCGGGTCGACGCCGTTCATGCCGGCTCCTGCGCCATCTGCCGCCGGACCAGCCGGGCGAACACCCCGGCACGGTCGTCGACCAGTTCGGCGTAGGTGCCGATCTGCGCCACCCGGCCGCCGTCGAGGACCACGATGCGGTCGGCGTGCTCGATGGTGGAGAGCCGGTGCGCGATGACGAGCCGGGATGCGTTGAGGCGCCTGGTGCTCTCGGTGATGATGCGCTGCGTGCGGTTGTCCAGCGCGCTGGTCGCCTCGTCGAAGAACAGGATGCGGGGGGAGGAGATCAACGCCCTGGCGATCATCAGCCGTTGACGTTGCCCACCGGACAGGGTCATGCCGCCCTCCGGGATGACGGTGTTCATCGCCATCGGCATGGCCCGGATGTCGGCGGCGATACCGGCGAGTTCCGCCGCGCGCCAGGCGTCGTCGACCGTGTGGGCGGACCCGGCGATGATGTTCGTCGCCACGTCCCCGGCCAGCAGAGCGCCGTTCTGCAGCACCACCCCGCACTGCCGACGCAGCGCCGTCACGTCCAGCCGCCGCACGTCCTGGCCGTCGAACAGGATGGATCCGCTCTGCGCCTCCTCGAAACCCAGCAGTAGACGCAGCACGGTGCTCTTGCCCGATCCGGTCGAGCCGACGAGCGCCACGAACTCGCCGGGAGCGACGTCGAAGCTCACCCCGTCCAGCACCGGCGGGCCGTCGCCGTAGCGGAAGGAGACGTTGCGGACCTCGATCCGGCCCTCCAGATCGCCAGGCGGCGACATCTCCTCGCGCACCTCGGGTTTCGTCTGCAGGATGGGCGTCAACCCTTCCAGCACGGGCACCACGGCGAGCGCCGCGACACCGGCACTGCAGAACTGGACGAGCGCCCCGAGCACCTGGTTGAAGGCGGTGAAGAAGGACAGAAAGGCGGCCAGGCTGATGCTGGCGTGGAACGGCCCGCCGACCAGGGCGAAGATGCCGAGCGTGCAGACCACGCTGAACCCGGAGTTGAACACCGTCACCGCAGCCTGCGCGCGGCGGACCGACAGTCCGTGACGCAGGTTCTCGGCCAGCGTCTGCGACCAGCGGGCATAGGCCCGGCCCTCGGCGGCCGCCAGCCGCAGGGTGGAGAGCCCACTGAGGAACTGGTAGCTCCGCGACGCCAGTCGCTGCTCGGACCGGTACAGGTCGCGCTGCCGCCGCACGCCGCGCCGGGCGAGCAGGACCGACACCAGGGCGCTCAACGCCACCATGCCGACGGCGATCGCCCCGAGCGGCACGCTGAAGAAGAACAGCGCGATCAGGTTGACGCCACCGGAGAGCAGGCCGAGGGCGGCGATGGTCGACACCGACGACAGCGTCTCCCGGGCGGCGCTGACCCCCAGTGCGACGGTGCCCAGTTCGGCTGCGGCGAAGCGGGCGAAGAAATTGATCGGCAACGACAGCAGCCGAGACCAGATCGCCGCCTGCAGCGTCAGGTCGAACTGCCCCTCCAGGCGCAGCACGGCCGTGTTCTGCACCACCGTCAGCGCAGCGGTCACCAGTCCGCTCGCCATGATCAGCACGGACGCGCCGACCAGCAGCCCGCGCTGGGCGGCCGGCACCCAGCTGCCCAGCACGGTCCCGGTCAGCACCGGCACGAGCAGCCCCAGCAGGGCCACCGCCAGGGCGACGCCGGCGAACCGCAGCAGTTCCTTCCGCCCGCCGCTCAGGCCGAACTTCAGCAGCGAACCCAGCCCACCGATCTCCCGCGGCAGCGGCCGGTACATCATCACCGCGTCGATCCGGACGGTCTTCGCCGCGACGGCGTCGACCCGGCGCACGCCGCCCTGGTCGGGGTCGTGCAGCAGGTATCCGCCCGGCACCGGCAGCAGCGCCACCGCGCGGCCGTCCTGCCGCTGGAAGCCGACCAGCGGCCCGCGGTCGGTCGTCCACCACCGCCCGACCAGGCGCACGACGCGGGTCGGCACCCCGGCCCTGGCGGCGATGTGCTCGACCGCCGCGCGGTCGTCGGCGGGCAGTTCGGGGTCGGCGACCGTACCGAACTCGATCCCGGCCCGGCGGCCCACCACCTGCGCGCACCGCAGCGCCCGGTCGGTGCGCCCACCGATGCCGGCCACCGGCTCGCCCGCCGAGGAGGCGACCAACTCGTCGAAGGTCTGGGCGACCCGGCGGTGCGACCGCGTTTCGTTGTCCCGCAACGATTCCAGCAGTTGGCTCTCCCGCAGCCGCTGCGCCTCCACCGCCCGGTCGACGGCGTAACCGAAGCGGAAGGCGTTGAGCAGCAACGTCTTGACCAGCTCGCCCGACCGCAGCAGGACCGCGGTCGGGCGCACTTGCAGCTCGCTGTCCACGGTCGCGGTCAGCCAGTCCAACTCGGTGACGCAGACCCGGTCGCCCGTCGCGTAGTCCGCCGCCGAGCCGGCGTCACCGGAGGTGACCGCGCCGTCCAGCACGTCGACCCACTGCACCCCGGCGACCGACCGCAGGACTTCGCCCTTGGCGACCCGGACCCGGCGGCAGGGCTCCAGCGCGGAGAACTCCCGCGGCGGAAGCCCGTGCCGCATGGCCCTGGTCATGGCGTCCAGCGCCATCTCGATGCCGGCGAGGACCTCCTTGGAGGCCTGCAGCACGTCCAGGTCGCCCACCGGTTCGGTGTCGGGGTCGTCGCCCTCGGCGGAACCGGACAGCGCGCGCAGTTCGGTCAGCGGCAGGGCGGACAGCACCGCTCCGGGCACCGGGCGGCCGATCAGCACGTGCGCCGGTCCCGGCAGCGATCCTGGCCCGAGCACCGCACCGGCCTGCAGGCGGCACAGCGACGTCCAGCGCCCGACGGGCGTCGAACCGGACACCCGGGCGGCGAAGAGATCGACGGCGCCGGACTCGACCACGAGCAGGCGGCCCGGGTCGGCGAGCACGACGGCACCCTCGGCGCTGGTGTCCAGCGGCACGCACCGCCGGCGCAGGTACGGCGAGAGAGCCGACGCGACAACGTCCGTCGCGCCGTCCGCACCGGGATCAGCTGGGTCCGCGCCGCCGGTCGACGCCGGATCCGGATAAGGTTCGGGTGCCGCGTGGGCACCGTAGGGCCTGCGCACGTCCTGGAGCGTCATGCCGAGGTCACCAACCTGAAGTATTCGCCGCGGGTGGTCATGAGGTCGTCGTGCCGCCCCTGTTCGGCGACCTGGCCGGCGCGCAGGACGATGATCTCGTCGCAGTCGCGCACGGTGGAGAGCCGGTGGGCGATGATCAGGCAGGCGCAGCCTCGTCGGCGGAGGTTGTCGTCCACCCGTCGTTCGGTCTCGCCGTCGAGTGCGCTGGTCGCCTCGTCCATGATCAGGACGGTGGGCTGGTGCACCAGCGCGCGGGCGATGGCGAGCCGTTGTCGTTGTCCCCCACTGAAGTTCGCCCCGCCTTCGCGGACGGCACTGTCGATGCCACCCGGCCGCCGGGCGATCACGTCGTAGATGTCGGCATCCCGGAGCGCGGCGATGACCGCCTCCTCCGGCACGGTGTCGTCCCACAGCGTCAGGTTGTCGCGCACGCTGCCCTCGAACAGGAACACGTCCTGCTCGACGAAGGCGACCGACTTGGCCAGCTGGATCCGGCTGAACGACTCGCGTTCCGCGCCGTCGAACAGGATGCGGCCGGACCGGGCGCGGTAGGTGCCGGCGACGATCCGGCCCACCGTCGACTTCCCACTGCCCGAGTCGCCCACCAGCGCCGTCCGCCGGCCCGGCTGCAGCGCGAAGGACAGGTCGCTGAGCACCGGCGCGGACAGCGGGCCGTACCCGAAGGTGAGGCCCTCCACCCGGACGTGCCCGGTGAGCAGCTGCAACGCACCGCCGCCGACCGGCCGGCTGAACACCGGGTCGACGTCGTGCGCCATCACGTCACGGATCCGGTCGACGTCGGCGGTGATGTCCTGCAACCGTTCTCCGAGATTGGTGAGTTGGGTGACCGGCCGGCTCAGGTTGATCACCAGCGCCTGGAAGGCCACCAGCAGGCCGACGCTGATCGCCCCGTCCATCGACTTGAGGCCGCCGATCAGCAGGATGAGGCCGCTGTTGAGCGTGGCCAGCGCGGGAGGGACCGCGGTGAGCAGAATGGTGGGGACGCCGAGCTGCTGCTCGAGGTTGGCCACCTTGGCCTGGAACCCGCTCCAGCGCCGGAACGCCTGCAACTCGGTGCCGGAGGCCTTGACCGTCTCGATCAGCCGCAGGGTGTTGATGGTGGCGGCGGTCAGCTTGCCCCGATCGGCCCGCAGCCGCGCGACCGAGTCGGTCCGCAGCCGGGCCACCCAGCGCAGCACCACGACGTTCAGCGCGGCGATGAGCACCCCGATGGCGCTCAGCGCGACGTCCTGGGTCAGCATCACGGCGGCGTAGAACACCACCAGCAGCAGGCTCACCACCGTGGTGGCGACGTCGCGGGACAGCAGGTCGGCCACCACGTTGTTGGCCCGCACCCGGCGGGTGAGCTCCGCCGGCTGCCGCTGCAGGAAGAACTCGACCGGCAGCTGCAGCAGGTGTCGGAAGAATGCCGGCGTCGAGGTGACCGAGAGCTTCGTGTACATGGTGATGAAGCTGCGCTGCTGGATCTCGGTGAGCACGAACAGCGCGGCCGCGGTGAACACCATGGCAAGGATCAGCGGCGTCAGGGATCCGGTGCCGCCGGTGAGGAACAGGTCGATGAAGATTCGGGTGTAAGCGGGGGTGACGATGCCCGGCACCACCAGCAGCACGCTGGCCACCAGCGCCAGCACCAGCAGTCCGCCGGAGCGCCCCCAGCGGGAGCGCAGCGAGGCGAACAGGGATTCCTTGCGACCGCCGGGGCGGAACTCCGGCGTCTTCTCGAAGGTCAGCACGATGCCGGTGTATCCGCCGTCGAACTCGTCGATGTCCATCCGGCGCGGGCCGCTCGCCGGGTCGTTGACGTACACGACCTTGCGGCCGAACTTCTCGCCCATGCCCTCGACCACCAGGAAGTGCTGGAAGGCCCAGAAGATGATCGTCGGGTGGTCCAGTGCGGCGAGGTCGTCCAGCTCCATCCGGAACCCGCGCCCGGCGAGGCCGTAGCGACGAGCCGCCTGCACGATGCTCTTGGCGCTGGCTCCGTCGCGGGACACCCCGCACACCACCCGGAGTTCCTCCAGCGGAACGACTTTGCCGTGATGGGCCAGGATGATCGCCAGCGCGGCGGCGCCGCACTCCACCGCCTCCATCTGGATGACGGTCGGCGTCCGGACCCGGCGTGTCCTGGGCTTGGCGGCGGGCGCTGCCGGGTCGGCCGGGCTCTTGGCGCCGGGCGGGCCGGCCGGCGGCGGAGCGGTGGCGGTGCTCACGAGGACCCACCGAAGATGTAGTCGATCGGCCGGAAGCTGCCCAACCGGAAGTCCGCCGTCACGGCCGTCTGGAAGGCCAGCGGGAACGGCGGCCCGGACGGCGAGGTCCAGGCGTAGCCGGACGGTGTGCCGGGGTCGGCGTCGAGCGTCACCGTCACCAGTGACACGGCCGCGCCGTCGGTCAGGCTCTGGACCGTGGACGCGTCGTAGACCACCGCCGACAGGCCCGTCGGCGTGATCGGGAACCGGGAGATGTCGGTGACCCGGCCCTTGAGCAACCCGAAGGACCGGGACGGTGCGGAGGCCACCGTCAGCTCCACCTCGGTGCCCAGCGCGATGCCGCTGGCCCGGTCGGCCGGGACCACCACCATCGCAGAGAGCCCGTCGCCGCCGGCGGAGGTGCCGCCGGCGGTACCGGTGCCGGCGTCGGGATCCCGTTCCAGGATGGCGATCGGGTCGGCGGCCTTGACCGCGGATCCCGGCTCGTAGTCGGCCACCATGACGGTGCCGCCCGCGGCGGCCGTCACCACGTGGTCCCGCCCCGCCGTGTCGAACACGCTGGCCACCGGCGCGCCGCCGTCGACATGGTCACCCGGCCGCACGAAGACGGCGGACAGCACTCCGCTGAAGCCGGTCTCCACCCGCAGCACGCCGCCGGCGCGGGACAGCACGCCGACACCGCCGATGCTGCGCGGCAGCGTGCCCAGGAAGGCCCAGAGCCCGGCCGCGACGATCAGCAGCAGTGCCACGAACAGTGCGATCCACGACTTGGGGTTCGCCAGGCTGATGGCGGTGTCCAGGTCGTCCGGGTCGTGGGCCTCCCGCATGGCCTTGAACCGGAAATCCATGACGTCAGGCCTCCCACTGCACGAGGTGCTGCGGGGTGGCGCCGGCCGGCCGGGAACCGAGGACGAACTCCCCGACACTGCCCTCGGCCATCCGGTCGCGACCGGTCGCCTCGGCGAACGACAGCGCGTCGCCGGAGCCGATGGCCGTGGGTGCCAGCCCCATGTCGGTGGCCACCAGGTAGAAGTTGTTGAGCAGCACCCCGACGTGCTTGAGCACCAGTGCGTAGGCGATGCTCTCGTACTTCCACATCAGTCGGCCGAACCTGGCGGCGACGACGATCATCAACTGCGGCGGTGAGTCCATCAGCGCCGCCGTCTGGCCGGCAACCAGCATGTCCTCGGCGGGGCCCTGCAGGTCGGTCACCTTGACCAACCGGTGTTCGCGCCCCTGGTAGTGCCAGAGGCCCGGCCCCACTCCGGTGACGGACCGGACCAGGACGTAGATCTCGAGTTCGTGCACCGACCCACCGGCCGGATACGGCCGATCCAGCAGCACGTCCACCCCGTCGGCCGTCGGCACCACGGCGCGGGTGCGTGCCGTCCGGTACAGGAACTCTCCGAGTTGGGTTGCCGTCAGGGGATTCTCGTCGTCGTGCTGGCGCATCGACCGGCGGCGCTCCATCACGGAGACCAGCGCCGACCCGGCCCGCGCGCACTGCCGCAGATCCGGTACCGGAAGGTCCATCCGCGCTCCTGCATAGGGTTCCGGCAGGGGGTCCAACTTGTCGAACCGTCCCCGCCCGTGATAGGTGGCTCCCCATCCGGCGACGATCCGCTGGTTGCGGCTGCGCGAGTGCAGCCACCAGTCGAAGGGGTTCCACTGGACCGAGGCGTCCACGCCGGCGACGCCCGGCTCCGTTTCCGTCCCGGCGGCCGGGACCTGCTCCACCAGCGCCGCGCGGGCCAGGTGGTCGAGTACCGCACGGATGGCCTGGCCCGGCAGCGCGACCGACTTGACGATGTCCCGCCAGCTCACCCAGTCCCGCAGAAAGGCGAGCATTTCGGTGGCCAGCGGGCCCAGTTCCACCGCCAGGTGACTGCTCGGGTGGCCGGCCAGCAGCGCGCCGTCCACCACCTGCACCACGGTGAACCGCGACAGACGTTGCCGCGCAGCCGGATCGAACGCGGGAGGCTGGTCGCTCGGCCCGGTACCGACCGGCCGGACCGCGGACACCAGCTCGCCGTCCAGCGTCAGGCTGCGTTCCACCAGACCGGTGGAGTCCAGCCGGCGCAGGTTCTCCACCCATCGGAACAGGCCGGCCGGACCGCCGGCGGACAGCGCGTCGGACTGCAGCTCGTCCTCGGCCACCGACTCGGACCGCAACCGCTGCAACACGTTCGACATCCACGGGGACGGGCGGCCGATGCCCGCGGTGATGTTGTTCCACGTCAGCCGGGTCTCGCCGTCACCGGTCACCGTGAGCTCGGTGCCGCGGGACAGGCGCACCCGCTTGACCAGGGTCGGTGTCGCCGGCGGCGCTGTCGTCTGGGTCATGTCGTAGTCCTTAGAAGAAGACGCTGATCGGATTGAGTTCGGCATACGTGCGAGGAACCTGCAGGTCGCCGACGGCGACGGGGTGGTCGTAGAGCCGGCCCGGGCCCAGCCGCCGCCAGAAGTGCCGGAGCCCCGGCACCATGACCTTGGCCACCCGCAGCTCGATGTCGGGCCGGGACTGGTCGAGCGCGATCACCTCGTAGCCCGCCTCCCGGCACCGCTGCACGCCCAGGTCGACGTACTGGGCGACCGTGTCCAGGTGTGGCACCGGGTACGACGACGCCGTGCGCGGCGTCCCCGGTGCCGGCGACAGCCATGGCTCGTCGGCCAGCCGGGTGGTCTGCCACCACGACAGCGTGCTGGGGTCCTGGCCGACGTAGATCGCGTTGCCGTCGGCGTCGCGTTCCCGGACCGACGGCAGGAACTGGTTGGCCTCGGTCAGGGCACGCAGCGCCGCCAACTTCGGGTCGAAGTGGGCGCCGAAGGCGACCACGATGTCCTCCACCGGGTGGTCCTCGCGTCGGGACAACGCCGCGAACACCGGGATGCCCAGGTCGGTGGTCAGGTCCAGCAACCACAGGCTGCGATGCATGCTGGCGTAGTAGTCGGCGAGCGCGTCGATGTAGGGGTCGGCGAACGACGCCAGGTCGACCGCCGGCCGGGTCAGCCGGTTGTACCACCAGATGCCCACGGCGTCCCGCTCGACGATCTCCAGGAACCCTTGCAGGATGGCCTCCGCCAGGGTGTTACCCGCCGCGTTGCCGTTGCCGTCGCTGTAGGCGAAGAAGTGCTCGGCGGATTGCGGGTGGCCGAACCAGACGTACGCCGACGGGACGTGCACCGGTTCCTGCCGGCTCAGCGACCACGCGGTGGTCCAGTCGATCGACAGGGCGGGGTCGAGCGGATTGGGCACGCGGTGCAGCTGGTTGGTCGGGTCGGCGTTGACCGCGGCCCGGTCCGCGAACTGCTCCTCCGCGAAGAGCATGAGCTCGTTCGGCAGCAGGTACCGTGCGCCGAGTTGGTCGGGCCGGGACGAGATGGTCGGGCGATCCTCCGTCCAGACGCCCGAGAACCGTTCCACCGCTTCGCAGATGCCGCTGACCTTGGCCTGGATGTCGGTCCGCCCCTTGCCGCCGCTGTGCCCGCGCAGGTTTTTCTTCAGCACGGCCATGTTGTTGCGCACCATGGCGAAGTTGTGACCGGCGCTGTAGCTGTGCGCCAGCCCGCTCTCGTCGGCCGGCAGCGGCTCCAGCCAGGTCACCGCACCGCTGATCCGCGAGACGTGCTTGGACAGCCGTGCGTAGGTCTGTTCCGGGGCCATCGTGCGGAACCCGCCGTCCGCGGTGAAGGCGACCGGGCTGTGCTCGAGTTCCAGCCGCGGGTCGGTGTGCATCACCTTCGGGTCGCCGCAGACGCCGCACTGTGGCAGCCGGACGACCTGGTGCTCGCCCGTCTGCAGGGTGCCGGTGTCCAGGGTGACCAGCCGACCGGAGAGCTGGGTGGACTCGCCGGTCGCCAGCAGGCGGACGACGGCCGACGCGGCGAGCCCCTCCACAGCGCCGCGCGTGGCCGGCAGGCCGGCCACCGTCAGCACGGCATGGCCGGTCAGGCCGCCGAACCGCCGCAGGTACTGCTCCACCATCCGGTTGGAGTCCATCCGCTCGCGCAGACAGGCCCAGCAGGCGGTGCTGCCCGGTTCGAACACCGGTCCCAGCCATGCGGTGCTGCCCGAGGGTTTCACCGGCAGCCACGTGCGACCCCGGGCCAGGAAGTCCTGGTTCAACGCCTCGAGCGCCGGATTCAGGTAGTCGTCGACGACGACCACGGTGACCGATACGTCGGGCTGGGCACCATCTGCCTGCCCCGCAGGCGTTGTCACCCGGAGCCCGCTCGCGGTCAGGGCACCGATCATGCCGGTCGCGTCGGCGTCGCCGACCGCCAACACCTCGACACCCGATGCGGCCAGCCGGTCGGCCGCCGCCCTGACGTCGATCGCTGCCTCGTCGAAGAAGGCCGTCTGCTCACGCGGAAGCGGTGAGGCACCCGGGGTGAGCAGACCAGCGCGTTCGAACTTGCTCAGCGCACCGAGAATGGCCGGGAGCGGCAGCTGGGTGGCCAGTCCACCGGCGATGTCGGCCATCGTCCTGGTCCCGTCCAGCAGCGGCAGGACGGCCAGCTCGGCCGGACCGCCGACCAGGAAGGAATCGGTCTCGGTCAGCAGGAAGACCTTCTTGTCGTCGGTGACCACCGGGACCAGATGGGCCTTGAGTCGGGGACTGTCCATGTCGGAGCCTTTCGGTGCGGGAGGAGATCGGTGCGGCCGCAGCGGGTTCAGACCCGGCGGCCGTCACGGACGATGAGGATGCCGCCGGCGAGTGCGAGCACTCCCACAGCGGCGAAGATCATGGCGCCGGTGCGGTCCGCAGGCGTCGCGAGGCTGTTGACGATCGCGAAGAAGGCGCAGATGGCCACCGCGATCCAGCAGAAGATGCCCCAGAAGATCTTGAGGTGTCGGTTCATGGCAGGGTCCTTTGCGAAGGGGGAAGTGTTGCTGGGGAGGTCTTCTCCAGGTGCAGGTGGTGCGTGCGCCCGGTTGCTCCGGCGGTGGGTCCACCGGCCGGCCGAACGGCTCGGCGTCAGATCTGGCGGCGGCGCCGCAGACCGAGTGCGCCGATGGCCAGCACGACGCCGATCGCCACGAAGACGACGGCGGTACGGGTCGCCGCAGGGGATGCCGACGCGTTCTCCACTGCCAGGAACGCGCAGATCGCCGTTCCGATCAGGCAGAAGATCAGCAGGAAGTGCTTGAGGTGCTGGTTCATGGTGCGTCTCCTTGTGCTCGGAGGTGGTGCAGCCGGTCGGTCGACCGGCTGCGGACGGACGGGGTCAGCCCCGGCCGGGTCGTGTCGCCGGACCGTCGGGATAGGCCGCGGCCAGCGCGTCGAAGTCCAGGTCGTCATCCGGCGGTGCCGGTTCGGGATCTGCCAGGTCGGTCATCCGGCGATGACTGGACCTCGACTGCCCGATCACCTCGCAGGCGCGCCGCTCGGACACCCCGAACCTGGCCTGCAGCGCGCCGACGATCCGCGCCCGCAGCCGGGGGCCCAGGACGTCGACCGAGAGCGCCTGCCGCAGCAGCAGGATGTCCAGGCACTGGTTGGCCACCTGGCTCTTCAGGTCGCGGTTCTCCTTCTCCAGTTCGCGCAGCCGCCGGGCGTCCTCGGCCTTGATGCCGCCGTAGTGCGCGCGCCAGCGGTGGAACGTGGCCTCCGAGACGCCGATGGCCTCGATGACGGCCGACACCGGATCGCCCCTGGTCAGCAACTCGTCGGCCTGCTGGAGCATGGCGACGATCTGCGCCGGCGTCCGGCGGCGCCGGCCGGGCACCGGGCCGGGCGCCGGGTGATCCGCAGCACCGGTCGCGGCGGACGCCTCCGGGACGCCGCGAACGGCAGGGCCGCCGTAGGTCGTGGTCACTGCTGCGCTCCCGTCGCCGTCGCCGCCGTGTCGATCCACCCGGTGTCCAGGCCCCCGGCGGCGAGAACCCGTGCCAGGTCGAGGACATCGGCGCGGTCGAGCGCTTCCACCGGCCAGTCGATCAGTCGTTCCGCGGTCGCCGCCTGTGCGGCGCCGAGCGCGGTCCACGCCCCGGACGCGGGGTCGATGGCCCGCACCGACTGGCCCACCTCCACCAGGACGGGCAGTCCGGCGTGGTCCGGGCGCGCCGAACCGGCGGCCGAGGCATCGACGATCCGGCCGCCGAAGCCCGAGACGCGGCCGGGATGCAGGTGCTCGGCGCGGATGCCGCGCAGGGCGGTCGCCACCTCGAAATACCGGGCCAGCCATGCCCTCTCGCCCACGGCGTCGACCCGGTCCGGTCCGCGCACCGCCGACTGCAGGGACACCGAGTCGGTCGGCTCCTCCGCATGCGCGGCCGCCCACCGCTTCGCCACCGCCGCCGGGCCGTCCTCCGCCCTGCCCAGCACAGCACCGAAGGGTGACGTGCTCACCGCCCCGTCCGACCCGACGAACAACCTGGCGTCGGGGCCGGCGGCCCCGGCCACCGCGCCGAGGGCAGCCACGTTGGCCAGCACGGCCAGCGGATGGGTCACGTGGTTGGCGAAAGCGCCTGTCTCCCAGGCTGCGTCGGCATCGCGCAAGAAGGCGCTGAAATCGTGCTCGTCCATCACCACCAGCGCGGTCGGCGCATCGATGCAGGTGAAATCGCCCAGCCCGTAACTGATCTGGCGGAGCCGGAAGCCGTCGGCGACCACCACGTCCGCTCCCGACCTGAGGAACGAACCGGCGTAGGTGCGCCGCCAGCTGGCCACGGCTGCGATGTCGCCGACGGCGGCATCGGCTCCGCGATGCAGCAGCGCGACACCGCCGTCGATCAGACCCGAGGACACCAGTGCGGGAATCCACTCGTCGGTGTCCACCACGACGATGCGGCCGATCGGGTCGCCGGAATCGGGCGCGGTGGAGCCGGTGGTACGTAGGTGCTCGTTGGAGGCCCCGCTCACCCACTGGGCGATGATCCGTTCGGTGTTCGGCACGTCGCTGGATCCTCTCGAGTCTCCGCCGGTGTTCCCGTCGGTCTGCCACTCCTCTGATCACCGGGACCTGCTCGGCGACAGGACTATTGAGGCACGGACCGACGACGGCGACGGCGACGCTGTCCTACTCCGGACACGGCCTGCGCGGACTCGGCGGCTGCCCACATCGCAGGTGTCCTATTCATGCCAGCGGGCAGGAATCGGCTACCTTTCCGGCGATGGTTTGGCGAGTAGGCGGACCACCTGGGTTCGCACGGTCAGTCAGGAGTGAAGGCATGACGCTTCCCGTTCGTTCGGCCGGCCAGGCCGGCAGTCGGCACCCCCGCCGGCGCGCCGTGGTCAGCGGCGTAGCCGTCACCACGCTTTCCCTGGGAATGCTTCTGGGCTCCGCCGTGTCAGCGGTCGCCGACCCCCCGCCGCCGCCGGGACCGTCGCTCCACCTGCCGTTCCCGGCGCATCCGCATACCCAACCAGATTGCTTCCTCTGCATCATGTGAGCAGCGCCGCACGCGGCGCGCAGTCGGCGCGCCGCGCGAGGGGAACCGCGTCAGGGGTCGGACTGGCCGGCCCGCTCACAACCAGCCGGTCTGAGCCGCCTTCACGCCGGCCTCGAACCGGCTCGACGCACCGAGCAGATCCATCACGGCGGCCACGCGCCGCCGGATGGTCCGTGCGGACACGTTCAGCTGCCGGGCCGCGACCTCGTCGGTCACTCCCGTCTTGAGTATCTCCAGGATCTCCCGCACGAGCGTCTCGTCCAGCGAGTCCTCCGGCCCCACGCCGACCGAGTGCGCGTCGCGCCAGATGGCGGCGAACTGCTCGAAGAAGCTGCGGACCAGCGCGGGCTCCTTGATCACCAGGTACGGCCGCTGCAGGGTGTCCGGTTCCACCGCGACCAGCACCAGGCCCCGGTCGACGATGATGGTGCGGTGGGTGATCCGCCGGGTCACCCGGACCTGAGCGCCCGCCCGCGCGAAATCGCCGAGGTAGTGCAGCATCTCGGGGGTGCGGGTGGCGTCGGCCTGGTACAGGCAGCGCAGGGTGGTCCCCCGGCGGATCGATGCGAGGTCGACGTCCCAGGAGCTCCGCATCACCTCGATGGGGTAGGGGCCGGCCGGCAGCATGCTGCACCCCTCGCGCGCCGCGAGCACCGCGGTGGTGAGGATCTCGTTCAACTCCGCGACGTCGAACACCCGCCGCACACCGACCTCGCCGGTGGATTCCGCTGCCCGAGCGACCAGCTCGGACTCCGATTCCGATGCCGCCCGACCGTTCACCTGCCGCTCCCGCCAGTTGGTACGTGCACGATAACCCAGCCCCTGTGCCGCCCGGCCCGCGCACGGCCTGTCCGCTACTGGACAGCGCGCCCGCCCTCAGGCCGGCCGGGCCTAGCGTCGCGGAATCCGCTACGACTCCGACGCCGGGAGCACCGCCATGACCAGATCGGCCGTCCACCACCCCTTCAGCGAAATCGGGATGCGAAACCCCTATCCCCTGCTCGCTGCCTTCCGGCGACTCCGGCCAGCCTTCTTCGACCAGGGCATGGGGATGTGGCTGCTGACCAGTCACGAGCTGTGCCGCGTGGCATTGCGTTCCCCGTCGTTCTCGGCGTCGCAGGGACAGCAGCAGCGCGTGCGTGCGGACGACCTGCCGATCAGCATGCTCAACACCGACGGCGAGCTGCACGCCCGGCTGCGCTCACCGGCGGCCGCCGCCTTCACCGCCAAGGCATCGTCCCGGCACGTCGCCGACGTGCGGACGGCCGCCCGCGGTCTCCTGGCCGCTCTGCCACCGGCCGGCTCGGCCACGGAGGTCGACATGGTGCGGGCCGTCGCCGCCCCCTTCGCCGAGGCGGTCCTGGGGCTGGTCACCGGTCTGCCCCGTGCCCTGTGGCCGGCCCTGGGGGCCGTTGCGGGCCCCGCGTCGGCGAACCTCAACCCGGTGCTGCGCGGCGAGGACGCAGTGGCGGCCACCCGGGCGGCCGTCACGCTGAACGAGTTCCTCGCACAGCACGCATCGGACGTCGTCGGCGAGGACAGCGACCTGACGCCGGGCGAGCGGCTGGGCATCCTGTCGTTGATCGTGGTGGGCGGGTACGAACCGCTGGCCGATCTGTGCTCGACCGCGCTGTCGCTGATCCTCGATACCCCGGACGCACTGGACCGCCTGCGCGGAGCCGAGCCGGAGACCTACGCGACGGCGGTCGAGGAGGCGCTGCGCCTCGAGTCGCCGATTCCGTTCACCTCCAGGGTGTGCGTCGACGGCTACCGCACCGACTCGGTGGACATCCCGCCCGGCTCACCGGTGCTGGCCATGCTCGGCGCAGCCAACCGCGATCCCGCCGTCTTCGACGACCCGGACACGTTCCTGATCGACCGCCGGCCGAATGCACACCTGGCGCTGGGCGGCGGCGTCCACTACTGCCTGGGCGCCGCGGTGGTCAAGCAGTCCTGCGCCGCGCTGCTGGCCGAGCTGATCCAGTCCCGCCCGGCGGTGCGTCGGGTACCCGATACCCGCTCGCCGTGGCGCCCCACGCTGGTCCCGCGGGGCCTGGCGCGACTGCCGATCTGCTGGTAGCTCACCCTTTGCGCGAGGATCAACTTCGCCGGCCGACACCTTCGCCGGCCGACACCTTCGCGAGGATCAACTTCGCCGATTTGTGGCTGATGTGACTGGTGGGACCAACTTCATCCTCGCCTACCAAGTTGATCCTCGCCCAAGGCCGGGCTTCGTCGGGGGCCGGGCTCGCGGCCTCGCCTGAGCGGCCGCCCGAGGGTGCCATGGCGGGCGGGCGGGCCGTCGGGTGCGCGCACAGCGGAAGGCCCCGCGGTGGCCGGCATAGCCACCGCGGGGCCTGGTCTTTCCCCTTGCCGATCAGCCGATCAGCCGATCAGGCGATCAGCCGCTCAGCCGATCAGCGGACCTTCGGCCCCCGCCACCGGAACGTTCCGAGGCACAGCAGCACGCCCAGGACGCACCAGCCCCCGAGAACCACTGCGACATGGGTGATCTCCCAGTTGCCGGCCGGCTCCGCGCTCTGGAAGGAGTCGGGCAGGAAAACCGACCGTAATCCCTGCGCCATCCACTTGAGCGGGAACAGCGCCGCCACGGTCTGCATCCAGCGCGGGAGCTCGCCGAACGGGAAGAAGACCCCGGAGATGAACTGCAGCACCATGAACGGCGGCGTGACGATGGCCGATGCGGACCGCGCGTTGGGGATCACCCAGCTGTAGGCGATGCCGATCAACGCGCACGCAGTGGCACCAAGCCCCAGCACCCAGCCGAAGCGCAGCCAGCGGTCCAGGTCGGCCGGGAGGCGCAGATGGAACGCCACCACCGAGATGCCCACCAGCAGAGCGGTTTCCACGGCGCCGGCCACCAGCACCAACACCACCTTGCCGAAGAAGTAGGACGACCGGGGCATCGGCGTCGCGCCGAGCCGCCGTACCGACCCGTCACCCCGCTCGATCGCCATGGTGATCGCCAGCCCGGTGAAGGCCACGCTCATCACGCCGGCGGCGATGATGCCGGCGATGAACACCTGCTTGAAGTCCACCCCGGTGTCCTCGACCTCACCGCCGAAGATGGAGCCCAGGATGAGCAGCAGCAGGATGGGCAACGACAGCGTGAAGACCAGGGACGCCTTGTTGCGGAGGAACATCTTCAGTTCGATGCCGGCCCTGGCCCAGCCGACGGACAGCGCGCCCGGCAGCTGCGGCCGGTCGGGCGAGACGTACGGAACGGCCGGTCGTTGGTCGATGGTGGTCATGAGAGGTGTCCCTTCGGGGTGGTGGCGGCCGTCGCAGGCCGGCCGGCGGAGGCGCCGGCTTCGGCACGCTGGTCGTGATCGGCGATCATCCGGAGATAGATGTCTTCCAGCGTCGCCCGGTCGATCCGCAGATCGGCCAGCTCGGCGGCACCAAGCCGCGCGGCCCACTCGATCAGGATGCCGGTGACCGCCGTCGGTGCCGCGGTGTGCACCTCCACCCGGTCACCGACCTCGGAGACGTGGCTGTCCGGCGGGAGCGGCGGCAGTGCGCGGCCGCCGAGGCTGCCGCGCCGGAACGAGACGGTGACGTCCGACGCGCGGCGGCCACCGATGGTGTCCGGGGTGCCCACCTCGACCAATCGCCCCCCGATCATGATCCCGACGCGGTCGGACAACGTCTCGGCCTCGTCGAGGTAGTGCGTGGTCAGCAGGGTGGTCTTGCCCCGGGAAGCCAGCATGCGCACCAGGTCCCACGCCTGCCGACGCACCTCCGGGTCGAGGCCCGTGGTCGGCTCGTCGAGGAAGATCAGGTCGGGGTCGCCGACCAGTGCCAGTGCGACGTCGACCCGGCGCCGCTGCCCACCGGACAGCGTCCGGCAGTAGGCGTTCGCCTTCGCCGACAGGCCGACCAGCTCGATCGTCTCCCCGACCGGCAGCGGGCGGGAGAAGGTCCGCGAGAAGTGCCGCACCAGTTCGGTGACCTTGAGGTCGTCGAACGCGCTGGTCGTCTGCGGCACCACCCCGACCCGGTCGCGGAACGTCCTGGTGTACTTCGCCGGGTCCTCGCCGACCACCCGGACCTCGCCGTCGGTGCGCAGCCGGATCCCGGCCAGGATCTCCACCGTCGTCGTCTTCCCCGCGCCGTTGGGCCCCAGCAGCGAGAAGACCTCACCCGCCGCGATGTCCAGCCACACGTCGCGGACGGCCTGGAACTGCCCGTAGGACTTGCACAGCCCGCGGATCTCGATCGCTGCCGGCGGCCGCGGCGGGCCGGTGGTCACCGGCACTCCTGTGCGTTCACCCAAGACCGTCATCGGACATTCCTTTCGCCGGCGCCGGACCCGCGGATCGGGTCCGGCAGCATTTCACTCGCAACAACAGCAAGGCGTACAACAACACTGGCTGGCGACGGTGCCGGCCGACAACACGGCGAGCTCGTCGGTATCGAGCTCGGCCCACCGCATCTGCGGCGTCGAGGGGACGTAGATCCGGTACCAGCCGGTGCGCTCCCCCTCCTCCCACTCGGCCACCGCGAAATCCAGACTGGGCTCGCCGTGGTCGGCCCGGATGCGCCCGCACACCTCGACCGTCCCGCCCTCGGGCACGACGAGACCGAACTGGGCGAGCGCCAGCGGCGGATCTGCGGCGAGCTCTTCGGCGAACCGCCGGCTCGACCAGGCCGCCAGCAGGATCTCGGTGTAGGCCGAGACGAACAGAGCCCGCTCATCGGCCCTCATCTCGCCGATTCGGCTTGCGCGCAACGCATGTCGTCGCGCCTCTCAGACCCCGACAGCGAGCGGCACGCCGTCGAAGCAGCGCAGCGCCGGAGCCACCTCCGCGATGAACAATTCGACACTCGCCCTTGCGGTCGGCGCGTCCACACCACCGGAATCGACCTGCCAGAGGAAACCGTCGACCTTGAGGTTGTCCTGGATGGTCTCGATGCGGTCGATGACGTGCTCGACGCTGCCCACCACCGCACCCCCGATGGTGCGCATCTTCAGCGGGCTGAAGGCCCGCAGGGCGTACCCCATCCCGGTGTAGCCCCGGTAGTCGGTGGACTTGCGGGCGGTCCACGCGTCGGCCGAATCGGCCCAGACCGCAAGGTAGTTCGCGAGCAGCGGATCGGCGATCGCTTCGGCCCGCTGCTGCGTCGGCGCCACGAACAGCGGCAAGCTGGCCAGCACCCGGGGGACGTCACCGGCCCGGCGCGGTTGGAAACTGTCACGGTAGGTCTCGATCATCGCCGCCACGTCCGACAGCGGTGACAACGACGGCGTCACCAGCAGCCCGTGCCCGTTGCGGCCCGCCGCGACGAAGCTCTCCGCCGACCGGACGGCCGCCACCCAGACCGGCGGGCCGCCGGCCTGCACAGGACGCGGTAATGACGTGGCATCGGTGTAGCGGAAGAACGGGGTGTCCTCGGAGGCACTGTCCTGGGTCCACAGTCTTTGCACCGCAGCCACTGTGGAATCGAATCGCTCGCGGCTGGTATCCATCGAGATACCGAATGCGTCGAATTCGTAGGGCATGTAGGCCCGGGCCACGCCGACATCCAGCCGGCCGTGGGAGATCGCATCCACCATGGCGGTCTCGGCGGCCATCTGCAGCGGGTGATGGAACGCCGGCAGCAGACAGCCCGTCATCAGTCGGATCGCCGAGGTGCGGGCTGCCACCGCCGCCAGAAAAGCCAGCGGGCTGGGGCAGTATCCCCCGTAGGCCTTGAGGTAGTGCTCGGTGATCTTGACGTGGCTCATGCCGGCCGCCTCGGCGAGATCGCAGAGCTCGAGGAGCATGTCGTAGTAGTCGGGCGCAGACAACCCGATCGTCGGCGAGCTGTCCGGCAGGAACGAGAGGCCGTGGTGACGAAGCGGGTTCATGGTCGTTCTCCCGGAGGACGAGGTGGATGGACAGGCGGAGGGATCAGCTGCAACTGCAACAGGGCGTGCAGCAGCAGCAGCTGAGCAGGGAGGCACCCGAGATGGACAGCAGGTCGTCGTCGGACAACTCCCCGAGCTCGACCTCGGGCGATGCGGGAACGGACACCACGTAGATGCCGGTCGTTCGGCCGGCCTCCCACTTGCTGACCGCGACCTCCACACCGCCCTCGGCATGCGATCGGGGAATGCTCCTGGTGACGACGAGCTGGGATCCGGCAGGCACGTGAAGGCCGTGTTCGGCGAGGGCGTCCCTCGGGTCCGCGTCCAATCGGGCGGCATAGGCGTCGTCGGTCCAGGAGGCCACCAGCACCTTGGTGTAGGCGGCGACGAATTCGTCGTGCTCGGACATCGGCATGGTCCCTTCCTGGTCCTGGTTCGCGTCTGCGGGTGATCGGTCCTGATGACGATGGGCCCGGTCGGCCCACGGTGTCCGTGTGCTGTCCTTTTCCGGCCATCGGCGATCTTGTGCGGTCCGGCCCCACCTGACCGCGGGACTTCCGGACACGGCAACGGGTCGTGCCCCGTCGACATCGGTCGAGGAGGCACGACCCGTTTGCTCATCCCGGACGGTGCACCGGCCGCGCGGCTCCGGCACACGGATCCCCGCCGGGAGGCGGGGCCGCGCGCCGGTTCCGCGAGATGATCAGGCGCAGCTGCAGCAGGGCGTGCAGCAGCAGTGGCTGATCGAGAAGCCACCGGAGATGGCGACCAGGTCGTCCTCCGACAGCTCGCTGAGGTCGACCTGGGGGGTCGCCGGCACCGACAGCACATAGGTGCCGCTGATCTTGCCGGCTTCCCACTTGCCGACGGCCACCTCGATGCCGCCACCGGAGGTCTCTTCCGGGATGACCCGCGTGACGACGATCTGCGCGCCTGCCGGGACCGTCAGACCGTGCTCGGCCACGGCTTCGGCGGGATCGGCCTCGAGGCGTGCGGCGAACTCCTCGTCGGTCCACGCGGCGACGAGCACCTTCGTGTAGGCGGTGACGAACTCTTCCTGCTCCTGCAGCTCCATGAAAGTGCCTTTCGTGAGGGTGGGCCGGTTCTGGTTTCCGGTTCGGCGAAATCATGGCACCGGCGGCAACGGCCTGCCAAGCGTTTCTGACAAACATTTTCTTCCAGCTCTCCGACCAGGATCATCCCAGCCTGAGCGGTCCAGATCTATTGAGAGCGAACGTATTCGGGCCACCAGTGACAATGCGATGGTCCACCACTGACGAGAGCGCCGACGACGGGCGGGGTCGCCGAGAAAAAACTTTCGGTACCGGGTCGTTCGAGAGTCGCAAATCATCGTGGAGCCATTCTTTCTGAGAGCTGGTCGGAAATAACGGAAGACCGGTACCGACGATCATGGGAGTGGGCGGCGCCGGCGGTGACCGAATGCGGCCAGGCGCAGTCGGCCGGCGAGCGCAGTACGTACGGTCGCGGGCATGACGACCGCCGCCCTGCCGCTCACCCTGCCTGATGTCGCCCGGCACGCCGGCGAGCTGATCGCCATCGACACCACCAACACCGGTGGGCCGGGCACGGCCGGTGAACACCGGGCGGCGGAGTACATCGCGGCGCAGCTCTCCGACGCCGGCGCCGCTCCGGTGTTGATCAGCCCGGAACCCGGCCGTACCAACGTTCTGGTGCGCATCCCGGGAATGACGAGGGGGCCGGGGACGGTGGTGCACGGCCACCTCGACGTCGTTCCCGCCGACCCGGCCGAGTGGTCCGTGGACCCTTTCGGCGGTGTGGTCGCAGACGGTTGCGTGTGGGGCCGCGGCGCCGTCGACATGAAGGGCGCGGACGCGGTGATGCTGGCGGTCGCGCAGCGGTGGCTGCGGTCGGGAGACCGGCCGCGGTCCGACGTCGTGTTCGCCTGGGTGGCTGACGAGGAGACCGGTGGCGCCCTTGGCGCCGGTCACCTGACCAGAAGCCGTCCCGACCTGTTCGCCGGTTGCCGCACCGCCGTCGGGGAGGTCGGCGGATTCGGTATCCCGATGGGCCGCGGGAGCACGCTCTACCCGATCATGACCGGAGAACGGGCCCAGGCCAAGGTCCGGCTCACCGCCCGTGGGCGGAGCGGCCACGCCTCGGTAGCGGCGGCGGCGAATCCCGTGACGGTGCTGGCCGAAGCGATCCGCGCACTTGCCGGACACCATTTCCCGTTGTCGCCCAACGAGTCCATCGGCACTTTTCTGCAGGGCGTCCTGCGCATGTGGGGATTGCCGGCGGTGCACGAACCACTCGAGCAGTCGCTCGCCCGCATCGGGCCGCTCCGGACGCTGGTCGAGCCGGCCCTGCGGGCGACAGCCAATCCGACGATGCTGCGGGCAGGGACCGCGTCCAACGTCACCCCGATGCAGGCGTGGGCTGACTTCGACTGCCGGACGCTGCCGGGCGAGATGGCCGCATTCGCCGCGGCGTTGCCGGCCATCGTCGGCGACGCCGTCGAGGTGGACGTCGAGCTGCGTTCGCCAGGGTTCAGCACGCCGTTCCAGGGCGCGGTCGTCGACGCGATGGCCGGTGCACTGCGGTCCGTCGACCCGGGCGCGGTGGTGCTGCCGTACATGGTGTCCGCCTCGACCGACGCGCCGCACTTCGCCCGCCTGGGCATGGCCACCCTCGGCTTCACGCCCCTGCGGTTGCCGGCCGGCTTCCCCTTCGGCCGGATGTTCCACGGGCCGGACGAACGGGTGCCGATCTCCGGCCTGACCTTTGGTGTGGACGTGCTCGACCGGTTCCTCCGGGCCTGCTGACCGCAACCGTCGCGGCGGAGGGGGCCCGCTCTACCGCGGCGCCGGGCCCGCGGCCATCACCGACAGGATCTCGTAGACGACGTTCGCGGCGGCGATGCCGGTGACCTGGGCGTGGTCGTAGGCCGGCGCCACCTCGACCACGTCGGCGCCGATCACCGTGAGACCCGCCAGGCCACGCACGATCGACAGCAGCTCGCGGGTCAGCAGACCCCCTGCCTCGGGCGTGCCGGTCCCGGGCGCCAGACCCGGTTCCAGCACGTCGATGTCGACCGACACGTACACCGGCCGATCCGCCATCCTGGCCCTGGCCTGCGCGAGGATCCCGGAACATCCGAGGTCGTCGATCAGGTGCGCGGGAATGACCCGGAACCCCAGCGCGGAATCGTCGACGAGGTCCCGGCGGCCGAACAGCGACCCGCGGATACCGATGTGCACGCAGCCTTCCGGATCGAGCAGTCCCTCTTCGGCGGCTCGCCGGAACGGCGTGCCATGGGTCACCGGCTCGCCGAAGTAGCTGTCCCAGGTGTCCAGATGGGCGTCGAAATGAAGAACCGCGATGGGTCCGTAACGGGCATGTGCCTCACGGAGCAGCGGGAGGGCGATGCTGTGGTCACCCCCGAGGGTGACCAGCCGGCGTGCCCGCTGCAGCAACTCGTGTGCGCCGGCCTGGATGTCGTGCATGGCCGCAGCCAGTGAAAACGGCGACACCGGGAGGTCCCCGGCGTCCACGACCTGCGCCAGGGCGAAGGGCTCGACGTCCAGCACCGGGTTGTAGGGACGGATCAACCGCGACGATTCGCGGATGTGCGCGGGCCCGAACCGTGCCCCGGGCCGGAAGGTGACACCGCCGTCGAACGGCACGCCCAGCACCGCGATGTCGATGTCCGACGTCTGATCGGGACGGGGCAGCCGGGCGAAGGTGGACTCGCCGACGAACCTCGGCACCAGCGAGGCGTCGACCGGCCCCACCTTGCCTCCCGTCCTGGTGCGCGGCGGGTCTACTGACCGTGCCGGTGGTCGGGAACGTGCCCCGTCACTGCCCATCTCATCCATGGCGCTCCTTGTCCTGCGGGCCGAACCGGGGCGGACCGCCCCGACTGCCGGGCGCGGCGATCACGTCGGCGGGCTGCCCGCCGGCCAGTGCGGTGGCGACCGAACCGGCCGCCCGGACGTACAGGGCAGCCCGCGATTCCACCGATTCCCAGGCGACGTGTGGCGTGACGACGAGGTTGTCCAGGCGCAGCAGCGGATCGCCCGGCAGTGGCGGCTCCCTCTCGAGCACATCCACTGCTGCGCCGGCGATGTCGCCGCGCGTCAACGCGTCGTAGAGCGCGATCTGGTCGACCAACCCGCCCCGCGAGACGTTGACCAGAAAGGCGTCCCGGCGCATCCGGGACAACGCAGTTCGGTCGATGATCGCCCGGGTGTGCGCCGTCAGTGGCACGTGCAGGCTCAGCACGTCGACGGCGCCGAGCATGTCCGGCAACCGATCCGACGTCATCACGCCCGCAGCGGACAGGTCGCGGGCCGACGTGCGCGGCGAGTGCACGATCACCTCGGCCTGCACCTGATGCAGGCGGTCGGCGACCGCACGGGCGGTTCGGCCGAACCCCACCAGCCCGACGCGTGTCCCGGCGATCCGCCGCGGCGGCGGCGACTGCTCCGACCAGGCGTTCCGCCGAACGGCCCGGTCGAACCGGACGACGCCGCGGAGCAGACCCGTGATCAGGGCAAGAGTGTGGTCAGCGACCTCGTCGGTGCAGTAGTCGGCCACGTGGGTCACCCACGCTCCGTGCGCCGCAACGGCTTCGATCGGCACGTGGTCGTAGCCGGTGGAGGTGGTGGCCACGATGCGCAGGTCGGGCAGGGCGGCGATGTCGGCGGCCGACAGCATCGATTCCGGTCCGAGGATCAGCGCGACGACGCCGCGTCCCCGAGGAACCGAACCGGCCGAGAGGACGTCGACGCGATGGCCGCCGAGCACGTGCTGCAGCTGGGCTCCGGCCTCGACCGAACCGGCGAAATCCAGCACCGCCACGGTGCCCGGTGTCGGTTCCCGTCCCGGCGTGGGTTCCCGGCCCGGCGTCACCGGTTCCCCTGTTCGAGCAGCGCCGTGAGGTATCGCAGACCGGCGGCAAGTCCGGCGTCGGTGGCCGGGATGGATTCGACCACCAATGCCCCGCGGTAGGCGACGGCACGCAGATCGTCCAGCAGAGCACCGAAGTCGAGCCGGCCGCTGCCGGGCTCCCGCCGGTGGTTGTCGGCGAGATGCACATGACGCAGGTGGCTACCGGCATCTCGGATCGCCTGCGACGGGTTCGACTCCTCGATGTTCATGTGGAACGCATCGGCCATCGCGGCCACCTTCTCGGACCCGACGGCGTGGCACAGCTCGAGCGCCCCGCCCAGCGTCGTCACCAGGGAGCTCTCGTACCGGTTGAGGGGTTCGAGAACCACCGTCGGCCCACCGGGGGCCAGGTCAGCGGCCACCGACCGGATGGTCTCCGCGGCACGCTTCCGGGCGTCCGCCGGCGAACCGTGCACAGCTGTCGGCGAGTCGTCCGGGACGACGATGACGATCCCCGCACCGACCGCGGTCGCGTAGTCGATGCTGTGTCGCAGCAGATCGGCAGCCGCCCGTCGATGAACGGCCTCCGCTGCGGCGAAGCTGCGCGAGGCGCCGTAGATCGGGCAGATCGCCACCGCGACCAGGCCACTGTCGGCAAGGGTGCGCGCATTGGCCTGGATGTCGACCTGCGGGGTGCACACCAATTCGACGGCCCCGAACCCGGCGACGACGATGCGCCGCAGCGCGTCCTCAGTGCGGGCTTCCCGCAGTGTCCACTCCGATACCCCGATCCGCCCGTCGAGATGGTGGGCGGCGTCAGGTACCGGCATTGACCGTGACCGACGTTCTCGCACCGCTCTGCAGGTTGTACTTCTTCAGCAGCGCCGCGTAGGTTCCGTCGGCCATCACGTCCTTCAACGCCATCACCAGCGCGTCCCGCAGTCCGGTGTTCGCCTTCGGGATCTGGATGCCGTAGGGGATCGGGTTGAACGGTTTGCCCACTGCCGCATACGCACCCGGACTGGTGCTCATCGCGTAGCCGAGGTTCTCCGGCGTGGTGATCGCCGCCGCCGCCCGTCCGGTCTGGACCTCCAGGACCTCCTCGGCGAGAGATCCGCCGACCTCCACCACCGCCATCGGCGGTTTCCCGACACAGGTCTTCGCGCTCAGCGCGGCCAACTGGGCGGCGAACGCCGTGCCCACCGCGGTTTCCACGGTCTGCCCGCAGAGCGAGACAAGGGTCGGGTATTTCGCGGCATTGGCGGTCGTGGTGAAGATCGCCGCGCCGGTGTTGAAGTAGTCGATCATGTCGTACTTGGCCTGTCTCTTGACCGTGTCGAACAGGCCCGAGAAGACGATGTCGACCCGGCCGGAATCCAGACTGGTCAGCAGTGCGGCGAATTGCAGCGGGGTGAACGAGACCTTCAATCCGAGTCTGGCTGCCATCGCCCGTGCCAGCTCGACGTCGAACCCGGTGAGATCAGCACCCTGCTGGTATTCCATGGGCGGGTTCGGGATGTTGATACCGTCTCCGAGCATTCCACTGCTACGGATCCGATCGGGCAGCAGGGCAGCCGCCGCGGCATTTCGTGCGTTCACCGCGGTGGTGCTCTTGCCGGCCGAGATGGCTGGGGCGGACGCGGCCCCGCTGGACGACACCATGGCACCCGCCGGCGGTGGGGACGAGCTGACGGCGGCAGCAGCGCCGACGGACCGGGCGCTGGAAGTGGCCGGGGTGCTTGACGCGGAACACGAGGCGAAAAGGAATGCGGTGGCACAGCCGGTCGCCGCGAGCATGCGGCGTCTTCTGGCCGCGGCCGGATGGGATCGATCGTGCATGACGGCTCCTCGGAGACGAGTGGTGATGGCCGCCTGGGGCGGCGATCGAAGAGTGAAGTTGTTGCGGCACAACGCCGACGGACGTTGCTGGCGAATCGGCCTTCGGATCCGGCCGCCGTGCACTGCTTGGACGACCGCGCTGAGCCCGGGAGGGATCAGCAGCCGTTGGCTGTCCGGCGCAGGTGGTAGAGCTGGTCGAGCACCAGCGCTGCGGCGCCGACCACGCCCGCCTTCGAGCCGAGGGCACCGGTGACCACCGACAGATCACGGGTGGCCAGCGGAAGCGATCGTCGATAGACGGATTCTCGAATGGCGGCCATCAGCAGGTCGCCGACGTTGATCAGCCCGCCGCCCAGGATGATCATTGAAGGGTTGAAGAAGTTCACCAGACCGGCCAGCACCTCGCCGATCGCGGACCCGGCCGATTTGACCAGTTCCACAGCGCCGAGGTCACCATTGCGCAGGGCCGCACCGATGTCCACCGCGGTCAGCTCGGCCCGCATTCCGGCGGCGCGGGACAGCTCGGTGCTCGAGCCGCTGCGGGCGAGATCGCCGGCGGCACGACCGAGCGCGTGGCCGCCGGCGACGGCTTCCAGGCAGCCGATGTTCCCGCAGTGACAGGGTGCGAGCGACCCACCGACGGCGGTGTGGCCGATGTCCCCGGCGGAACCGTTGTGCCCGCGGTGCAACCGGCCGCTGCACATGATTCCGCACCCGATGCCGCTGCCCAGCTTGACGTACAGGAAGTTCTCGGCGGTCACCCCGCCGGCCGCTTCTCCCAAGGCCATCAGGTTGACGTCGTTGTCGATGAAAACCGGCCAGCCGTAACGGTCGTGGAAGAACTCGCGCACCGGGAACCGGTCCCATCCGCGCATGATGGGCGGGGACACCTGACGCACGCTGTTGAACTCGACCGGCCCCGGCAGGCCGATGCCGAGTCCGCTGATCTGATCTGCGGACACCGACCCGTCCTCCAGCAGGCCGTCGATGAGTTCGCAGATGACCTTCAGGACGATGTCCGGCCCGTCCTTGACGTCGATCGTGGCGGCGGCGTGCTGGACGGGCGTCGCGAGCAGGTCGCTGATGGCGACATCCACGCTGGTGGCACCCAATTCGATGCCGAGCACGTAGGCCGCGGTCGGCTGGAAGCGGACCAGCGACGGCGGCCGACCGCCGGTGGATGCTCCGGTGCCGAGCTCGCTGACGAGGCCGACCTCCTCCAGTACCTGCAGGGCGGCGGTCAACGACGGGCGTCCCAGACCGGATCGCCGGCCCAGGTCGGAGCGAGCGATGGTTCCGGCGTCGCGGACCAGACGCGCCACATGGCCTTCCTTCTCCGACAGCTTCGACGTCGACGAGCCAGCAGTCACATCCCACCTCCTGCGACAGAAGGTTGGCACCTGCCGCTTTCTGCTGTCAAGCATTCCGGGTTACGCAATAGTTAAGGAAGTAGGTGCATAAGTTCGTGGACTTTATGTCCGTCGTACGCAAAGTCAATATCGCCACGGCACTTGCTGCGCACGAAATCGGGGCTTATGGTCTTCACTACCGTGGTTGCAGAGGTCCAGCCGGCTCGAACTCGAGATCGTCCCGGCTGTCGTCGACCGAAGACCCTCCGATTGTCGATCACCTGTGCGCGCTCTCGGGCGCACTGTCGCCCCGGACTGGTGCGCTGCCCGACCGCCAGGTCTCGCGCCGGTCCGATCCGGCGGCCTCCCCTCGTCGGCTCCGCCGCCCGTTCCGGTGATCCCGCTCGCCCGTGCGCCGCTCGCCGACCCCCATCGCTCCAGGAGATGTCCAATGCACAGATTCCACGGCCTTGCGCTCCCGGCTGTCTGCCTTGCCGCAGTGCTGGTCTCGGCCTGCGGATCGACGTCCAGTGCGACGTCCGGCGCCGCGGCCGGGACACCGAGCAGTTCCGCGGTAGCCGCGGCGCCGAATGCAGCTGCCACACCGCCGGCCGGATCCGCGGCCGGCACGGCGAGCGGAGCCGCAGCGACCGTCGATGCGGCAGCACGCGCGCTGTTGCCGGCGGAGATCACCGCAAAGGGGGTCCTGGTGGACGGGGTCAACCTGCCCAACCCGCCGATGGAGTTCACCGATGCAGGAAAGACCACGCCCAAGGGGCTGGACATCGATCTGGCGTCGGCACTGGGCAAACGGTTGGGCCTGACGGTGAAATTCGACAACGTCCAATTCGACCAGCTGCTGCCCGGGCTGGCGACCCGGCGTGACGACATGATCCTGTCGGCGCTGTCGGACACGGCCGAGCGGCAGAAGGTCGCGACCTGGGTCGACTACTTCAACAGTGGTGACCGGTTCTTCGTCAGCGCCGCCAACGCTGCCAAGTATCCCGACCAGGCATCGCTGTGCGGGCAGACCGTGGTCGTCGCGTCCGGCACGTCGTTCGTGGAGGACGTTCCGGCGCTGAGCGCCACCATCTGCAAGGGCAAGTCACCGATCAAGGTGCTCGCCGTCGGCATCTCGGGCAATGCCGGCCTGGAATTGCAATTGACGACGGGCCGGGCCGTGGCTGCCATCACCGGAGCCGAGACCTTCGGCTACCTCACGCAGACCGAGCCGGGCAAATGGGCCGCCGTCGGCGACATCTTCGCCAAGTCCCCCTACGGCATCGCCGTCCGTCCTGCGGACACGCAACTCCGCGATGCGCTGAGCATGGCTCTGGCACACATGGTCTCGGACGGTTCGTACGCCAAGATCCTGGCGCAGTGGGCGCAGCAGTCCAGCGCACTCTCGAAAGTCACCGTCAACCTGGCATAGCCTGCGGCGTCCGTCCACCACGAAAGGCAGCGACATGCACAGCTTCGAGATCGGGCTGCAGCTCTACACGGTCCGCGAACAGATGGCGGCGGATCTGCCGCGCTGCCTTTCCGACGTCGCGGAGGCCGGCTACCGGTCGGTGGAATTCGCCGGATTCTTCGGCCGGTCGCCGCAGTACCTGCGATCGATCCTGGCGGACAACGACTTGCGGGCCGTCAGCTCGCACATCGACATCTCCGTATTCGAGCGGGATCTCCCGTCCCTGGTGGACACCCACCTCGCGCTGGGTTGCGAGTTCGTCGTCATCCAGCAGGCGGCGTCCGCGGACTTCGCCGACGTCGCCGCGGTGTCCAGGCTCGCGGACCGGTGCAACGAGTGGGGCGCGACACTGGCCGATGCGGGTCTACGACTGGGATATCACGGCTACCACGACTTCACCCGCGAATTCGCCCTGGTGGACGGCGTCACGCTGTTCGACCGGCTGGTCGACGCGACCGACCCGGATGTCTTCGACATCCAACTCGACACCTACTGGGTCCGCTACGTCGGTGACGACCCGGTGGCCGCCCTGGCCAGGTACAAGGGCCGGGTCCGCATGCTGCACTGCAAGGAGATCACCGCGGACCCGGAGACCATCGGAGGTCCCCCCGGCGGGGATGCACCCATCGGGGAGGGGACGACCGATTGGCCCGCGGTGCTCGAGGCCGCCGCGGGATCGGACGTTCGGTGGCTGATCGTCGAGCAGGAGGATCGCCCGGCCTCGGCCCCGCAGGACATCCGCACCAGCCTGCACAATCTGACAGCCGTGGCGGCCGGGCGATGACGAGCCCGCAGCACACCGCGCGCATCGCGGCGGCCGGCGGTGATCGCGATCCGGCGGAGCCGTCGTCGATCCGGCGGATCGCCGAGTCCTACGGGCTCAGCAGTCTGGACGTCTCGCCCCGGCGCCACGTCGGCCGGTGGCTCGGTGCGGCGGCCGTCGTGGTCGTCGCCGTCGCGCTGGTGCGGGCGCTCGCCGGGTCGCAGATCCAGTGGTCGGTGGTGCGCCAGTACCTTGGGGCCGGCGTGGTGCTGGAGGGCTTCGTCCGCACGGTGTGGATCACCGTGCTCTCCATGGTGATCGGACTGGTGCTCGGGGTCGTCTTCGCCGTGCTGCGGCTGTCGCGCAACCCGGTGCTCAGCGGTCTCGCCTGGCTCTACGTGTGGGTGTTCCGCGGAACGCCGATCCTGCTGCAGATCCTGCTGTGGTTCAACCTCGCCATCGTGTTCCCGACGATCTCCATCCCCGGCCTGTTCAGCGGCCGGACCATCGACATCATCACCCCCACCATCGCCGGAGTCCTGGCGTTGAGCGTGAACGAGGGTGCCTACCTGACCGAGGTGATCCGGGCAGGCATCCAATCCGTGGACGAGGGGCAGGAGGAAGCCTCCACCGCCCTGGGCCTCTCGCGGTTGCAGGCGCTGCGCACCGTCGTCCTCCCGCAGGCGTTGCGGGTGATCGTCCCGCCGGTGGGCAACGAGACGATCGGCATGCTCAAGACCTCGTCGCTGGTCGCCGTCATCTCCATCCAGGAGTTGCTCGGTTCGGTGCAGGGCATCTACTTCACCGATGGCCGGGTCATCGAGATGCTGCTCGTCGCCGGCTTCTGGTACATGGTGGCCACCTCGGTGATGACGGTCGCGCAGTACTACCTGGAGGCCCGACTGGGTCGCGGGCTGTCCAGGGCCCGACCACGCACGACGCTGGAGCGCGCCGTCACCGCGCTGCTCTCCCGCCGCCCGGCGAACCGGTCGGGTAGGGACTCCCGATGACGCCCATGGTCGAGGCGGTCGGCATCGTCAAACACTTCGGCGCGGTGCCCGTGCTGCAGGAAGTGGACCTCACGGTGTACGAGGGCGAGGTGGTCTGCCTGATCGGCGCTTCCGGGGCGGGCAAGAGCACCCTGCTGCGCTGCATCAACCACCTGGAGAAGCTCAACGGTGGGGTGATGCTGGTGGACGGCGAGATCATCGGCTACGAAGCACACCGGTCCCGTCTCCGGGAGATGCCGGACCGCCGGGCGCGCCAGCAGCGCCGCAAGATCGGCATGGTGTTCCAGCGCTTCAACCTGTTCCCGCACATGACGGCACTGCAGAACGTCGCCCATGCCCCCGTCTGCGTCAACGGCGAGGACCGGCGAACCGCTCGGCAGGACGCCGCCGCGTTGCTGGCCCGGGTGGGGCTGACCGACAAGCTGGAGGCCTACCCGGCCCAGCTGTCCGGTGGTCAGCAGCAGCGCGTGGCCATCGCCAGGGCGCTGGCCATGAAGCCGCGACTGATGCTGTTCGACGAGCCGACGTCGGCGCTGGATCCTGAACTGGTCGGCGAGGTGCTCGACGTGATGCGACAACTCGCCGCCGACGGCATGACGATGATCGTGGTGACCCACGAGATCGGTTTCGCCCGTGAGGTCGCCGACCGGGTCGCCTTCATGGCGGACGGCCGCATCGTGGAATGCGGGCCGGCCGCCGACGTGCTGACCAACCCGCAGGATCCGCGCACCCGGGCGTTCCTGCGCCGCGTGCTGCACTGACAGTGCGGACGCGTCGTCAACCGTTCCAGGACTCCCGCCCGGATCGACCTGCACTCCTCGCGAGACGAAAGGCTCTTCGATGTCCCGCCCGCACGACCTGTCCCCGGCACCGTCCGCGCCGAGCGACCGCATCGACGTCCTGATCGTCGGTTCCGGACCCATCGGTGCGACGTTCGCCCGCGAGATCAGCGAGCAGCTGCCCGGTTGCACCATCCTGATGGTCGACCGCGGCCCGGTGCTGTCGGAGCCCGCCGGCACGAACCTGAACAACTTCCTGCCGGGCGGCGTCTACGCCGCCGATGCCGCGGCGCCGGGCGACGACCTCATTCCGCGGGTGCCGCCGGAGAGCCTGGCCCGCTCGGGCACCCAGTTGCTCCGCCAGGGCAGGGCCGGTGGAATGCCGGCGGCAGCGGTCTCGACGAACGTCGGCGGTATGGGCGCGCACTGGTCGTGCGCCACACCGCCTCCCGGGGACGACGAGCGCACCGACCTGATCCCGGGCGCCGAGTTCGACCGGCTGCTGGCCCGGGCCGGGCAGCTGCTGCAGTCCACCACCCGGGCCTTCGCCGGCTCCGCCCGCGGTGCGGTGATGACCGACGCGCTGTCCGCCGCGTTCGACGGCCTGCTCGAGCGGCCCGTGCAGGTGATGCCACACGCGTGCCTGCCGACCGCCGACCAGCGCCTGGCGTGGACCGGCACGGACACGGTGCTCGGCGGACTGGGCCAGCCGCACGACGGCTTCCAGCTCCGCGCCGACACCCTCTGCACGGCAATAACTCTCGAGGGTGACCGGGTGGTCGGCGGCACGCTGGTCGACGTCGGCTCCGGGGTGAGCACCACGGTGCGCGCGCGGGTGGTGGTCGTCGCCTGCGACTCCCTCCGCACTCCACAACTGTTGTGGGCGTCCGGGATCCGGCCCGCGGCGCTGGGCCGTCATCTGAACGAGCACCCGATGGTGGGTGCCACCATCGTGCTGGGCGACCACATCATGGCGGAGGCGTCCCGGCGGGTACCGGGCGTGGAACGCGACGACTTCGCCGCCGACCCGCTGGCGGCGCTGTGGGTTCCCTACGCCGGGTCGACACACCGCTTCAGTGGTCAGATCGAGAATTCGCCGGGCTCCCCTGCCGGTTTCCACGTCGACGGACTCGAGGCCGTCGCGCCGTCGAGAGTCGTTTCGCTGACGTGGTTCTGCCCGAAGACGCCGCGCCCGGAGGATCGGGTCGATTTCACCGGGGAACGTGGTCCCGACGGCATGCCGGTGGCCGTCATCGACTATGCCCGCAGCGCCCGGGACGACGCCGCGATAGAGAAGGCCATCTCGCTGGCCAGCCGGGCCGGCTCGGCCCTGGGTACTTTCGTCGACGGCCAGCACCCGGCACTGCTGGCCGACGGCCAGTCTCTGCACTACATGGGCACCGTGCGGATGGGGGCCGCCGACGACGGCACCTCGGTCTGCGACAGCTTCTCCCGGGTGTGGGGTTACCGCGGGCTGTACGTCGGGGGCAACGGCGTCATACCGGTGGCCACGGCGTGCAATCCGACGCTGACCAGCGTGGCGTTCGCGATCCGCTCCGCCCGGGCGGTGGCCGAGGAACTGGCGCCCTGACGCTGCGTTCGTGCTCCGCCGGCGACGGTGGTCCCACCCCCGAGGGGTGGGACCACCGTGCCGCAGACCTGTTGTGCCGCATCGCGTGCGACCAGATCGCTCAGCGCCCCCGGCCCGGCCGCCACCCGGTGCGCCGCCCGCCGGCCGGCACCGGCTCGCCCGCGACCAGCGCCTGGGTCGGCTCGACGGCTTCGGTGCCGGCAGCGACCGGCTCGTTCACTGCTTCACCGCGCGCCACCATCCCCGCCACGTCCGAGAGCGGGATCTCCGGCAGCATCACCGCCAGGACCAGAGCGACCAGCACGGCGGGGATCAGGTACCAGAACACCGGTGCCAGGGCGTCGGCGTAGGAATTGACGATGGCCGCACGAAGCGGCTCACCGGCGGCCTTGACCTGGCTGGGGATCAGCGAACCGGGCGTGATGCCGGCCGCCGCAGCCTGCGCACTGTTCTTCGCGAACGCGCCGGAGAGGTTGTCGACCAGCCGGCTGGTGAAGATCGAGCCGAACACCGCCACGCCCAGCGAGGCGCCGACCTCGCGGAAGTAGTTGTTCGTGCTCGTCGCGGTGCCGACATCATCGGGTGAGACGGCGTTCTGCACCACCAGCACCACCACCTGCATGATGAAGCCCAGACCCGAGCCGAGCACGAACAGCATGGTGCAGACCACCCAGATCGGCGTGGTGCCGGTCAGCGTGGTGAGCCACAGCATGCCCAGCGCCGTGATGGCCGCCCCGACGATGGGGAAGATGCGGTAGCGACCGGTCTTGGTGATCTGCCGCATCGACAGGGTCAGCGTGAGGATCAGGCCGACGATCATCGGGATGGTCAGCAGGCCCGACACCGACGCCGAGGTGCCCGATGCCATCTGCAGGAACGTCGGGATGAACGCGAGGGCGGAGAACATGCCGACGCCCAGCACCAGTCCGATGGCCGTCGCGATGACGAAGGTCCTGTTCTTGAACAGGCTCATCGGGATGATCGGCTGCTCGGCCCGATTCTCGACGGCGATGAATGCCAGCACCGCAGCGGCGAACGCGACGATCAGCCCGAGGATGGTCGGCGATCCCCACGCGTACTGCTTGCCGCCCCAGTCGGTGAACAGGATCAGGCAGGTGGTCGCCGCCGACAGCAGCAGCACGCCGAGGTAGTCGACCTTGCCGGTGTTGTGCTTGCGCGGCAGCGACAGTGCACGGAAGCCGATGACGAAAGCGGCGATGCCGACCGGGATGTTGATCCAGAAGCACCACTGCCAGCTCAGGTGGTCGGTGAAGAAGCCGCCGAGCAGTGGGCCGGCGATGGCGCAGACACCGAACACGGCGCCCATCGGGGCCATGTACTTCCCGCGTTCCTTGGCGGGCACGATGTCGGCGATGATGGCCTGCGACAGGATCATCAGCCCGCCGCCGCCCAGACCCTGGATGCCCCGGAACACCACGAATTCCCAGAAGTTCGTGGAGAGCGCGGTGCCGAGCGAGGCCGCCGTGAACAGGCCGATGGCGATGAGGAAAAGTGATCTGCGGCCGAAGATGTCACCGAACTTGCCGTAGATGGGCATGGCGATGGTGGTGGCCAGCAGGTAGGCGGTGGTCACCCACGCCATGTTCGAGATGCCGCCGAGGTCCCCGACGATGGTGGGCATCGCGGTGGAGACGATGGTCTGGTCGAGGCTGGACAGGAACATGCCGGCGAGCAGGGCGGCGAAGATGAGCGAGATGCGGCGCTGGGTGAGGACGATCGGTGCGGTGGGAGCTGTGGTGGACACGGCGGTCTCCTGAGGATGGGTTCCCGGTCTGACGGGGTGCGACTTCGGTGTATGACGTGGTGGTGTTACCGGCGTCGGCCGGTCCAACTTCCGGAAGGTGAGGCCCGGGCCAGCGCCAGGAGTGCGCTCTGCGCCTGATCGAGGTAGCGGCCGGGGTCCTCGTCGGTGTCGCCGCGCAACCATTCGAAGAGCGCGCACCGCAGCATCGTCTGGGCGAACGCCGCCGTTGCGGTGCAGACGAAGTCGGGTGAGGCGAGCCCCTGCCGCGCGGCGATCAGCCCGGCCAGCTCGAATTCCATGTCGGCACCCCGGGCCAGCTGCAGCGCGAGGACGCGGGGTTCGGACTGCGAGAGGGCCAGCGCGACGCGGATGTCGTCGCGTTGCTCGGACTTGAGCACCGACGTCGGGTCCAGCAGTGCCAGCACGTCGGGGAGCAGGTCGCCGGAGGGCCCGCCCGCCACGAAGGTCGACCTGGCCGGCTCGGTCCCGACCGGCATCGGGCTCCCGACGATCGCGTCTTCCTTGGAGTCGAAGTAGTTGAAGAAAGTCCGGGTCGACACGCCCGCCTGCGCGCACACCATGTCGACGGTGACGGCGTCCAGGCCGCGCTCCAGGGCAAGGCGCCGGGCGGCGCTGGACAGGGCGCGGCTGGTCGCCTGCTTCTTCGACGCGCGAAGGCCGACCGGAGAGGTTTCTTGCATGACATGCATTATTGCACGGTCTGCAAGCTTTGGCCAGTATCGCGGCGATCGGATCGATGCCGGCGGCCCGTCACCACTTCCCGACCCGACTGACCGGCGTCTTCGACGGCGCCGGGCTCGGGAGGAAGAGCCCTACACTCCCCCGCATGGTGCGCAGTGACACGGCCGGCAGGATGGTCCGCGCGAGCGTCGACCAAGTCTTCACCGCGCTGGTCGACCCGGAAGCCCTCCGCAGGTGGCTTCCACCCGCGGGGATGACGGCGGAATTCGCGCACTTCGACGCCCGGCCGGGCGGCTCCTACCGGATGATCCTCACCTACATCGATGCCTCGGGAGCTCGCGGGAAGTCCACGGCCGGCACGGATGTGGTGGACGTCCGCTTCGTCGACATCGTTCCGGGCGATCGTCTGGTGCAAGCGGTGGACTTCGTCTCGGACGATCCCGGGCAGGCCGGAACGATGACCATCACGTGGCAGATGTCCGGCAGCAGTGCCGGGACGCAGGTACGGATCACAGCCGACGATGTGCCGGCCGGCATCTCGGCCGAAGACCATGCTGCGGGAATGGCGTCCCCGCTGTCGAACCTCGCGGCCTACCTGGAGCGATGACCGCAGGGCGTTTCGGCCGTGCCGGGAAACCAACACCCGAGTGCTCTTGACAAGAGCTAGTCAGTGTCACACACTAGCGGTACTACGTAGCACTTACTACCACGATCAGAAAAGGTGGCGTCGTCCTGGAGAACATCACGGAGATGCTGAAAGGCGTGCTCGAGGGGTGCGTGCTGGAGATCATCGGCCGCGGCGAGACGTACGGGTACGAGATCGCCTCTTCCCTGCGCGCGCTCGGCTTCGCAGATGTCGTCGAGGGCACCGTCTACACGATTCTCCTGCGCCTGGAGAAGAACGAGCTGGTCACCATCGACAAGAGGCCGTCGACCATGGGGCCGCCCCGGAAGTTCTATTCGCTGAACGGCCCGGGTCGGGCCGAGCTCGCAACTTTCTGGGCCAAGTGGGATTTCGTCTCGCTCAAGATCAACGAACTGAGGGAGCAAGCCAGTGGTTAGCTTTTTGAAACGCATTCTCGGCGACAAGAAGGAATGGCGGGCCATGGAGGCACGCGCCAAGGCGCTGCCGCCCGACTACCGGATCGTCTACGACGAGATCAAGAAGTACATGTGGAAGTTCACGGCCGGTGACGGTCTGGATGTGGTCGCCGTCCTGCACGATCTGCTCGGACTGTTCGAGACGGGTGCAGCCGACGGCAGGCGCGCGCTGGAAGTCACCGGTGAGGACGTGGCCGCGTTCTGCGACGAGCTCCTGCGCAATGCCACTACCTACACCGAGAAGTGGCGCGAGGCGCTCAATCGCGACGTGGTCAGCAAGCTCCGGCACGAGGAGACCGAGTCGTGACGGACGTCGTTCTCGAGACGCAGGGCCTGACCAAGGCTTTCCAGGACACCCGGGTGCTCGACGGGGTCGACCTGCAGGTGCGGCGCGGGGAGGTCTTCGCGCTGCTCGGATCGAACGGGGCCGGCAAGACGACGACGATCAACATCCTGACGACGCTTCTCACCGCGGACAGCGGCCGGGGCAGCGTCTGCGGCTTCGACATCCGGCGGGAGCCGGCACGGGTGCGCGAGAAGATCAGCCTGACCGGGCAGTTCGCTGCTGTCGACGGCATTCTCACCGGTCGGGAGAACCTGGTGCTGGTGGCCCGGCTACGAGCGGTGCCGCACCCCGGGCAGGTCGCCGACGGCCTGCTGCAGCAGTTCGCGCTGGCCGACGCGGCGGACCGCCGGGTCGACACCTACTCCGGCGGGATGGCCCGCAGGCTCGACATCGCCATGAGCCTGGTCGGCACACCGGAGGCCATCTTCCTCGACGAGCCGACGACCGGGCTGGACCCGGAGGGACGGCTGGAGGTGTGGCGCACCATTCGGGAGCTGGCGAACGGCGGCACCACCATCCTGCTGACGACCCAGTATCTCGACGAGGCCGAACAACTCGCGGACCGGATCGCCATCCTGCACCAGGGGCGGATCATCGCGACCGGAACCCTGGGCGAACTGAAGAAGCTCCTCCCGCCGGCACGGGTCGAATACATCGAGAAACAACCCACCCTGGAGGAGGTCTTTCTCGCCATCGTGGGCAGAAAGGCGAAGGTGGATCGATGAAAGGCCTGCGGGACACCGTCATCCTGTTCGGGCGTTCCATGCGACACGTCCAACGCAGCCCGGACACGATCATCACCGTCGCGATCATGCCGATCGCCTTTCTGCTGTTGTTCGTCTACGTGTTCGGCGGTGCGATCAAGGCAGGCAATGGAAGGTACGTGAACTACCTGCTGCCCGGCATCCTGTTGATCGCGATCGCCAGCGGCATCGCCTACACCGCCGTCCGGATCTTCACCGACACCCAGAAGGGAATCGTCGCGCGCTTCCACTCCATGCCCGTCGCCCGTTCTTCGGTGCTGTGGGGGCATGTGCTCACCTCGCTGGTGTCCAACGCGATCTCGCTCGTCATCATCGTTCTCGTCGCACTGCTCATCGGCTTCCGCTCGAGCGCGCACGTGTCCGGCTGGCTCGCCGTGGCGGGCATCCTTGCCCTGTTCACCTTCGCGCTGACCTGGCTGGCGGTCATTCCCGGACTGACGGCGCGGTCCGTCGACGGGGCGTCGGCGTTCTCCTACCCGTTGATCTTCCTGCCGTTCATCAGCTCCGCGTTCGTGCCCACCGACACGATGCCGACACCGGTCCGCGTCTTCGCGGAGAACCAACCCGTCACCGCGATCGTCGACACCCTGCGCGCGCTGCTGGGCAGCCGGCCCGTCGGTCCCCAGATCTGGACCGCACTCGCCTGGTGCACCGGGGTGGCAGTTCTCGCTTACGTCTTCGCCGCGAGGGCGTATCGAAGAATCCCCTGACGGCAGGCGCCCGCGGTCCCCGGCAGGTCAATGGCTGCGGCTCGGCCGCACATAGATCGCATAGTTGATGGTGTCGTTGCCGTACTGCGACAGCTGGAGGTCGTAGTCGGCGCCGTTGTGGTTGTCGCTGTGCTGGTAACCGACCTTCGCCGTCGAGAACTGGCTCTGGATCCACGATGCGGTGTCCGGCCCCGCGCCCGACATCGGGAGCGAGGCACAGAAGGACAGGGCCGGGCTCGCCGAGACGGTGAGCGGCACGGACGGAGCGGTGCCTGCGTTGCAGGACACCGAGTTGACCGCGCCGTCACTCAGCTGGGAGGTGACGGTGACGGTCGCCCGGGTGGTCGCCCGGTCGACCGGCAGGTCGATGGAGAACGCCACCGAGCGGCGGCCGGAGAACACGCTCTGGGTCGACGACGCGGTCGGGTCCAGCGCCCGGACCGAGGCCTCGACCGCAGCACCGGTCAATCCGGGAATGGTGCTGGAATAACTGCCCGTGGAGGTCGGTCCGCTGCCTGCCCGGTCCATCACGGCGAAACAGTAGGTGCAGACCAGGGCGACCACGATCAGCACCCAGCTGTCCCAGTGCAGCGGACGCCTCGGTGCGGGTCTGATTCTGCTCTCGGTCATGAGTCGCCCAGGATCCGCTCGTTGATCGTGCCGACTTCGTCGACGCCGCTCAGCCGCGCCCGGATCTCGTCGACGGCGTCGGACAATCGCGCGGAGGCGTCGGCGCGAACCGGGTCGTCGGCGATGACGTGCTCCGCCGCATTCCGGGCCTTGGCCAGATCCTGCCGGTGCAGTTGCCGGAGCTGGTCCTGCTCGATCGGCTCCCATGCGGCGTGCAGGTTGGCCGCCGCACTGCTCAGGTCCGCGACGATGGTGTCCTGCCGCTGCCTGACGACCTCGGCACGGGCCTGCAGCTTCTGCCGATCCGGATCTGTCGACGGCTCGATGCCCGACCCCTGCAGCGAACGGTCCAGCTCGGCCAGCGCGGCGGCGGTGGTGTCTGCGGCGCGGTCGACGGTCGCGAGCTCGTCCAGTGAGGCGGTGATGGCGCGGCGCGCCGCGGAGATCTGCGTCGGATCCAGCAGTGCCTGCAGCGGCCCGCGCAACAGGTCCAAGGCCACGAGTACCCGGTTCGCCGCGCGGTCGGAATGGCGGCGCAGACCGTCCAGTTCGTCGAGCGGGCGGGGAGCGACCCGGACGACGCTGCGGCCGCCGGTGAGGTGGCGCCGCGTCACCTTGAACCAGAGGAATCCCACGATCGCGACGGCGAACGAGCACACACCGACGATCCGGACGAACGGGCGCGGGTCCCCCGTGCCGATCAGCGCCAGCGAGGAGAACGCGATCCACGCAAGCAGGACAAGTCGGCCGATGCCCAACGGTGGTTCGGTGCTGCGGTCGACCGCCTGCATGGAAATCCCTCCTGTGGCCCGGACCGGACCTGTGTGCACACCCCTGCACGCTGATGGAACCGGAATGGGATGCGCTTCGCCCGGATCCGGTTCCGGTTCCCTCTTTCGGGCACGCCGGCCAGCAGCGTCTCGAGCCCTCCTCCAGGGACTCCAGCGGTACGGCCTCGTCGAGCGGCATGCCTGCTCGAACGAGGTCGAGGCCCGATTACCGCATGCCGCCGCAGGAGACCGGTCGCCCTGATCGATCGACGCACCTGCTCCCGGGCAGTCCTGCCCTCCCCGTCGGCGGCGTGGGCGTACGGTCTGCGCGTGCCCGACGCCCAGACACTTCTCGTCCTCGGTGCCACCGGTGACCTCTGCGGCCGGCTGCTGCTGCCGGCCCTGGCCCGCCTGCACGACGGAGAACTCCTGTCCGACGGGTTCCGGTTTGTCGGTGCGGGACCGCAGAGCTGGGACCGAGGCACCTTCCAGAGCCACGCACGGACGCGGCTGTCCGAGCACGCACCCGATGTCGACGTGTCCCGTCGGGAAGCCTTCCTGCGGACCGTGTACTACCACCCGGTGGACGTTCTCGATCCGGCGGCGATCGCCGGGCTGGTGGACACCTGGGGCACCACCGGGTCCGTCATCCTCTACCTGGCCCTGCCGACGAACCTGGTGGCCGCCACCGTTTCCGCGCTGGCCGAATCGGCCCTCCCGGACACGGTTCGAATCGCGGTGGAGAAGCCATTCGGATCAGACCTGCCCAGTGCCCGGGCCCTCAACGCCGCGCTTGCCGACGTGACCAGGCAAGACCGCATCTTCCGGGTCGACCACATCCTGGGAATGCCCACGGTGCAGGAACTGCCCGCACGGCTGGCTCCGCTGCTCCGGCCGTCGGCCGGGCCGCCACCGGCCGTCGCGGAGATCTCCATCCTGTGGGAGGAGACGCTCGCCCTGGAGGGACGGGCCGCTTTCTACGACCAGGCCGGTGCCCTGAAAGATCTGGTGCAGAACCACCTCTTGCAGATCCTGTGCGTGATCACCATGGACCCTGCCCCCGGACCGACCGATGACGACCCGTCGACGCGCCGGATGGAAGCGCTGCGCCGGGTGCAGATCCCGACCGCCGACCAGGCCCACAGTCGCCGGGCGCGGTACACCGCCGGTGTCCTGGCCAGCACCGGCGGCGCCCATGGAGCCCGCGTTCCCGATTACGCCGCAGAACAGGGTGTCGACCCGAGTCGACACACCGAGACCCTCGCCGAAGTAACGCTTTTCGTCGACGCCCCCCAGTGGTCCGGGGTCCGGTTCGTCCTGCGCGCCGCCAAAGCCCAGGGCGCCCGGCGACGCGGGATCTGCATCCGGTTCCGCGGCCAGCCCAGCGTGCTGTGGATCGACGTCGACCGCCCGGCTGTCGCCGGGGACGATCCGCCGGCGACCGGTTTCCGGGCGGCGCCGCTGGAACAGATGGCCTACGTGAACGTGCTGCGGAACCTGCTCTCCGGATCGCGTGCGCTGTCGGTGGGCGCGCAGGAAACGGAATTGGCGTGGCAGATCTTCACCCCGATACTCCAGGCTTGGAGCAGCGGCGCCGTTCCACTGCAGGAATACCCAGCCGGAACCACCCCGGATCCTGGGCCCGCGCGGCACTGATTCGCGGGCGCGGGTTCTGCCCCGCTCCGGTCGGCGGGGACCTCGACGTCCCCCAGGGAGTCCGGACCGCGGACATCCGCCGATGGCCCATGCCGCCCGACGTGCCGCGCGTCTGGTTCTCTCAGAGAGCCATCGGGCCCAGTGCCCGCTGCAGCTCCTGGACGAAGGACGAGGGCACCTCGAGCATCGGGAAATGACCGCCCCGGTCGGCCACGTTCCAGTAGGTCAGGTCGCGGAACTTGCGCTCCACCCAGCGCCGCGGCAGCTTCTCGATGTCGGCCGGGAAGATGGTCACCGCCGCCGGAACGGTGACCACGTCGTCGTTGCCGCGCGGTGGGAAGTTCTCCCAGTAGAAGCGCGCGGACGACGCGCCGGTGGCGGTCAGCCAGTAGAGCGTGACCGTGTCCAGGATCCGGTCCCGCGCGACCGCGTCTTCCACGGATCCGTGATGGTCGGTCCAGCTGTGGAACTTGTCCAGCACCCAGGTCAACTGGGCGACCGGTGAATCGACCAGCGCGTAGCCGATGGTCTGCGGCCGGGTCGACTGCTGCAGCGAATAGCCGCCGCCGAAGCGCCAGAAGCGCCGGGTATCGGCCACCCATTGTCTCTCCGTCCCGGTCAGCTCCCCGGCGCTGTCGGCCGGCTCGCTGACGTACGGGGTGAAGGTGTGCAGCCCGGCAACCCGATCGGGATGACGGCTGCCGAGCGCCGCGGTGACCCGCCCGCCCCAGTCACCTCCCACCGCGAAGAAGCGCTGATATCCCAGGCGGCGCATCAGCTCCGCCCAGGCGTCGGCCGTGCGCTCCACCGTCCATCCCGTGCCGTGCGGCTTGCCGCCGAACCCGAAGCCCGGCAGTGACGGCGCCACGACGTGGAAGGCGGGTGCGTCCGGTGACGGCGGATCAGTGAGCTCGTCGAGAACCGCCAGTGGCTCGACGACGCAGCTGGGCCAGCCGTGGGTGAGGATGATCGGCCGGGCATCCGGGCGCGGCGATCTGACGTGCAGGAGATGGATGTCCAGACCGTCGATCTCGGTCCGTGCCTGACCGTGGTCGTTGAGCTTCCGCTCCAGAGACCGCCAGTCGTACTCCTCGATCCAGTACTGGACAAGCTCGGCGACGTACCGCAGCGGCGGGCCCTGGCTCCAGCCCTCGGCCTCGTCCGACGCGTCGACCGTCTCGGCCTCCGGCAGGCGCGCTCGGCGTAACCGCTCCCGCAGGTCGTCGAGGTCGGCATCCGGCACCCGGAGATCAAACGGGCGCACCTGCTCGGTCGTCGCCATCCTGGTTCCTCCTCCGCGGGTCCCCTGCCCTCCGACTCCGGCACGGTACCGGCGCCAGCCGCGCCCGTCGCTCCGGTACCGGTGATCGCCGCTCGTTCGCCTCCGCCAGGCTGGTCAGGTTCAGCGCATCTCGAGGGGCTGGGCCGTGGATTCCAGGATGGACAACCACAGGTCGCCGTCCGGCGCGACCTGGTTCCGCATGGAGACGGCCAGGCCGATCGGCACGTGGATGAAGCGGTTGTGCCGTCGACCGACCACCATGGCGGTCCGGCCCGCCATGGCCGCATGGACCGCGGCCTGCGCAAGCCGGACGCAGTACACCGAGTCCGACGCCTGGGCCGGAACCGACCTGATGGCATAACCGGGGTCGATGTACTTGAGCGTCAACGGTTCCCCGGCCTTCTTGAAATCGGCGGTGATCGTCTCCCTGAGGAAGATCCCGATGTCGGCCAGGGCGGCGTTGCCCGACGCATCGGAACCCGAGGCACTCAGTAGTTCCTGCCCCGCCCCCTCGGCCACCACGACCACCGCGCTGCCCTTCTGAAGCACCCGGCGGCGAAGCGACGCCAGTAGCCCCGCGTCGCCGTGCAGGGTGAACGGCACCTCCGGGATCAGGACGAAGTCGGCGTCGTGATTGGCCAGCGCCGCATAGCAGGCAATGAACCCGGAGTGGCGGCCCATCACCCGCACCAACCCGACGCCACCGATGGCGGACTGCGCTTCCACCCTGGCCGCCTGGATCGACTGGGCGGCGATGGTGAAGGCCGTCTGGAAGCCGAAACTCTGGCCGATGTAAGGAATGTCGTTGTCGATCGTCTTCGGGATACCGATCACCCCGATCGGCAGCCCGCGCTCCATCAGGGTGTGGGCGATGCCGGCCGCGCCACGCATCGAACCGTCACCGCCGATCACGAAGAGGATGTCGATGCCCAGCGCCACCAAGGTGTCGGCCATCGCCTCGGGATCCTGGCCTCCTCTGGATGTTCCGAGGATGGTCCCGCCCTGCTCGTTGATCTTGTTGACCCGGTCCGGGGTCAGCGTGACCACGGCGTGGCCGTTTGCCGGGACAAGCCCGGCGAATCCGTACTGGAACCCAGTGACATGGGTGACTCCGTAGTGGTTCCCCAGTTCCAGCACCAGCCCGCGGATGACGTCGTTGAGCCCCGGACACAGCCCGCCGCAGGTGACCACGCCGACCTTCGCGGTACCGGGGGCGAAGAAGATCTGGCGTCGCGGTCCGCCCGGCTCGAAGCTGGGCAGCTCGTCCAGTCCGACGCCACGTTCGCGGACCAGGCTGATGGTGTCGTCGAGGAGAACGCGGTCCTGCTCGTCGACGTAGTGCTCGTTGGTGCGGCGGCCCGCGATGAATTTCTGCAACGGCGAATCGTGCCGGCACTCGCCGAGCCGGGCCACGACCAGGTCGGCCACGGTGATGCCACGCTGCGGGTCAGCGAGATCGGTCATGACACCCAGCGTGGGCGGCCGGTATGTCCTCGGTGTGACGGCCCGGACAACAACGCTGGACCGGACGCTCTGTGCCATTACCCGCAGCGTCACGCACGCGGTGGCGGGGACAAGACCGGAACGTCGCTCTCCCGGGAGCCGGGCGTGACCTGCACTGATGTGGTGGAGCTGCAGGGAATCGAACCCTGGACCTCTTCGATGCGAACGAAGCGCGCTACCAACTGCGCTACAGCCCCGAACCCGGCCGGTGGGCCAGGAACTTGAAGAAGAATACCAGCGCCGCGGAGCTCCCCAGGCCACCCGCAGGCAGCCCCCGAAGGTACCGGCGACCGGCGGATCAGGCCGGCCGGAACGACTCTCCGACCAGCACGGGGACCTTCTGCGACACGTTCTCCTGCGCTGCCAGCTCGATCTCGCTTCCGTAGCCGTCGAGGATCAGCTCCCTGCCGGACGCGCAGGCGGCGAGGGCGGCGCCGAGCCCGGCGCCCAGCTCGCCATAGGCCGCCGCTGCGGCGGATGCCTCGGGCGACGCCGGGCCGAAACCGGCCCGGACCATGGCGTGCACCACGGCCCCGGCGCCCCACAGGTCTTCCACGGCCGGCCGAAGGTGGTCGCCGGGCCACCGCTCGCCCGCTGCCACGACGGCGACCGTGCCGCGGACGGCGCCCGCCGTCACCCACCGGGCGACCGCCTCGGCATTGCGCAGGCACGCCCCGACGACGACCGACCCGGCCTCGGCCAACTGGCGGGCGATGGCCGAGCCGTTGGGCGAGGGCAGGACGAGCTTGCGCGAAACGGCGAGCGGACCGGTGCGGGCAGCATCCTGCACGGACAGCGGGGACAGGCTGACGCCGGTCGGACCGGCCTCCCGCCGGCCGATCGCGAGCACCGCGCCGCGGGTGGCGGCGAAGGTCGCGGCCGAGGCGTCCCGGAAGCGGAACGGGAAGACCTCGACGCCCTCGTCGATGGCCACCGACAGCGCGGTGGTGAAGGACAGGACGTCGACCACCACGACTGCGGCCGCGCCCTGCGCGATGGCGGTCGCGCCGGACAGGCCCCAATCGAACCTGATGGCCCACCCGGGCTGACTGTTCGGGTCTCCCGCGACTGGCCGGCTCACCGGCTGCTCCGATGCACGTCGAACGGCTCAGCCGGCCGCAGGTCGGGCCCTCACTGGCCCGAGGCGCGGCGGTAGGACAACGGCTGGTAGTACTCGAGTTCGTCGAACGAGGGATCGTCGTCCTCCAGATCGACGATCTCCCGCCCCCGTCGGTACCCGGTCGACGGCACCTGGGCGGCGGGAACGGCGCTGCGGACGAAGTCGCTACCGGTGGGCGGGGCAGGTGTCCGGTGGAGATCGAGGTCGTACTCGGGCCGGATCTGCCGGGCACGACGCAATCGGGCGAGCCGCCGCTCACGGATGTCCGCCTCGATGTGCACCTGCCGGCGCAGGTACGCGAGGTAGCCGATCAGCAGCAGGCCGAACACCCCCGTCCCGATCCAGGCCAGCGGGGTGACGAGCACGGCGACAGCGGTGCACAGCAGTGTCGCCAGCAGCAACGTCACCGCGACACGGCGACGGCGCGAGTACCGGTACGCCCGTGCCGCCTCCGCCGCCTCCGGGTCGTAGCCGCCTCGCCCTGGGCGGTGTGGGATGGGGCGGAGCGCGGCCTCGTCGACCTCGGCAAGCCGGTCCAGCCGGGGCGAGGTCCGACCTGCCGGGCGGGAGCCGGCGGCCGGCTGCGGAATGGGAGGCGGCGAGTAGGGGCTGGAGCCCCTGCCGTCCACCGGGCGGGCGCTCGGCATCCCGGAGTCGACCGGGTCGGGCTGCTCCACCCGGTTGCGGTTGGCGGGCCGGTACGGATGGGCTCCGGTGCGCGCCATCTTCTGCGGTCGGTCGTCGGCGGGTTCGGCCCGCGACCGTCGGCCCCACCGCCGGAACCTGCCACGCGACTCCGCCGGCACGCCGGCTGCCTCGTATTCCTCCGGCTCGGCGCCATCATGCTCGTCGTCGTCCCGGTCGACGCGATCCTGGTCGACGTCGTGCTCGTCGGTGTCGTACTCGTCGGTGTCGTACTGATCGCTGTCGTACTCATCGGCGTCGTGATCGGTCTCGTACTGATCGCCGAGGTCGTCGTCGTACCGTGCGCCGTCGACCTCGGCGGCCGGGTCGTACCCCTTCCCGGAGCTGGTGCCGGAATACGCCCGGGTCCCGCCGCTGTCCATCCGCTCGCTGATGTCGTCCTCCACGTGATCGCCTCTGCCACGGACCGGCCGGCGCCGCGCGGCCCGCGACCCGCGCCGCAGCACGCGGAACGTTCCACCGTCGGTCTCCGCCTCCGGTACCGCCTCCCGCCGCCGGGCGACCATCGGAACCAGCACCGCGAGCCAGGCGGCGACGAGGAACACGAAGATGAGCGACGTGGGGATGGACATCGCGGCCTCCTCTCAACTCGGGGATGCGGGACGGCCGGACGAAGAGGGCGGTTCGGGCCTTGCGCTCACGTTATCGACCGACCACCGCCCAGCCCCTCAGGACACGCCGCCGCCATCACCCGGCTGGGTGCTCACCATCGGTGGGGCGCCGGGCGGCGGTCGACCGAGGGCGACGTGCCAGGGCCGGCCGTCTCCCAGGGGCCGCTATCGGGTCGTGTTGCCCTGCTCGCGGTGTTCCGCGCTGCCCTGTTCCAGGCTGTCCGCGGGGCCGGCGGCCCAGTTGTCGCCGTGCCGCCGGCCGCCCTGCCGGCCGCCCTGCCGGCGGTCGCCGCGGCGGGGATCCCATTTCCGGCGTTCCGGAAGGCCCGTCCGGGCCCCGGCGCCACTGGTCCAGTGGGCCACCAGGTCGGCCGTGCCGCCCGGCACCTCCTCCTTGGTCATCGCGAACAGCAGATGGTCCCGCCACGCGCCGTTGATGTCGAGATACCTCTGCAGATATCCCTCCTGACGGAAGCCCACGTGCGCAACGACCGCCTGGCTCGCCCGGTTCTCCGGTGCAATCGTGGCCTCGATGCGGTGCAGGCCGGTAGGGCCGAGAGCGTGCCCGACGGCCAGCGCCACCGCACCCGTGGCGATACCGCCACCCTGGACGACCGAATCGACCCAGTAGCCGATCCAGGCCGACCGCAACGCGCCCCGCTGGATGCCACCGACGGTCACCTGGCCGACGAACCGCCCGCCGACCGTGATGGCGAACGGCAGGACCTCCCCGCGACGGGCGGCCGCTGCCAGCAGCGAGCGATGCGTGTGCCAGGCGCGGCCGTCGTGCCGCTCGGCCCAGGTCAGCGAACTGGTGGCATCCCACGGCGAGATCGCCGCCTCGTCACGCAGGCGGATGCTCTGCCACCGGTCACCGTCCGACCTGCGCAGCGGCCGCAGCTCGACCGACCCGGCCCGTACCCGCAGCGGCCCGAGGGTGGCCGGCCACCCGGGACGTCTACCGCCCGCCAGCCATCCGTCGGCGAAGCCCACAGCTCACGCCCGCTGTGCCAGGAAGGAGACGGAGACCTCGGTGCCGACCGGGATCTCCGTCGACTTCTCGTCGATCAGCACCAGGCAGTTCGCCTCGGCCAGGGAGGCCAGCAGATGGGTCCCGCCGCCACCGAGGATGTGGACCAGGTACTCCTCGTCCTCGTCGCGCAGGAGCTGGCCACGCAGGAACTGCCGCCGACCGGTGGGTGAGCTGATCGGTTCGAGCGTCCGAGCGGTCACCGTGCGGCGGTAGGGGTTCCGCCGGCCCAACATCACCCGCAGCACCGGCCGGACCACCACCTCGAACACGACTAGTGCGGAGACCGGGTTGCTGGGCAGCAGGAACGTGGGCACGGCGTCCGGCCCCAGCCGGCCGAAACCCTGCGCCGACCCGGGTTGCATGGCCACCCGCGTCAGGTCGAGTTCGCCCAGGTCGGACAGCGCCTCGGCGACCAGTTCGGCGCTGTGCCCGCCGGCCGCGCCGCTGATCACCACCACCTCGGACACCAGCAGGCGGGCCTCGACCAGCTCGCGCAGCTTGCGGGGGTCGCGGGGGGCGATGCCCACGCGGTTGACCTCGGCGCCGGCGTCCCGGGCAGCCGCCGCCAGGGCGAAGGAGTTGACGTCGTACACCTGGCCGGGGCCCGGTGACCGCGACACGTCGACGAGTTCGTCGCCGACCGAGATGATGGACAGCCGCGGCTTGGGGTGCACCAGCACCTTGTCCCGGCCGACCGCGGCCAGCAGCCCGACCTGGGCCGAACCGATGAACGCGCCCGAGCGGACGGCCACATCGCCGGGGAGCACGTCCTCGCCGGCGCGGCGTACGTACTGTCCGGAGCCGACGGCGCGGGTCACGTTGACCCGGGCCCCAGCCCGTTCGGCCGCCGAGCGGGGCACCACCGCATCCGCGATGGTGGGCAGCGGCGCACCCGTTGCGACGTAGACGCACTGGTGCGGCTGCAGCCGATGCGCTGCCTTTGCGCCCGCATCGATCTCGCCGACGACCGGCAGCGCGATCGGATTGACCGGCGACGCGGCGTGCACGTCGACGGAGCGGACCGCGAATCCGTCCACCGCAGCCTGGTCGAATGCCGGCAGCGGAGCCGAGGCGACGACCTCCTCGGCGCACAGCAGACCCTGCGCCTCCGAGATGGCCACGCGCACCGGCGGCGGAGTGAGAGCGCCCGCCAGCACGATGTCCAGCTGCTCGGTGACCGACCTCATCGGCCCTCCCGCTCCCCTGCCGCCGCAGGCAGCAGCACGCTCTGGCCGCGGGCGCCGGGCTCGTCGGGGGGCAGCTGCGAGTCGTCGGTCATGACAGGCAACGGTACTGTCTCGCTCCTGCGCCACGCACGGCCCACACCCACAGCGCGTCGGTCGCCGTCGAGCCCGCAAGGCCGCCACGAGGCGCCGGGCTCGCGCCGAGCAGTCCCCGGTGGAACGCCCGGGCGCTCGCGACGACGAACGGAGACACGGTGCCGACCGAGCCCGCAGACGTCGCCGAGGAGAAGGACCGGCTTCGGCGGCAGCTGCTCGCCGCGCGCCGCGCACGTCCGGCGGCCGAGCGGGCCGGGGCGGCGGCGGCGAACACCGCCCACCTGCTGGCTGCGCTGCGCGAGAGCGGCGTGGTGTGCGCGTTCCTCCCGCTGCCGACCGAGCCGCTGACGGCCCACGTCCTCGACCGGTTGGTCGACGCCGGCTCGACCGTGCTCGTGCCGGTGGTCCGGCCGCGGGAACCGCTCGACTGGTGCACCTACCCGGCGCCGACCCGGCCGGGTGCGTTCGGGATCGCAGAACCCGGCGGCCCGCGACTGGGACCGGCGGCGGTGCGGGACGCGGACGCGCTGCTGGTGCCGGCGTTGGCGGTCGATCCGGCCGGTCGCCGTCTCGGACGGGGTGGTGGGCACTACGACCGCAGCCTGGCGCTGCTGGACGCAGTCGCCGGGCCGGCTCGGCCAGCGGCACACCCGCGCCCGCCGGCGGGCCGGCGCGTCATCGCTGTGCTGTACGACGACGAGCTGCTTGCTGCGGTGCCGGCCGATGTGCACGACAGAACCGTTTCGGCGATCGTGACGCCGGCGACCGGAGTGCTCGATCTGACCGGGTGACACAAGGCACGTTTGCACGGCCGGTGTCCTTCGGCGCATCATCGAACCTGGCAGTCTCGCATATGGAGTGCCAACGAGGTCGGTCGCGACAAACGATCGGACACCGTGCCGGCGAGCTGCAGCATCATCCCCACATCGACTGTTCCGACCTCGTGCGCGCCAGGCGCGCACGGTCACCGCCGGAGGAACGCGTGCCCACGTATCAATACGCCTGCACCGAATGCGAGCACCGCTTCGAGCAGGTCCAGGCCTTCTCCGACGCCTCGCTGACGCAGTGCCCCGTCTGCGGCGGGAAGCTGCGAAAGGTCTACGGCTCGGTCGGCGTCGTGTTCAAGGGCAGCGGCTTCTACCGAACCGACTCACGCTCGGGCGCGGCGAACCCCGCTTCCGGCGGTGAGAAGTCGGAGTCCTCGACGCCGGATACCGGCAAGGGCGCACCGAAGGAAGCCGCCGCGTCGACCAGCACGTTCGGCGATTCCGGTCCCTCCGGCTCCGCCCCCGCCAAGACCGGCGCCGCGGCCGGTGCCAAGCCCGCCGCCAACGGATCTTCAGCCTCCAGCAAGCCGGCGGCGGCCGCCAAGTCCAGCGGCTGAGCCGCTCCCTGAGCCAGCCGTGATCAGGCGGCCAGGTGGAACGTGCTGGCGAAGCGGTCGAGGAGTTCGCCGCGCCCGCGGAGCACCTCGACCACGCCGGTGGCGATCGCCCGGTCCGGGGCGAGCTCGCCGGAGATGACCCGGCGGATACCCGGCCCGGCGGCGAACGCCAGGTCGACCTCCCCGTCGCCGCGCGTCACGTCCAGCATCGAGCCGTCCACCCGGACGAGCAGCTCGGCGGGACCGAAATGGGCCCCGTAGGCGGTCGCCGGCAGCGTGGCCGCCACCTGCGGCTGGAACGCGGTGCGCAGGGCCATCGTCATCGAGTCGGGAGTGATGACCTGGTCCTCCCGCGGATCGCCCATCGCCTTGAATCCCCAAGCCCCGAGCGCGAGTACCACCGGCTCCAGCTCGCGGCCGTAGGGGGTCAGTTCGTAGATGATGATCCGCGAGCGCGGCGCCCGGCGGAGCAGCCCGGCCGCCTGCAGCTCCTTGAGCCGCGCCGCCAGGATGTTGGTGGGGATCCGGGGCAGCCCCGCGGCGAGCTCGCTGTACCGGCGCGGCCCGACGAGCAGGTCGCGGATGATCAGCAGGGACCAGCGTTCGCCCACGAGCTCGAGGGCTCGGGTGAGGCCGCAGTACTGTCCGTACTCGCGCGGGGCCACTGCCCGCTAGACCTGCTGGTCGGCGAAGGCCGCGGGGCCCTCCGCGGCGGCGACCGGGTCCATCCAGCCGAAGTCGACGACATTGCCGTCGGGGTCGGTGAGACCGCGCTGGTACATGAAGCCGAAGTCCTGCGGTGTACCGGGTTCCGAGCCGCCCGCGGCGAGGCCGGCGGCCACGGCGGCGTCGACTGCCTCCCGGCTGTCCAGGAAGATCGCCGTCCCGGACGTCGGGTTCTTCGCCGGATCGCCGATGGGCAGCTCGGTCATGGTCTGGAAGAAATCCCGGACCAGGATCATGAAGTAGCTGTGGTTCTCCTCGACGACGACGCAGGCCGCGTTGTGATCGGTGAACAGCGGGTTGATGGTGAATCCGATCGCCGTGTAGAACGCCTTCGAGCGCTCCAGATCGGTCACCGGCAGGTTGACGAACATCATGGGCATCGGGGGCTCCTTCTGGCGGATCGGGTACTTGGACGCGTTCACACTTGCAAATAACAAGTCTCAGGTCAACCCCTTGACGGTCCCCAATGACGCGGTGCCGCCCGGCCCGGGATGGAGCCGGCGTCCACCAGCGCACCACCGACGCCCACCAGCGGCAGCGCCGGGCCCCACCAGCGGCAGCACCGAGCTCCATCCGCGCAGCGTCGGCCGAGTTGTCCCCATACCCGCTTTTCATCCACATCGGCTTGCGACGGCGCCGCCTCTCTCCAGCGTCGGCCTAGCGTCTGGCGACATGACGCCCGCCCTGTCCGAAGTGCTCGCCGACCGTCTGTCGAGGCATCGATGAGCCGCTCCCCCACCCTGGAGCCGCACTGGCCGGAGCGGCTCAGGACCGCCGCCGCCTCGCGTCGCCGTGGCGGACGCCGACGCCGGGTGCTCCGGCGCGCGCTCTCCGTCGTGCTGTTGATCGCCGCCGGAGTCGTCGCGGTGACCGATCCGCGCGGCGGGCAGCCGGGGCTGCCGGTCGTTGCCGTCCGCCGCGATCTGCCCACCGGCAGCGGTCTGGCCGCCGCGGACCTCGTCACGGTGGCGGTGCCGGAGCTACCGGACGGCGCCGTCCGGCGGAGCGCCGACGCCGTCGGGCGGGTGCTGTCCGGGCCGGTCCGCAAGGGCGAACTGCTCACCGACGTGCGGCTCGTACCCATCGGCGGGTGGGTGGCCGGTCCCGGGCGGGTGGCCGTGCCGGTCCGCCCGGCTGATCCCGGCACCGCCGACCTGCTGAACACCGGGGTGCACGTCGCCGTCCTGGCCGTCGCCGAGAACGGCTCGTCCACCGTGCTGGCCACCGACGCAGTGGTCCTCGCCATCCCCCCGCCGGCCACGTCCGACAGCGGAAAGCGGCTGGTGGTGCTGGCAGTTCCGGCCGCCGCGGCGGACCGCATCACGGCCACTGCGATCACCGGTTCCATCGCCCTGCGGTTCACCTGACGCCGCGGTGGAAGCACTGCCCACGCTGCAGCGGCCGGGTAGCGTTCGCCGGGTTGGAAACCACGCGCCGGCGCGGCGCCGACCTGACGGAGACTGGCTGTGCTCAAGGGCTTCAAGGATTTCATCATGCGCGGCAACGTGATCGAGCTGGCCATCGCCGTGGTGATCGGCACCGCGTTCACCGCCCTGGTCACCGGGTTCACCAAGTTCATCATCAATCCGATCATCGCCGCCTTCGGTGGCCGGAGCGTCGACGGCCTTGCCTTCTACCTGGTGCCGTCCAACAAGGCGACGCTGGTGGACATCGGATCGCTGATCACCGCCTTCGTCACGTTTCTGATCACCGCGGCGGTGGTGTACTTCCTGTTCGTGCTCCCGATGAACCGGTTGTCCGAGCTGCGCAAGCGGGGCGAGCAGCCAGCCGAGGCGCTCCCGGCCGGTCCGACAGAGCTGGAATTGCTGGTGGAGATCCGCGACCTGCTCGCGGCCGAGCGGCGCGGGTAGCCCTCAGTTCCCGTCAGACGAGGAACGGCGCGCTCAGCCGTCGTGGTGCGGTGGTCGGTTCTCGCGGTACCACCCGTCGGTGAAGCCGCTGGTCGAGCCGGGTTCGCTCTCGTCAGCGGTGATGTCCGGCAACACGTCCCCGAAGATCTCGTCCAGCTTCCGTCGATCGACCACCGGCGTGCCCGGCTCGTCGCCGATCGGGTCCGGGCGTTTGCTCATGCTCGCCAGCGTGCCAGAGGGCACCGCCCGTGCCCGACCTCACCGCCACCGGCGGGGAGCAGCAGAGCCGCGAGCCGGTCAGATCTCCGGGTCGGACAGTTCCCCGATGACGTGGACGGCGAGCGGGATCAGCGTGGCGAGCCCGTCACGGATGGCCTGGCGGGAACCGGCCACGTTGGCGACCAGGGTGGAACCGGACACCCCGACCAGACCGCGGGAGACCACCGCGTCGACGACTCCGGCAGCCATGCCGGACCATCGCAGGGCCTGCGCGATGCCTGGCAACTCACGGTCGAGCACTTCGCTGGTGACGTCCGGCGTCACGTCCCGCGGCGCGATTCCGGTGCCGCCGACGGTCACGACCAGGTCGACCCCGCCGATCACCGCGGTGTTGAGCGCAGTGCGGATGTCCACCGCGTCCGAGGGCACCGCGACCGACCCGTCCACCACGAAACCCGCCTCGGTCAGCAGCTCGGTCACCAGTGAACCCGCTCCGTTGTCACCCTCGCCGTGCACGAGTTGATCGGTGATCGAGACGATGAGTGCTCGCCCGGCGTGGGGAGTGGTTGTCGGCATGCTGGCACCTCCGGTCGGGATCTCGGTGCCGTCGCGGAGCCGAGATCTATTCGGACGAAGACTAACCATCAGTCGGGCGCGGCGGAGCCAGCTGCCGATTCCGGTTGCCGTTGCACGACGGTGCCCGGCGGTCGCGCCGGGCCGGCCGGTCCCTCCTCGCGGAGGAATTCCACCGCCGCGGAGCGGAACAGCCCGGCGGTCACCGCGCTGACGTGATCGCGTCCCGGAAGGTACAGGTGCCTGCCCAGCGGCAGTCCCGACGCCCACCGTGCCGTGTGGGCGGTGATCAGATCACGGTCTCCCGCCGCGACCAGCGTGGGCGCGGCTATCGCCTCCGCCGCGAGCGGGTACTGCACCGCGCTGACGCCTTTCACCAGCGCGGACAACGCCGACAGATCGTTACCCGGCACGGCGAGTGCGATGCGCGCGACGCGCCGGCCCAGCGTGTCCACACCCGCGACGCCGTCGATGGCAGCCGCGAAAGCACGGAACTCCGCGGCGTCCATGCCTTCGAAGAGGGGCCGACCGTCGTACCCACCGATCACCGCCCGCCGCACCTGGGGCAGGTCGACCGGCCACGCCGCAGTGGCGCCCGGCCCGGCCGCCGCAGCCAGCTCACCGACCAGCCGGCCGCCCATCGAGTAACCGATCAGGTCGATCCGCGGCACCGGACCCCACACGGCCGGCAGGCAGGCCATCACGTGCTGCAGGTCGGCGACGAGGATCGGCAGGCTGTAGGCCTGCGGGTCGATCGGCTTGGCCGACAAGCCGTGCCCCCGCAGGTCGACCGTGACGGCAGGGATCCCCGCCCGCCCGAGCTGCCGCAGCCATCCGGTGGCCGACCAGTTGGCCGCGGCGCTGGAACCGAAGCCGTGGACCAGCATCACCGGCACGGCCGCCTCGTCCGCAGAGTGGAAGTGCACCGCCAGCCGGACACCGCCCACCCCCGCCACGGCACGCGAGGTGGTGGTCGGGCCCACCGGCGACCCGGGGGACGACAGCGGGGCCGAGGACGACGTTGCCGGCATGATCAGTAGGTCACCACGATGCCGGCCCGGTCGGCGCTGAATTCGACCTCGCCGAGGTGGGCGAGCGTCGGCGCGTCCAGGGCGTCGTGGGTGGTGAGCAGCCCGATGACCGGCACGCCGGCCGCCTTCGCCGACGCCACCCCCGCCGGCGCGTCCTCGAAGGCAAGACAACGCTCCGGCGCACGGCCGACCCGCTGCGCGCCCAGGAGGTAGGGGTCGGGGAACGGCTTGCCCGCGGCGACGTCGTCCGCGGTGACCAGGAAGCGCGGCATCGGCAGTCCCGCGGCGGCGATCCGTGCGGTGGCCAGGCGGAGGCTGCCGCTGGTGACCACCGCCCAGCGGTGGGTGGGGAGCACATCCAGCGCCGTCAACGCCCCGGGCAGTGGCACGCAGTCCTGCGTGTCGGTGGACTCCGCGACGATCATCCACTCGTTGATCTCCTCCACCTCCTCGTCCGGCAGCGACGGGTCGAGGATGCGCAGCACCTGCCGGCCGGGGATGCCGTGGATCAGCGGTTCCACCTCCGCCCAGGGATGGCCGATCCGGTCCGCGAGCCGACGCCAGTTGCGCTCGACGCTCGCGGTGCTGTCCACCAGCGTGCCGTCCAGATCGAACAGGATTGCCTCGACCACCAGTTGCGTCATGGTTGTCTGCATATCACCCGCACGGACGTGACCGGCTTCGACGGCCACGCCCTGGCGATCCTCCCGAGGGCGGGGCGACCCCGACGGGCCGCCGCGTACTGTCCCTGCTCATGGAGCCACTGCGGATCGGCGTGCTCGGAGCGGCGCGCATCAGCGAGAACGCCATCGTCGAGCCGGCTCGGGAAACGGGAACCCGTCTGGTGGCGGTCGCGGCGCGCAGCCGGGACCGGGCCGAAGCGTTCGCCGCCGCGGCCGGGGTGGAGCGGGTGCTCGACTCCTACCAGGCGGTGCTGTCCGATCCCGAGGTGGAAGCGATCTACAACCCGCTGCCCAACGGGCTGCACGGCCCGTGGAACGCCAGGGCCATCGCAGCCGGAAAACATGTGCTGTCGGAGAAGCCGTTCGCCAGCAATGCGGCCGAGGCGGCCGAGATCCGCGACCTGGCGGCCGGCACGCAGCTGGTCGTCGCCGAGGCGTTCCACTACCTCTACCACCCGCTCATGCAACGGGTGATCGAGATCCTGGCCAGTGGCGAGATCGGCGAACTGCGGCACGTGCACGCCGTGATGACCGGCAACTCCCCCGACGACGACCCTCGCTGGGACCTCGCGCTCGCCGGAGGTTCGATGATGGACCTCGGCTGTTACAGCGTGCACGCCATCCGGACGCTGGGCCGTTTCGCCGGTGGTCCGCCGACCGTCACCTGCGTGACGGGCGGGGAGCGCGCCGGACGGCCGGGCGTGGACGAGTGGATGACGGGGGAGATGGCCTACCCGTCCGGCGTGACGGCCGTCTCAAGGTGCAACATGGCCTCGCAGATCAACGAGTTCAGCCTCCGCGTCGTCGGCACGCAGGGCGAGATCCAGGCGGCGAACTTCGCCGTCCCGCACAAGGACGACCGGATGACCGTGCGCACGCAGCCCGGCGGCCGGCCACGACAGCGCGTGGAGCGGCTGGGCACCCGAACCTCGTACACCTACCAGCTGGAGGCGTTCACCTCCGCTGTCCGCACCGGCCGGCCGATGCTCACCGATCTCGACGACGCGGTGGCCAACATGGCGCTGATCGATGCCTGTTACGCAGGTCTCGGCCTCGCGCCACGCCCGCGGACCCTCGTCAGCGACTGAACGGTTCGGCGCCGGGAAGCGCCTCGGGCGACGGCACCGCGGCGCGATGCAGATGCTCGACCGACACGAACAGCACGACCGACGCACCGATGAGACCTGCGCCCAGCACTCTGGCCGAGGTCAGCGTCTCGCCGAGCCAGAGGACCGCGCTCGCCAGCCCGAAGGCGGGTGCCAGGTTGATGATGACGCCGGCCGGCCCGGCAGCGATGTGCACGATCGCCGCGTTGTAGAGCAGGAAGCTGGCCGCGAAGCCGAGCAGTCCCACCGACAGCGACGCCGCCCAGAAATGCATCGGTACGCCCACCGGGAAGGTTTCGACGCCGGTGACCCAGCGCTGCACGGCGAGCGGGGTCACCACCGCCGTGGCCACCGCGAACTGGTGCGCCGTGACGCTGACCGGATCCTCGGCGGCGTCGAGCCCGCGGGCGATGATCGTGTACGACGCGGCCGACAGGGCGCCGGCCGTCATCAGCAGGTCGCCGATCCCGGGCGAGCCGAAGGTGGTGGCCCCCTCGAGCACGACCAGCCCGACGAGGGCCACGCCGACCGCCACCACCACCGACCAGCCGGCCCGCTCGTGCAGGAAGATTGCGGCGAGCACCACCACGAACCCGCACTCCAGGCCGGTGAGCAGTGCGGCGTTCGACGCGGTGGTCAACTGCAGGCCGAAACCGAACAGCAGGTAGGCGAGTCCCGGTTCGAGCACTCCGAGCAGCGCCACCCGGCGCCAGGACCGCGGTGGGCGGTAGCCGCGACGCAGCAGCAAACCCCACAGCACGACGGTCGCGGTGACGAGCTCGATCATGGTGGCCGTCACCGGGCCGAATCCGCCCAGGGCGAACTTGGTGCCGGTAGGTGCGACGCCGAACAGCGCCGCAGACAGGACGAGGGCGGCGACCGGCAGACGTCCGCCCCTCCGGCGCACCGCGGCGGGCCACTGCGGGTGATCTGCCGTCGGCATGCGCGTCGCCTCTGCTCTGACCGGGCGCGTTCCGCCGGCGGCGGTCGCGCTGTTCCTGGTCAGGAGCGGCAGGAACACCAGGCAGATACCGGGTTCAGCCGAATGGCGGCGCAGGGTGTCAGTCGACCAGCACGGCGATCAGATGACGAACCGTCCGCAGCAGCAACGCGTCGATCGTCTCCAGGAGGCGGGTGGTGGCGGAATCGACGCGCGGCGCGCTGAGGCCGGCGATCAGCGTGGCGGTCGCGGTGGAGTCCGCACGCATGGTGTCGTATTGCGGCGAATCGGAGGTTTCGAGTATCGCGCCGAAATAACGGTCAGTCCATCCGACGGAATGGATGTTGATCTGCCGGGAGGTATTGCGGTCGGTCCAGCCCTGTTTCGATCCGTGATCGCCGGCGAGCGCATTGAAGCCGAATCGCTGGTCGAACCCGTCCGCCCCGACCGGCGCGACCGCGGCCATCGCGTCCATCAGGAACGGGCCGACGGCGGGGTCGCGGGACATGCGGTAAAGGAATATCGCTTCGTCGTCGGCGGTGATGTACTCCCAGCCCCAGTCGTGGGGGCCGGTCTTCGGCCCGTTCTCGGTGTGCGTCAATCCGTATCGACGTGCGATCACCGGCACGGCCGCCGTCGTCCAGTAGGTCGACTCGATGCCGTCGTTGGAGTGAACGATCATCTCGCGCAGGTCGTCGGCCATCCTGGCCGGCAGGGAGCCGTTGTACTGCACCAGGTAGTAGGCGACGGTGAACAGCTTGACGACGGATTCGGAGATCACCTGCACGTCGCCGCCCGCCGAGGCGACCAGCTGGCCGGAGGTTCGATCGACCAGCGCCACGTGTTGGTCGACGCCATCCCGGCGGGCGGCCGACACCCCCCTGATGACGGCCTGCTGGGCGGTCGGGTCGTCCGCGGAGATGGCCCGTGCGGCCCACCCCGACGGCGCCACCTCCGGTGTTGACCGTAGCGGCGGTCGACTGACGGCTGCTGCAGTCGGCACGTCGATCGACGTCACCAGCAGTGGTGCTGCGAGGAGGAACGGCAGGATGCGGGAACGCCGCACGGCTCGCATCCACCCTTCCCGACGGACCTGACGGCCGGGCGGACCTGGCCCCGCCGGCTCTGATCGCCACGATAGTGGTCCGCCAGGCCAGTCGCCGCACCACGGTTAGACCGTACGGTTCGATCTTGAACTCGATGCCCGATCGGGCTTTCCAGAATCGACGGATCGACATACTCTGGTCACAAAGAGAAGCCGGGCGTTCACTGAAAGGCAGCCGGGGGTACAGCGTCACCTGCGCGACCATGCACGTCCCCCGACGACGCCGATGAGGCGACCGGACCGGCTTCACCACTCCGTCAGGAAGAGGTCGACGATGACTGCAACACAGCAACAGACCAGCCCGGTTCCCAGCCAATCAGATCGACACTCCGTACCCGTCGACATGGAACCTGTTCCCCCCGTTCCAGAACCGCGTGGCCGTCCGCGAAGCGCGGAAGGCGAGGAAGCCTACCTGCGCAGCGTGATGGAGCAGGCCAAGATCGATATCGCGGCCGGCTGGTAGGTCACAGCTGCCGGCCGGCACCGCACATCGATCTGGCAACAGCCGCTCACTCCCTCGGGGGGTGAGCGGCTGTTGTCGTCGATTCCCGGCCGGTGCCCGGCTGACGGGCCCGAACGAACGGCAGATGTCGTTGATGCCCGATTCGCCCTGGGAGCGTGTGTCCGCGATGCCCGATCGACCATGGCTCCTGCAGTCGCCGGCAGCCGCCGATCCGGCTCAGGGCCGGAGGACGGGGCGAGCCGCGCGGCCGAGTTGCCGTCGCCCTCCCTGGGCCGGTTACTGTAGGACCCGCGCTCTCGCGGCCGGCGTCGTCGAAGGACGACTGTGTCGTTGGTCGCGCACGTGGACCGGAAGCGCGCTGGACCGGTTCCGGCCTCTATAGCTCAGGGGATAGAGCATCGGTTTCCTAAACCGTGTGTCGCAGGTTCGAATCCTGCTAGGGGCACAGCGCCGATGCCGGGCTCCGCCCGGTGTGCGCCGACCTGGTGTGAAAGCGTTCCAGATGGGCGCACAGCCACACTGCCGGACTCCGTCCGGAGTGCGCCCACCTGGTGTGAAAGCGTTCCAGATGGGCGCACAGCCACACTGCCGGACTCCGTCCGGAATGCGCCAGCTGCCGGACTTCGGGCGCTTGAGGGTGAGACAAGAATCGGTCAGGAGTGAGCGATGATCTTGCCCAGTGTTCGCGACCCGCGCCTGGTGACGATCCGGCGCGGTGGGACGTTCACCGACGCCGATCACCGAGTCCTGGCCCTGTGGGCCGCCAACTGCGCCGAGCACGTGCTCTACCTCTTCGAGGAACAGGCGCCGGGAGACGCCCGTCCCCGGCAGGCCATCGAGGCGGCACGGGCGTGGGCGGACGGCCGGGTGGGGATGATGCATGCCCGAGCGGTCGGCGGCCATGCGATGGGGGCCGCCCGGCCTTTTTGCGGAAGCGCTCGTTTCGCTGCGTACGCGGCAGGTCAGGCCGCCTGCGTAGGCCATGTCGCGGAGCACGACCTCGGCGCCGCTGCCTACGCGATCAAGGCGGCCGCAGCCGATCCGCGCCGTCCCGGAGCGGGACGGACCGAGCGCGACTGGCAGCGGCGGCAGCTCCCGCCGTCGGTTCGACTGCTCGTCCTGGACGATCAACGTCGTCGGAACGACATTTGCTGGTCGGCCTTCGCCGGCTGACCCGCACTTGCTCGTCCGGCACGCAGCGGCGTCCTGCACAGGTGAGCGCAGCGCTCGTGGGACGCCCATCTCTTGGCAGTTCAAGCGTTCGGCCGGTCAGCACGGTCGCTCGGGACCACGCGCTCGTCGAAGGCACAGCAGAATGGAAACCCATTCGAACGGCGTCCCCTGCGGGAATCGTCCTCGCAGTTCGTTGGACCTCGTCATGTATTCGCACGCGCCATTTCGGCGTCATCGGCGGCGGGCGGACATCGGTGCGGCAGCAATTCCGGGAGCGTTGCCCGCGCCCTGGCCGGGGAACCGCGCGAGCCGATGGCTCAGACGGCCGGAGCGACCACGAAGTAGCCGTTGTTGAGGAAGGTGCGCGCGGCTGGCCCATTCCCGCCGGTGTAGATGAACGAGAAGTGGTAGACCACCGCCGCCACGACGCGGGTGTCCGACGGGCACGGGCTGTATTCGTGCGGGTTGGGGAAGGGGTAGATCGCCTGGACGCGCGCTGTGTCCGCGTCGACGCGGGTCGAGCCGTTCACCCCGGAAGGCACTCCGAAATAGATGCTCAACGCAGGGATCGACGTGGACATGAACCGCAGCGGCCCCGTTGCACCGCAGCGATACAGCTGCGCCAGCCTGGCCGAGCCGCCGCCAAGGCGCCCGAACCGATCGGTCATGAAACACGTGGAATCGCCGGACTGGCAGGCGGGAATACCGCCATAGGCCTGGAACCCCTTGAGGGTCAGCGTGACCCGGGCGTTGCCGCACTGGCTCTCGTTGTGGATCGGGACGCAGGCTCCGTTGAGTGGTTGATTCTCCGGCGCGGTGGCAGCGACGGTGAACGCCGTCGCCCGAATGGGTGCGGCAGGTGCGGCCTGCGCCGGGAGACCGCCCGCCAGCAGGAACAGTGCCACGACGAATGCTGCTGCAACCTTACGCATCGTTGAATCCCTTGATCACGGATCGAACCCTCGACAGCATGTCCTTCTCGGAACAGGCTCGTACGGCATAGTTTTGCCCACACAGTGTGTAACAGCAAGACAAATTCCGAACACGTTCGGGTGATGTCGCGCCCACCTGATCGAATGACTCACGACCAGGGCCGGCCCAGCACGACGCCGTCGAAGCGGAAGACCCTGTCGGGTACGCCGTGAGAACCCTTGAACGGTACGACGACGTCGAACACCACCGTCGCCACGAGCTGGGTCGTCCGGGGGCACGGGCTGTACTCGAAGGGGCTCGGGAAGTTGAAGATGGTCTGCACCCTGGCGGTGTCGTCATCCACCCGCGTCAATTCGTTGACATACGTCGGGATGCCCGGCGGGATGATCCGTGCCGGAAGAGTCCGGTGCAGCACGTGCAGCGCACCACTGGTGCCGCACCGGTATATCTGGGCCAGTCTGGCCGATCCGCTTTCGCCGATGCCACCGCCCTGGTCCACCGGAGAGGAATAGGTGCATCCGGAGCTCGGGCAGGGTTTGATACCGCCGTAGGCCCTGAAGCCCTTCAGCGTCAGTGTGACGACAGCGTTTCCGCATGAGCTGTTGTTGCGCGGCGTCGGGCAGAACGCGGGCAGCATCGGATCACTCGGGACGCTCGCATCGACCTGGAAGGAGACAGCCCGGATCGGGGGTTGACGGTGCTGTGCAGGCGTCGCGCGTGCTGCGTTGCCGCCGAGGACCGTCATCAGCACGGCCAGGACCGTCGCCACCGCTGCCGGCACCGTGCGCACCCTTGACCCCCTTGTCGACGACAACGGTTCCGTCCGCGGTCCTCTCGGGCACGGTCTCGGTCCGGCCCATAGTGTGGGGCCAACCAGGTGTGTCCACAACCCGACCGCATTCCACGTTCGGGTGGATGATCGACCACGATCGGCCCAACGATTGTTTCCTTCGACGAGAGCGACTCCATGACCAGCCCAGCATCCGCTCGTCCGCTCGGCCGTACGGGCCTCACCGTCACGGCGGTCACCGTCGGAACATCGGCCCTCGGCCGACCGGCACTGCCGGAGGAGCAGGCGCAGGCCGCCCTGGCGGCGGCGCTGGCGGAACCGCTCTCCATCGATACCGGGAACAACTACGGCCTGAGCGAGCAGCGACTGGGGCGAGCCTGGAAGGACAGCACCTCGCAGCGCCGGCTGCTGGCCACCAAGGTCGACCCGGCGCCCGACTCCGCCGACTTCTCCGGAGCAAGGGTGCGCGCGTCGCTGCAGGAGAGCATGGATCGACTCGGCGTCGACCATTTCGCTCTGGTGCACCTGCATGATCCCGAGCGGATGTCGTTCGACGACGCGATGTCGGCCGACGGGCCGGTGCGGGCGCTGCTGGAACTGCGCGACGCGGGCGTGGTCGACCACCTGGGCGTGGCCGGCGGCCCGGTCGCGCTGCTCCGGCACTTCGTGGAGACAGGTCACTTCGAGGCTGTCGTCACGCACAACCGCTACACGCTGGTCGACCGGTCGGCAGCGCCACTGCTCGATCAATGCGCCGACCGTGGGATCGGCGTGTTCAACGCGGCCCCCTACGGCGGCGGCTTCCTCAGCTCCGGCGCCGACGGCCCCGAAACCTACTGCTACCGGCCGGCAAACAGGCCGCAGCTCGCCGCACGCCGCGCCATGGCCGACGCCTGCGCCGCGCACGGTGTCGAGCTGGCGGCCGCCGCCCTGCAGTTCAGCTTGGCCGATCAGCGCATTTCCTCCACCATCGTGGGCATGTCCAGTGCCCGGCAATTCACCCAGACCCTCGCGTGGGCGAACACCGTGATTCCCGACGAGCTGTGGCCGGTCCTGGAAGAATTCGTTCCGCCGACCGAGCACCAGCTCGGCCCGACAGCCTGACCGCCGGACAGGGCGTCCCCCGACCCGGCGGCCGGACTTCGTTCACCAGTGAGCCCGGCGCGGCTGACCTGCTGCTGCCCGAGGGTCGCCGGGCCGCCGCCGCCGCGGTGGGCGCCGCCCGACCCGCGGGCCCTCGGCGGCGACCTGAGGTGTCCCGGCCCGCCCTCCGGCCGTCACCGGCTACCGTTCTGCAGGTGCCCGCCGACTTCACGCTGAAACTGATGAATGCCGTGCACCGGGCTGCCATCAGGCTGAGCTTCGGCCGCCTGGGCTGGACCGCGATGGACATGCCGGTCCTCGAGCTCACCACCACCGGGGTGCGCAGCGGGCAGCCCCGGACCGTCCTGCTCACCTCGCCGCTGCAGCTCGGCACGTCCTACGTCGTGGTCGCCTCGCGCGGGGGTGACGACCGGCCGCCCGCGTGGCTGGGCAACCTCCGGGCCCATCCGCAGGTACAGGTAGCGGTAAAAGGCGCTGCGGCGCAACCGATGACGGCGCGAGTGGCCACGGCGGACGAGCGGAAGGAGTGGTGGCCGCAGGTGATCGCGCACCACACTATGTATGAGGGCTACCAGCGGAGCACCAGCCGGGAGATCGCCCTGGTCGTCCTGGAGCCGACCGGATGAGCGCCGGCACCCCGCTGCCCGACCTGCTCAGCGGCGACGCCCTGCCCGGGATCGCCCGCCCCGCCTACGACCGCAGCCGGATCACCGCCGGCATCGCGCACATCGGCGTCGGCAACTTCCACCGTGTGCACCAGGCGATGTACGTCGACCGTTGCCTGCACCTGCCCGGCCACACCGGTTGGGGCATCGTCGGGATCGGGCTCGGCGACTCGGCGGCGGCGAAGGCGAAGGCAGCGGCCTACGCGGCCCAGGACAATCTCTACACGGTGACCGAGTACGGCAACGACGGGACGGCCACGACTCGGGTGATCGGCGCGATGGTGGGTTATCTGCACGCACCCGCCGACCCGGAGGCCGTGCTGCGCCGGCTGTCCGACCCCGCGATCAGGATCGTCTCGCTCACCATCACCGAGGGCGGCTACCGCACCGACGAGCAGACAGGTCGTCTGCGCCTGGACGACCCGGACATCGCCGCAGACCTGCGCAACCCGTTGCCGCGCACTGCGTTCGGCTACCTGACCGAGGCGCTGCGCCGGCGACACGCGGCCGGGGTGGCACCGTTCTCCGTCGTGTCGTGCGACAACCTGCGGGGCAACGGCGACACCACCCGCCGCGCGGTGCTGGCCTTCGCGGGCGCCCTCGACCGGGAGCTGGCCGACTGGATCGCCGCCGCGGTGGCTTTCCCGAATTCGATGGTGGACCGGATCGCTCCAGGTGTACCGCCGGAGGTGCGCGACGCGGTCGCCGCCGAGACCGGCGTGGCGGATGCGGTACCCGCCGTCGCAGAGCGGTTCTCGCAGTGGGTTCTGCAGGACCGCTTCCCGGCCGGGCGTCCCTCCCTCGAGCAGGTCGGGGTGGAGCTGCGGGACGACGTGGCGGCGTTCGAGACGGTCAAGGGCCGCATGCTCAACGCCTGCCACATGCTGCTGTCCTATCCGGGCCTGCTGATGGGTTACCGGCTGGTGCACGAGGCGATGGCCGACGACCGGCTGGTGGCTCTGCTGCGCCAGTTCCTGGACCGGGACGTGATCCCACACCTCGCGGCGCCGCCGGGCGTCCGGCTCCCGGACTACGCCGCATCCGTGCTCGACCGCTTCGCCAACCCGGCCGTCGGCGACCAGCTGCTGCGCATCGCCACCGACGGCGCGACGAAGATCCCCACCTTCCACAGCGCGACCATCTCCCGGCTGACCACCGGCGGGATCGACGTCCGCCGGGAAGCCCTGTTGCTGGCCCTGTACCGCCGGTATCTCGGCGGCGTGGACGACAACGGCGGAACCTTCGAACCGGACGAGCCACAGCTCGACGGTGACGACCGGCGGCTGCTCGCCTCGACCGATCCGGTCGATGCGTTGCGCAGCAGGCCGTTCGCCGCACTCGGCCTGGACGGCGACGCCGCTTTCCGGTCCGCCTACCGTGACGCGGTCGCCGACCTGGACCTGCACGGCACCGCCGCGACCATCGCTGCGGCCGTCGGCGCCTGAGCGGCGGGCGTCAGCCCCCGAGCAGCGGGCGCCGGCGCCTGAGCAGCGGACGTCACCCCCCGAGCAGCGGGCGTCGGCCGCGTGAGCAGCGGGCGTCAGCCGCGCAACGCCGAGGCGAAGATCGCCGGAAGTTTGCTCCAGCGGGGCTTGGCCGCGAATTCCGTCAGCAGGCGGCCGCTGACCGCAGCCGTCCGGTTGGTGACGAACCATGGCGGACGTGGCGACAGGGTGGGCTCCCCCGCGTCCAACGACCGGTGCGCCGGCCGGAAGGGGCCGCGGACGATGGTTCGCTCGGTGTCCGCCAGCAGCAACGCGTTGTGCACCACGCCGATTCCGCTCTGCACGTCGTCCAGCGTCGCGCCGGGGAAGGCCCCCCAGGGCGCCCGCGCGGTGAGGAAGCCGAACCCGGTCCAGCAGTTCACCGCGATGGTGCCGTACCGCAGGTCCGCCAGCGCCTCGTCGAACGCGGAACCGGCGGCGCGGAGCGTGCGGGGATGGGCGATCACATTGACGCCCAGCGTGCCGGTGAACAGCTCGTTCGCAGCGGCGACCGCCGCCCGCAGGAATCCCGGGCCGGTGCCCGGTAGCTCGGTCACGGCCAGGACGGGAGCGAAATACTCCGTGGTCAGCGCCTTTTCGCCGAGAACCGGCGAGGCGTGCACCAGCAGTCGGTCACCGGTGAGCAATTCCGCCCGCGGGTACGCCGTCCGGGCCGAGGCGATCCGCTGCTCGCTACCCGGGTAGTACGCCGGCCGCAGGGGCGCGGCGGACAGCGCCGACCGCAGCTCGGCCAGAAAGGCCTCCCGCTGCGGCCAGTCGGCGGACAGCAGCACACCCTGGGTGGCGATGCAGTTGTACCCGCCGTTGTGCAGCCGTTGGGTGGCGATGTGCTCCGCCTGGTACCGCAGGTCAGCGGTCGACCACTGCCCGGGCACCACGATGACCGGCGAAACACCGCCCAGCTCGCTGGTGATCTCCTTGTCCAGCAACGGTTCTGCCTGCCCGGAGCGCACCAGCGACCGGCGCGCGGCGCCCTCCACCCCCGGTCCGAAGACGATCGCATTGTGGCTGACGGCGCTACCGGTGATGTGGACGTGGCTGATTCCGTCCGCATGCACCAGGTGCTGGCCCACCTCTGCACCGCCGCTGACCACCGCGAGGAACCCGGCGTCGACCAGCGGTGCGAAGGCCCGCCGGAACACCGCCAGCAAGGGATCGGTGACGGGGTTGAGCTTCAGCAGGGACACCCGGTTGTGCGCGTGAAGCTCGTACAGCACATCCAGCAGCGGGATCGCGGTGATGTTGCCGGCGCCGAGCACCAGGCCGACACCTCCGGGCGCCGTCGGTGTCCGCTGGCCGAGCCCGGCGCGTGCCCGCAGCTGTTCCCGGCTCACCCCCGGACGCATCCACACCTGCGCGCTGAACCCGCCGAGAAGAAGCCGGTCGAAGACGGTGTGCGGCAGTACGTCGACCGTCACCCGGCCACCCGGACCCGTACCCTTCCGGAAGCCGTCGACGGCGCTGCCTCCGGTCTCCAGCGCCCGGAGCGAGTCGGCCAGTGCGGTGAGCGCGGTGAGCACCGCATACGGGCCGGACAGCCACTCCTCGCCCCGCAGCGGCGAGGATTCGTCGAGCCCCTTGTAGTCGCACGCCACCCGGACCCACTCGGCCGCGGCGGCGGACACCGTTCCGACGAGCTCCTCCAGCAGGCGACGGCGGCCGGCCAGGGCCAGTGCGGCCCAACGGGCCGAACCGGCGGTCAGCCCGGCCAGGGCGGCATCGAGCACCGCCGTGGTCTCTTCGGAGATTTGCGCCGTCATCGCTCGTCCGCCTTTGCCTGGGATCCGGCGGCAGGGCCGTCGCCGGTGCCTGCGGACAACTCTGCCACTGCCGCGACCCGCCCCGCGACCAGCGGAGGGACGGTTCACCCGCCGGTCGCGCAGCCCGCCGCTACCGGGTGACCCGCCTACCGAGTGACCCGCACGGTGTGGCAGGACAGGACGACGGGCCGGCCACCCAGGTCGGGTACGGCGCGGGAGATGACGCACACCGAGTGCAGTCCGGGCCTCGCCGGAACGGTCACGTCGAAGCCGTGACGGCCGGAGATCCGCAGTGCCCGGTTGACGTCCGCCCGTGCCCGGTTGGCGAGCGGGAGCGCCGCCATCCGGCCGTCCACCACGACGTTCTCGGAGTTCGAGGCAGCCGGGCGGGCCCGGTCCACCGACCATCCCGCCACGCGGACCGAGCTGTGCGAGGCCCGGACGACCTCGACGTGTCCGACGACGCCGGACCGGGGGGCGACGGCGGCCGCAGCCCCGGGAGCCACCGCGACGCCGGTCATCGTCAGCGCTGCGGCGGTGAGCAGCACACCTCCGATCCTGGTCAGGCGACGGAGCGGGCGGGGCCGGGCGGGGATGTCGGACGGTGTCGCCATGGTGTTCCTCTTTCAACGGGGTGTCCTTGCAGCAATGAGACGGCCGAGCCGGCTCCCGGATACGCAGCCACTCCCAGTCGTGTCGCGTTCGTTATCGACTCGTCACGTTGGGTTGCAGCTCGGCGCGGGCGTAGGTTGCTCGGGGCGGTCGGACGGGCCCGAACGGGCAGCGACCGACACCAGGCACGAGCCGGCCACGGCGCCGGCGCGCTCCCCGCGAGAGGAAGGAATTGTCGATGACCACACCGACCAGCAGCCGGCAATGGCAGCTCGTCCAGCGGCCCACCGGGATGCCGACGGCGGCGGACTTCCGCATGCAGACGGTACCGGTACCCGCCCTGCGGGAGGGACAGGTGTTGGTGCGCAATACGTTCCTGTCCGTCGACCCCTACATGCGGGGACGGATGAACGACGTGCGCTCCTACGTCGCGCCCTTCCAACTCGGCGAGGTGATGACCGGCGGGGCCATCGGCGAGGTGGTGGCGTCCACGTCGGACACCGTGCAGCCGGGAGAGCTCGTGCTGCACAGCTATGGCTGGCGGGAGATCGCCGTCGGCCCGGCCGAGCACTTCCGCACGATCGAGCCGGTGCCGGGCGTCGCGCCCAGCGCGCACCTCGGCGTGCTCGGGATGATCGGTCTCACCGCGTACGTCGGCCTGCTGGACATCGCCCGGATGAAGGCCGGCGAGGTGGTGTTCGTCTCGGGCGCCGCCGGCGCCGTCGGCTCACTGGTCGGGCAGATCGCCAGGCTCAAGGGCGCGTCACGGGTGATCGGGTCGGCGGGCAGCAAGGCCAAGGTCGACCTGCTCACCTCGAAGTACGGCTACGACGCCGCGTTCGACTACCACGACGGTCCCGTGCACCGGCAGCTCGCGATCGCCGCGCCGGACGGTATCGACGTGTACTTCGACAACGTCGGAGGCGAGCACCTGGAGGCAGCTATCTACGCCTTCAACCTCTTCGGCCGGGCCGCGGTCTGTGGCGCCATCTCCGCCTACAACTCCGTCGAGCCGCCGGTGGCGCCGCGCAACCTGGCGCTGATCATCGGCAAGGGCGTCAGTCTGACCGGCTTCCTGGTGAACCACCACGCCGACCGGGCGGCCGACGTCGCCAAGGAGATCGGTGCCTGGGTGGCGTCGGGTGATCTGGTCTACGAGGAGACGGTGGTGCGCGGCATCGAGAACACGCCGGCGGCGTTCCTGGACCTGCTGACCGGGGCGAACATCGGCAAGATGGTCGTCGCGCTGGACTGAGCCGGGGCGACCGCCGCGCGCGGCCGAGGGTCGAGCCGGGCTCAGCGGCGGGAACTGTGGCGGGGATTGCGCCGGGCGATGGCGACGGTGAGGGCGGTGGCAAAGGCGCACCACGCCGGGTAGGGAGCCATCGCCCAGCCGGCGCGGCGGTCGGCGGCGGCCACCCGGCGCACCAGGTCCGCCGAGCTGGCCGTCAGCACAGCACACTCTGCTGCGGCCACCCACGGCCGGTGGAAGTGGAAGAACAACCAGTTCCACGCGCCGTTCAGCACCAGATTCGTCGCAAGAGCCGTTGTCAGCGCGCGCTTCTCGGCGAGCCGGTGCCCGTCCTCGAGCACGTCCAGCGCCTGCGCGGCGGATGCGGCGATGTCCGCGTACAGGGGCGTCCAGACGATGCCGTACACCGGGGGCGGCGGCTGCCAGGACGGTTTGGACAGGCCGCGGTAGTAGGCCGACTCCGGGTCGGTGGCCAGTGTGCCGGTCACGGCGGTGGCGGCGACCGCCGCCCCGGTGAGCAACAGCGTGCGTCCTCTCATGACAGGCACCTCATCTCTTCCTGGGCCCGGGCGCTTCCGGGCCGACAAAGCTGCTGCACATCCGGACGGGAGCGGCTGCACATCTGCAGGGAGCATCATCGACAGCGACAGCGCTCCCCGCACCCTGCCACAGGAGTTCCACGATGACAGCTTCGCCCGCGATCGCCGCCGGAACCTTCGCCTTCGGCGGCGACCATCCGGTCGCTCGGCTGGGCTATGGATCGATGCGCCTGTCCGGGCCCGACATCATGGGACCACCGGCGGATCGCGACGAAGCCATCGCGGTACTCCGGGAGGCGGTCGCCCTGGGCGTCGACCACATCGACACCAGCGACTTCTATGGGCCGCACACCGTCAACGAGCTCATCCGCGAGGCGTTGCACCCGTATCCCGACGACCTGCTGCTGGTGACCAAGGTCGGTGCCCGCCGGTCGGCCGGCGGTGCGTGGCTGCCCGCGCTGTCCGCCGACCAGCTGACCTCGGCAGTGCACGACAACCTGCAGCACCTGGGCGTCGATCAGCTCGGGGCGGTCAACCTGCGGATGGCCGATGCCAGCGGCGGCGTGATGCGCAAAGGCTCGCTCGCCGAACAGTTCGAAGTGCTGGCCGGCCTGCAGGAGCAGGGGCTGATCCGGCACCTCGGCGTCAGCAACGTGGGGCGCGACCAGGTGGTCGAGGCGCAGTCCATCGCCACCGTCGCCTGCGTGCAGAACGCCTACAACGTCCTCGCGCGCGACGACGACGAGCTCGTCGACTTCTGCGCGGCGGAGGGCATCGCGTTCGTGCCGTTCTTCCCGCTGGGCGGCTTCACACCGCTGGCGGCGGAGCAATTCGCCACCGTCGCCCAGGAGGTGGGGGCGACCACCATGCAGCTGGCGCTGGCGTGGCTGCTGCAGCGGTCTCCGAACGTGCTGTGCATACCCGGCACCTCGAGCGTTGCGCACCTCCGCGAGAACCTGGCCGCCGGCGCCATCCAGCTGTCGGCGGACCAGCTCGACGAGCTCGACCGGCTCGCGCAGTGACGGCGCACCAGCCGTCGCCCGTCGCGGGCGCCGGGTCGCCTGCCGTCCCCCGGCGCACCGTGCTGGCCGGCTCGGCCGCCGCGCTGCTCGCCTGTGCGGGGTGCGGGGGCGCGTCCAACGGTGCCGGTTCTGCCGCGACCGCGGCGGGTGCGACGGCTTCCGGCCCGCAGGTCATCGCGAAGGTCGCCGACATCCCGGCCAGTTCGGGGCTGGTCGTGGACACCGCCGACGGGCCCGTGCTGCTGGCCCGTCTGCAGGACAAGGTGGTGGCGCACAAGGCGATCTGCACCCACCAGGGCGCAGTGATCGACGGCTCGGGAACCTGCCCGCTGCACGGCTCCAAGTTCGACATCACGACCGGCGCGGTTCTGAAGAGCCCCGCGACCCAGCCGCTCGAAGCCGTCACCGTCACCGAGTCGGGCGGCACGGTCACGGCCGGCTGACCGCCCGGGGCCCGCTCGTCCGGCCGCGAGGGTCAACTCGGCAGGTCACGTTCGGCCGCGAGGATCAACTTCGCAGACCGCGGGGCGAATGCCCGGAAACTCGGCCCGGAGTCCGCGACACGCGAAGTTGATCCTCGCAGCGGGGGCGGGCGCGAGGTCAACGTGGCGAGGCCGGGCACCTTCGGCCGGTCGCGAGGATCAACTTCGCAGACCGCGGGGCGAATGCCCGGGAAACCCGGCCAGAACCCGCGACACACGAAGTTGATCCTCGCAGGAGGGGGGCCGCGCCGGAAGAACCACCTTTACGAGTGAAGAAGGTAATCCAGCCGTGCGAGCAGCGGCGACATACGCTGTACGGACCCACGCCATGGGTGCAGGGACGGACGAGAGGGTGTCGCATGCTGGACGTGCCTGGCCCGATCATCGCCCGACCAGCGGGCGGCGACGCGATGGTGGCCGCTGCGTCGTCGACCGGGCCCGGTTCGCGGGAGCTCCGGATGGGCAGCCTCGCGAAGGATTGGCATGCCCGGCGCCGTGACATCGCGGCGACGGTCGACGCCATCACCGCCGACGCCGTGAGGGTCATCTCCGGTGCCGATTCGGCCTGCATCGTCCGGCTCGACAGGCGGTCCGCCTTGACCTGCTGGGGAGCGACCGACGCCGTCGCCCTCTCGGCGTCGCAACTGGAGCAGCAGGTACAGCAGGGACCCAGCTCCACGGCGCTCACCGGGAACGTCGTCATCAGGATCAACGAGTTGGCCACCGACCCGAGGTGGCCGGCCTTTTGTGCGGGTACGACGGACCTCGGCGTGGGCAGCATCCTTTCCGTGCCCCTCGAGTGCGACGGCCGGGTGGTGGCGGTCCTCACCGCCTTCGGCGGAGCGGACCGTGCGTTCACCGCGGACGCCGTCGTCGGCGCCGAGTCGTTCGCCGAGCATGCGGCGGTGGCGCTGGCCAACGCCCAGGAGCGCGCCGACCTGTCGGCCGCCATCGACGGCAGAACCGTCATCGGGCAGGCGAAGGGCATTCTCATGGAGCGCTATCGACTCACCGACGCACAGGCATTCCGCCTCCTGGTCAAGGCTTCCCAGCAGACCAACGTGCCGCTGCGGGAGATCGCCGATTCGCTGAGCACCAGCGGCACCATGCCGGGCGAGCCGCGCCGATAGCGCACCCCGCTGTGTTTCGCCGGCGGCGGGCGGGGTTACATGACCGATGCGGGCTGCCGTCCTGGTCTGCCCCGACTCCAGCAACGGTGAGGACGGGCGCGTGACGGCCAGCAACAGCACACGGGAAGTAGCGTTGGTGACCGGCGGGTCCAGCGGGATCGGCCGGGCCAGCGCCGTCGCGCTGGCGCAGGCCGGATGGAACCTGGTCCTCGTGGCCCGATCGCCGGTGAGCCTGGCCGAGGCGGCCGCCGAGTGCACGGCCGCCGGCGCGCAGGTCGAGGTGGTGCCCACCGACGTCGGCGAGCAGGCGGATGTCGATGCCGCCTTCGCCGCCGCGACCGACCGGTTCGGCCGGGTGAGCGCCGTGGTGAACGCGGCGGCGGCCCTGTCGTACGGGCGGTTCGAGGACGTACCCGCCGAGGTGTTCGACCGCGTGATGGTCACCAACCTGCTGGGCACCGCCAATGTGGCCAGGGCGTCGTTCGCGCATTTCCGGCAGCACGGCGGCGGACACCTGGTGCTCATCGGTTCCCTGCTCGGCAAGATCGCCGTTCCGTACATGAGCTCCTACGTCACCAGCAAGTGGGCGGTGCACGGGCTGGCCCGGACCCTGCACATCGAGGCGCGGCAGATCCCGGGCGTGTCGGTGAGCATGGTCTCCCCCGGCAGCGTCAACACACCCGCCTACAGCCAGGCCGGCAGCTATGCCGGTTTCGAGGGCCGCCCGCCGCCCCCGGTGGATCCGGTGGAGAAGATGGCCCGGGCGGTGCTCCGCTGCCTGGAGAAGCCGACCCGCGAGCGTTCGGTCGGGCTGGCCAACCACCTGGTGGTCCTGGGCTTCCGCATGCTGCCCGCGGTGTACGACGCGCTGGTGACGCCGCTGATGAAGGTGGGCGGCCTGTCCCGGCGCGCGGTTCCGGCAAACTCCGGCAACGTCCTCGAACCGTTGCCCGCGGGCGATGCGCAGCACGGGGTGTGGGGATTCCTGGGTCGCCGCACCGATTCCTCCTCCGGTCCGGCCAGACCTCCCGGCACCGCGACCGGCACGACGTCCGGCGACCCGACGGGGAAGGCCTGACATGCCCGGCGAAACGGTGGATGCGGTCGTCATCGGCGCGGGCCCGAACGGCCTGGTCGCGGCGAACGCGCTCGCCGACGCGGGCTGGGACGTGCTGCTGCTGGAGGCGAACCCGCTGGTCGGCGGGGCGGTGAGCAGCGCGGACGTCACCGTTCCGGGTTTCAGTTCGGACATGTTCAGCGCGTTCTACCCGCTGGCCGCTGCGTCCCCGGTGATCAAGGGACTCGACCTCGGCGACCACGGACTGACCTGGGTGCAGGCGGAGAAGGTGCTCTCGCACGCGCTCCCCGACGGCCGTGCAGCGGTGCTGGCCCGGTCACCGGAGGACACCGCGGCCGGCCTCGAGGAGTTCGGCCGGGGCGACGGCCAGGCCTGGCTCGACCTGTTCGCGAACTGGGAGCGCATCCGGGACCCGTTGCTGGACGCCATGTTCACCCCGTTCCCGCCGGTGACGTCGGCGGTGGCGCTGCTGCGCCGGACGAAGATCCGCGGGGCGCTGGACCTGGCCCGGCTGGCGGTGCTGCCGGTTCGCCGATTGGCGCAGGAGAACTTCGCCGGTGACGGTGCGGCATTGCTGCTGACCGGCAACGCCATGCACGCCGACGTGCCGCCGGAAGCCGCCGGCAGCGGCGTGTTCGGCTGGCTGCTGGCCATGCTGGCGCAGGACGTCGGCTTCCCCGTGCCGCAGGGCCGGGCACAGAATCTGGCCTTCGCGCTGCAGTCACGGTTCGAGTCGCGCGGTGGCCAGGTCCGGACCGGTGCGCGCGTGACGTCGGTGGTGACCTCCGGCGGGCGGGCGGTCGGCGTCCGGACAGCAGACGGGACCACCATCAAGGCCCGCCGGGCCGTCGTCGCCGATGTCGTCGCGCCCACGCTCTACCGCGACCTGGTCGGCCTCGAGCACCTGCCGCCCCAGGTCCGCACCGACGTGAAGCGATTCCAGTGGGACAACCCGACCCTGAAGATGAACTGGGCGCTGGACCGGCCGGTGCCGTGGACCGCGGACGGCCCGCACGGCGCGGGCACGGTGCACTTCGGAACCGACATCGACGGTTTCGTCGACTTCGCCGGCGACCTGACGCTCGGGCGGATGCCGCGTCACCCGTTCGTGCTGTTCGGTCAGATGACGACGGCCGACCCGACCAGGTCGCCGGCCGGAACAGAGTCGGCGTGGGCGTACACCCATGTGCCACATGCGGTCTCGCAGTCCCGCGAGCAGCTCGCCGAGCATGTCGAGCGGGTGGAGGAGCACCTCGAGAACATCGCCCCGGGGTTCCGGGCCAGCGTGCTCGGCCGGCACGTGCAGTATCCGGACGACCTGCAGGACGCCGACGCCAACCTGGTCAACGGCGCCATCAACGGCGGGACGTCCTATCCGCACCAGCAGCTCATCTTCCGCCCGACGATGGGGCTCGGCCGTCCGGAGACCCCCATCCGCAACCTGTTCCTGGCGTCCGCATCCGCGCATCCCGGCGGCGGGGTGCACGGTGCGTGCGGCTGGAACGCGGCGCGGTCGGCCCTGCACAGCACGGCGCCCGTGGAGAGCGTGCGGCGGGCGCTGGGCCGCACCACCTGGGGCCGGCTCCTGCGCCGCTGAACCGGCTGCCGTCTCGCCGGCCGGGGGTTGGCTCGCGCTGAAATCAGCACAAGACCGGGTCGCGCGCCGTCGGGACTCAGGACACCGGAGCCAACCACGTGTCCTTGGAACCGCCGCCCTGCGAGGAGTTGACCAGCAGCCCGTTGGCGGCCAGCGCCACCCTGGTCAGCGCGGCCGGCACCACGACCGTGTCGTCACCGGTCAGCACGAACAGCCGGAGATCCACGTGCCGCGGCGCCAGCGCATCGCCCACGACGGTCGGGTGGGTGGAGAAGTGGATCACCTCCTGGGCGATGAACCGGTGCGGTGCCTGCTCGACCTGACGCTCCAGCGCCTCCACCTGTGCGGCGTTCATCGTCGGGCCGATCATCACGCCCTCGCCCCCGGAACCGTCGACGGGTTTGACGACGAGCTGGCCCATCCGCCCGCGCACGGCGGCGTACTGGCCGGGTTCGCTCAGCAGCCAGGTGCCGACGTCGGCCAGGATGGGTTGCTCGCCCAGGTAGTACGTGATCATGGGCCCGACGAAGGCGTAGACGGCCTTGTCGTCGGCCACGCCGTTCCCTGGTGCGTTGGCGATGGTGAGCGTGCCCGCGGCCGCGGCCGTGCGGAGCAGCACGGCCACCTCGTCGTCGCCGAGCAGCTCGTCCGAACCCAGCCGGCGGTACACCACGTCCACCCCGAGGACGCCGTCCGCGGTCCGCACACCGACACCGGAACCGTTGGCGCACAGCATCTGCGGCTGCACCACCGGAACACCCATCTCGGCGGCGAGGATGCGGTGCTCGTACCACGCCGAATTGCCGGGGCCGTCGGACAGCACGACCACCTGCGGGTCGGGCCGCTGGCACCGCGGCGGGGCGGCGGCGGCCAGCGCCCGGTGCAGGAGTGCGCCGAGCACCTCCGGCGACTGCACAGCGGTGTCCCGGTGCAGCTCGGGGAATGCCGCCGCGGCGGTCCTCCGGTTGGCCAGCGAGTAGCCCAGACCCGACGGCACCTGCAGGTTGTCCTCCAGCACCACCCATCGGCCGTCCCGGTCGGTCAACAGGTCGAGTCCGTACACCGTGGCGCGGGGCTGGCCGCCGGGCGCGAGCCGCGCCGCGGCCGGCCTGAACCCGGGCACGCGGTCGATCAACGATGCCGGGATGATGCCGTCGCGGACGATCGCCGGTACGTGCGCGCCGGCCGCCTGCGGCGACGCGTCTCCGTACACGTCGGCCAAGAAGGCGTTCAACGCCCGGGCCCGTTGCACCGCACCGGCTTCCAGGTGCGCCCAGGTCGCCGCGCCGATCAGCCGGGGCACCGGATCCAGCGGGAACACCTGCTCCTCGCGCCGCCCGTCCACCGTGGCGGTGAACACGATGCCCTGCTCGCCGCGCAGCTCCTGCATCCGCCGCACGCGCGCCGCCACCCCGTCGGCGCCGAGCGCCTCGAGGACGGCCATCACCGGTTCGTACGGCTCGCGCAACCGTCCCCGGTCGTCGACCGCCTCGTCGAGCGGCGGGCACCCGTAGTCGGCCAGCATGCTGGCGGCCGGCAGCAGCCCGGTCTCCACCGCACTCGGGCCGGTCATTCCCGCACCAGCCACCGGACGAACCAGCTGCACACCGCCAGGGCGAGCTGGGCCCTCCCCTCCGCCCCGACGATGGTGTGGCCCTCCCCCGGCAGGAGCAGCAGCTCGGTCGGCACGCCGGCCGCCTTCAGGGCGGCGTGCGCCCGCACGGACTCGTTGACCGGGACGTTGGTGTCGCGGTCACCGTGCAGCAGCAGCGTCGGCGAACGGACCTCCGCGAGGTGGGTCAGCGGCGACAGCACCCGGAGCAGATCGGCGTCCAGCACCGGGTCCCCGTACTCCGTCACCGAGGCGGCCGCCATCCAGCTCTCGGTCTCGGCGAAGAACGACAGCAGATCCGACATGCCGGCGTGGGTGCTGCCGGCGGCGAACAACCGGGGCCAGCGCGCCAGCGCGGTCAGCGCCAGGTAGCCGCCGTACGACCAGCCCTGCACGCCGAGCGAACCAGCCGCCGCCCAACCGTTCTCGATCAGGAACGACACCGTCGCCGGCACGTCCTGGAACGACGCCGCCCTGGCCGCCCCGTCGTCGGCGGCCTGGAAGCGGGCTCCGTAGCCGCTGGATCCGCGCACGTTCGGGGCGAACACCGTGATACCGGCGGCCACCAGCGACTGGGTCAGCAGCGAGAACGCCGGCCGTTCCTGGCTCTCCGGGCCGCCGTGCAGCGAGACCACAGCCGGCCCCGGGCCGTGGGCGTTCCGCGGCCGGTAGAGCCAGCCGGAGATCTCGACGCCGTCGGCCGACGGGTAGCGGTGCAGGGTCGGCGCCACCATCGACTCCGGCAGAACCCGCGGGGGCTGGTCGCGGAGCGGGCCGTCCGCTCCGGCGCCGACCACGGCCGGGTCGCCGGGCAGGGTCAGCCGGACGAGCGTCCGGGGCGTCGTCGGGCCGGTCACCTCGGCGACCATCGACCGCCCGTCCCGCCCGAGCGACCACCCCGGCAGGACCGGCGCGGGCAACGGCACCGGTGCCGTCGCACCGGAGGCGAGATCGGCCACCTCCATGACGCTCTCGCCGTCGACGTTCCAGACCAGCACCGCGCTGCGCCCGCCCGGGCGGATGGCGTAGAAATCCAGATCCGCATCGGGACGCCCGGCGACCACAGCCATCCCACCGGGCTGCCCGGTGCCGTCCAACGGCACGTGGCACAGCGCCATCCGGTCCCGTCCGGCGGCGGTCCGCAGGTACAGCCCGCGGCCGTCGGGCGCGAACCGACCGTCTTCGCCGGCGTCCTCGCCGACCGGGAAGTCGTGCCGCAGAACCGGTATCGGCCGCTCGACGCCGTCGACCGGCAGCAGCAGGAGGCGACGGCGGTTGCGCGGCCCGCACCGCACCACCAGGCGGCGACCGTCGGCGCTCATCGAGGTCACCACGCAGAAACCGATGCCCGCCGAGGACGGCACCGCAGTCAGCTCTCCGCTGACCACGTCCACCAGAAAGACCGCTGCGTCGGGGGAACGGCCGTCGGCGACGGAGAACACGTAGCGGTGCGGCGCCGACGACCAGAGCCCGGCGAAGACGGTCTCCCGCCCACGGCCTCCCGCCAACCGTCGGCGGTCGCTGCCGTCCGGCCGGACGGCGTGCAGTTCGGCCCGGATCGAGCCGCCGGGCGAGACCAGGTACGTCAGCCACTCGCCGTCGGGAGACCAGGCCACCGAGATGGCTTCCTGGTCCGGTCCGGACGCCACCATCGGCGGCGAAGTGCCTGCCAGGTCCAGGATCTCGACGCGTGGAATGCCGGATCGGTCGGTGATGCAGGCGACCCGGTCGCCGGCCGGCGACAGTGCGGGGCACCACGCGCCCGGCACGGTGGCGATGGACGTCACCGCGTCGACGAAGGCCGCCGGCGCCGGGCGCACGCCGTCCGCGGCCGCGCGGCGGGCGTCGGACTCCCGCAGCGCCGAACCGGTGCTAGGAAATGCCATGCTGCTGCAACCACATTTCCAACAGTCCCAGTTGCCACAGCTGGTTCGAGCCGAGGTTGGTGCGGTGCCGATTGGGGTCGGCGAGCAGCTTCTGCACGTAGGCGTCCTCGAACAGCCCGCGCTCCTTCGCCTCCGGCGCGTACAGCGCATCGCGCACCCTGGCCAGGTAGGGACCCTGGAGGTTGATGATCGCCGGCACCGGGAAGTGCCCCTTCTTCCGGTCGATGACGGCTGCCGGCAACACCTTTCGGGACGCCTCCTTCAGGACGCCCTTCCCTCCACCGGCAAGTTTGAGCGCCGGCGGGACAGCCGCTGCCAGCTCGACGAACTCGTGATCCAGGAACGGGGTTCTGGCTTCCAGACCCCACGCCATCGTCATGTTGTCCACCCGCTTGACCGGATCGTCGACCAGCATCACCAGCGAGTCCAGCCGCAGCGCGCGGTCCAGGGCGGTGTCGGCACCCGGCCGGCCGAAGTGTTCGCGGGCGAGCTCCCGGCTGAAGTCGGTGTCGGTGCGCCACTGCTGCTGCAGGATGGCGGCGAGTTCGCCGTGCGGTCGGTCGAAGAAGCGCGCGGAATACACAGCCAGCGCCTGCTCCACGTCGTCGTCGGGAACCCCGGCGAGCGGCGGATACCAGTCATAGCCGGCCAGGATCTCGTCCGCGCCCTGACCGGACTGCACCACCTTGACGTGCTGTGACACCTGTTGCGACAGGAGGTAGAAGGCGATGCAGTCGTGGCTGACCATCGGCTCGCTCATCGCCGTCACGGCGCCGTCCAGGCCGTCCAGCACCTCCGCCGACGGAATCATCAGCTGGTGGTGATCGGTGGCGAACTCCTTCGCGACGATGTCCGAGAACTCGAACTCGTCGCCCTCCTTGTCCCCCACCGCCTCGAACCCGATGCTGAACGTCTGCAGCCCCTGCTGGCCCTCGTCCGACAGCAGCGCGACGATGACGCTCGAGTCGATGCCACCGGAGAGCAGGACACCGACCGGCACGTCCGACACCATCCGGCGCTGCACGGCGGTGCGCAGCGTGGTCAGCACCAGGTCCTCCCAGTCGCCGCTGCTCAAGTCGGCGTACTGCTCCGCCCGCGCGTGCACCGGGTTCCAGTAGGTGATGTCGCGGCTCCGGCCGTCGCTCTCGATCACCCGGACGGTGGCCGGCGGCAGCTTCCGCACGCCGCTCAGGATGGTCAGCGGCGGCGGCACGACCGCGTGGAAGGTCATGTAGTGCTGGAGCGCGACGCGGTCGATCGAGGTGTCGACGTCGCCGCCGGCCAGCAGTGCCGGCAGCGTCGAGGCGAACCGCAGCCGGGCCCCGGTGGCGGACAGGTAGAGCGGCTTGATGCCCAGCCGGTCGCGGGCCATGATGGTCCGCCCGGAATCCCGCTCCACCAGCACGAAGGCGAACATGCCGAAGAAGTGGTCGACGCAGTCGGTGCCCCACCGGTGGTAGGCCTTGAGCACCACCTCGGTGTCCGAGGTGGAGAAGAACCGGTAGCCGTGCCCGATCAACTCGTCGCGCAGCTGCCGGTAGTTGTAGATGCAGCCGTTGAACACGATGGTGAGCCCGAGCTCGGAGTCCACCAACGGCTGGGAACCGGCGTCGGACAGGTCGATGATCGACAGCCTGCGGTGGGCCAGCGCCACCCGGCCGTACTGCCACACGCCCTGCCCGTTCGGACCGCGGCAGGCCATCACGCACGACATCCGGACGACCGCGTCGACGTCGGCCGGGCTCCCGTCGAAGCGGATCTCGCCGCTCAGGCCGCACATCACCGGCCCCCGACGAACAGCAGCGGTGCGGGCGTTGCGGCGGTGGGCGGACGCATCATCGGCTCCTCCATCGGTCGGCGGACGGGCCGACGGGCCCGCAGTGTCACGGCCGAGCCCAAAACTACCCGTTGCACCCCGAAGCCTGGCACCTTTGCTGTTTCAGCCGGATTTCGTCCGTGCGTTCAACTGTCAAATTGTCGGCGCCGCGGAGCTCGACGTCGCCGGAGCGCCCTGTCCGTTGCCTCCGGAGCCCGGCCCGAAGCCACCCTGACCGGTGCCGTCCTGACCCATGCCGCCCTGACCGGGGAAAGTCCCGGTGGTCGCCGTCTCCGACGCGGTCAGCGAGGTGACCGTGGCAGTGCTGCCGTCCACCGTGGCGATGACGGTGACCTGGGTACCGGCGGCGATCGAGCCGGCGTCGAAGCCGGACGGCAGCGCGTAGGTCCCGGTGAAGTCGTCGGTGCTCTGCACGGTGACGCTCGCGTCGCTGATCGCCCTCACCGCGCCGCGCTGCAGGCGTTCGGTGACGGTCCCGCTGCCGCCGGCCACCACGAAGTCGCCGTGCAGCGCGCTGCCGAGCAGCGAGAGCGCGGCCATCGACCCCGCGCCGCCGAATCCGCCGCTACGACCGGTCCGTCCGTCCAACCCGGTCGCCGCGCCGCCGTCGGGCAGGTAGCCGCCCATGCCCGCGGGCTGGACCGTCGACGCCGCCGCGGTGTTGTCCGCACCGGCCGAGGAGATGGCCACCGTGCCGCCGACCGCGATGACGGCCGCAACGCCCACCCCGGTCAACGTCTTGGCCAGGTTCGACATGCCTTTGCGGGCCGGTTGCGCTCCGGCGTCGACCGGCGCCGCCGGGCGCGCGCCCCACACCTGCTGCCCGCGGCCCGCCGCGTCCGCCGGTGGGGTGACCGGTGGAGCGGGCGGGATCGGTGCCCCGTACGGACCGCCCGTTACGGTGGACGACGGGTCGGTGGACTGGTAGGGGTACCGCGGTGCGCCAGGATCCGCGCCCAGCAGATAGGGCTGCGGGTACCCGGTCAGTGGCTGGTCGGAGCCGTACTGCTGGTCGGTCGGGCGCGACTGGTCGAAGCTGTGCGGTTGGTCCACCGGGCGCGGCTGGTCGAACGCGTGCGGCTGGTCGGAGTCATTCGGCTGGTCGGTCATGATGTCGGGGCCTTTCGGGACGGGTCCGGCGTCGACAGCCAGCGGCTCGAGGTGGCGGCGGGCGGTCGGGGATGGCCCCACTCTGCGGGGCGGGGCTGTTCGCCAGCTGTGCGCTGGACGCACGCGTCATGTGGACGGCGCCGCTGGGTCGACAAACGCACAGCTGGGACACAGACGAGGCTTAGCCCGGCCACACGGCGGTCACCGAGCATCTAGTGCATGACCAGCTCTCCGTTCGCCACCTTCACCCCGCGCAACGACACCGGCCGGGAGTCCCTCCGCGGCCCGGAGGGTCGGCCCATCAAGGTGCTGGTGGTCGACGACGAGCAGACGCTGTCCGAACTGCTGGGACTCGCGCTCCGCTATGAGGGCTGGGAGGTGCGTACCGCCGGAGACGGCGCTTCCGCGGTCGCCGCGGCGCGCGACATGCGCCCCGACCTGGTGGTGCTGGACGTCATGCTGCCGGACATGGACGGCCTGGAGGTGCTGCGGCGGCTGCGCACCGATTCCGATCGAACACCGGTGCTGTTCCTGACAGCCCGCGACGCCGTCGAGGACCGCATCGCCGGTCTCACCGCCGGTGGCGACGACTACGTCACCAAGCCGTTCTCCATCGAGGAGCTGGTGCTGCGGCTGCGGGCGCTGCTGCGCCGCTCGCACACCGCCATCACCTCCGACTCCTCGCTGCTGACCGTCGGCGACCTCTCGCTCGACGAGGACTCCCGCGAGGTGCACCGCGGCGGCGACCTGATCCCGCTCACCGCGACCGAATTCGAACTGCTCCGGTTCCTGATGCGCAACGCCAAGCGGGTGCTGTCCAAGGCGCAGATCCTGGACCGGGTCTGGAACTACGACTTCGGTGGCCAGGCCAACATCGTCGAGCTGTACATCTCCTATCTGCGCAAGAAGGTGGACGCGGGGCGGGAGCCGATGATCCACACCATGCGCGGCTTCGGGTACGTGCTGAAGCCGGCGGCCTGACTTCGTGGCCGGCCCCGCCCAGTCGGCGTCACCCGGGTCATCGGCGTCACCCGGTTCATCGGCGTCACCCGGGTCATCGGTGTCGGCGGCATCGGCGGTGTCGGCGCCCAGGCGCCCGCTCACCCTGCGCACCAAGCTGATCGCGAGCATCGTCGCGCTGATCATCGTCGTCTGTGCCGTCATCGGCGTCACCACCGAGCTGTTCCTCAGCCGTTACCTGTTGGGGCAGCTGGACAACCAGCTGTACGCGACCAGCGAGCGGTTCGGTCCCCCGTCGGACGGCCAGGGACCGCAGGGGACCACCGGCGGCACCACCACCCCCTACGGCGGCTCGCTGAACCGGATCGGCCTGCGCACCGGCACTCTCGCGGCGACGCTGGTCGGCGGGCAGGTCGCGCAGTGCTCGGTGATTGTCGACCTGCCCTCGACGGGCACGGCGAACGGCACGGGGGCGGCCACCACGACAACCGGCACCACCGACGGAGACGACGACTCCGCGGAGGGGCGACGGCGCCAGTCGTACGTCAAAACCCTTGCCGCATCGGATTGTGCGGGACTGGTCTCGGTGCGGGCGGGTGCCCAACCGGTCACCGTGGTGGTGGCCGGGCAGGGTTCCTACCGCGTGCGGGCGATGGCCGATTCCAGCTCGGCGGGCACCGTGCTGGTCGCGGGGCTGCCCACCCAGGAGGTGCAGAACGTCCAGCAGCGGCTGGCCCTGATCATGGGTCTGGTGATGGCCGGAGCGCTGCTGTTCGGGGGCCTGGTCATCTTCTTCCTCGTCCGCCGGTCGGTGCGCCCACTGGAGCGCGTGGCAGCCACCGCCCGCCAGGTCGCCACGCTGCCGCTGGACCGCGGCGAGGTCGATCTGGCCATCCGGGTGCCCGCCAGGGACACCGACTCCAGGACCGAGATCGGTTCGGTGGGTGCGGCGATCAACCAGATGCTCGGTCATGTGTCCGGAGCGCTCAGTGCCCGGCATGCCTCGGAGACGCGGGTCCGGCAGTTCGTCGCGGACGCCTCGCACGAGCTCCGCACCCCGCTCGCCGCGATCCGCGGCTACTCCGAGCTCGCCCGGCGCCGCAGCGACGAGCTCCCGCCCGAGGTCGCCGCGATGCTCGAGCGCGTCGGTTCCCAGACCGAGCGCATGACGCTGCTGGTCGAGGACCTCCTGC
>CAXTBG010000001.1:0-157862 GCA_964242105.1 uncultured Nakamurella sp. | reverse complement strand
CCCCGCTCGCCGCGATCCGCGGCTATGCGGAGCTGGCCCGCCGGGGCGAGCACGACCCCGGCGCGGTGTCGCATGCCCTGCGGCGGGTGGAGTCCGAGTCGGCGCGGATGACCACCCTGGTGGACGACCTGCTGCTGCTGGCCCGGCTCGACTCGGGCCGCCCGCTGGCCAGCGAGGAGGTCGACCTGACAATGCTTGCGGTGGACAGGGTGTCGGATGCGCGGGTGGCCGGGACCGATCACCGGTGGCAGCTGGATCTGCCCGACGAACCGGTGACCGTGACCGGGGACGGCGCCCGCCTGCACCAGGTGCTGGCGAACCTTCTGGCCAATGCCCGCACGCACACCCCGCCGGGCACGGTGGTCGTCACCGGTGTGCGCCGCGAGCCGGGCGGCGTGGTGCTGACCGTCACGGACAACGGACCGGGCATTCCGGAAGAATTGCAGCCCAACATCTTCGGCCGTTTCGTCCGCGGTGACTCCTCACGGTCGCGTGCCGCGGGTTCCACCGGTCTCGGGCTGGCGATCGTGGCGGCGGTGATCACCGCGCACGGCGGGTCGGTCACCGTGGAGAGCCGGCCCGGCCGGACCTGCGCACGGGTGTGGTTGCCCGACAACGCCTCCAGCGCTGCGGTCGACCGGCCGCTGCCCGCGTCCTCCGGGGTGTCACCGCTCGGTCGGCCCTGAGTGGTCCGATTGGACCACCCGGCGCCGGCGTCGCCCGTCCGACCGGCGGACCTCACAGAATCGGCACAGGACGAACCGGTGGCACGCACAGTGGCCGGGCCGAGAGTAGGTCCCATGACCGCAGAGATTCTCGCCCCCGACATCGCCGCCGCACCGTCCGGTCCAAGCGCGCAGCCTGCCGCCGGCGACGCCAGGACGACCTGCCTGGACGTCGTCATCCCGGTCTTCAACGAGCAGGACGACCTGGCCGAAGCCGTCCGCCGGTTGCACCACCACCTGTCCGCCCTGGTTCCCTACAGCTTCGCCATCACCATTGCCGACAACGCCTCCATCGACCGGACCCCCCTCATCGCCGACGAACTGGCCGGTGCCTACCCCGAGGTCCGCGTCGTGCACCTGGCCGAGAAGGGCCGGGGACGGGCACTCAAGGCGGCCTGGTACCGCTCGGACGCCGCCGTGCTGGCCTACATGGACGTCGACCTGTCCACCGATCTCGCAGCCCTGCTGCCCCTGGTGGCGCCGTTGCTCAGCGGGCACTCCGACCTGGCGATCGGCACCCGGCTGCACCACGGCTCACGGGTGGTGCGCGGGCCGAAGCGGGAATTCATCTCCCGCACCTACAACCAGATCCTGCGCCGCACCCTGGCCGCCCGGTTCTCCGACGCGCAGTGCGGTTTCAAGGCCATCCGCGCCGATGTCGCCCGGCAGTTGCTGCCGCTGATCCAGGACGACGGGTGGTTCTTCGACACCGAACTGCTGGTGCTGGCCGAACGCAGCGGACTGCGGATCCACGAGGTGCCGGTCGACTGGGTCGACGACCCGAACTCCAGTGTCGACATCGTCGCCACCGCCGTGACGGACCTCAAGGGTGTCTGGCGGGTCGGCCGGGCGCTGGCCGGCCGGCGGCTGCCGCTCGCCGACGTCCGCGCCCAACTGGGCCGCGGTGCCATCGAACCGACGACTCCTGGAGTGCCTGCGGGTATGACGACACAGATCGTGCGGTTCGCGGCCATCGGCGTGGCCTCCACCCTCGCCTACCTGGTGTTGTTCGTAGCGTTCCACCCGTTCATGGGTGCCCAGCTGGCCAACTTCCTGGCGCTGGCGATCACCGCGGTGGCCAACACCTCGGCCAACCGGCGCTTCACCTTCGGCATCCGGGAACGCGCCGACGCGGGACGGCACCAGCTGCAGGGATTCGGCATCTTCCTGCTGGGCCTGGCCATCACCAGCGGCTCACTGGCGCTGCTGCACTCCACCGCGCCCTACGCCGGCCGCCTGCTCGAGCTGGGCGTGCTCGTCGCGGCCAACCTGGTCGCCACGGTGCTGCGCTTCCTGCTGTTGCGGGGCTGGGTGTTCCGCCGCTCGAGCTCCACCAGCGCCTGAACCGCACCGCCGGTCGCGGTCGCCCAGCGATCGACGCCCCTCGCACGAAACCGCATCACCCCGATACCGATCACATCGGCGTTACGCCAGGAGACAGACACCCATGACGACCACTGCGCAGAGCGATCTCGCTCCCCTGCACCTGCCGGGCCCGGCTGCAGCCACCGGCTCCCACCCCGTGGCAGTCGCCCCGGCCGGTGGGCGGAGCACGGTCCGCCGCCTGCTGCTGGGCCCCGCCGACAGCCCGTCCTGGGCGCGTCCTGGGCTGTGGCTGCTGCTGCTGGCTACCGCCGCCTTCTACCTGGTGAACATCTCCGGTTCCGGCTACGCCAACGACTTCTACGCCGCCGCGGTCAAGTCGGGCACCGAGAGCTGGAAGGCCTGGCTGTTCGCCTCGCTGGATTCCAGCAACGCCATCACGGTCGACAAACCACCGGCCGCGATGTGGCTGATGGGACTCTCCGGGCGCATCTTCGGCTTCTCGTCCGCCTCGATGCTCATCCCGCAGGCGCTGATGGGCGTGGGAACCGTTGCGCTGCTGCATGCCTGCGTCAAACGGTGGTTCGGCCCCGCGGCCGGGCTGGCCGCCGGCGCGCTGCTGGCCCTGACGCCGGTGGCCGCGCTGATGTTCCGCTTCAACAATCCTGACGCGCTACTGGTCCTGCTGATGACGGCGGCCGCCTGCTGCGTGCTGCGCGCGATCGAGGCACCGGCTGCCACGCCCGGTGGCCGGTCGAGCGCGTTGCGGTGGTTGCTGTTGGCGGGCACGGCCATCGGGTTCGCATTCCTGACCAAGATGCTGCAGGGGCTGCTGGTGCTGCCCGGTTTCGGGGTCGCCTACCTGTGGGCCGCGCCGAGCCGGCTGCGCACCCGGATCTGGCACCTGCTCGCGGCGCTGGGCGCGGTGATCGTCTCGGCCGGGTGGTTCGTTGCGCTCGTCGCGCTGTGGCCGGCCGATTCCCGGCCTTACATCGGCGGTTCCACCGACAACTCGCTGTGGGAGCTGGCGATCGGCTACAACGGCCTGGGCCGCATCTTCGGCCAGAGCGGTGGTGGCGGTGGCGGGTTCGGCGGCGGTGGTGTCGGCGGCGGGATGTTCGGTGGCGAAACGGGTATCGGCCGGATGTTCGGCAGCTCCTTCGGCTCGCAGATCTCCTGGCTGATCCCGGCCGCGCTGATCGCCCTGATCGCCGGCCTGGCGTTCTCCTTCCGGGCGGCCCGCACCGACCGGACGAGAGCCGCCCTCGTGCTGTGGGGCGGTTGGCTGCTCGTCACGGGCGTGACGTTCTCCTTCATGCAGGGCACGGTGCACCCGTACTACTCGGTCGCACTGGCGCCTGCCGTCGCCGCACCGGTGGCCATCGGCGGCCGTGAGATGTGGCGCGGCCGCGCGAATCCACTGGTGCGAGGCCTGCTGTCGTTGATGCTCGCGGTCACCGCGGTGTGGTCGTTCCGGCTGATGCTTCTCGACGCACCGACCTGGCACCCGGAGATCCGCTGGGTCACCCTGGTCGGCGGCCTGGCGGGCGCCGCGCTGTTGGCGGCCTCGGTGTCCCGGCTGCGCCGGTGGGCGGTGATCGGCATGGTCGTCGGGTCGCTGACCGCCGGGGCCGGCATGACGGCCTGGGCGGTGGACACCGTGACCACCGACCACACCGGTTCGACACCGACAGCCGGGCCGGCCACAGCCGGCGGGGGTCGCGGTGGCTTCGGGGGCTTCGGCGGGACCGGTGGCTTCCGCGACCGGACGGGCAGTGCCGCCGGGCAGCTCCCCGGTCTGACCGGTGGTGCGAACGGTGACATCCCGGGGGGTGCGGCCGGTGTTCCCGACGGTGCGGCCGGCGGCGCGACCGGTGGTGTTCCGGGCGGCACCGGGTTCCCGGGCGGGGCAGGTGTACCGGGCGGGGCAGGCGGCGACTCGACCGCGTCGGGCGAGCTGACGGCACTGCTCGAGGCCACCACCACCCGGTGGGCGGCCGCGACGACCAGCGCGATGTCGGCGGCGCCGTACATCCTGTCCACGGACAAGGCCGTCATGGCCATCGGCGGGTTCACCGGCAGCGATCCCTCGCCCACCCTCGCCCAGTTCCAGGAGTACGTCCGCACCGGGCAGATCGCCTACTTCATCGCCGGCGGTCGCGGCGGCTTCGGTGGCGCGGGCGGTGGCGGGTCGATCAGCAGCTGGGTGGAGCAGAACTACACCGCCACCACGGTCGGCGGTGTGACGGTCTACGACCTGCGCGTCCCGGCGAGCGGTTGACCGGAACCGTCGGGAGCGCAGGCAGTGTCGGCCGGCGCGGGGTCGGATGCCTGACGCGTCGACCCCCCGGTGTGACTCATGAGGTGACCGTGATCCTCAGCATGGGCGGTGGCGTGGCGTCCGCGCAGGACTTCCCCGGCTGGTCGCAACCGCCGGGATGACCCACCGGTCCGACGGCCATCAGCACCGTGCCGGGGCGCACCGCCTGGTAGGTCAGCCGGCCGTCGTCGTCCGCCGCGAGGACGAGCACGCCCTGGATCAGCGAATCGGCGGCCGACGGGTTGTCCGGTAGCCAGTCGGCTTCGTCGAAGCGCACGATGTCGCCGACGGACATCCGCAGCGTGGTGGGCGCGCCCGTCTGTGCGCCGCCTGGCACCGCAACGCTGACACCCTCGGGTAGCGGGAAACCGCGCGGGTGGAAGCCGGTCGCATCAGCGGTGGTCGGCGCCGCCGTGGTGGTCGAGATCGATGCCGACGAGCCGATCTCCGCCTGCCCGGGATTGACGTGGCCGCAGCCGACCACCGCCGCCATCGCGACGCCGAGCAGGACGGTACGGGCGAGGAGCGAGCTGGTCATCCGGCTCGGACGCGGCCTGCCGCTGATCGGTTCCGGCGCAACCGCCGGCCCCTGCGCGCATCACGGCCCCGGCGCGGCGTGCCGTCCACCGGGCCGGGCTGTGGCGGACGACGGCGCTGGCGCCGGCGCCGGCGCCGCACAGCAAGCTCAAAGAGCGCGCACCGCAGGTGCATAGCGCACCGGGTCATCGTTGGTACCGGTGGACCGACCCGGCGAGCAGACCGCCGGTCGGCACGGCACTCCGCCGCGACGCGGCAGGCAACGGGGCGGCCATCCACGACGAACCGCGCAGCGCCGGCCACTTCCGCACGCTGCTCCGGCCACTCCCGAAAGAGGAACTCCCATGACGATGACCACTGCGCTCACCACCCTCGACGCGTCACCCGACCACCGTGCACTCCCACGGCCGGACACGGCCGGTCCGCCCGTCCGGCGGGGCAGGATCGGCCGGTTCGTGCGCGGCGCCGACGGCGACCCGCGATGGGCGCGACCGCTGCTGCTGGCGCTGCTCGTGCTGACCGCCGCCGCGTACCTGTGGGATCTGTCGGCGTCGGGCTACGCGAACGACTTCTACGCCGCTGCGGTCAAGTCCGGCACCGAGAGCTGGAAGGCCTGGCTGTTCGGCTCGCTGGACTCGGCGAACTCGATCACGGTGGACAAGCCGCCCGCCTCGCTCTGGGTGATGGTGGCCTCGGCACGGATCTTCGGGTTCTCGTCCTTCTCGATGCTGCTGCCGCAGGCACTGATGGGCGTCGGCTCCGTCGCGCTGCTCCACGCCACCGTCAAGCGGACCTCCGGACCGGCGGCCGGTCTCGTCGCCGGCGCGGCCGTGCTGCTCACCCCGGTCGCCGCGCTGATGTTCAAGTTCAACAACCCGGACGCCATGCTGGTGCTGTTGATGACGCTCGGCGCGTACTGCGTGGTTCGGGCGCTCGACCGACCCACGGCGACCGGGTCACACGCCCTGCGCTGGCTCGTGCTGGCCGGCACCGCGATCGGCTTCGCCTTTCTGACCAAGATGATGCAGGGCCTGCTCGTGCTGCCGGCATTCGGACTGGTGTACCTGCTGGCGTCCCCGCACCGCATGCGGACCCGCATCCTGCACCTGCTGGCCGCGACCGGCGCGGTGATCGCCTCGGCGGGATGGTTCGTCGCCCTGGTCGCCCTCTGGCCGGCCTCGTCCCGTCCGTACATCGGCGGCTCGACGGACAACTCGCTGTGGGAACTGGCCATCGGCTACAACGGTCTGGGTCGCCTGTTCGGCAGCGGGAGCGGTAACGGCGGTGCCGGCGGAGACAACACCTCCTTCGGCGGAGCTACCGGCCTCACCCGGATGTTCGGCACGTCGTTCGGCTCGCAGGTGTCGTGGTTGATCCCGGCCGCCCTGATCGCCTTCGTCGCCGGGCTGTGGTTCGCCCGGCGGGCGCCACGCACGGACCCGACCCGGGTGGGCATCCTGCTCTGGGGCGGTTGGCTGCTGGTCAGCATGGTGGTGCTCTCCTACATGCAGGGGACCGTCCACCCGTACTACTCGGTTGCCCTGGTTCCGGCGATCGGCGGGCTCGTCGGCATCGCGGGGCGGGAACTCTGGCGCGGTCGGCAGTCCACGGTTGCCCGGGCTTCCCTGGCCGCCATGATCGCCGCCACCGCGGCCTGGTCGTTCTACCTGTTGGACCGCGACGCCGCGACGTGGCTGCCGTGGCTGCGCTGGCTGGTGCTCGCCGGGGGCGTGACCGGCGCCGCGCTGCTGGCCGTCTCTGCCGGGCGACTGAAGAAGTACGCCGTGATCGGCCTGCTGATCGGGTCGATCACCGCGCTCGGCGGTACCGGCGCCTACACCCTGGCCACCCTGACCAGCGCGCACACCGGGTCGGTACCCACGGCCGGCCCAGCGGTGGCCGGCGCGTCCGGCATGGGCGGCGGCATGGGCGGCGCGATGGGGTCCGGCACCCGGCCGTCCGGCGGTTTCGGCGGCAACGGCACCATCACCGCCCCGACCGGCACCGGCGCCACCTCGACCGGGGCAACCGGGCGGACCGGCGGCACGACCACCACCAACGCCACGCTGGTCGCCCTGCTCAACGGCACCAGCTCCCGGTGGTCGGCGGCGGTGCTCGGCGACCAGAGCGCCGCCGGGTACATCCTGTCCACCGACACCGCGGTGATGGCGATCGGCGGCTGGAGCGGGACGGACGACTCGCCGACGCTGGCCCAGTTCCAGGCCTACGTGGCGGCAGGCGACATCAGTTACTTCATCAGCGGCGGCCAAGGCGGCGGCCAGGGCGGCGGCACGACGTCCTCCGGCAGCGAGATTGCCGCCTGGGTGGCCGCGCACTTCACCGCCACGACCGTCGGCGGGGTCACGGTGTACCACCTGACGGCCTGACCGGGCTCGGTTGGTCGGCACCATTGCTGCAGAAAATGACATCCGCTCCGGAAAAGCCTTGACCCTTCCGTAGCGTCAGGTTGCATCGTTGTCCGGGTCGGGGCCGACCGGCCCGGACGACGAGACAGCATGCTGCGGGACGAGATGGCAGGGCAGGGAACATGAGTTACTCGGTGGGTCGGGTGGCCGAGCTGGCCGGTGTGACGGTCCGGACGTTGCACCACTACGGCGAGATCGGCCTGCTGACTCCGCAGGACCGCACCGCGGCCGGATATCGGTGGTATTCCGACGCCGATCTCCAACGCCTGCGGCACATCCTTTTCTACCGGGAACTCGGGTTCTCCCTGGACGACATCTCCGCCATTCTCCGCGACGCGGGCAACGGCGCCGGCATACACCTTCGGCGGCAGCGGGAGCTGCTGTGCGACAGGATCACCCGCCTGCAGCAGATGGTCACCGCAATCGACAAGGAAATGGAGGCGGACACGATGGGCACACCATTGACTCCGGAAGAGAAATTCGAGATCTTCGGGCCGGGCTACGGCGAGGGCTACGAGGCCGAGGCGGAGGAACGCTGGGGCGACACACCTGCCTGGCAGCAGTCACAGAGCCGGACCGCCAATTACACCAAGCAGGACTGGATCGCCGTCAAGCAGGAGGGCGACGACCTGAACCAGCGGCTGGCGGCCGCGAAGAGCTCGGGAGCCGCCGCCGACAGCCAGCAGGCGATGGATCTGGCCGAGGAGCACCGCCGCTCGATCGAGAGGTTCTACGACTGCCCGTACGCCATGCACCGCGGCCTCGGCGACATGTACGTCGGCGATCCGCGGTTCACCAGGACCTACGACGACCTGGCGCCCGGCCTCGCGCAGTGGTTGCGCGACGCCATTCACGCCAACGCCGATCGACACGGCCATTCCTAGGGTCGATCGCACCTTCCGTTCACTTCTGTGACTCGCCGTTATCCGTCAATTACCCGGTGTACGGTCGTGATCGTGAACACCGCCGACCTCGCCGTGGTTTCTGGCGACTGAGCGTGCCGAGCCGACGGCAGGGGCGGACCGTCTCGTGAATGACGACGACAGTTTCCGACTCGCCTTCGAGCTCGGCCCGATCGGCAAGGCGCTGATCGATCCCGACGGCCGCTACGTCCGCGTCAACCCCGCCCTGTGCGCCGTGCTCGGATACCCCGGCTCGCAGCTGACCGACAGGGTCGTCGCCGACCTGGTGCATCCCGACGACACCGCCGGCTACCGGACGGCGCTGTCGCTGCTGCGCTCCGGCGCCCTGGACACGGTGGACCTGGAGCTGCGGTACTGCACCAGCTCGGGCGGCACGGTCGTCGCTGCCGAGTCGATCAGGGTGCTGCGCGGCGGCGACGGCCGTCCCCTTCGGTTCGTCAGCCAGGTGCAGGACGTGACCCGACTCCGGGAACAGGACCGCGAGCTGCGGCGGGAGCGGCGTCGCGTGCGAGAGGCGCAGGTGATCGGCCGGGTCGGGTCGTGGGAGGTCGACGTGGCGACCGACCGCATCACCTGGTCCGACGCCCTGTTCGAGCTGCGCGGTATCGATCCGGCCACCTTCACCGGCGACTGGGCCGCGGGCACCAGCATGGTGCATCCGGACGACCGGCAACGGGTGCGTGCGGCGGTCGAGGAAGCTCGGCACACCGCGGAACAAACCCAGGTCAGGTACCGCGCCAGGCGGGCCGACGACAACCGGGAACGCTGGTTCGACGCCAGGGCCAAAGCCATCCACGAGGACGGGCGGCTGGTCACGGTGGCGGGCACGGTGGCCGACGTGACCGAGGATGTGCTCGCCGAGCAGGCCGCCCGCAGTGCGCTGGCATTCCAGCAGGCCGTGATCACCGCCTCGCCCGACATCACCTTCGTCTACGACCTGAACCGGAACCGCACGTTGTGGGTGAGCCGGTCGGTGATCGCACTGCTGGGTTACCCGCCACGGGATCCGCACGACGACCTGGACGCGTTCGTGCTGACCCTGATCCCGGGCCCCGACCGGGCGCAGTTCGAGGCTGCCGGGGAGGCGGCCATGGACGCGGCGAACGACGAGGTGGTGTCCGTCAACTTCCGCATGGTCGGTCCCAGCGGCGAGCACCGCTGGTTCTCCCGCCGCACGACCACCCTGGAACGGGACCAGGACGGCCGGGTGACGCAGGTGGTCGGCGTGCTCCGCGACATCACCGAGGCCAAGACGGTCGAGCAGCGTCTCCAGCACTCCGCGCTGCACGACGAGCTGACCGGCCTGCCGAACAGGGCGCTGCTGATCGACCGGCTGCGCGGTGCGCTCATCCGGTCGGGGCACGACCGTCGCGAGATCTCTGTGCTGTTCTGCGATCTCGACGGATTCAAGCGCGTCAACGACACCGCCGGCCATGCGGCGGGCGACGCCGTGCTGATCGAGACGGCGCGGCGGCTGCAGGGGGTGCTGCGCGAGGGCGACACCGTCGCCCGGGTGGGCGGCGACGAGTTCGTCATCGTCATCGAGCCGTGGAACCGCCCCGACCCGGTGACGGATGCCACCTCGGGCGGTGGCGTGCACACCGGGCCACGGGCACCCCGGCCGGGCGACCTGGATGCCGACCGCCTGCTCGGTCCGCAGATCGCCGAGCGGGTGGCGAGGGCTCTCCGCCGGCCGATCGAGGTCAACGGCGTCGACCACGTGATCAGCGCCAGCATCGGCATCACCTACGGCCCGATCGCCCTGCCCGGTCTCGACTCGGACACCGCCGCCGACCTGGTGCTGCAGGACGCCGATGCCGCCATGTACACCGCCAAGCGCCGGGGCAAGGATCGCTTCCAAGTCTTCGAACACGGCATGCGGACCGACGTCGTCGAACGCGGGCGGGTGGAAAGACTGCTGCGACAGGCCCTTTCGGGACGAGCGGCCCGGTCGCGCACCGGCATGCGGGCGGTACCGTCCGGACCGCCACCGCTGTGGGCCGCCTTCCAGCCGATCTTCGACTCGGCCGGCGCACTGAGCGGATTCGAAGCGCTGGCCAGGCTGACCGATGCCGGGAAGACGCAGATCCCACCGGAGGTCTTCATCCCGATCGCGGAGGAGACCGGCATGATCAGGCCGCTCGGGGGTTTCCTGCTCGACCGGGCCACCGGCCAGCTCGCGGCGTGGCGGCGCCGTTATCCGGGTCTGGAACACGTGACCATGGCCGTCAACGTGTCCGCCCTGCAGATCGGCCATGCGTCGTTGGCCTCCGACGTGCGCCGGGCGCTTGCCCGGCATGCTCTCTCGGCCGCCGACCTGGTGCTGGAAATGACCGAGACCGCGCTGCTGGAGGCCGGGCGGTCGACCATCAGCACGCTGCACGGCCTGCGGGCGGAGGGGATCGGGATCGCCATCGACAACTTCGGGATCGGCTACGCCAGCCTGCGGTACCTGGCCACCATGCCGGTGTCCGCCGTCAAGGTCGACAGGTCCTTCACCGCAGGCCTTCCCGACGACGTGGTCAGCCGCAAGATCGTCGGTGCCATTGCGGCACTGGCCGGCGACCTGTCGTTGGGGTGCATCGTCGAAGGAGTCGAGACGGCCGAACAGCTGGCCGCGCTGCCCAGCGGCGTGCAGATCCAGGGCCGACTGGCCGGCGCGCCGCAACCGCCGGACTCTGTCGACATCGTCCGGCTGATGGCCGGGCACCGCCCATCACCCTCGCAGTGAACCCGCGAGCGCGTCGTCGATCTGGTCGGGCGCCATGGGTTTGGCGAAGAAATAGCCCTGCACCTGGTCACAGCCCATGTCGCGCAGGCAGTCCAGCTGCTGACTGGTCTCCACTCCCTCGGCAATGGAGCGCAGGCCGAGGTTCTCGGCCAGCTTGATCACCGCCGAGACGATCCGCTCGTCCTCCGGAACGGCACCCAGGCCCTGGACGAAGGTCTGGTCGATCTTGACGAAGGTCAGCGGCAACCGGCGCAGGTGCGTCAGCGATCCGTAGCCGGTGCCGAAATCGTCCAGGCCGATCTCCACGCCCAGCTCCCGGATGCCGCCGAGTTGCTTGAGCACCTGCGGCCGGAGGTCGATGGTGGCGGTCTCGGTCAACTCCAGATGCAGGCGGCTGGGCGCGATCTTGCTGGTCTGGAGTTGCTCGAGCACCACGTCGACCAGGTTCCCGTTGTCGAACTGGCGCGACGACAGGTTGACCGCGACGGTGAGGTCGCCGCGGCGGCCGTCGCGATCGGCCCAGCCGCGAGCCTCGCGGCAGGCGAGGTCCAGGACGCGGGTGCCGAGCGGCACGATCAGCCCGCTGTCCTCCGCCACGGCGATGAACGCCGACGGCGGAACGATGGTTCCGTCCGGCTCGGCGATCCGGGCCAGCGCCTCGAAGCCCGCGACCGCTCCCGTTCCGATGTCCAGGATCGGCTGGTAGAACGCCACGACCCGGTGACGGTCGAGCGCGGTCTGCAGCATCCGGTGCGCCGCCGTGCGTTCGGAGGCCAGCCGGCCGAGCATGGCGTCGAACACCTGCGCGCGGTCGCCGCCCTGCGACTTGGCCAGGTACATCGCCGCGTCGGCCTCCTTGAGCATGTCCTCGGCGGTGCCCCGTCCGGCCACCGACACCGAGATGCCGATGCTGGCGCTGACGGGTTCGCCGTTGGACGTCAGCGGTACGCCGTCGCGGAGCTGGGTGGTGAGCCGGCCGGCGATGTCGACTGCGTGCAGCTCGCTGTCGACGTCGTGTGCCAGCACCACGAACTCGTCACCGCCGATGCGCGCCACGGTGTCGGAGGTGCGCAGCACCGCTGCCAGGCTCTCACCGACGGCCTTGAGCACCTGGTCCCCGACCGCGTGCCCGAAGTTGTCGTTGACCTGCTTGAAGCGGTCCACGTCGACGAAGAACACGGCGGTGCAGCGACCCGACCGCCGTGCCCCACCCAGCGCCTGGTCGATCCGGTCCATCAGCAACGCCCGGTTGGGCAGGCCGGTCAGCGCGTCGTGCGTCGCCTGCTTGGTCAACGCGGCCTGCGCGTCCTGCAGCTCGACCATCCGCTGCGACTGGACGCTCTGCAGCCGGGCGATCTCCTGCTCCTGCGACTTCTGCGCGCTCAGATCGGTGAACGTCAGGCACCGCAGCAGACTCCCGTCGACCTCCAGCGGTGAGATGCCGACCAGCACCGGCACAGCGGCACCGCTGCTGTTCACCAGCTCGAACTCGACGGTGGTGCTGGCCCCGGCCGGGCCGCGGAGCTGCTCCAGCACGACCGGCTCGGCGACCACGAAGCGGGTCAGCGGCTCGCCCGTCACCTCCTCGCGGGAGCGCGTGAGGAGTGCGGCGAGCCGGCCGTTGGCGTACAGGATCAGGCCGGCCTCCGAGAGCGTGGCCGCCCCGTCCCGCATGTTCTCCACGAACATCCGGTACGGCCGGTCGGCCGTGGACAACGTGAAGACCCGCATGCCGTGCCGGTTGGTCACCACGAAGGCGTCGACCTCGCCGGCGCCGAGCGCGCGCAGGGTGTCCTCGGCCTCGGCGAGCCTGGTCAGCGCCTCCGGGAGCGACTTCGGGCTGCCTGCCGGGCCGCCGCCCCGCGCCGGGTTGTCGCTGGTCGCCGGGTTGTCGCTGGTCGGCGGGCCGTCGCTGGTCGCCGGGCTGTCGCTCGTCGGCGGGCCGTCGCTGGTCGCCGGGCTGTCGCTGGTCGCCGGGCCGTCGCTCGTCAGCGGGCCGTCGCTCGTGGCCGAGCTGTCGCTGGAGGCCGGGCTGTCGCTCATCGCCGGACCGCCGCTCCGGCAGGCGACGAAGCCAGCCGGGTCACGGTTCGACCAGGTCGACCGGACGGCCGCCGACCGGATACCGCTCGCACAAGGGCAAGGCTCCTCCTGAGGCGGTCACCGCGAAGAAGCGGACACCCAAGAATCCTAACGATCGGTGCTCGGGTAAGTACCTCCTGTCACATCATCCACTCTCCCGTGCACTACCCACCCATCGCCGGAGCAACCGTCGGCTCCAATCGAGCGACGATCTCGCGCTTGAGGATCTTGCCGCTGGGACCCATCGGCATCGCGTCGGCGAATTCGACGCGCCGGGGGTACTTGTAGCGCCCGAGCCGTTGCTGCGACCAGGCGATCAGCGCCGGGCCGTCCAGGTCGGCCCCCTCGGGCGAACGGACCACCACGGCGCAGATCTCCTCGCCGTGGACCTCGCTGGGATAGCCGACGACCGCCACCTGGGCGACGCCGGGATGGCCGGCGAGCACCTCCTCGACCTCCCGCGGGTACACGTTGTAGCCGCCGCGCAGGATCATGTCCTTCTTCCGGTCGACGATGGACAGGAAGCCGTCGGCGTCCTTCACCCCCAGGTCGCCGGTCCGGAACCAGCCGTCCACGAGCGCCGCCGCCGTCGCGTCCGGATTGCCCAGGTACCCGGCGAAGATGTTGTGGCCGCGGATCACCACCTCGCCCATCGATCCGGTCGCCAGCAGTTCGATGCGGTCCTCGACGGCGGCATCGGCGATCTCCGCCTCGACACCCCAGATGGCGTGACCGACGGTGCCTGGCCGGCGACCGAACACCGGCTGGTTGAAGGTGGCCACCGGCGAGGTCTCCGACAGCCCGTACCCCTCGTAGATGTCGGCGTGGAACACCTCGGCGAACTTGTCGATGACGGCCACCGGCAGGCTTGCGCCCCCGGAGACCGCCACCCGCAGCTGCGGACGCCGCGGGTCGGTGCGGGCACCGGCCAGCAGGCCGATGTACATCGTCGGCACGCCCATGAAGACGTTCACCTGCTCCGTCACGATCAGCTCGATGGCCGCGGCGCCGTCGAACCGGGGCAGCATCACCAGGGTCGCGCCGGAGAAGAATCCGGCGTTCATCGCGCAGGTCTGGCCGAAGGAGTGGAACAGCGGAAGGCAGGCCAGCACGGTGTCGTCGGGCGTCAGGAAGATCACCGAGGTGGCCGAGACGATGGCGTTCATCGTCATGTTGAGCTGGGTGAGCACCGCACCCTTGGGCGATCCGGTGGTTCCCGAGGTGTACAGGATGACCGCCTCGTCGTGCGCCTGGCGCTCGACGTAGGACGGCAGGGGCGCCACCTCTGCGGCCATCAGGTCGAGCCGGTCGAGCCCGTCGCCGCCCATCACGGCCAGCAGCGGGATTCCTGCCGCCGCCGCGGCCGGGGCGCCTTCGCCGAGCAGGGGGGCGGCCACCACCAGCAGCTTCGCACCGGAGTCGGCCAGCACGAAGGTGATCTCCCTGGCCACCAGCAGCGCATGCACGGGTACGACGACGGCGCCCAGGGACAGGGCGGCGTAGTAGACGCGGGGGAAGTCCGGGACGTTGGGCATCAGCATCGCGACCTTGTCGCCCGGCCCGACCCCGGCGTCGGCCAGCACCCGGGCGTACCGGCGCGCCTGCTCCCAGAGTTGCGCGTAGGTGGTCCGCTCGCGGCCGAGCACCACCGCGTCGCGCTCGGGATACCGCAGCGCGGACTCGGCGAGGATGCTGGCCAGGCTCATGCTCATCGCATTCGACCGCTCTGTCGTGGTGGCGAACTGGTCGTGGTGACGATACGCATCTCACGTACCCGGTTGGCCGACAACGGCCGCGCCGAAGTAGATTCGCGAGAAGATGTATCCCCGGTGGAGGAATCGGCGGCAGTCCGCCGACGGCCGACACCGGCGGACCGCCCGGTCCTGAAGGACAACCAGTACAGAAAGCGGAGACGCCATGTCCGAGGTCGACGAAGCCCCCAAGACGTCCGCACCACCGTCGGGGACCCTGACCTACAACGGCACCACCCTCGACCTGAAGGTCGTCCCGGCGACCGAGGGCGCGTCGGGCGTCGAGATCGGCAAGCTGCTGAGCACCACGGGCGTCGTCACGCTCGATCCGGGCTATACCAACACCGGGTCCACCACGTCGGCGATCACCTACATCGACGGTGACGCCGGCATTCTTCGATACCGGGGATATCCGATCGAGCAGCTGGCCAAGGAGTCCACGTTCCTCGAGACGAGCTACCTGCTCATCTACGGTGAGCTGCCGACCGAGACCGAGCTCGCCCAGTTCACCTCACGGATCAGCCGGCACACCCTGCTGCAGGAGGACCTGAAGCGGTTCTTCGACGGTTTCCCGCGCGATGCGCACCCGATGCCGGTGCTCTCCAGTGCGGTCAGCGCCCTGTCGACCTTCTACCAGGACTCGCTGGACCCGTTCAATCCCGAGCACGTCGAGCTGTCCACCGTCCGGCTGCTGGCCAAGCTGCCGACCATCGCCGCCTATGCGTACAAGAAGACCGTCGGGCAGCCGCTGCTGTACCCGGACAATTCGCTCGGACTGGTGGAGAACTTCCTGCGGATGTCGTTCGGGTTCCCGGCCGAGCCCTACGACGTGGACCCCAAGCTCGCCAAGGCCCTGGACCAGCTGTTCATCCTGCACGCCGATCACGAGCAGAACTGCTCGACGTCCACCGTGCGGCTGGTCGGTTCCGCGCACGCGAACATGTTCGTCTCCGTCGCGTCGGGGATCAACGCGTTGTTCGGCCCCCTGCACGGCGGCGCCAACGAGGCCGTACTGCAGATGCTCGGTTCCATCCGTGACGACGGCGGCGACATCGACACGTTCGTCAAGCGGGTCAAGGCCAAGGAGCCCGGCGTCAAGCTGATGGGCTTCGGGCACCGCGTCTACAAGAACTACGACCCGCGGGCGGCGATCGTCAAGCAGACCGCCGACGGCATCCTCGAATCGCTCGGTGCCAACGACGAGCTGCTGGACCTGGCCAAGCAGTTGGAAGACGTTGCGCTGCACGACGATTACTTCATCGAGCGGAAGCTCTACCCGAACGTCGACTTCTACACGGGCCTGATCTACAAGGCGATGGGCTTTCCGACCAAGATGTTCACCGTGCTGTTCGCCATCGGCCGGCTGCCGGGCTGGATCGCCCAGTGGCGCGAGATGATCGAGGACCCGGCCAGCAAGATCGGCCGGCCGCGACAGGTCTACACCGGCCACACCGCCCGCGACTACGTGGCGCCCGCCGACCGCTGACGCGCCGGCCTGACGGAGCCGGCGCCCGGCGCAACGTACCCGTCAGCCGGGCCGTCGCGAACTTCGCTCGCACGCCTGGCTGGGCCAGGCGAGGATCAACTTGGTTCCCCTGTGTGCCCGGCCGGCCAGGCGAGGATCAACTTGGCTTCCCCGTGTGCTCGGCCGGCCAGGCGAGGATCAACTTCGCTCCCCGTGTGCTCGGCCGGCCAGGCGAGGATCAACTTGGCCGTTTCGAGGCGATTCTCGGCGAAAATCGGCCTGGAGCCCGCGACCTAAGAAGTTGATCCTCGCCAAGGGGGCCTGAGAGGGCCCGCGGAGCGAATTGATCTGGCTCAGCGCGGGCCCGGCCGGCATGGCGAGGATCAACATGGCCATTCCGTGACGATTCTCGGCGAAAATCGGCCTTAATCCCGCGGCCCACGAAGTTGATCCTCGCCAGGGCAAGCCCGAGCGGGGCCAGGGCAAGCCGAGCGGAGCCAGGGCGAGCGGGGCCAGGGCAAGCCGAGCGGAGCCAGGGCGAGCGGGGCCAGGGCGAGCGGGGCCAGGCCGGGCCAGGGCAGGCGGGGCCAGGGCAGGCCGGGTCGGGGCGAGCGCGGGTCGGGGCGAGCGCGGGGCGAGCGGCGCGCTGACGCGGGCGGGTGTCGGCGAGCGGGGCGGCGGGTACTGGGACCCGGGTGACGACCTCGCTGCTCTGGTTCCGCCGCGATCTGCGGCTCGACGACCACCCTGCCCTGCTCGCCGCCGCCCGCGGAGCCGACGGCGGGCAGCGCGAGGTGCTCGGCGTGTTCGTGGCCGACGAACGCCTGCTGCGCAAGTCCGGCGCACCCCGGCGCAACTACCTGGCGGGCTGCCTGGAGGCGTTGTCGGAGTCCATGGGTGGCCGGCTGCTGATCACCTCGGGCCGCGCGGTCGAGGTGATCCCGCGCCTGGCCAAAGCCATCGGCGCCGACGCCGTCCACCTGTCGGCGGACTACGCGCCCTATGGTCGGGCCAGGGACGAGCGGGTCGCCGCGGCCCTGCGCGATGCCGGCATCGCACTGACCGCGACAGGGTCGTCGTACGCCGTCGCGCCGGGCCGGGTACGCAAGCCCGACGGCACGCCGTACTCGGTGTTCACGCCGTACTTCCGGGGGTGGACCGCGCACGGCTGGCGCAAGCCGGCCGGGCCGGGCACCGGAGTGCGGTGGATGGACCCGTCCTCGCCCGAGGTGACGGACGTCGCCCCGGTGTACCCGGCAGCCCAGCTGTCCGCTGAGTTGCCGCACGGCACTGCCCTCCCCGAGCCCGGTGAGCGGGCGGCGCAGCGGCTCTGGAAGCAGTTCGCCGACCGCGCCGTGCACGACTACGACGACGAGCGCAACCGGCCGGACCATTCCGGGACAAGCCGCATGTCGGTCCACCTGAAGTGGGGCTGCGTGCATCCGCGCACCCTGCTGGCCGACCTCGAAGGGGCTACCACCGAGGGTGCGGCCTCGTACCGACGTGAGCTGGCATTCCGGGAGTTCTACGCCGACCAGCTCCTGCACCACCCGGAGGCGCTGACGACGTCGCTCGACCTGGCGGTCGACGGCCTGCAGCACGACACCGGACCGGTGGCCGACCAGCACCTGGCCGCGTGGAAGGCGGGCCGGACAGGATTCCCCTACATCGACGCCGGTCTTCGGCAGCTGCTGACCGAGGGGTGGATCCACAACCGCGCGCGGATGGGTGTGGCCTCCTTCCTGATCAAGGACCTGCACCTGCCCTGGCAGGTCGGCGCGGCACACTTCCTGGACCACCTGGTCGACGGGGACGTGGCGTCCAACACCTTCGGCTGGCAGTGGGTGGCCGGGGCGGGAGCCCAGGCGGCGCCGTACTACCGCATCTTCAATCCCGTCGGGCAGGGCGAGAAGCACGATCCCGGCGGCGACTACGTGCGCCGTTACGTGCCCGAACTGGCGGGCGTGCCCGGCAAGGCTGTCCACCGACCCTGGGAACTGCCGGGCGGGATACCGGCCGGATATCCCGCACCGATCGTCGACCATGCGGCTGAGCGCACGGAGGCACTGCGTCGCTGGAGCGAACGGCCGACCTTGTAACTAGGCGTTACGGGTACTGACAGAATGTAATGTAAGGGGGTAAGGTACGTGGTCACCGGCCGAGTTGATCGGTCTGAGGGGAGCACGTCATGGCGCCACCACCAGGCCCCGAGTTCAGCCGGCTCAGCTGGCACCGGGTCGGCGCCGTCGGGACGCTCGCCAGCCTCGTCATCATGGGTTTGGCGGGTCTGTCCGGTCGGTTGCTGACCGGCATCTCGGATGCGGTCTTCCTGGTGTGCGCAGCGCTGGCGGTGCTCGTCGTCCTGCGACTCGTCCGCCGGTACCGAACCCCGTGGGCATGGTTGGTCTGGCCGGGGCTCGGGCTGGCCCTGATCAACGTCTTCCACCTCGTCGACCCTTCCGCGGCAAAGCTGGTCACCGGGCTGACGTTCCTGGTGTTCCTGTTCGCCGGGCTCACCCAACCGCAGGGCAGGTCGCTGTTCCTGGTGCCACTCGCGCTCTACGGCCAGTACCGGATCATCGACGTCGGTCTGGCCGAGAGCGCCGTTCGGCTGTGCGTGGCCGCCTTCGGCTGGACCACCACCGCCGAACTGCCCGCGCTGATGCTGCGCAGACTCGTCCAGCAGCAACGGGTCCTGGCGATCAACGCCGAGACCGACGCGCTGACGGGGCTGCGCAACCGTTTCGGGCTGGAGGAACTGCTCGCCGAGCTGACCGGCCGCGCCTACCTCGTGCTGATCGACCTGGACCACTTCAAGCGGTACAACGACACCTTCGGGCATCTGGCCGGCGACGCACTGCTCGCCGACTTCGCGGCGCTGCTGCTGAGGCTGACGCGGTCCACCGACGTCGTCGTCCGGTACGGCGGCGAGGAATTCCTCGTCGTGCTGACCGGGGTCGACCTGGAGGTGGTGCGGCGCATCGCGGGACGGTGGTCGGAGAGCTGGAGCCAGACCGTCTACGACGTCACCTTCAGTGCCGGGATCACCGATCTCACCGGCTCCGAGGCACTGCTGCGAGCTGACGTGAACCTCTACGCGGCCAAGTCCACCGGCCGCAACCGGGTGGTCGTCAGCCTGGCCGCCGATGGCCCGCTCCGGCCGACCGCCATGCCGCTCGACAGCACTACCACCGATCCGAGTGACGGTGCCGACGGCACGGGGACACCGGACCGGGTGCCGGTGCCCGAAGGCCTCTAGTCCGGTTTCGGCCGGAGGACCGGAAGCTGCTCTGTTGAACTCCCGGTCCCCGAAACGGCCTGGGCCCCGATGTTCGGTACTGCAGTCGGCCCCGGACGTTCATTCCTACCGTGCCCGTCGCAGTGGCCGGGCAAACCCGCCATAGCAAACCAGGCACCCTTTGTCCACCCCTGGAGGACAGCAAAAAGGGGACCGGCGCGAACGCCGGTCCCCTTGAGGCGGGTGGTGCAGTGATCAGCTGTCGGAAGCGTGCTGCTGCACGGTGTCCTTCGCGCCCTGAGCCTGATCCTTGACATCGCTGACGGCCGAGGTGCCCTCGTCCTTGACGGTGCCCACAGCGTCGGTGGCGGTCGACTTCACCGACTCCAGCGCATCCTGCGCGGGAGCCTGCAGGTTGCCCGCCACCTCCTTCGCGGCCGAGGTGACCTTCTCGACCAGCGGCTGTGCCTGCTCCTTGAGCGACGCTGCGGCCTGCGCCTCAGGACGCGAAGCCGGCAGCACCGAGGACAGCAGCAGACCGGCGCCGAAGGCGATCAGGCCGGCTGCCAGCGGGTTGCCCTTGGTCTGCTGGACCACCTTGCCGGGAGCGGCCGAGACCGCATCGCCGGCGGATGACACGGCACTGCCGGTGGACGACTTGGCGTCGTCGGCAGCGCCCATGATTTTTTCCTTGACCGACGACAGTGCGCCGCTGGTGGAGGATTTCGCGTCGTCAGCAGCACCCATGATGTGCTCCTTGACCGCCGTGACACTGCCGCGCAACTTGTCCTTCTGACGCTCGGCGATCTTCGCGGGGCTGACCTTGTCGCCCAGCTCGTTGACGTCGGCGCTCAACCCTGCGCGGGTCGCTTCGATCTGTGCCCGGATCTCGTCCGGGTCATTGCTCGTGGTCATCGGTTTTCCTCCTCGTTACCCTTCACAGCGTTCGGAATCTTGCCGAGCGTTTCGGTGGTCCGGTCCAGTCCGCGCATCGTGGCGAGCTCCTTACGCCCCTGCAGGAACAGGATCGCGCCGACGATTCCCCACAGCACGGCCACGACCAGCGCCGACCAGGCATGGCCGATGGCGTCACCCAGACCCCACCACAGGGCGATGGACAGGAACAGCAGCACGAAGTAACCGGCGAAGCCGGCACCGCCGAACATGCCGACGCCCTTGCCGGCCTTCTTGGCCGACTGGGTGGCCTCGGCCTTCGCCAGTGCCACCTCCTGCTGCATCAGGGTGGACAGATCCGCCGTGATTCCGCTGATCAGCTCACCGAGCGAGCGCGTCGACTGTTCGCCGCCGCCCGCCGGGTGCGAGCCCTGCTCGCCCTGGTACGCCGGTTCGGCGTAGCCCGCCGCGTACTGCTGCCCGGCGTAGTCCGGAGCGGTGTACCCGGTGGCCGGGTACGCCGTCGCGGGCTGGCCGTATCCCGGCTGGTCGACGGGGTGACTCATCGGTAATCACCCGGTCCCCCGGGGACGACGGTCGAATCGGCGAGCCCGGTGCCGGTGTAGGACGTGCCGGTGTAGGACGTCTGGGTGTACGGCGTCTCGGTGTACGCCGTCCCCGTGTACGCCTGCTGGGCAGCGGGGAGCTGCTCGGCCTGCGACGTCTTCGCCGGATCGGCCGTCATGCCGCGGGCGAGCCGACCGGCGACGATTCCGGCGCCGAGAGCGGCCAGCAGGAAGACTCCGGGACGCTGGCGCGCGAACGAGCGCACCTCGTCGAGGATGTCCGCCGGCTCGCGGTTCTCGAGCCAGCCCGCGACCTGGTGGACCTTCTCCGACGCCTGGGAAGCCAGGTCGGTGGCCACACCCGACTGCTGGGAACCGTCGGCCATCGACTTGAGCTGCTCGGCCACGGACCGGAGTCCGACCGCCGCGCGCTGCTGCTGCGTCGACGCCTGGCTGGACAGCTCGGAGCCGGCCTGGCCCACGAGCTGCTTGGCCTGGCGTCCCGCCTCGGCGGTCACCTGACCGGCCTGCTCCTTGGCCACGCCGGCGACGTTCTTCGCAGCGTCGGCCGCGCCACCGGCCACGGAGGCAGCCTGGTCCTTGGCCACGTCAGTGGTGGACGGCTCGCCGCCCGATGCCGGGACCTCGTAGGTGTCGTCTGCCGGGGCGACGTAACCGGTGGGAGGGACGTACCCGCCGGGCGGGTAGCCACCACTCAGCGGCAGGTCGCCGGAGGTGGGGGGATATGCGGTGCTGCCGAACTGATCGCTGCTGGTCATCGGGTGTTCCCTTCCATTTCGTCTTTCCAGCGTGAAATGCGGGAAATCAGCGGGTTTCGGTCTCGGTCTCGGTGCGGGTCGTCGGGTGGGTCTCGTCGACCAGCTCGATTTCTTCCTTGCGAACCTGGCCGGTCACCTGCTGCGTGTCGGTGACGGTCTCGGTGCCGAGGCGGACGCGCTCGACCGGGACGGCCTCGGTGGCGACGACGGGCTGCTCGGCGTGCAGGACGACCTCGTGCTCCTCCTCGGAGATGGCCGGGCCGGACAGTGCGTCACCGCGGTTGGCGTCGGTGATGGCCTCGCGCTCGACGCGGACCTCTTCGTGCGAGACGGGGACCGACACGGTCTGCTGCTCGGTCACGACGTACTTGCGCAGGCGGGCGCGGCCGGCTTCGACGCGCTGGGTGCCGACGGTCAGGTGCTCCTCCGAGCGGGTCATCGCCTCGTCGGTGGTCGGGCCGGAGGTGTCGTAGCCCTCGCTGCGGACGGTGCCCTCGGTGTACTCGCCGGTGGTGGCGGTTCCGGTGGTGGCCGTTTCGGTGGTGGTCGCGTAGTCGGCGCCCTGCGTGTAGCCGGTGCCGCCCAGGTACTGGTTGTAGTAGGCGTAGAGCGACTGCTCCTCGTCGGGATCCAGGTGGCTGGCGTCGGCGACGTTCGGGGCGTCCTTCACGACGTCCTTGCCGAACGGCAGGACGACGTCGTCGCCGGAGACCGTCGCGCCGTTCAGGGGCGCGAAGTGCTCCTGCGTGCCGAAAAGGCCGGTGTTGATGGTGACCCAGTCGGGCTGACCGGTCTGGTCGTCCACGTAGACCTGCCCGATCTTGCCGATCTTGCCGCCCTGTGCGTCGACAGCGGTGCGGCCCATGTAGCTCTCGGGGCTCTGTGCGGTGGTCATGTGTGCTCCTTGGATCGTCGTTGCCCTGATGGGCGGGATTTGGCCCGCGGCGGGGCCGCGGTCTGGTGCTGGTGATTCGGTTACTGCGGACGGTTGCGGAGATGGCTCGCCGCGACTCCGCCGCAGCACCCGTGCCGATGTGCGTTCCAGGGGATGGGCCGGTCGGACTGCTCCCTCATGTGTCGCTGCCTCCGTCAACCCGGTGCTCCGGTCAGCTCGCGCCGCTGGCAGGTCGGCGGCGGACTGCTGTCGTACGCACTCGCTCGTCCCAGTCCCGGTACCCGCGGGTTTAACGGCTAAACCCGCGGTCGCCGATTCATCCCTGTGCAGACGATGGCAGGTTGCTGTGCGGCCGCTGCGGCGAGGGCCCGCACGCGTCCGCCCCTGAGGCGCGACGCTCCGGTGCGCCCGGGTCAGCCCTTGGCCAGGACCGGCAGTGACTGGCGGAGATCGACGCCGAGCTTGAGCAGGCCGTCCCGGATCCGGGTCTTGATGGTGGCCCGGTTGATGCCGACGTGATCGGAGATCTGCTGCGTCGTCATACCGCAGTAGTAGGCCAGGACGATGGACTCGCGCTGCCCGGCGGTGAGCCGCTGCAGGGCGCTGCGGACCGCGAGCTGGTCGTGGCGCAGCAGGACCGATTCCATGACCGAGTCGATGTCCGGTACGTGACCGGCGGCCAGGTAGCGCGTGTCCCGCACGCTGCTGCTCTGGCACTTGCGGACACGGTCCACGGCTCGGGCATGCGCCATCTGCAGGATCCAGGCCTGGCCCGATCCCCTGCTGCTGTCGAACTTGGCCGCCTGCAGCCACAGCTGGAGGAAGATCTCCTGGGTGACCTCCTGGGCCTGCTGATGATCCCGCAGCACGGTGTACACCAGGCCGAACACCCGGTGCTGGAGATCGGTGTACAGCGCGGCGAACGCCTGCGGGTCACCAGCCGCCACGCCGGCGAGCAACCGACCGACGCTGTCGGCGGTCGGGTGCGGGTCGGCCGCCGGGAGCGGGGCGGCCGTCGGGACCGTGTCGACCGGCACGATCGCGTCGACCGGCGCGGCCGTGTCGACTGGCGAGGTGGTCATGGCGGCCATCACTTTTCTGCCTTCGCGGGAAGACCGTCAGGTTCATTGACGCTCCAGCAGACAATCGACCGCTGGTCATAGCTATAAGTATGCTGGGTAAAAAAGCAATTCCATCCATCATTCGGATGGTCTTACTCGGCAAGCTGTAACGCTGTGTAGTCAGCACTTTTTTCAGCTAAAATTCATATCGCGTACTCATCGTGGACGATCAACCGGCGGGTACCAGCCAGGTGTCCCGCGGTTGCGGTGCCGGGCGGCCCAGCAGATATCCCTGTCCCTGGACGCCGGACGGCAGCATTCGCAGTTGCTCGAGGGTTTCCACGCCCTCCACGACGCAGTCCAGCCCGAGGTCCGCGGCGAGCGTGGTAATGGCGTGCACGATGGTCGCGCTGGTTCGGTCCTCGGTCATGGTGGCGGTGAACGAGCGATCCACTTTGACACAGCTGACCGGCAGCGTCGCGAGATAGCGGAGGCTGGCATATCCGGTCCCGAAGTCGTCGATCGCGATTCCGACGCCCACCGCGCGCAGTTCGGTGAGCTGCCGGAGGGTGGAGCTTCCCGATTCCAGCAGCACCGATTCGGTCAGTTCCAGGATCAGGCCGGCGGGCTCCACGCCGTGGCGGTCCAGTGCCCGCCGCACCACCTGTGGCATGTCGGCGTGCTGTGCCTGGCGGGCGCTGAGATTCACCGCCATGGTCGCCGCACCCTGGAGTGGATGTTCGGTACGGAAGGACATCAGGCACCCGAGAGCCGCGTCCAGCACCCGCTCGCCGAGGGTGGTGATGAGCCCGCTCTCCTCGGCGATGGGGATGAAGACGTCCGGTCCCACCGCTTGTCCGTGCTCGTCGGTCAACCGCGCCAGCGCCTCGAATCCCGCCAGGGCATTGTCGGCCAGGTCGTACACCGGTTGGTAGGCGACGGTCAGCACGGCTCGTTCACCGGGAGCCGGGTCGAGCGCGCGCCGCAGCACCGCCTCCACCCGGAGGCGTTCCACCACGTCGGCGCCCAGGGCGGCATCGAACACCTCCACCCGGTTCTTGCCCAGTGTCTTCGCCCGGTAGAGGGCGATGTCCGCGTCGCGCAACACATCTGGCGCCCTGCTGTGCCGGGGAGCGAAGGTCAGACCGATGCTGACGGAGATGACGTACTGGCGGCCGTCGTGCTCGATCGGGCCGCTGAGCGACTTCCGTACCCGGTCGGCGACCATGGTGGCGACCTGCCGCAGATGGACGTCGAGCGGTATCGGGTCGTCGCCCTCGGATTCGGGCGGTTTACGCGCAGCCGGATCGAGGACGATGACGAATTCGTCGCCACCGACGCGGGCGACCGAATCCGACTTGCGCACTAGGACGTTCAGCCGCCTGGCCACCTCGATCAGGACGGCGTCGCCGGCGGCGTGGCCGTCGGTGTCGTTCACCTTCTTGAATCCGTCGAGGTCGCAGAACAGCACGGCCACCTCGGCATCGAGCCGGTCCGCCCGGGCCAGCGCGGACGACATCCGGTCGAGCAGCAGCGCGCGATTGGGCAGCCCGGTCAGCGGGTCGTGCAGGGCGGCGTGCTCCATCCTCCGTTCCACCTCGACCACGTCGGTGACGTCCCGCAGGATGGACAGGTACGACACCACCGCACCCTGGTCGTTGCGAAGGAACGGGGTGCTCTGCCGGGCGAGCCAACGGTATCCGTCGGCCGCGCTCACGCGGATCCGGACGGTGATGCTCTCGCCGTCCGGCAGCTGGGCGACGGCGACGTTCGTCCGGCGCAGCGCGTCCCGGTCCTCGTCCAGCACCAGTTCGAGCAGTTGCGGGCCCTCGTCCGCGAGGGTGGCGCCCGGCGGCCGGCCGAGCATCGTCAAAACGCTCCGGGAGGCCCAGGTCATCAGGCCGGTCGACAGGTCGCTGAGCAGGGTGATGTCCGGCGACGCGGCCAGGACGGCCGAGCCGAACGCCTGCGCTTCGGCCAGCTGCTCCTGTATCGCCCGCTCCTGGGTGACGTCCTCGGAGACCACCAGCCCGGCGATGATCCGGCCGGACTCGTCCGTCAGCGGTCTGGCCCGGTTGTGGAAGACGTGGCCCGTCACGGTACTGACGTTGTCGTACTCCAGGTGCTCACCGGCGAGCGCGGCGCGGAACTTCGGGCTGATCGCCGCACTGACCTGCGGTGGGACGACATCCTGGAACAGCTTGCCCTCCATCAGGGCGGGGTCGTACCCGGCTTCCGCCATGCCGGCGCCGCAGACCAGGGTGAAGCGGAGGTCGTGGTCGAAGAGGAACACCGCGGTGTGCGGGAGATTGGCGGCCAGCTGGCGGTACCGCGTCTCGTCGGCGTGGCCGAACATGGCGGGCGAGTGCAGCAGCATGCCGTAGGACCGCCGCAGGCCGAGGTAGCCGACACCGACCACCGCGGTCGCCATCGTCACCAGCACGTCGGCTGAGTTCCCCATCATCTCGCGCATCATCGAGAGCTGCATGAAGTCGCCGCCGGTGACCAGGTCCATGGCATGCAGGGTGTGGTGCAGCGCGCAGGTGACGAAGATCAGCGCCGTCGCGACTGCGAGTCTGTTCGCCGCCAGCTGGTGCGTGCGGGTCAGTCCCCTGACGATGAAGCCGGCGATGCCGAGATACGACGCTGCGGTGATCAGGTTGAAGCCGACGACCAGCTTCCACCCCACCATGCGGCCACCTGTCCGGGCCTGGTCGGCCGCTCGCGGATCACTTCGTGCCCGTGACTTCGGGTAGTCGGAGGATAACGAGAGGCTACGAGCCGACAGGGCGCTACGGCGCAATTACCCCCTCCGGAAGCACTGACCCGGCCATCTCGGCAGTTGTCGGCACACAGCGTCAGGGTGTTGCCGCTCAACGGTGGACGACGTACCCCTTGTAACCGCCGCCCCTGCGCAACGACACCAGACCGGGGATGTTGTGGATCGAACCGTACGTGCGGATCGCGTAGTTCAGTCCGGCGAACAGGTTGGCCGCGGGGTCGTAGAGGTCGTTCGCGAGAGTGACGGCGCGGTAGGTGTCGAAGGTCGGCCGGATCACCTGGATGAGCCCGATGGACGGGTGCCCGCGCTGGGCGTTGATGTCGTACAGGTTGATCGCCCGCGCGTCGCCGCTGGATTCGTACCTGATCATCGTGTCCACGTCCGCGATGTTGCCGGTGGACTGGCGCAGCATGCCGAGTACGCACCCCACCAGCGGGTGCCATCGGGTGATGGCGGTGCCCCGGGCGTCGGGCAGCACGGAGTTGCACCGGCCGAGCCCTGCGCCGGCGGAGTAGAAGCCCAGGACGTCGACGACCACATCCACCCGGCCGCCGCCGTTGTACAGCCGGACGGACCCGTTGGCGCCGATCGGGGCCAGCACCAGCGCGGAGATCGTCCGACCGGCCGGGTAGACCAGGTTCGAGGTGCCCGGCCGGGCGGAGTAATCGGGGTAGACCCCGACGAACCCGCTCGCGGCCGGCGCAACGACGGTCACCTCCAGTGCCACCGCCGTCACCGACGAGCTGGGCACGCCGCCCCGGCCGGTGACCTGCACCGCGACCGACCTCTGGCCGGCCACGCCGGCGCCCTGGACGGTCCTGGTGTCGAGCAATCGCGCCGCCTGGACCGGGCGGAACGCCCCGGCCACGCGCGGCGTCCCGGCCAGGTAGTAGCCGGCGACGTCGCCGATCACATCGACCGGTCCGGCGGAGCCGCTGTAGATCCGGATGTAGCCGTCGGCGCCGACCGGTACGACCAGCAGGTTGGCGGCGGTACGGCCCGCGACGTAGTTGATCCTGGGTAGCGCGGGCAACCGCACGCCGTCGGGGTAGACGGTCAGGTAGCCGGATTTCTTGGCCCCGGTCACGGTCAGGTTGATCGCCACCGCCGACACGCCGGATCGCGGAATCCCGCCTCGCCCGGCCATCCGGATGGCGATCGAGTGGTTGCCGGCCACCGCCCCGCGGGCGGCGATCTTCGCACGCGTGTCGAGCAGGCGCACCGCCGTCAGCGCGCGGAACGTCCCCGCCGCCGTCGGCGTGCCGGAGGTGTAATAGCCGGCCACCTCTCCGACGTAGTGCACACTCCCCGCCGAATTGTTGAACAGCCGGATCTTCCCATTACTGCCCAGCGGCACGACGACGAGATTGGCCAGCGTCTGGCCCGGAAGGAAATTGACGTTGGAGGCGGCCGGCCGGGCGGCCCCGTCGGGATAGACGGTCACGTACCCCGCGCTGGTCGGGCGGGTGACGGTCACGGTGAGCGCCACCGCGGACACGCCCGACCGCGGAATGCCGCCGACACCGGAGATCTGTACCGCGACCGGCTGGAACGCCGAGACGGGCCCGCTCGCCCCTCTGCGAGTCCTGGTGTCCAGCAACCGGTACGAGTTCAGCGGTTGGTAGGAACCGGCTGCCGGCGCCGCCGCTACCGCAGCAACGGCTTGCAACGCCATGGAGTTGGCGGCCGGCGCAGCGGAAACGGCTGCTGCGGACAGGGATGTGACTGCCGGGATCGTGCCGGCGGCTGCGGCCACCGGCAGGGCCGCCGGGCCGACGAAGGCCAGGCAGAGCGCGGAGGCGAAAATCCGCAACGGGCGGGTACGGCGGAGCGGAAATGTGCGACGTCGTCGCAAAGGGCGCAGAGAAAAGGACATGAGAACCTCTCGTCGAAATCCCGATTTGTCGCCACATCCGGATACCGGTGATGCTATAGCCCATTTGTCGGTACGGAATGTCGACCTGCACCGGCCGATCCGGCCCCTATGACGGTCGGTGACAACGACGCAGCGGGCGCGCCCCCGGGTGTGCGGAGCAGTTGCCCGCCTGCGCACCGCGGATCGCGGGTTGTGGACCGACGGCTCCCGCAGGCGCTCTCGTTCGCCCCGGGATCTCACCCCATTGGACTTAACGCCAGGCGTCGGAGCGTCAAGCTGGAGCGGGCCCGCCGCGCTCGGCCAGATACGCCTCGAGGGCCGCGGCGAGGTCGGCGGCCGCTGCGGCCGCGCGCTCGGAGAAGGCGCGCTGGGCGGCCGGGTTCGCGCCGGGGCCGTCCTTGAATTCCTCGAGTTGGCTGGACGCCACCGAGTTCGCCACGATGGCTCGCTCGTACCACTGCGCGACGGTCTCGTTGGGGCGGCGGCTCATCCGTTCATTCTTCCAGATGGGCCCCGGATGGCAGAAGGCACAAGGACCGTATTCAGCCTTACGGGGTTACCACACCGGCGCCAACCCCCAAGTGCCGCGCCTACTGCAGGTATTCCTCGACGGTCTTGACCGGCCGCGCCGTCGCCTCGTCCGGGTTCTGCCCGAACTCGGACCGCGCGCGCCGCTGCCGCAGCAGGTCCCAGCACTGGTCCAGGGCCTCCTCGACGGACTTCAGCGCGTCGAGCTCCTGCGCCGGATCGATCTCGCCGGCCTGCCGCTTCTCTCGTAGCTGGTGTTCGACCTCGACCAGTTGCCGTACCTGGGCGAGGATGTCGTGCTCGGTCATCTCTCTGTTCGTCTCCTGTCTCGGCCGGGGGCCGGGTGGTCGGGTCGATCTGCAGCAGTGGACGGATCAAGCCGGCGGCCCTTCCGGGCGCAAACCCCATGACGCGGTCCAGGTATCTCCCGGTTCGAGCCACCGCAGGCCGTCGCCGGAATTGAGGGCGTTGGCCGGGCAGGTCATCGGCTCGATCGCGACGGCGACCCGCCGGCCGGGCAGTCCGGGGCCGGGGAAGTTGTCCGGCGTGTACACCTGGGCCCAGCCGAACACCTCGTCCGCCCAGAGCACCAGCGCGGTGCCGTCGGGCGCGGACAGCCGGTGCTCCACCCGGCCGCCGGCCGTGGACAGGCCGGTCAGCGCGGCATCGGCATGCAGATCGCCGACCCGGGCACCGGCCCGCAGGTCCAGGGCCGTGCCGCTGACCGATTCCACGGCGGTGGGGATCGCCTTGTCGTCGACGACCGCGTAGGAGTCGGCCGCCACGGTGATCGTCAGGTCTGCCGACGAGTGCTCCCCTATCCGCAGGTAGGGGTGCGCGCCGACACCGAACGGCGCGGCGGCCGCGCCGAGGTTGTCCAGGCGGTAGCTCACCCGCAGCCCGTCGTCGGTCAGCGCGTAGGTGACCGCGACGTCGAGGGTGAACGGATAGCCGTGCTGCGGGTAGACCGTCGCCCCGAGGGTGACCGAGTCGTCCGAGCGGTCCAGCAGCGAATAGGCGGTGTTGCGCAGCAGCCCGTGGCTGGCGTTGCCCTTGGACGGCTCGGTGATGTCGAGCTGCTGGGTCGCGCCCTGATGGGTCCAGCGGGCTCCTGCGGTGCGGTTCGGCCAGGGCACCAGCGTCATGCCGCAGCCCATCGGCGCGACCAGGTCGTCGGGCCAGGTCTCGGTGTATGTCGTGCCGCCGACGGAGAACTCCCGCAGCACCGCCGCCACCTGGCCGACCCGCACCAGTGACTCGCCCCGGCGCACCTCGAACTGCTCGCCCGACACCGGCCGGACGTCTGGCCGCTGCGGGGCGTCCGGCGCAGGCGTTCCAGCGCTCATCTGGCCAGCGCGGTGAAGTGCGAGACCGCCCGCCCGAACTGCAGCAGGCGCTGCATCTGCGCCAGCCCCCCGTCGGTGACCGACTTGGAGAAGCGGTAGGTCTCCACGTACTGCACCGTGCGGGTCTCGTTCGCCTCGGTCAGCTCGGTCAGCGACCGCTCCGGCGTCTGGGTGGACAGGTACAGCATCACCGCGTGCATCGTCCGGGACCCGTCGGGTTCGGCGCGGAACCGGTTCCGCAGGCCCTGGTCGACGATCGCCCGGAGCGGGATCGTCCGCACCGAGGACGAGAACATCAACTGCTCGGGCCGGTCCTCGTCGCTCTCGTCGTCGCCGTGCCACAGGATCAGCCGCTGCCCGTCGGTGACCGCGACCTCCTGCCAGAGCGACTCCCCCCAGGCCTGCGGCGTCGGTACCCGCTCGCAGGTGAAGGCCTTGACCGCGTCGGGATCGACGACTCCGTAGAGCGCCTCCAAGGCGGCGTCGGCGTCCCGGATGTAACCGCGGACGGCATCGTCGAGCCGGGGGTAGGGAGCCCAGTCCTGCGGCGTGTGCGGTGCGGGGTAGGACATGTAAGGCGCCTCCTGGGCAGCGTGGTGGCTGGTCCGTCAATCCTGCACCATCGGGCCGGGCCCGGTCGCCGCTGCCCACCGCCGGCCGGTGCTGTACTTATCGGCGCGGCGCGCGCCAGGATGGGCCGATGAGCGGCGCGATCGACGACGGCGAACGGTGCAGCCAGGCACGGCGCGCGCTGGAGCACGCCGAGGAGATCGAGCTGTGGAGCGTGCGGTTCGGCCTGCTGGGCGACCTGAACCGGCTGAAGATCCTGCTGGCCGTGCACCGCGCCCCGGGCATCGCCGTCGGCGACCTCGCGGCCGTGGTGGGCATGAGCGACAACGCCACGTCCCAGGCGCTGGCCGCGCTTCGCATCGCCGGGGTGGTCGCGTCGGCGCGGGACGGCCGGCTGCGTCGCTGGAGCATCGTCGACTCCAGGGTGCACGACATCCTGCACGCCGTCGGCGCGAGCCACTCGCCGCTGCACCCCGACCACTGACCCGTTGCCGGTCGCGGCCGAGCTACGCGCGCTGTGGGGATCGGGTGATCACCGTTTCGGGCCATCCCTGAGCGTTCCGCGCGCCAGATCGGCCTCGAACTCTGATCACCCAGACATCTGTGCATCTGTTCAGATGACGATGTGCGGGCTACATTCCCAGCAGGGGTGCGCCCTGCCCCGTTCCCGCGTACAGACGAGGACACCACGGATGACGACACCCGCGGCCGCACCGGCCACCACGCGCCACGGCGGGTCCGTCCGGCACTTCCGGTCCACGCTGTCCCGGCACGACTGGTCCGTGCTGGCCGCGATGTACGGATTCATCGCCGCCCTGCACGTCGTCGGGTTCGGTGTGCTGCTGTTCGTCGTCGTGCCGAAGTCCTACGACCTGGGCGGCACCACCGGCGTCTACGGCGTCGGAGTGGGGGTGCTGGCCTACACGTTCGGGATGCGCCACGCCTTCGACGCCGACCACATCGCCGCCGTGGACAACACCACCCGCAAGCTGCTCGCCGACGGCCGGACCAAGCCGCTGTCGGTCGGTTTCTGGTTCTCGCTCGGTCACTCCACCATCGTGTTCGCGCTGGCGTTCCTGCTGTCCGTCGGCGTCAAGGCCGTCGCCGGGCAGGTGGAGAACGGAAACTCCGAGCTGCACTCGATCACCGGCGTCATCGGCGCGTCGGTGTCGGGGGTCTTCCTGTGGATCCTGGGCATTCTCAACCTCGTCGTGCTGCTGGGCGTGCTCCGCGTCTTCCGCGACATGCGGGCCGGCACCTTCGACGAGCAGGAACTCGAAGCGCAGCTGAACCGGCGCGGTTTTCTCAACCGTTTCCTCGGCGGTCTGACGAAGTCGGTGCGCAAGCCGTGGCACATCTACCCCATCGGGGTGCTGTTCGGGCTGGGTTTCGACACCGCCACCGAGGTGGGCCTGCTCGTGCTGGCCGGCGGTGCGGCGGCCTTCAACCTGCCGTTCTACGCAATCCTCGTGCTGCCCATCCTGTTCGCGGCGGGGATGAGCCTGCTGGACACCACCGACGGCGTGTTCATGAACGTCGCCTACGGGTGGGCGTTCGCCAAGCCGGTGCGGAAGGTGTTCTACAACATCACGATCACCTCGCTCAGCGTCGCCGTCGCGCTGATCATCGGCACCATCGAACTGATCGGCGTGCTGGTCGACCGGCTGGGCATCGCCTCCGGCCCGCTGGCGTGGATCGCCAGTATCCCGCTGGACTACGCCGGCTACGGCATCGTCGGGCTGTTCCTGGTGTCCTGGCTCGTCGCGCTGGCCGTGTGGCGGTTCGGCCGCATCGAGGAGAAGTGGTCCGCGCGCCTGAACGGCGCACCCCTCGTGGCGGGCGATCAGCCGTAAGACGTGCGGGTCTGGCTGGCTGATCACCGTTTCGGGCCATCCCTGCGCGCCCCGGCGGGCCTGGCCGCTGCGCGGGCCGGATGATCACCACGTCCGTCCGGCTCATTAGGTCCGTCCAGCTCAGTACGTCCGTCCGGATCATCAGGCCCGCCCAGCGACCCGGGTCATCGAGCCGGTCGGCGCTACCGATCGACCGGCGCAGGCGGAGCGGGCGGCGTGGTCAGGTCTCGCACATGCAGGTGTTCGTCGTGGAGCCGGCCGTCGCCGTAGCGGTAGTTGGCCGGGAGGACGGACTCGAGTAGGAAGTCGTTGGCGGCCGCGACCCGGCACGACCCGACGTTCCCGGCCGCGTGGAAGAGCTGGATCCGGCGCACGATGCCCTCGGCCGCGGTGAGCCGGCAGGCGAGCCCGACGGCCCGGGTCGCGATCCCGCGGCCGCGCTGCGCAGCTGACGTGCGGAAACCGATCTCCGCCGTGCCCGTGTCGGCGTCGATGCCGAACAGCGACACCAGACCGACCAGCGCGCCCGACGCGTCGGCGACCGCCCAGGTGCGGAAGTCCGGCGCCGGCGTCGCGTTGCCCGCCCGCCATTGCGGGATGTCCGCATCAGCGGGGCCGGGGTTCCACAGCAGGGTGTCCGGGTCGGCGAACAGAACCGCCAGCGCTTCGTCGTCGGCCTCGTCGAGGGGCCGCAGCCGCACGACGGCATCGGTTGCCTGCGCCATCGCGGGACCGGCCGCCTACTGGTCGTGGGCGCCGGCCCGCACCCACGCCCGGACGTCGCTGCCCATCGAGAGCGCGAGGGAGATGATCGGCAGCACGGCGAACAGGATCGGTACCCAGAGGACGGCACCGTCGACGAAGTCGGCCAGCCGGATCACGAAGTACAGCGAGATCGCGAGACACAGCACGGTGGCGATGGTGATCAGCAACGGCTTGCGGTTGAGCAGGGTGGTCGCCCCGGCGATCAGGAGCGCACCGGCGATGACCGTCACGATCGCCACGACGGTGATCTCGGAGCCGGCGCCCCGGTCGAGCCAGGAGATGCCGTTCGCGCCGGAGAACAGGATGATGCCGCCGATCAGCACGAAGGCCGACTGCACGTAGGCCAGCACCGACGCGGCCACGGCGCCGCCGGGCTTGGCCGGCCGGGGCGGCGCCATGGCATACATCGGGACCAGCTGGTACCCGGGCGGGTAGTACCCCGGCGGCGGCCGCGGCTGATAACCGGGCGGCAGCTGCGGCGGATAGCCCAGCTGAGGCGGCTGGCCGGCGACATAGCCCGGCGGGTACCCGGGATACGGCGGCTGGTACTCGGTCGCGGGGGCCGCGGCGTAGGGATCGACCGCGGAGTATGCGGCCGGGCCGGGTGTCGGCTGGCCCGTCACCGGGTCGAAAGCGCCGCCGCCCTGCTGTCCGAGCGGCTCCCACGGGTCGGGCTGTCGCTTGGTCAGGTCAGGTCTCTGGTCCACCCCGGCCTCCCTTCTCCACCCCGCGCTGGGCACGCCGGTTCGCAGGTGATTGTGCCTGCCCGGAGGTGCGTCGCGCTGCCGAACCCCGACGCTGACGCATCCTGACGCCGACGCCGCCGAAGCTGACGCACCCCGACGCTGACGCACCCGGCGCTGACGCACCCGGCGCTGACGACGCCGCGACCCTACAGACGCCCCGACCGTTGCGGACGAACCGGTCGCTGCCGACGCCCCGAACCTTGCGGACGAACCGGGCGCTGCCGACGAACCCGTCCGTGCCGGCGGTCAAACCGGCAGCAGCTTCAGGCGGACGCGTCCAGCACCCGCCCCGGTTCGTCATAGGTGGGCCGGCGCGAGTCGTAGTCGCGGAGCGACCGGCCGAAGTAACCGGCCACCACGGTCAGCACCGCGCACAGCAGTCCACCGCCGACGACGGCGAACTCGGTGGACGTGGCATCGGCGACCACCCCGTGCACCAGATCGGCAAGCCGGGGTCCGCCCGCGACGACCACGGTGAAGACGCCCTGCATGCGGCCGCGCATCTCGTCGGTGGCCGCCACCTGCAGCAGCGTCGACCGGTACACCGAGCTCACCAGGTCCGCGAACCCGCCGACGGCCAGGTAGAGCACCGCCAGCCAGAGCAGCGAGGTCGATCCGAACGCGGCCATCGAGAAGCCCCACAGCACCACGGCGATCAGGATGGCCAGGCCCTGCCGGTGCACGCGGGTGATCCAGCCGCCGGTCAGGCCACCCAGCAGCGACCCGAGGGCGAGCCCGGCGTTCAGCAGCCCGAGCGCCACCCCACCGCCCGGCGGGCCGCCGAAGGTGTGCTCGGCCATGGCGGGGAACAGCGCCCGCGGCATGCCGCAGACCATCGCGATGATGTCGACGACGAACGTCATCAGCAGCAGCGGCCGCGCCCGGAGGTAGACCAGCCCGTCACCGACCTTGGCCCGGCCGCGACCGGCGCCCGCCGGCGGGATCGGCGGCAGCCGGAGCACCGCGTACAGCACGCCGACCAGCGTCACCGCGTCCAGGAAGTACAGCCACGGCAGCCCGATCACCGGGATCAGCACACCCACCAGCAACGGCCCGACGATCACCCCGGTGGAGAACACCGTCATGCTCAGGGCGTTGGCGGCGGGCAGCAGCTCACCCGGGACGATGCGCGGCAGGATCGCGCTGCGGGTCGGTGAGTTGACCGCGAAGAACCCCTGCTGCAGCGCCAGCAGCGCCATCACGATCCACACCTGACGGCTGCCGGTCAGCGCGGTGATCCACAGCAGCAGGCTGGTCACCGCGATGCCGATCGAGGTGATCATCAGCAGCTTGCGGCGGTCGAAGCTGTCCGCCACCGCACCGCCGAGCAGCCCGAAGACCACCAGCGGAACCAGCGCGACGAGCGAGGCCACACCGACCAGCGCCGAGCTGCCGGAGAGGTCGAAGATCTGCTGCTGCACCGCGACCGCGGTCAGGGTCGAACCGATCACGGTGGCGATCTGCGACAGGAACATCCGGCGGAAGTTCGGATACTGCAGCGGGCGCGGGTCCGGGACGAGCTTGCGGATCCACCCGCCGGTGCGGGGCGGGACCGACGTCGGTGAGGGCGCGTCCTGGTCGGTCACGGGGCGAGCCGTTCGACGACCCAGCGGTCGTCGACGGCGTGCTCGCTGATCAGGCGGTAGCGCAGGCGGTCATGCATCCGTCCTGCCCGGCCCTGCCAGAACTCCACGGTGACCGGGGTGATCCGCCAGCCGCCCCAGTGCAGGGGCAGCGGGATCTCCGGCGAGGGGACGCCGGGGACGTGCCCGCCGCCGACGGCGAACTGGTCCTCGATGCGCTGCTCCAGCCGGTCGAGCTCGTCCCGGCTGCCGACGACGGCGGACTGCGGACTCGCCCAGGCGCCGATCTGCGAGCCGCGCGGCCGCTGCCGCCAGTAGGCCAGCGACGTCGCCTGGTCCACCCGGTGGACGCGCCCGCGGATGTGCACCTGCCGCTGCAGCTGGTACCAGGGGAAGGTCGCCGCGGCCCACGGGTTGTCCTCCAAGTCGTGGCTCTTGGCGGAGGTGTAGTTCGTGTAGAAGACGAGGCCGGCGGCGTCGACCGCCTTGGCCAGCACGGTCCGGCCGGCCGGCAGTCCGTCGCGGCTCGCGGTGGACAGCACCATGGCGTTCGGCTCGGTCACTCCCCCGTCGATCGCCTGCCCCATCCACCGGTCGAACTGGGTCGTCCAGTCGGGTGCGAGCTCGGCCTCGGTCAGTCCGGCCAGGGTGTAGTTCTCCCGCATCCTCGCGAGATCGTGCTGCGTCATGTCCGGTTCTCCTCCGGCCGCTCGACGTCGACCAGCCCTTACTTTAGCTAATCGCCAACTCATGACGGCTGTGCCGGATCTGAACCCGATCCGAACACGGCAGCTCTAGCGTTCACAGTGTGCCGACAACCACCTCCACCTGGGCCGCCGCCGCCCGGCTGGTCCGCGCGACCGGCTTCGGCGGCACGGGCGGCGACATCGACGCGGTCGCCGCGATGGGGACGGCGAAGTACGTGGCGAGGGTGCTGGCGTCCGACCCGACTCGCGACGCGGGCGCCCTCGCCACCCCCGCCCCCTCGTTCCAGCGGCCGGCGCCCCTGCCGAAGGATGCCGACACGGCCGCGCGCAAGGCGCGCAACAGGCAGCTCGCCGGCCAGCGCCAGGAGCTCACCGCCTGGTGGATCCGGCGGATGGTGTCCGTCGAGCAGCCGTTCGGCGAGAAGTTGACCTTCTGCTGGCACAACCACTTCGCCACGTCGATCACCAAGGTGCGCAATGCCGGGTGGATGCTGGCGCAGAACCAGAAGCTCCGGACGATGGGTCGCGGCGACTTCCGCGTGCTGGCCTTCGCGATGCTCACCGACGCGGCGACGCTCGACTGGCTCGACGGGCAGAAGAACACCGTCGGCGCCCCGAACGAGAACCTCTCGCGCGAGTTCCTGGAGCTGTTCGCGCTCGGCCACGGCGACGGGTACACCGAGCAGGACGTCCGGGAGGGCGCGCGGGCGCTGACCGGCTGGCGGATCGCCAAGGACGGCAGCACAGCGGTCCGGCCGAAGCTGCACGACGACGGCGTCAAGACGATGCTCGGCGTCACCGGGAACCTCGACGCCGCAGGCTATCTGGACGCGGTGCTGGCCCGGCCCGCGGCCGCCGCCTACCTGGCCACCCGGACCTACGGCCAGCTGGTGTCCGACCACGCGCCGACGGTCGCGCTGGTCGACGCCGGCGTCGCCGGGTACGGGTCGGAGCGCTCGATCAGCGGTCTGCTGGCTGCCCTGCTCGGCTCGCCGGGCTTCTCCGCGGCGGCCGGTACCAAGATCATCGGGCCGGTCGACTGGCTGATCGGGGCGATCCGCACGCTGCGCGTCCCGGTGCCCGACCAAGCGGCGGCGATGAAGGTCAGCAGGGTGCTCGGCGGGCTGGGTCAGCTGCCGTTCGCGCCGCCCAACGTGTCCGGTTGGCCGTCCGGAGCGGCCTGGTTGTCGACGGCCGCCGCCGACCTGCGGATGACGACCGCGGCCGGCCTGGTGGCCAAGGCCGATCTGCAGGCGATCGAGACGACGCCGGAATCCGGACGGCTGGACGCCGCAGCCCACCTGCTGGGCATCCCGCGGTGGAGCGACCGGAGCGCGGCGGTCCTGAAAGCGTCGGCGGGCAGCCCGAAGAAGCTGGTCACCGTCGCCCTCAACACACCCGAATACCTGACGTACTGACCGTGCGCACGCACGGGCCAGGACCTGAACGGCACCAGCCGAGGAACGGCCAGCCAATGAACGGGACCAGCACATGCACATCCTGACCAGGCGCCGCTTCCTGGCTGCCTCCGGAACGGCCGGGGTGGCCGCCGTCGCCAGCCGGTTCGTCAGCTTCCCGGAGTTGCAGCACAAGGCGATAGCCGGATCGCCGTTGCCGGAGGACACGCCGATCCTGGTGCTCGTCACCCTGTACGGCGGCAATGACGGCCTGGGCGCGGTGATCCCGTACGCGGATCCGGCATATGTCAAGGCGCGTCCGGACTTCGCGTACACCGCGGCCGAGGTGCACCAGCTGGGCGACGGTCTCGGTCTCAACCCGGCCATGAAGGGGATGGCACAGCTCTGGTCCAACCGGCAGTTGGCGATCGTCCGCGGGGTCGGGTACCCGCAGCCCGACCACAGCCATTTCCGGTCGATGGACATCTGGCAGACCGCCTCCCCGTCCGCGCCGGTGAACACCGGCTGGATCGGGCGCTGGCTGGACGCGACCGGGGACGACCCGACCCGCGCCGTCAACATCGGCTCGGTGCTGCCGCCGCTCGCGGTCGGCGCCCGGGGCGCCGCCGCCGCGCTGCCGCTGGGCAAGGCGTCCGCGCTGCCGGCCGATCTCGGCGCCGCGTTCACCGGGCTGGGTCGGATCGACCCGACGGACACCCCGTTCCAGGCGCTGGTGGCTGCGTCCTACTGCTCCGAACGAAAGGTCGATGCCACCTTCAGCGGCATCCTGCACGACGCCGTTCCCGATGCCGACGAGGGGTCGGCAGGGGGTTCGGCGGGTGGCCAGTCCAACCTGCAGGAACAGTTCGACATGGTCGCGCGGTGCATCCGGGCCAACGTGCCGACCACGGTGTACACGGTGAGCCTGGGCGGCTTCGACACGCACGCGGACGAGAAGGGCACCCAGCAAACACAACTCGGCACGCTGGACACGGCGCTGTCGGCCTTTCTGACCCAGATCGCGGCCACCCCGCGCGCCAAGGACGTCGTCGTGGTCGCCTATTCGGAGTTCGGCCGACGGGTGGGAGCGAACGCCTCGCACGGCACGGACCACGGCACCGCCGGCCCGATGTTCATCGCCGGCGGCGGCGTGAAGGGCGGCTTCTACGGCGACCAGCCGAGCCTGACCGACCTGGTGGACGCCGACCTGAAATCGACGGTCGACTTCCGCACGGTCTACGCGGAGCTGCTGACCAAGGTGGTCAAGACCGACGCCGAGCCGATCGTCGGGAAAACCGCACCGGCACTGGGCTTTCTGGCCTGACCGCGGCGATCACGCTTCTGGCCCGAACGCGCGGTTCACGGCGAGCCGAGCAGGCCGCGTTCGAAAGCGACGCGCACCGCCGCGGCCCGGTCCCGGACGCCGAGTTTGGGATACAGGCGGAGCAGGTGCGTCTTGACGGTCGCCTCGGAGACCAGCAGTTCGCGGGCGACGTCCCGGTTGGTGCCGCCGTGCGCGATCGCCGACAGGACCTGCAGCTCGCGGGCGGTCAGCGGCTCGCTGCGGTTGCGGTCCACCAGGCTGCGGGCGGCGCTGGGCGCCAGCACGCTCTGCCCCGCGGCGGCGCGCAGCACCGCGTCCACCAGTTCCTCGCGCGAGGTGGCCTTGAGCAGATAGCCGTCGGCGCCGGCGTCGATGGCCGCGTAGATGTCGCGATCGGTGTCGTAGGTGGTCAGCACCAGGATGCGCGGCCGCTTCCGGTCCGCCGCCCGGAGCTGCCGGATCGCCGCCACGCCATCGGTTCCCGGCATCCGCAGGTCCATCAGCAGCAGGTCGGGATCGGTGGCACGGACCAGCGCGACCGCCTCGCTGCCGTTCGCCGCCTCGCCGATCACCACCATCCGCTCGTCGCGCTCCAGCATGCCGCGGATGCCGTCCCGGACGACCGGATGGTCGTCCACCACGAGCACCCGGACGGGCCCCGAGGAATCGGGCGCGCTCATCCGGGCACCACCGCACTGACGACGCAGCCGCCGCCCGGCTCGGATTCCACGGTGAACGTCCCGCCGGCGATGCGCACCCGTTCGGCCATGCCCGGCAGCCCGCTGCCGCCCGCGTCGGTCGGCCCGTCGACCAGCGCCGGGTCGAAACCGGTTCCATCGTCATGGATGTCCAGCAGCAGCTCGTTCTCGAGGTAGTCGATGCTGATCGTCACCCGGTGGGCGTGCGCGTGCCTGGCCACGTTTGACAGTGCCTCCTGCACCACCCGGATCAGCTCTGCGTCGGCCGCATGGGCGCGTGGTTCGCCCGAGACCGTCAGGGTGCCGGGCGGATTGCCCAGTCTGGACCAGTGGTCGAGCATCCGACGCACCGCCTGCGGCAGCGCGGTGGCGTCCAGCGCCGGCGGCCGCAGGGCGTTCACCGCGCGCCGGGCCTCGCCGAGTCCTTCGCGCGCCAGTGCTTTCGCGTTGTCCACCCGCCGGCGGGCCGACGGGTCGGTCAGCGCGCCGTCGGCGATCGCCTCGAGCTGGGTGACGACCGCGACGAGCCCCTGCGCGACCGTGTCGTGCAGTTCCCGTGCCAGCCTGGCCCTTTCGTCACGGATGCCGGCATCCCGGGCCTGGTCCATCAGCTGGTCGTGCAGTTCTTCGTTCCTGCGCTGCTCGATCAGCAACTGCCGGGTGATCTCGTTGCGCCGGAGCACCGCCTCCTCACGGCGGTTCGCCAGCGCGATCGACACCACGCCGATGGCCATGTCGAACACGAATAGGCCACCCGACAACGTGAACGAGTCCGCGAGGTGCTGGAACCCGCCGACCTGCACGGCGGTGATGACGGCGCAGGAACAGGCGAGTGACGCCAGCAGCCACGGACCGGTGAAGAAGGTGCCGCAGATCATGTACTGCGTCCAGGCGACGATCCCGCCCAGCGGGCACACCGCGACAACCGTTGCTGTCAGAGCGGTCTGCACGCCGATCGCCAGTAGCCGACGGCCCAGACCGGTCAGGTCCCAGGTCTGCCACCATTCGATCCAGCCCCACAGCGCGAGGATCAGCAGGCCCGCGACGACGTGCTGGACGGCCCCGCCGCGCATGGTGAGCTGGCCGAGAACGACGCTGACGGCCAGCACCGCCCGCAGCAGCCACGGCGCCCTGGTGACGGAGAACAGCGTGTCCGGCCATTCCACCTGCGGCCGGTCCTGCAGCCAGCGACCGCGCGGTTCCCACTGCGGAATGCGTCGCCACAGCGAATACGGCGGCAGGTCGATGCCCTCGGGCCACGCCCCGAGAACATCGACCCTGTCACGCTTGTCATCGGCGGGCTCCCCTGGGAGCCGGGGGTCGGTCGGTTGGTCGACGGGCCTGTCGCCGGCGAGCTGCTCGCGGGGCGCGTTCGGCCCGGTGTTCTTCCCGCCTGGCGCACCCACCGTGGAATCCACGTCCGCCATTGTCGCCGAATCCGGGAACGCACTCATTCCCAGGTGAACCACCGGATCGCGAGCCCGGACAGCACCAGGCCCCACACGGCCAGCACCGCCAGGTACCCGAGGTGCGGCCAGTGACCCAGCGACGAGTCGGTGAGGGACTGCACCGCAGCACCGCTCGGGGTGACGTCGGAGATGTGCCGCAGCCAGCCGGGCATCAGCGGCCGCTGCAACCACAGGCCCGCGAAGAACTGGAGGACGAAGAACAGCACCGACCCGACACCGGAGGCGACCTTGGCATTGCGGAACAGGCTTGCCATCACCATGCCCAGCCCGAGCAGCGCCCAGGCCGCCAGGAGATAAGACAGCACGAACCCGACGATGTTCTTCGGCAGCGGTGCGCCGACCACCGCCGGCCCGACGATCATGATGGCGACGCACACGACCGACACGCCCAGGATGAGCACCAGCTGGGCCCACAGCAGCAGGGCGGGCGAGACCGGCGTGGTGCGGAGCCGCTTGAGGACGCCCATCTCCCGGTAGCGGGTGAGGACGTCCGGCAGGGCCTGGACGCCGAGCAACGTGATGGCGAAGAGCACCAGCACCGGTTGGTAGACCTGGAAGAAGCTCAGGCCGCCCAGATCGGGGGACGGCTTCTTCGTGCCCGGGATGGCGGCCAGGATGATGGAGGCCACGATCGGCAGCAGGACCGTCCAGATCACCACCCCCGGGTTGCGCGCGAGCAGCGTGGCCTCGCTCTTGAACATGGCCCGGCCGGCCGACCGGGTTGCCGTGGGTGCCGTCATGACGCGTCCGCTCCTTCGAGATGTGCCGGTATGCCGGACTGGTTGTCTTCCCTGGTCAGTGCCACGAACGCGTCGTCGAGGCTGGGCTGGTCGACGCGTAGCTTCGTCGCGGCGATCTGTCGTTCGTGCAGCGCGATGATCACCGCGCCGGCGACGTTGTCCGTGCCGGTGACGACCATCCGGTCGGCTCGCGTGGACACGGTGTGCACGTCGGGGAGCTGTTGCAGAAAGCCCGGGTCGACCGGTGCAGACGGGACGAAACTCATCCGCTGGTCGGCGACCACGCCCGCAGCGAGCCCTTCGGGGGTGTCCGCGGCGATCACCCGGCCGCGGTCGATCACCACCACCCGGTCGCAGAGCCGCTCGGCCTCCTCCATGAAGTGCGAGACCAACAGCAGGGTGACGCCGGTGTCCTTGAGGTCTTCGAGCAGGCTCCAGACCTCACGGCGGGCGGCCGGGTCCAAGCCTGTGGTCAGTTCGTCCAGGATCGCCACCCTTGGATTGCCGACGAGGGCCAGCGCGACCGACAGGCGTTGCTTCTGGCCGCCGGACAGCTTGCTGAAGTAGGTTTTCCGCTGCTCGGCCATTCCCAGCCGCTCGAGCAGCTCGCGCCAGTCGCGGGGGTGCTGGTAGAAGCTGGCATACAACTCCAGCGCCTCGCCCACGGTCTGTTTGTCCGGCAGTCGCGACTCCTGCAACTGCACGCCGAGCGCCTCCCGAAAGGCCCTGGCCTCCTTGGTCGGGTCCATTCCGGCGACGGAGATGCGGCCGCCGTCCGGCACCCGCAGATTGCTGATGCACTCGACGGTCGTCGTCTTGCCGGCTCCGTTGGGCCCGAGAATTCCGAATATCTCACCTTCTTCCACGGTGAAGCTGATGCCGTCGACGACGGTCCGATTGCCGTACACCTTCCGCAGGTCGCGGACTTCGATCATTGACATGGTTCAAGCCTCACAGTCGGCCGCGTCCTCAACATCAACCGCGCGGACATAGTCTTGTCCCCTGATCGGTTGACGCTGCGCCCGGGCCGGCCGTGCAACGGGCTGAAAACTGAATACGAATCACTGACTTCGCGTACTCTTCCAGTCACTCGGGGTTAATCCGGACCTGGTGTCGCTGGAGGCCGTCGATGCAGCCGATCCACATCAGGTGGTGACGGGCACCAGTCCGCCGTCAACCGCCCCTGCGTCGGGCCACACCGGCGACGCCCCGCTGGGCGGCGGCGCGCGGTCGACCGCGTCCACGCCCGCTGCTGAATCTGCACTGGACCTGCTGCGGGCCTCGGGGTCGAATCCCATCCTGCTCTCCTTCCCGCGGGGCGCGATCATCGTCTTCGACCACGACCTCCGTTATCTGTGCGCCGGCGGAATGGGGCTGGCGGACGTCGGCCTGTCCAGAGAGCTCCTGGAGGGCAGGACGATTTTCGAGCTGTTTCCGTCCGAGGTCGTCGAGGCGATTGCTCCGCTCTACCGGTCGGCACTTGCCGGTGAAGAATCCGAGATGGACGTCGACTACGGGGGCCGCACCTTTCTGCAGCGCCTGGGACCGCTGTACGACTCGGCGGGCGCCGTCATCGCCGGGATGGGCTTCACGCAGGACGTCACCGCGGCACGGCAGTCGGCGCGTGACCTGACCGAGGAGAGCCGCCGGCTGCGCGACGCGGAAGCCATCGGCCGGGTCGGCTCGTGGGACCTGGACCTGCGCACGCAGGCCGTCAACTGGTCCGAGGGCATCTACGAGCTGTACGGCCTGCAGATGAAGGATTCCATTGGTGACTATGGAGCTGCGCTGCACATCATCCACGGCGACGACCAACCGCAGGTGAATGCAGCGGTCGCGCGGTGCGCTGCCGACGGGACACCGATGCGGGCCCGGTACCGCATCCGCCGTGCCGACGACGGACAGCTGCGCTGGATCGATTCGCGCGGGGAGGCGCAGTACGAGGACGGCCAGCGCGTCCGGATCGTCGGCGCGATCGCCGACGTTACCGATCACGTGGTGGCAGCCGTGGAAGCCGAAGCGGCACAGGCGTTCCACGAAGCCGTCATCGACGCGTCCCCGGACCTCATCTTCGTCTACGACATGACGACCCGGGCGACCACCTGGAGCAATCGGTCCGAGTTGGACCAGCTGGGATACGGCCCCGAACAACTCGGTGCCAGCGGCGCTCCGGCGATCGACGACCTCGTGCTGCCGGAGGAGCGCGGGCAGTTCGATGCCGCGCTCGAGTCGGCGGCGAACTCCGCACCCGGCGAGGTCGTCGCGCTCGACCACCGGCTACGGGCCGCTGACGGCACCGATCGGTGGTTCTCCCGGCGCGTCACCGCACTTCGCCGGGACGACGACGGGCGCGTTCTGCAACTGGTCGGCGTCCTCCGCGACATCACCGATGCGGTGGAAGCAGAGCAACACCTGCGGCATTCGGCTCTGCACGACAACCTCACCGGACTGCCGAACCGGGCTCTGCTGACCGACCGGCTGGAGAGCGCACTGGCCCGTCTGCAACGCACCAGACGCGAGATGTCCGTGCTGTTCTGCGATCTGGACGGATTCAAGCGGGTCAACGACACCGGCGGGCATGCCGCCGGCGACCAGGTGTTGCTGGAGATGGCCCGGCGGCTGCAGGCGGTGGTCCGCGACGGCGACACCGTCGCACGCATCGGCGGGGACGAGTTCGTGGTGGTGGTCGAGCCATGGAACCGCGAGGTCGGCGATGGCGCGGCCGCGACGTCGGACGACGACCGGGCCGTGGCCACCCGGATCGCTGACCGGATCCGCGAGGCGGTCCGCCGGCCCACCGTGGTCAACGGCACCGAACACGTGGTCAGCGCCAGCATCGGGATCGCCTACGGGCCACGCTACGTCGCCGGGGTGAGTACGGACGTCACCGGGGAGCAGCTGCTGCAGGATGCCGACGCTGCCATGTACCGGGCGAAAGGACTTGGCAAGGACCGCTTCGAGGTGTTCAGGAGCAGCATGCGAACCGACGGTGTGCAGCTCGGCCGCGTCGAACAGATGCTGCGCCGGGCACTTCGCCCGACGACGGACCCTGGCGTCGCGGGCGGCGTCGGCGCCTGTTCGGACTACGCGCCACCGAGTTTGTCGGCGGCGTTCCAACCGATCTTCTCCTCGGCAACCGGTGCACTGGTGGGCATCGAAGCCTTGGCCCGGCTCGCCGACGGGTACGGCGTCGCCGTGCCGCCTGACGTCTTCATCAAGATCGCCGAGGACATCGGGGTCATCGGCGCACTCGACACCTTCGTGCTCGACCTGGCGTGCCAGCAGTTGACGGCGTGGCGAGCGCAGAGGCCGGAGATGGCCGGTGTCGTCATGTCGGTGAACATCTCGGCTCTGCATGTGCAGCACGCCGGACTGGCCGACGACGTCCATGACGCCCTGCGGCGCAACCATCTCGCGCCCGGCGATCTGATGCTGGAATTGACCGAGACGGCGTTGCTGGACGCCGGACAATCCACCATCGCCACCCTGCGATCCCTGCACGACGAGGGAATCGGGATCGCCATCGACGATTTCGGCACCGGATACGCCAGCTTGCGCTATCTGGCCACCCTGCCGATCTCGGTGCTGAAGATCGACAGATCCTTCACTGCCGGGCTTCCCGACGACCAGACCTGTCGCAAGATCGTCAACGCGGTCGCCGGCCTGGCTGCCGACCTCGACCTGTCGTGCATCGTCGAGGGCGTGGAAACGGTGGCCCAGCGCGATGCGCTCCCCGCAGGCGTGCAGCTGCAGGGCTACCTGCTGGGCCGGCCGCAACAGCCCGATCACGTCGACCTGCACAGCTGGCTGCACAGCTCCGGCCTGCCGTCGAGCGCCGCCGTCGGATAGGCGGATAGGCGTTGCTCGGCCCGGGCGTCAGAACGGCGGGTCGTCCGGCAGGGGGGGTGCAATGGGAACCAGCGTCGTCGGGACGTCGGCGACCGCGCTGACGGGTGCTCGGTCGGCGTCGGGGCGCAGCCGCTGATGGCGGCGGCGGACGGCGAGGTGACGGTGCAGAGCCAGTTCCAGGTGCGACATCGGGGTCGGCCCGTCGTCCGTCCGGGGCCCCAGCTGTGAGCGGTGTTCCTGGTCGGCCGATCCGATCGCTTCCCGGTGGGGTGAATCGACGTGGTGCAGCCACTCCCCCGGCAGGGTGAAGGGGTAGGGGTGCTGCACCGCGCGGTGCCCGGTCGGGGCAGTCAGGGTGGTCGAGCCGTCGGGCTTGCGGCTGGTGAGCCAGTGACCATGGGTCTTCAGCAGGTGGTGCCAGCGGCATTTGGGGTCGAGATTGACGACGGTCGTCGACCCGCCCTCCCGCGGGTCGGCATGGTTGAACGGTTCGATGTGGTCCAGGTCGGCCTTCCACGCGGGCTGTCCGCACCCTGGCCAGGAACACATCGGCGACAGCGCGGTCACCTGGTCCCGCACCCGTTGTCGCGGTCTGTACACCCGTTCCCCGGCCCCGACTGCCGTACCGGTCTCCGGGTCCAGCACCACGAAGGTGACCGACCGGGCAGCCTTGGCAAAGGTGCGTCCCCACTCGGCGGTCATCGCCCCGTGCCCGGCAAGGTGGACCGGCAGCTCGTCCAGCGCGGCAAAGGTGGAGAGCGACATGGTGATGACCAGGTCGACCGGCCGGCCCTGACGAAGCGGTAGCCAGGTCTGCGATCCGTGACCACAGGTCGGGCACCCGACGGCGCGACGCGACCGGCCCGATGCACCCCCGGGCCGCGACCCCGGCAGGACTGCCGATGTATGTGGGGCGGCCGCGGCGATCACCCCGGTCGATTTCACCGGGATTTCTGGTCCATCGGGCTCTGCCGGGAGCGAAGCACTGCCTCCTGCCTGGGTCGTTGATTCCTTCCCCGATGCAGCGTGCTGGTCGCCACCATCGTTCGACACATCAGCGTCCGAGGGTTCTACGCAGCCGCTCTCAAGCTGGTCTTCGTCGACGGGCGAACTGGGTGGGGCCGGTGAATCGGCAGAATGCGGTGAATCGACGGCCTCGGTTCCACCTGTCGCCGAATCGTCCAGCAAATCGGCAAGACTCATACTGCCATTGGCGAGCAAGCCGTTGGCGATGTCGACCACCGCATCCGCCCGCAATTCTCCCATCGATCGCGAGCCGGTCCCGCGCAGCTTTGCTGCAATCAAATCCAACAACGTGAAAAATGACAATGCGCCTTCGGCGGGCAGATAAGCCGACACCCATCCCATTCCGTCGGGCTGCGGACGGTGAATGACATCCCGACCGCTCCGGGCCGCCCGGCGGCGCTTGACTGCCGCATCGGGATCCACCTTGATGACCGCACGGTCGACCAGATCGCGGAGCTGCCGTGGCACCCTGGTTTTCGCCAGATCTATGACGTCCTCTTCGACCAATCGGCGCGTGTCCGGCTCCAGGACGGACGTGCGATCGGCGATCAGTTTCGCCTTCGACTTGTCGATCTCGCCGTAGCGCAACGCATTCACCGTCGCGGGCAGACCGCCGACCAGATCCACCGCCTCGCTGACCCGCATCTGCGCTGCGTTCGGCGAGATCTGCAAGGCCACGCCAACCGCAGCGGCGGCCATCCGAACGGCCTGCGACCGAACCAGATCCTCGAACGCGTCGAGGTTCAGTGATCCGTCCACATTCGTTGCTGCACCGCCCTTGTCGACAAGTGCATCCACCAGGTCGGTGATGTCGCCGGCCCGACCGGGTTTGGCGAGCTCGGCCAGCAGGGCCGCCTGCACCGCGTACAGCCGCGACATCATCCGCTCGGCAGCAACAACCGAATCGACCAGCTCGGCCGGTGACAGCGAACAGGGTGCCGCGTCCGCCCATTCCCCCACGGTCGGCAATTCCACCGCTGCTCACCCCCCGGCTGACGTCATTGCTTCCTACCCGCTCCCCTTCGTCGATTTTATCACCCCCTGGCACAGAAGGGAAGAATTCTTCGACCACTTGTTCGAAGTCCGCTGGCACCGACGGGCCGGCACCACGCAATCATTGTCGGCCGAATCCGCACACCACTCCTGGGTACATGTCGGCTTTCGAGCCACACGGTGACAGCGGAGCGGCGGGCGACCAGCGACAATGGCCACGTGACGCCTCGGCAGCTATTTCACTCGTCGGACAGCTCGGCCAATTGCTCGGCCGCGGTGGTGTTGCCTGCGTCGGCGAGCCGCCGCAATTCATTGGTGTCCTCGAGTTCGGTGGCAAGCTCGATCAATTGGTCCGTCGCGGTTGCGTCGCCGTGGTCCGACAGGCGCCGCAGTTCGGCCATGTCGCCCCGCTCACCGGCGAGTTGCACCAGTTCCTCTGCCGCATCTCGGCTGCCACCGTCAGCCAGACGCCGCAACTCCGCCATGTCACCTCGCTCGCCGGCCAGCTCGACCAGCTGGTCGAGCGCGTCGCGGTCGCCGCCCGCGGCCCGCTCCCGCAGGTTGGACAGGTCTTCCTCGGTCATGAAGAGACTTTATGCAAGGCCCGAACCATTGCCGCCCACCGTCTCACGAGCCGGAAACCCGTGCGGCGAGTGGCGGCCACCACCGCCCGGCCGTGCACGGTGCGGCCGCTCACTGTGTGGCGGCACCCCGGCCACCAGGGACCGCGCCCGTGTCGACCCGTCCGCGCTCGTATCGCCCGCACTTGTAGCACCTCGGCCGCACCGGTAGTGCCGTCCAGCGCCATACGAGTGCCCCGGAGCGCTACGACCGGCAATGAACCGAAGCCACCAGACGGGCACGAGCGCCCCCGTACCGTTGGGATCATGGCTGAGCGGAGCGGGGCCCGGCGGCGCTGGGGGGTGGTGGCGGTGGTGGTCGCCGTGCTCGTGGCGCTGCCGTTGGTCACCCGCGCGTGGCCCGCACCCGACGACAGCCGCTCGGCCGCCCGACTTCGCACCGCCGCCCTGGCCAGCGCCGATGTGGCGTTCTCCGGTTACGCGGAATCCTCCGGCGGGCTGGCGCTGCCGGCGTCCGACCAGCTCACCACGGTCGCCGACCTGCTCAGCTCCCGCACCAAGATGCGGGTGTGGTGGGCCGGACCGGCCGACAACCGGGTCGACGTCGTCACCGGTGCCGGCGAAACAGACGTGCACACCGACGCCGCCGGCACCTGGACCTGGAACTACGAGGACAACCGCGCGAGCAGGACCGAGACTGTCGCGCCGCTCACCCTGCCCGCTCCCCCCGACCTGCTGCCGACCACCCTCGGGCGGCGGTTGCTGTCGGAAGCCGAACCCGGCGAGCTGAGCCGGCTGGGCGCCGCCCGGGTGGCCGGCCGGCAGGCACTGGGCCTGCGCCTGGTCCCCGCCGCGGTCGCGTCGTCGATCGCCAGGGTGGACCTGTGGATCGACGGCGACAGCGGGCTGCCGCTGCAGGTGCGGGTGTTCGGCAAGGGAGCGGCGAACCCGGCCATGGACACCCGCTTCCTCGATCTGGACCTCGGTGCGCCGCCGGCGTCGGTCACCTCGTTCTCGCCGCCACCGGATACCACGGTCGAGGAGGGTGACGACTCGGCCGTGCTGCAGGCGGCCGAGAACGCGCTGTCCCCCCTCCCCTTGCCGACCACCTTGGCCGGGCTCCCGCGCCGCACCCTCGCCGGAGCGCCCGCGGCGGTCGGCCTCTACGGCCGAGGCGTCACCCTGCTGGCCGTCGTGCCGCTGTCCTACGGCATCGCGGCGAGCCTGCGCCGCGCGGCCGAGCAGGATCCGTCGGCGGTGACCGACAAGCTCGGCACCCGGCTGACCGCCGGCCCGCTCGGCATCCTGCTGACCCGTACCGCCGGCGGCGACCTCTACGTGCTCACCGGCACCGTCACCCTGGACGCACTGCAGCAGGCCGCCCGGCAGCTCCCCGACCTGGCCGGTGCGCCGTGACGGCGGTGATCTCCACCCACGGGCTGACCAAGCAGTACGGCCGGTTGCGCGCGGTCGACGGCATCGATCTGGATGTCCGGGCAGGCGAGGTGTACGGCTTCCTCGGCGCCAACGGCTCCGGCAAGACCACCACCGTGCGGATGCTGCTGGGGCTCGTGCTGCCCACCAGCGGCGAGGTGGAGGTGCTCGGGCAGCGGATGCCCGGCGCCGGGCGGCAGGTGCTGCCGCGGGTGGGCGCGCTGATCGAGGGCCCGGCGTTCTACGGGCACCTGTCCGGCCGGGAGAACCTGACCCTGGCCGACGCGTCAGGCCCGGGCGGAGCTCGCCGCACCCGGCACGCGCGCATCGACACCGTGCTGGAGCAGGTGGGACTGGGCGGCGTTGCCGGCCGCCGCGTCCGGGCGTACTCGCTCGGTATGCGGCAGCGACTGGGACTGGCCGGGGCACTGCTGCGCCGGCCCGACCTGCTGATCCTGGACGAACCGACCAACGGCCTCGACCCGCAGGGCATCGCCGAGATCCGCGCCCTGCTGCTCGAGCTGAACGCCACCGGCACCACCGTTTTCCTCTCCAGCCACCTGCTGGCGGAGATCGAGCAGATGGCCACCCGGGTCGGCGTGCTGGACCGCGGCCGGCTGGTCCTGCAGGAGCAGCTGTCCGTCCTGACGGCGCCCACCGGCGCGACCGTGGTCACCACCACGGCGCCGGACAGGGCCCGGGCGACGCTCGACGGCCGGGTGACGGCGGTGCACGGCCAGCGGCTGGTGGTGCGCGGGGACGACCCGGCGGAGGTCAACGCCCGGCTGGTGTCCGCCGGTGTCCCGGTGACCGGGCTGCTGCTGGAGCGGCCGACGCTGGAAGAGGTCGTGCTCGCCGCCGCCGGCACCAGCGCGGATCGGGTCGACCATCCACCCGAGAAGACCCACCCCGGCAGGTCTCGCCCTGACCGCGCCCGGCCGGCGAACGCCCGCCCCGACGACGCCCGCCCCGGAAGGCCCGGCCAGGACAACGCCCACCAGGACGAAGCCCACCAGGACGAAGCCGCCCTGGACAAGGCTCAGGGGGACCGGACGTGATCGCCGTCGAATTGCGCAAGCTGTTCCGCCGGCCCCGGACCTGGGGCACCATCGGCATTCTCAATGCGCTGCCGATCATCGTGGCCGTGCTGCTCGCGGTGACCGACCTCTCGCCCCGACCCGGCCAGGGGCCGGCGTTCCTGTCCGCGGTGCTCACCAACGGCGCATTGTTCCCGCTCGCCGCGCTGGGCATCGTGCTGCCGCTGTTCCTGCCGATCGCCGTCGCGGTGGTCGCCGGCGACTCCATCGCGGGCGAGGCGCAGGCCGGCACCCTGCGCTACCTGCTGGCCCGCCCCGCCGGCCGCACCCGGCTGCTCGTCGGGAAGCTCGTGGCGGTGTTGGCGTTCGTGCTGGTCAGCGTGGTGGTGGTGGCCGCTGTCGGCTATCTGCTCGGCGTCACCCTGTTCGACGCCACCTCGCTCAGCGGAACCTCGGTGTCCGGGACCACGCTGACCGTCGGCCAACTGATCGGCCGCACCGTGCTGGCCATCGGTTACGTGGCCGTCTCGATGTGCGGGGTCGCCGCGTTCGCGCTGTTCTTCTCCACCTTCACCGACTCGCCGCTCGGCGCGACCCTGGGTGCACTGGCCATCCTGGTGGCGTCCTCACTGCTGCTCACGTTGGACGCCGCGTCGCCGATCGCGCCGTACCTGCCGACGAGGTACTGGCTGGCGTTCGTCGACCTGTTCCGCGACCCGATCCTGTGGCGCGATGTCGTCCGCGGGCTGGGCCTGCAGGGCGTCTACGTCGGCGTGCTCCTGGCCGGCGCCTGGGCCAACTTCGCCACCAAGGACATCAAGAGCTGACTCCTGCCGTCGTTGAGTCCCTGCCCGACCCTACCAACGCGGACCACGACCGGCGTCAGGCGCTGAGCCGGTCGCAGTCCGCGGCCGACAGCGGAACCGGCTGCCCGGCAGCCAGTTCGGCCAGCACCATGGACTGCACCAGTGTGTTGCGGGGCAGGTCGCTGTGGGTCACCACGGCGTCCGGGCAGACCGACTGCACGGGAACGTTGAGTGCGCCGGACAGCCGGGCGGAGTCCGGCGGCGTGACGGTCTGGTCGCCGGTGGTCCAGATCGACACCCACGTCGGGCCGGCCGGCGTTTCGTCACCTGCGTTCAGCCGGCGAAGCAGGTCGCTGTTGCTTGCCAGTTCCCGGCAGGCCTCCGGACACGAGTCGGCGGCCACGGAGACGGCCAGATCGGCGATCGCCGTGCCGTGGTGTGGACTGCCCAGCGTGACGACCCGCCGGGTGAGCCCCGCACCGTCGTCCTGCGCGACCCAGATCCGGGCGACGATCCCGCCGGCCGAGTAGCCGAGCAGGTCGACGCTCGCCGCCCCGGTCCTGGTCAGCGCCGCGTGCACGGCCTCACCGAGTGTCCCGGCCGCCACCGACAGGTCGCCGGTCCCGTTGCCCGGCAGGCCTACCACCGTGGCATCCCGGCCCGCCGCGACGAGACGGTCGGCCAGCTCCTGCAGCGACGCCGTCGACCCGCCGTAGCCGGGGATCAGCAGCACCGGGCCCGGCACACCCTGGTCGGCTTCCGACCGGTCGTCGCCGCGGCGCGCGACCAGGAGCACCGCGACGACCACGGCGACGACGGCGACGACCGCCACCAGGGCGAGGGCCAGCCGACGGCGGGCGGGAGCAAGACCGGAGAACACCTCTCCAGTGTTGCCGACGACGCGACGGACCTCAGGACAATGCGAGGTCTCCCGGACGGACCAGGGTGAACAGCCACTCGTCGTCGAACCGGTACACGCTGCGGCCGTCGACGTGCCGTTGGTGCAGCTGACGCTGCTGGCGGCCGCGGAACTCCTGCCAACCGGACCCGGTGCGTTCCACCCGTACCGGCCGTCCGGCGAGGTCGAGCAACCCGGACAGGTGCGCACCCGCCCGAGCGACCGCGTCGTCGTCGAAGTAGTAGTGCTGCCCGTCGGTGTAGGCGGGGAGCGGGCCCGCGCCGCCAGGGCCGATGACCGCCACCGGCAGAACCTTTTCGGTGATGTCCAGCAGATCGGTCACGACTCACCTTCCGCGATCCATCGGTGGCATTCCATCGGGCAGATGGCATGCAGGAGATGAAGCTACCGTCTCCGCGTCGCACGGTCCACCATCGCGGCAGCAGTCCTGACGGTCGGTACGCCTGGAGTTGGCCTGCTGGTCACCTGCTGGTCGCGGATTGGCTCTTGTGTTGCTTAGCTCCGCACAGCAAGCTCTTAGCTGACCGCGGGTCGTCGCGGGTCCAGCTCGAGCAACAGGGGTTGTGGCATGACGCATTCTCATCTGGGCCGCCGTGGATTGGCCGGCCTCACCGCGATCGCCGTGGTCGCGGCGTCGCAGCTCACTGGCGGGCCCACTGCGGCCGCCGCGCCGCCGGTCATCGGCCAGAGCAGCGCCCAGGCCGCGGCCTTCACGCCGCCGAAGATCGGTCACGTCTGGACGATCATCCTGGAGAACAAGTCGTACGAGGCGACCTTCTCCGGGCTGAACCAGAACGACTACCTGTGGAAGACGCTGCCGTCCTACGGCGAGCTGCTGCGGCAGTACTACGGCACCGGCCACTACTCGCTGGACAACTACATCAGCCTGGTCGCGGGCCAGTCCCCGGCACCGGACAACCAGGCCGACTGCCCGCAGTACACCGACGTCGCCCCGGGCTTCCCGGCCGCGGACGGCCAGACGTACGCCGCCACCGGTTGCGTCTACCCCGCGGCGGTGAAGACGCTGTTCAACCAGCTCGACACCAAGAAGATCAGCTGGAAGATCTACGCGCAGGACATGGGCAACACCCCGACCCGCGAGGACGTCTACCACTGCGGCATTCCCGGCCAGCCGTCGGGCAAGGGCGTGGTCGACCCCGGCGGGGCGACCCCGCAGGACCAGTACGTGCCCAAGCACAATCCGGCGCCCTGGTTCCACTCGCTGATCGACAGCTTCGCCGAGTGCAAGAACGTCGTGCCGCTCGACGGCTACCCGGCCACGGGCTCGCACAACGCGATCCCGAGCCTCGCGCAGGACCTGAAGTCGGTGGCCACCACGCCGGCGTACTCGTGGATCACCCCCAACAACTGCTCGGACGCCCACGACGCGACCTGCAAGGGCGACAACCTCTCCGGCGACCCGGACAACCATCAGGGCGGCCTGTACGCGGCGGACCTGTTCCTGAAGAAGTGGGTGCCGACCATCATGGCCTCGCCGGCATTCCAGAAGGACGGCGAGATCCAGATCCTGTTCGACGAGGCGTTCCCGCCCTACAAGATGTACGGGAACTCCATCGCTGACTACACCGGCAACACCGACCCGACGCTCAACACCCCGACCGACACCGCCCAGTCCGTGGTCGCGTGCTGCAACGAGCTGCCCGGGCCCAACACCAAGCAGCCCGGTGACCAGGCGTTCGGCCAGGACACCACGCCCGGCGGCGGCATCACCGGAGCGGTGTTCATCAGCCGGTTCATCAAGCCCGGCTCGATCACCGACCAGCCCTACAACCACTACAGCTGGCTGCGGTCGATGGAGGACCTGTTCGGTGTGACGACCGGCGGCACCGACGGACACGGGCACCTCGGCTACGCGGCGATGGACGGGCTGCGCCCGTTCGGAGCGGACGTCTACAACAACCCCGGCGGCCAGGCGTTCCAGCCGTCGGCATCGGGTAGCTCGGTGTACTCCGCCACGGCCTCGCTCAGCTCCAAGCCGATCGTCAAGGTCACCAAGCAGCTGGTTCCGGTCAGGCGCTGACCGGTGCGGATGCGTTCCTATCCTGCACTGCTGGTGTTGACGGCCGCCCTGGCGGCCGCCTGCACCTCCGGACCGACCACCGTTGCCACGCCGTCGACGTCACCCCAGGTGTCGTCGGCGGCGACCTCGGCTGCGACCCCTGCACAGCCCTCTCCGCCGGCGAGCACCGCCCCGGCGCCAACCAGCGCGCCAACCAGCGCGACTGCCGGCACCACGCCGGTCACCCCGTCCGACGACGACGCGTCCGCGGTGGTCAGCAGCCTGGGCGCCGTCCCGATCCCCACCGCGCCGGCCGCAGACCCGACGCCGACCGCGTCGGTGGGGCACCCGCAGCTGCTGGCGATCGGGGCACCGGTCAACGTGACGCTCCCCGGCGGCGTCACGGCCGTGGTCACGGCGCTCGGGCCCGACCAGCTGATCACCGATCCCCCGGCGAGCGGCAAGCCGCCGCAGAGCACCATCGGGATCATCTCGATCACCGCCGTGGTCAGCCGGGGCAGCGTGACGTTCCATGACGCCGACTTCTCCTCGAGGGACGAGACGGGAGAGCCCATCTCGCTGACCGCCCACGGGCCCGCCACGGTGACCGCGACCGCCGGGCACCCGGCGACGATGCGCATCCAGGGCAGGTTCTCCAGCGGCGCGGCGCAGGTCACCTGGACCTCCGGCAAGGCGGTGCTGGCGTTGTGGGACTTCAACATCGAGCTCGACTGACGCCGTCCCGTCGCTGAGGAAGCGGGGTCAGTCCGAGGCTGCCACGGCCGTCTCGAGCGGAGGCGCCGGGCGTGGGCGCCGACCGCCGACCAGCGCGGTCGCGACGAGCGCCGCCAGGGTCAGCCCGGCACAGATCGGGAAGACGCCGCTGTAGCCGAGCGAGGTGGTCGAGCCGAACCCGATGACGGGCCCGGAGACGATGGCGCCGAGCCGTCGGGTGTTGGTGTAGAGGCCGGTGGCCAGGCCGGGGCGCGGGATGATGTCCAGGAACAGGCTCATCCCGACCCCCGCGACGGCGGCGACGAACCAGGCGTTCAACGCCTGCAGCGCCAGCAGCAGGACGGCGCCGTGCACGAACGTCATCGCCACGTAGTACGCGATGCCGGCCACGCAACCGGTCGCGATCAGGGTCAGGCTGGAGAACCGCCCACTCAGCCGGCCCATCACCAGCAGCGCCGGGATCTCCAGCGCCGCGGCGATGGCCAAGGCTGCGCCGGCCCACAGCACGTCCAGTCGCAGCCGCTGCGTCACGAACAGGTTCAGGATCGACACCACGCTGCTGTTGGTCGCCTGCAACGCGATGAAGGCCACCACGATGACGACGACGCCCACCCGCGACATCGGCCGGTCGGTGCCGGGCAGGGCGGCCGCAGCCGGCCGCTCGGCGGTGGCGGACCGACGGTGGGCGAGCATGGCGGCGGTGGAGGCGACACCCAGGCCGGCAACCGCCGCGATCGCCAGCAGAATGGCCCTGGAGCCCAGCGTCCCGATCAAAAAGGTCGCCACCGGAGGCCCGGCCACCCAGGCGAAGGAGACCACCGCCCTGGTGTTCACCATGTCCGCCCGCGTCGCACCGGAATGCTTGAGGTGCGCGAACAACAGCGACATGCCCACTCCCGCTGGGCCTCCGAGCACGACTAGGGCGACCACCGCGACCGGCAGCCGCGACACCGAGGCCAGCACGACGGCCAGTGCCACCGTCAGCAGCCCGCACCCCAGCAGCGGCCGCAGGTAGTCGTGCCTGCGGTCGGCGTAGGCCGGGACGAGAAGGGAGGCAACGAATCCGCCGGCGTTGTAGATAGCCAGCACCAGACCGACCTGGCCCGCCGAGGCGTGGTAGAGGCTCACCAGCAGGAGAGCGAGGGCCGGGTTGAGGAAGGAGAACTGCAGCCCCCACAGCAACGCCGCGGAGGGAAGGAGCAGACGCTTCATCGCGATTCGACCCGTCACCGTCCGGCCGGGTGGACCTGCCGGGTAGCGGCCATCGGTCGAGCGCACGAGCACCCCGTCATCATCTGTCGATCCGCCAGTCATCGGATGCCATTTCATCAACCGGCGCCACTCGGAGGGAGGGCCTGGGCAGAGGGGTAACAGCAGTACCTCCCCCCGTCCCGCACGCTGTCGTACCGTCGTGGAGGTGGACAACCGCAACGACATCCGGGACTTCCTGACCAGCCGGCGCGCGCGGATCTCGCCCGAGCAGGCCGGGCTCCCCACCTTCGGCGGGCACCGTCGCGTGCCCGGCCTCCGCCGCGAGGAGGCGGCCTTGCTGGCCGGCGTCAGCATCGACTACTACACCCGGCTGGAACGCGGGAACCTGTCCGGCGTGTCGGATTCCGTGCTGGACTCGCTCGCCCGCGCCCTGCAGCTCGACGAGGCCGAGCACGCGCACCTGTTCCACCTGGCCCGCGCGGCCGGCACCAACCCGCGGACGCCGAAGCGCACGGCGCCGGAACGGGTCCGCCCCAGCGTGCAGCGGCTGCTCGACGCGATGACCGGCGCGCCCGCCTACGTCCGCAACGGGCGGCTGGACATCCTGGCCGCCAACCGGCTCGGCCGCGCGCTCTACGCGCCGGTGTACGACACCCCGGGCGGCACGGTGAATACGGCGCGGTTCGCCTTTCTCAACCCGCACGCGCCGGACTTCTACCCTGACTGGGACCGGGTCGCCGGTGACGCGGTCGCGATCCTGCGCGCGTCGGCCGGCGCGAATCCGTACGACAAGGCGCTGTCGGACCTGGTCGGCGAGTTGTCCACCCGGAACGACGATTTCCGCACCCGGTGGGCCGCGCACAACGTCCGCTTCCACCGCACCGGGATCAAGCGCGTGCACCACCCGATCGTCGGCCCGCTGGAGCTCACCTTCGAGTCGCTCGACCTGCCCGCCGATCCCGGGCTGCGGGTCACCACCTACACCGCCGAGCCCGGCAGCGTGTCCGCCGACGGGCTGGCCCTGCTGGCCAGCTGGGCCGCCACGCTCGAGCTCGACCCGGCCGGGGCGAACGCAGCGGATCCGTTGCGCGGGGCCCAGTCGGCGACCGGCGACGACGCCCCCTGACCAGCCACACTCACCCCAGGGCGCGGTGGTCCACGATCCGTCGCATCTTGCCGCCGGCGCTGTGCTCCACACCGCCGGGGTCGAGCACGTCGACCGCCACGGTGACGCCGATGGTGCTCTTGATCAGCGCGCTCAGCTCCACGCCGCCCTGCGCCCCGGTGCTCGGGTCGATGCCGGGGCGCCGCTCCACCCGGACCGTCAGCTCGTCCATCCGGCCGGGCTTGGACAGGTGGCACTGGAAGTAGAGCGACAGGCACGGCACCTTGACGATCAGTTCCTCGATCTGCGTCGGGAACAGGTTGACCCCGCGGAGAATGATCATGTCGTCGCTGCGCCCGGTGATCTTCTCGATCCGGCGCATCGGCCGCGCGGTGCCGGGCAGCAGGCGCGTGAGATCACGGGTCCGGTAACGCACCACCGGCATCGCCTCCTTGGTCAGCGAGGTGAACACCAGCTCGCCGTACTGCCCGTCCGGCAACACCTTTCCGGTGGCGGGGTCGATGATCTCCGGGTAGAAGTGGTCCTCCCAGATCGTCGGCCCGTCCTTGGTGTCGATGCATTCCACGCCGACGCCGGGCCCGATCACCTCGGACAGGCCGTAGATGTCGATGGCGTGGATGTCCAGCCGCTCCTCCATCTCGGTGCGCATCTGCGCGGTCCAGGGTTCCGCCCCGAACACACCGATCTTGAGCGACGTCGCCGACGGGTCGACGCCCTGCCGTTCCAGTTCGTCGATCAGCGTCATCATGTACGACGGCGTCACCATGATGAAGTCCGGCTCGAAGTCCCGGATCAGCGTCACCTGCCGCTCCGTCATGCCACCGGAGACCGGGATGACGGTGCAGCCCAGCCGCTCCGCGCCGTAGTGTGCTCCCAGACCACCGGTGAATAGGCCGTAGCCGTAGGCGATGTGGCCGCGATCGCCGGGCCGCACGCCGGCGGCGCGGAGCGAGCGGGCCATCACGTCGGCCCACATGTCGACATCGCCGGCGGTGTAGCCCACCACCGTCGGCTGCCCCGTGGTGCCTGACGAGGCGTGGATGCGCGACACCTGCCCCCGCGGCACCGCGAACATCCCGAACGGGTAGTTCTCCCGCAGGTCGTGCTTGCTGGTCAACGGGAAACGCTCGAGGTCGGCCAGCTCCGTGCAGTCGTCCGGGTGCACGCCGGCCGCGTCGAAAGCCCTGCGGTAGTGCGGAACGTGGTCGTAGGCGTGCCGCAGGGACCATTGCAGGCGGTGCAGTTGCAGCGCCCGCAGTTCGTCCACGCCGGCCGTCTCGATGGGGTCGAGCGTCGACCGGTCCGGGATGCGGTCTTCCATGTCTGCTCCTCGCTCTGGTGCGCTACCGCGCGGGCCAGGTCGCCGCGACCAGGGTCAGCACGTCGTAGGTGGCCACCGGCTCGGACCGCTGGTTCTCCACCACGACATCCCAGACCACCTCGCCGTAGTCGGCATCGGCCCGCGGCGAGATGCTCTTCGCGGTCAGCGTGACGGTCAGGGCGTCCCCCGGGTACACCGGGGTCAGGAACCGGAGATTCTCCAGGCCGTAGTTGGCCAGCACCGGGCCGTAGTCCGGAGAGACGAACAGCCCGGCGGCCAGCGACACCACGAAGTACCCGTGCGCCACCCTGCCCTCGAAGAACGGGTTGGCCGCGGCGGCCTGCTCGTCCATGTGCGCGTAGAAGGTGTCGCCGGACAGCTCGGCGAAGGCATCGACGTCGTCCAGAGTGACGACCCGGGGACCGGCCACCACAGCGTCACCGATCCTCAACTCCGCCAACGACTTCCGGAACGGATGGGTGCCGCCGGTGGTGCGCGGCGCGCCGGTGATCCAGGTGCCGGTCACCGCCGACACCGCCGCCGGCGAACCCTGCACTGCCGTGCGCTGCAGGTAGTGCAGCACCCCCCGGATCCCGCCCAGCTCCTCGCCGTCGCCGGCCCGCCCCGGCCCGCCGTGCACCAGGTGCGGGAGCGGTGAGCCGTGGCCGGTGGACTCGGCGGCCGACGTCTGGTCCAGGACGAGAACCCGCCCGTGCCACGGCGCGACGCCCAGCACCACGTCCCGGACCACTCCGGGGTCGGCCGACACCAGCGACCCGACCAGGCTGCCCCGGCCGCGGGCCGCCAAGTCCACGGCGTGCGCGATGTCCCGGTACCCGAGCACGGTGCTGACCGGCCCGAACACCTCGACGTCGTGCGGCTCGGTGCGGCTGGAGTCCCTGGCCCACAACAACATCGGCGGCAGGAACGCCCCCCGCTGCGCGTCAGCGCCCAGCACGTCGAAGTGGTCGGGATCGCCGACGACGACGTCGGCGCCGCGGGACAGCCTGTCCAGGCTGGCCCGGACGTCGTCGCGCTGCCCCAGTCCGACCAGCGCCCCCATGGTGACGCCGGGGTAGGTGGGGTCGCCGACCCGGACCTTGTCCGCCAGCCTGGCCCGCACCGCGTCGATGACGTCCGGCACCAGCGGATCGGGCACCAGGGCGCGGCGGATCGCGGTGCACTTCTGCCCGGCCTTGGAGGTCATCTCGGTCACCAGCTGGCGCACGTAGAGATCGAACTCCGCGCTGCCCGGCCGGACGTCCGGGCCGAGTACGGAGAAGTTGAGCGAGTCGGCCTCGGAGCTGAACCGCACACCGCCGCCGAGCACGGCCGGATGGGCCTTGAGCTTGCCCGCGGTGGCGGCGGACCCGGTGAAGGCGACGGTGTCCTGCTCGCCGAGCAGGTCCAGGATCCCGCGTGACCCGCCGGCGATCAGCTGCAGGCTGCCCTGTGGTAGCAGGCCGGAGGCGATGATCTCCCGGACGACCGCCTCGGCGAGGTAGGACGCCTGGGACGCCGGCTTGACCACGGTCGGCACCCCGGCGAGAAAAGCCGGGGCCAGCTTCTCCAGCATGCCCCACACCGGGAAGTTGAAAGCGTTGATCTGCAGAGCGATCCCGCGCCGGGAGGTGTAGATGTGCTGGCCGACGAACTGGCCGCTCCTGCCGAGCCGCTCCGGCGGTCCGTCCACCAGCACGGTGGAGTTCGGCAGTTCGCGGCGGCCCTTGCTGGCGTAGGTGAACAGCACCCCGATGCCGCCGTCGATGTCCACCATCGAGTCCCGGCTGGTCGCACCGGTCCATGCCGAGATCGCGTAGAACTCCGGCCGTTTGTCGTTCAGGTGGGCGGCGAGCCGCTTCAGCGCGAGAGCCCTCTCGTGGAACGGGAGCTCGCGCAGCGCGGGACCGCCCACCGAGCGGGCGTGATCCAGGACGAGGACCATGTCGATGGCCCCGGAACCGATCTCGGCGACCGGGTCTGAAGTGGCGGCGTTGCGCAGGACGGTTCGCTCGCCCACCGGCGCCTGCCAGCGTCCTGCGACGTAACTCTCGACGGGCATCGTCATCGGGAACTCCTTGCGGGGGCGTCGGTCACTGGTCGAAATCGACGACGACGCGGTCGGTGATCGGGTGGGATTGGCAGGTCAGCACGTACCCGCGGTCCAGCTCTTCGGGCTCCAGGGCGTAGTTCGAGTCCATCTCGACCTGTCCACTGGTGACCTTGGCCCGGCACGTGCCGCACACCGCGTTCTTGCACGCGTACGGCGCGTCGGACCGGGCCTGCAGGGTGGCGTCCAGGACGGACATCCCGTCCCGCGGCAGTACGAACGTCAGCGAGCGCCCGTCGAGGGTGACCGTCACCCGGGCTCCGGGCGCGTCCGGGTCGGCGGCCGGCCGGCGGCGGACGATCGGTGCTCCGACGTGGAACAGCTCGCGGTGCACGTGCGCACCGTCCACCCCGCGGTCCAGCAGCACGCCGCGGACGGCGTCGGTCATCGCCAGCGGCCCGCACAGGAACCATTCGTCGACCTCGTCGGCCGGCAGCAGGGTGTCCAGGATCAGCCCGAGCCGGTCGACATCCAGCCGGCCGGACAGCATCTCGACCTCGGTCATCTCCTGGCCGAGGACGTGGATCAACTCGAACCGGTCCGGATAGCGGTTCTTCAGGTCCTCCAGGTCTTCCAGGAACATGATGCTGGAGGTGCGGCGGTTGACGTACACCAGCGCCGCCGTGCTGTCCGGTTCGATCTCCAGCGCGGTGGTCAGGATGGACAGCACCGGGGTGATGCCGGAGCCGGCGGCGATCGCGGCGTACCGCTTGGCCTGGCCGGGATCCAGCGGGGTGGAGAACGTGCCGCTCGGCGTCATCACGTCCAGCACGTCGCCGGCCCGAAGGTGCTCTGCTGCGTAGCTGGAGAACACCCCGTCCGGAATGCGCTTCACGCCGATCCGCAGCGGGCCACCCGTCGCCGGGGCGCAGATCGAGTAGCTGCGTCGCACGTCGTCGCCCAGCGCTGCGGCACGCACCGAGAGGTGTTGGCCCGCAACGAAGGCGAACTCCTCGCGAAGCTCGTCGGGTACCTCGAGGGTCACGGCGACGGCGTCCTCGGTCAGCTTCTCCACCGACGACACCCGCAGCGGGTGGAACACCGCGTGCCGTCGCGCGGAGGTGGCCGGCGAGGTCATCACAGCGCCTTGAACGAGTCGAACGGCTCCAGGCAGTCGCGGCACGACCAGAGCGACTTGCACGGGGTCGACCCGAAGCGGCTGATCTCCCTGGTCCTGCTCGACCCGCAGCGCGGGCACCGGGCCGACAACGTCAGGCCCACCTGACCTTTTGGCCGGCAGGCGCCGGGCGGGGCGATGCCGTACTCCCGCAGCTTGCGCGACCCCTCGGCGCTGATCCAGTCGGTGGTCCAGGCCGGCGCCAGCACGGTGCGGACCACCGGGCGCTCCACACCGGCTGCGCGCAGGGCGGTGTCGACGTCCGCCGCGATCACTGCCGTTGCCGGGCAACCGGTGTAGGTCGGGGTGAGGGTCACCTCGACCTCGCCGTCAGCGGTGACCCGCAGGTCGCGCAGGATGCCCAGATCGTCCAGGGTCAACACCGGGATCTCAGGATCCGGTACAGCCCCGGCGATCTCGCGCAGCCGGGCCACGTCGAGCTCCGTCAGGGGGGCGGTGGGCGTCACCAGGACGCTCCCGGGTGCGAGCGGTGCAGGTTCTGCATCTCCGGCAGCAGGTGGCCGAGCTGCTCGGTGTGGTAGCCGGAGCGACCCCCGCGGGAACGCCACCTCGGGGCGGGAAGCTCCAGCGTGGCCTCGGCGATCACCGCCTCGACGTAGGACGCCCATGCCGGCCGCAGCGTCCCCGGGTCGACGGCGATGCCGGGCAGCGCGACGAGCAGGTCGGACACCGGCTCGGCATCGAAGAGCTCCGGCACGTACGGCCAGGTCCGGTCCAGCGCGGCCTGCATCCGGCGGTGCGACTCCGCGGTGCCATCGCCCAGCCGCAGCACCCACTGGGTGGCATGGTCGCGGTGGTAGTCGACCTCCTTCACGGCCTTGGCCGCCAGCGCGGCCAGCGTCTCGTCGGCGGAGGTCAGCAGGGCCTGGTACAGCTCGCACTGGTAGGCCGAGAAGACCAGCTGACGCGCCATCGTCACACCGAAGTCGCCGTTGTCGGTCTCCACCAGCTGCACGTTGCGGAACTCCCGCTCGTCCCGCAGAAAGGCCAGCGCGTCCTCGTCCCGGGCGTGGCCGGTGACGGTGCCCTCCACCTCTCCCGCGTAGCCGAGCAGCGTCCGGGCCTGGCCGAGCAGGTCGAGGGCGATGTTGCCCAGCGCGATGTCCTCCTCGATCTGCGGGGCGCGGGTGATCCACTCCCCCAGCCGCTGGGCGAGGATCAGCGCGTCGTCGCCCAGCCCCAGCGCGTACCGGGTCAGCGCGAGAGCTGTTGCCGCGGGTGGTGTCTCGGTCGGCAGCGCAGTGACAGGCGGGAGCGTACTCACAGGTGGGAGACCCCCTCCGGCACGTCGTAGAAGGTGGGGTGCCGGTACGCCTTGTCCAGGGCGGGGTCGAAGAACGGGTCCTTCTCGTCGGGGCTGGAGGCGGTGATGGAACTGGACGGGATCACCCAGATCGAGACGCCCTCGCCGCGGCGGGTGTAGACGTCACGGGCATTGCGCAGCGCCATCGCGGCATCCGGGGCGTGCAGACTCCCGACGTGCTGGTGCGACAGCCCGCGCCGCGCCCGGACGAACACCTCCCACAGCGGCCAGCTGCGCCGCGTCTGACGGGTGGCCGCCGGGTCGGGAACGGGAACCCCGCTGATCGGCACCGCGCCGTGGCCGCCGGACGCAGTGAGGTCGGTACCGGTGCCGTTGACCGGTTGGGCCGGGCCGCTGGTGGCCGTCACGCGGCCGCGCTCTCCCGCTTGCCCGCGTAAGCGGTGGCCGCCTCCCGGACCCAGCTGCCCTCCTCGTGCGCCGAGACGCGACGCTCCATCCGCTGTGCGTTGCACGGGCCGTCGCCCTTGATCACGCGCGTGAGCTCGGACCAGTCGACCGGGCCGAAGTCGTAATGCTCGCGCTCGGCGTTCCACGCGAGTTCCGGGTCGGGCAGGTCCAGCCCGAGGATCTCCGCCTGCGGCACGCACATGTCGACGAACCGCTGACGCAGCTCGTCGTTGCTGAACCGCTTGATGCCCCAGGCGGTGGACAGCGCCGAGTTAGGCGAATCGACATCGGGCGGGCCGAACATCATCAGCGCCGGCCACCAGAACCGGTCGACGGCATCCTGCGCCATCTCGTGCTGCGCCGGGGTGCCGTGCGACAGGGTGTGCAGGATCTCGAAACCCTGCCGCTGGTGGAACGACTCCTCCTTGCACACCCGCACCATGGCCCGCCCGTAGGGGCCGTAGGAACAGCGGCAGAGCGGGACCTGGTTGAGGATGGCCGCGCCGTCCACCAACCAGCCGATGGCGCCCATGTCGGCCCAGGACAGCGTCGGGTAGTTGAAGATGCTGGAGTACTTCTGCTTTCCGGAATGCAGCAGGTCCAGCAGGTCTTCCCGGTCCACCCCCAGGGTTTCCGCTGCGGAGTACAGGTACAGGCCGTGGCCGGCCTCGTCCTGGACCTTGGCCAGCAGGATCGCCTTGCGGCGCAGGCTGGGTGCGCGGGTGATCCAGTTGCCCTCGGGTTGCATCCCGATGATCTCGGAGTGGGCGTGCTGGGCGATCTGCCGGATCAGCGTCTTGCGGTATCCGTCGGGCATCCAGTCGCGCGGCTCGATGCGCTGGTCGTCGGCGATCAGCCGGTCGAACCGCTCCTGCATCTGCGTCGTGACCGCGGACGGCGCGTCCTCCGACGACTCGACCCGATCGACGTTGCCGTACACCGCGGCCTCCTTGCCTCGCTCCGCCGGAGCGGCTTCCCGAACGAACGGTCAGTAAATTATGTGCGGCAGAATGGCGGTATGTCAACCGCTCCGGGTCAGCTCACCTCCACCGGTCCGGCCGGCACCGCCCGGCCACCGGCCGCCCGCGGGCGCCCCGCCCGGTACACCCAGGACGACCTGCTGGAACTCGTCGTCGGCGTGTTCAACGAGCGGGGTTACGAGGCCGCGAGCATGGAGGACCTGGCTAAGGCCAGCGGGCTGACCAAATCGACCTTCTACCACCACGTGAGGGGCAAGGAGGAGCTGCTGCGGATGGCGGTGCACCGCGCGCTGGAGGCCCTGTCCGTCGCCCTGGATGACATCGGCGACGGCGACGGCGGGCCGGTCGAGCAGCTGGAGGTCGCCATCCGGCGCACCACCGACGTGCTGCTGGCGGAACTGCCCTACGTCACGCTGCTGCTGCGGGTGCGGGGCAACACCGAGGTCGAGCGGCAGGCCGTGGCCCGGCGCCGGGCGATCGACGGGAGGCTGGCCGACCTGGTGAAGGCGGCCGCGGCGACCGGCGGGATCCGGGACGACATCGATCCGCGGCTGGTCAGCCGGCTGCTGTTCGGCATGGTCAATTCCATCACCGAGTGGTACCGGCCCGGGAAGCGGACGACGCCCCGCCGCGAGATCGTCGACGCCGTGGTCGGTCTCGCGCTGGACGGGCTGCGCCCGCGGTGATCCGGCAAGCGCCGGGACGTCCGGTGCCCGCGGTCGATCGGCAACGGCCCATTCCGTAGCGATCTCGACGCGGTCGTCGACGTCCGGCGCTGCAGAGGGTGCGCCGCGGCGTACGGTGACGGCCGAACATTCCGGTCCTACCCAGGGAGCAGCCCGTGTCCGACGCCGCAGAGGGTCGCGACACCGTCGCGTCGATGATGGCGTCGGACAGCGCTTCTCGCGCCCTGGGGATCGAACTGGTCGACCTCGGCCCGGGCTGGGCGACGACGCGGATGGTGGTCCGCGACGACATGGTGAACGGGTTCGGCATCGCCCACGGAGGCATGGTCTTCTCCGTCGCGGACACCGCCTTCGCCTGCGCGTGCAACAGCTGGGGACCTCGCGCGGTCGCCGCCGGAGTCGACATCGTGTTCGTCGCGCCGGCCCGCGTCGGTGACACCTTGGAGGCGCACGCGCAGCAGCGCGTCAGCTTCGGGCGCACCGGGCTCTACGACGTGACCGTCCGCCGCGGGGATGACGTCGTCGCCGAGTTCCGCGGCCGCAGCCAGGTGCTGCGCGACAGTCCCGCAACAGCTACGGTGCAGACCGAATAGCGAGCTGTCAGCCCGGCGTGCGGCTGCTCAGCACGGCCGCCAGCGCGTCAAGGGCGCCGGGAACGATGGTGAAGTAGGCCCAGACGCCACGTTTGTCCCGCGTCAGCAGTCCGGCGTCGACGAGCACCTTGAGGTGGTGGGAGACCGTCGGCTGGGTGAGACCCAGCGGCTCGGTCAGGTCGCAGACGCAGGCCTCGCCGCCCTGGTGCGCCGCGACCAGGGAGAGCAACCGCAACCGCGCCGGGTCGGCGAGCGCCTTCAGCGTCCTGGCCAGGTCCACCGCCGCACCTGCCGACAGCGGCTCCCGCGTCAAGGGAGCGCAGCAGGGATCAACGGCTGAAGCGATCGTCATCGCCCCACTCTGCCACGACGCATTGACATCGGTCGATATGATGGGCATTGTCAAGACATCGACGCCCGTCTATGGAAGGTGCCACTTGACCCCGACCGAGAACCTGCGAGAAGTTGTCCGGGACCGCTACGCCGCGGCCGCCGCGGCCGTCGGTTCCGCATCCGGCTCGAGTTGCTGCGGGCCGGCCGACGCCCTCTCCACGATCAGCGACACCGACCAGTCGGACATCTTCGGGGCGGGCCTCTACCAGCCGGATCAGACCGCCGACCTGCCCGAGGAGGCGGTGCTGGCCAGCCTGGGATGCGGCAACCCCCTTGCCGTCGCCGAGATCCGCGAAGGTGAGAAGGTCCTGGACCTGGGGTCGGGCGGCGGGATCGACGTGCTGCTGTCGGCCCGGCGGGTCGGGCCCACCGGGTTCGCCTACGGCCTGGACATGACCGAGGAGATGCTGGCCCTGGCCCGCGCCAACGCCGCCAAGGCCGGCGCGACCAACGTCGAATTCCTCAGGGGCCAGATCGAGGCGATCCCGCTGCCGGACGCCTCCATCGACGTGGTGATCTCCAACTGCGTGATCAACCTGTCGACCGACAAGCCGGCGGTGCTGGCCGAGATGTTCCGGGTGCTCACACCCAACGGCCGGATCGGCATCTCCGACGTTGTCGCCGAGGATCACCTCAGCCCGGCGGAGCGGGCCGAGCGCGGATCCTACGTCGGCTGCATCGCCGGTGCACTGTCCGAAACCGAGTACCTGCAAGGGCTCTCAGCGGTCGGGTTCGCCGACGCGGAGGTGGTCTTCACCCACCAGGTTGCGTCCGGCATGCACGGCGCGATCGTCCGGGCCACGAAGCCCGGGGGCGCCACGGCGCCGGCGGTCAGCTCGTGGGCGGCTCCACTGGTCGTGGCGGCGGTTGGTGAGTCGTCGTGCTGCTCGACCAGTGAGCAGTCGTCCTGCTGCGCCCCGCCCGCCAAGGCCGAGTGCTGCGGCGGCGCTGCGCACGCCGACGGCAGCTGCGGCTGCCGATGACCACTCTCGCCGGAGCCGCCGCACGACAACACACCGGAACCGGCCCGCAGCGCGGCTACCGTCACTCTGTGAAGGAGGTCTTGACCATGCCCGACAAGCCCAGTGTGCTGTTCGTCTGCGTCAAGAACGGCGGCAAGTCACAGATGGCCGCCGGTCTGATGCGCAAGATCGCTGGCGGCACCGTCCTCGTCGACTCCGCTGGAACCAAACCGGGGACGGCCGTCAACGCCCTGTCAGCGCAGGTACTCCTCGAGGTCGGGGTCGACATCACCGACCAGACGCCGAAAGCACTGACCGATCGGATGATTGCCAACGCCGACGTGGTCGTCGTCCTGGGCCGCGAGGCCCACGTCGAACCCGTCGACGGCACACCCGTCGCAGTCTGGGACACCGATGAACCCTCCGAACGCGGCATCGACGGGATGGAACGCATGCGGCTCGTCAGAGACGACATCGCCGCACGCGTTGCGGCCTTGAATGACGAGCTGACGTCCGTCGTCGGCCGGGTCACAGGTCCCTCATGAGCCGGCCCCGGACCTCTGGCGACACCTGCCACCGTCACGAGGCGAAGTAGTGGCCCTGTTCCAGGTCCGCCAGCAGCCCGGGACCTGACGGCTGCCAGCCGAGCAGCTCACGGGTCAGAGCACTGGAGACCGGTATGTCCATCGCGAGAAAGCCGGCCAGGAAACCGAAGTGGGCGCCGGCCTGCTCGGCCGTGATCGAGCTGGCCGGCACTCCGATCCCGCGGCCGATCGCGTCGGCGACATCGCGGAGCGGCACACCCTCCTCGGCGACCGCGTGCAGCACCGATCCGGCCGGCGCGCTCTCCACACCGAGCCGGACCAGCCGGGCGGCGTCGGACCGATGCACCGCCGGCCAGCGGTTCGCGCCGTCGCCGATGTACGCGGCGGTGCCTGCCGCGCGGTCCGCAGCGACAATTGCTGCCATAAAACCATTGTCGCCCGCGCCGTGCACCGTCGGGGCGAAGCGCACGCTCATCGACCGTACGCCGCGCTCGGCCAGCGCGAGCGCCACCCGCTCGTTGTGGACCCGGCCGCCGGCGCCGGGGAACGGCTCGGGCCGGTCGTGTTCGGTGGCCACCACGCCCGGCTTCAGGCCGGCGACCCCGGAGGCGATGGCCAGTGGCCTATCCGTTCCGGCCAGCGCTTCACCGAGCGCCTCGATGGCGGCCAGGTCGGAGTCGGCCGCGGTGGCGAAGTCGCCGGCGAAGGCGATGTCGTGCCGGAAGGCAAGATGGACCACGCCGTCGCTGTCCGCTGCGGCCGACCGCAGCACATCGAGATCTCCGAGGTCGCCGCGACGTACTTCTCCCCCGGCGTCAGCGATGGCCTCGGCGGACGCGTCGGACCGCGCCAGCCCGACGACCTGGTGATCAGCGGCGAGTTCGGCCAGTACGGCGGAGCCGATCCAGCCGGACGCGCCGGTGAGAAAGATGCGCATGGGAACCTCCGGGACGGGCGGGCGGCGCGGGCAGGGTGGCCACGGCGTCGAGCGCGAGGATGTCAGTAACTGTCATGAACCTACACCCTGACGTCAGAGACTGTCATCCAGCTACGATTGCCGTCATGAGCCGCTGGGAGCCCGACACTCCCGGGCGCCTGCAGCAGGCCGCGTTCGAGCTGTACACCGAACGCGGCTACGACCAGACCACGGTGGCCGAGATCGCGGCGCGCGCCGGACTCACCGAACGCACGTTCTTCCGGCACTTCCCGGACAAGCGGGAGGTGCTGTTCGAGAGCGGCGTGCGCTTCAACGCCGCCCTCGTCGAACCGGTTGCCGCTGCGCCGCCGTCGGCCACGACTCTGCAGGCCCTGACGGCCGGTATCGAGGCGGCCGGCGCGATGTTCCCGTCGGTGGAGCAGGTCCGCCGCCGACAGGACCTGCTGCTGGCCAACCCGGAACTGCAGGAACGCGAGCTGACGAAGCTCGCCGCGCTCGCCACCTCCCTCGCGGAGGTACTTCGCCGGCGCGGACTGTCCGACACGGCCGCCGCCCTCGCCGCGGAGACCGGCATCGCCGTCCTGCGGGCCGCCATCACCTCCTGGATTCAGGACACCGACGAACGGTCGTGGCTCTTCCACGTCGGCGAGGCCATGGCCGCCTTGCGCCGGCTGACCGAAGAACCCACCGTCCTCACCCCGTGAGCAGGCGTGTCGCCGCGTACCCGACGCTGTGACCGAGCGCAACGGCCGGAGGCCAGCTCGACACGAGAATGGCTCAGCCGGGTGAATGCCGCCCGCCCGAGGACCGGAATGTTGCCGTCAGGCAGCACTGACGGCACACCAAATCCGGACCGATCGCCCGTCATATTGGACGCTATTGACCTTGCCGAGACGCAGCGTCACGGCCGGATGTGTCATAAGGGGGAAATCCCACGTCAGAACGGTTCACCGAGTTGTTGATCTTGCCGCATTCCGTCATTCGGGGGCGCGTTGACGGGTTACAGTTGAGGGGTCAGAAAAGATGCTATTGGGGGCACATTTGACGTAGCGGCCGATATTCCGATGTAGCTGAACCGAGGGGGCCGACGTGGTGTTTCGGCCGACAAGCCTCCGGGCACGAAGGCAAACAGACGAATCGGACCTGCAACCGGCTGTCGCGCTGTCGATCCGCGGCGCCGGCTGTTCGATCGCCGGACGGGCGATCTTCAGCGGCGTGGACCTGGAAATCAAGGCCGGCGAGCGGGTGCACCTGGCGGGCGCGAACGGCGCCGGCAAATCGACCGTTCTCAGGTGTATCTCGGGCACCATGCCGCTCAGCACCGGAATGGTCCGGATCGCCGGTCATCCGGCGGGCTCGCTGCCGGCCCGCACCGTCATCGGCTCCTGCATCGAACCCGAGCGCGGCCTGTACCAGAACCTTTCCGGGCGCGACAACCTGCTGTTCGCTGCCCGGCTGCGCTCACGCGGGCAGGACGTGCGCGAAGCCGTCCGCGGCGTGGAGGTCGAACTGGGCATCAGCGATTTCGCCGCAGAAAAGGTCCGGCACTATTCCGCCGGCATGCGGGCCCGTATTTCCATCGCCCGGGCGCTGCTGGGAGATCCGCTGCTCCTGCTGCTCGACGAACCCACCCGCAGCCTCGACCAGACGGGTCGCGAACTGCTGTGGTCGGCGCTGCGGCGCCGCCGCTCCGTCGCCTGCCTGGTCACCTCGCACCTGCCGTCGGATCAGCTCGAATGTGACCACAGCCTGACCCTGGCCGGTGGCCGGTGACCGGCCCGCGAACCGCGGCGAACCGATCGGTCGGCAAGATCCGCGACCGCGGAGTGGCCGAGGCGAGCGAACCCAGCCGCGTGGCCGGCCCGGTCGGCACCGTCGTGGCGATGTTTCGCCGCGACCTCGCCGACGGCCGCTTGTTCGGCGCCTCGATCATGCTCGACATCGCCTACGGCATCGTCAATCTGCTGATCTTCCTGTTCATCTCGCGGGTCCTGCACCACAGCGGCCAGCAGGGCCTGGGACCGTCGTCCACCTACTTCGACTTCGTCTCGATCGGCCTGGCGTTCATGCTGGTGGCGCAGGTCACCTGCGCGCAGGTCTGCGCCCGCGTCCAGGAGGAGCGGCGCTCCGGCACCCTCGAGGCGCTGATCCAGGCACCGATCGGGCGGGCCGCGGCGGCGGTGGGCATGGCCGCCCACCCGCTGATGATCGGGTTGCTGCGATCAGTGGTCTACCTGACGGTGGCCTGCACCCTGCTGGGCGTCAACTCCGCCGGGGCGCACTGGTGGGGCGCTGCCGTCGTCCTGCTGGTCGGAGCCGCCGCCACCACCGGTCTGGCGATGATCATCGGCGCTCTCGCTGTCACGTTCTCCCATGCCACCGCGGTCTCGCGGACCGTGATCATCGCGCTGGGCTTCCTGTCCGGACCGTATTTCCCCGTCGGCACCCTCCCCGCCGCCCTGCGGCCCATCTCCGCCGTCCTGCCCACCCGGCTGGCCATCGACGGCCTGCGGACGGCGATCTCCGGCGGAAGTTGGATCCCCTCCGCGCTGCTGCTGGCCGCCGTCACCGCCGTCATCGTGCCGCTGTCGATGGTGCTGTTCGCCGCCGCGGTCGCCCGCGCGGTCCGAAAAGGAGTGCTCAGCCATGGATGATTTCTCGCCCCGCCAGTTCCAGGCGCCCGGCACGGTGCTGCAGATCCAGCCGCACCACACCGCGCGCCGAGAATTCGGCGACGAATCCGTCGTGCTCGACCTGCATCGCTCGCTCTACTTCGGGCTCAACCGGTCCGCCGGCGTGCTCTGGCAACGGCTGCTGTCGGGTGCCACGCGCGGCGAACTGGTCGACCTCCTGGTGGCCGACGGTGCGCCGCAGGCATCCGCGGACCAGGTCGGCCAGGACGTGGACGACTTCGTCGGCGCGCTGCGGAAGGAGGGGTTGATCCGTGACGTCGACGCTTAGCCACTCCCGCCCCGCGACCGTCCTCGACGACGCCACCATCGCACAGCGGCCAGGCCGCTCGGTGTACGGGCTGACCGTGCACGGGCTCGACGACGTCAGCGGACTGCTGCCGCGCCAACCGCCCGCTGCCGAAACGACGGAGATCCTCGTCGACCAGCTCGACGCCGAACCGCCGCCGGCGCACGAGCTGGACGATCAGCGGGTCGTCCGGCAGCTGTCCGACGGTCGTCATCTGGAGATGGACAGGACGTCGGGACGGGCGAGGTTCTACGGACCGCGGCTCGAGTCCGATGTGCTGGCACACCCCTACCTGGCACCGATCGGTGTGACCTTCAACAGGTGGGCCGGACGCGAGGCCTTCCATGCCGGGGCATTCGTAGCCGGCAATCGGGCGTGGATCGTCGTGGGTGGCCGCACCGCCGGCAAGAGCACGCTGATGGCCGCCCTGGCGGCGGCAGACGTTCCGGTGCTGGCCGACGATATTGCCATCACCGACGGCAATGTCGTCTTCGCAGGGCCGCGCACCGTCGACCTTCGGGAACCGGTTCCGGGCCTGCCGATGTCATTGAACAGATCTCGCAACGGAACCCGTTTTCGCGTTCCGCTGCCGGTGGTGCCCGACCGCGTTGCGCTGGGCGGCTGGATCTTCCTGCGCTGGGAGCCGGTGACCACCCTCCGGCCGGTCGCTCCGCGCGATCTGCTGTCCCGGGTCGCCGCCCGGCGGGTGCTGCCGGGGTTGCCGAGCGACCCGGCGGTGGTGCTGGACCTGGCTGCCGCGCCGGCTTTCGTCTACGGGCGCCCGCGCGACTGGGCCGCACTGCCGGCCTCCATCGACCTGCTGCGCGCGGTAACCATCGACGCCTGGACCGGACTCGCTTCGTGACGGACGACGCACGCCCTCAGCCCACCGCGGATCCCGGCCTGCTGGCCGTGGCCCGATGCCTCGCGCTCGACTCGTTGGCCGCCGGCACTGCCGACCTGCTGACCAGGGCCGGAATCGACTGTGTGCTCCTGAAGGGTCCGGCCACCGCAGCCCGGCTGCTGGGCGAGCGACGCGACGAGCGCCTGTACAGCGACGTTGACCTGTTGGTCTCCCCGGACCAGTTCGCTGCGACGGAACACTTGCTGGCGGAGAACGGTTATCGGCCGCGGGTGGTCGGACTGCGGGATTCGGAGTGGTGCTGGCACGAGCGTCCGTGGCGGGCACCGCAGGTCGACCTCACCGTCGACCTGCATCGCGGCTTCGCCGGTGTCCGCGATCCGACCGCCTTCTGGACCGCGGTCTGGGCCGAGCGCGATCATCTCGACGTCGCCGGCGAACTGGTCGCCGTCCCCGGTCCGGTCGCAGCCGCCCTCATCGTGGCCCTGCACGCGGCCAACCCCGGGCCGTCGCGGCACAAACCGCTGAACGATCTGGTGCAGGCCAGAGCCGTTGTCGAGCAGCAGGTCTGGGCGGCGGCCGCCGAGTTGGCCCGGCAGGTCGACGCCGAGCCAGCCTGTCGGACGGGCCTTGAGTTGTTGCCAGGCGGTGCGGCATTCGCCGATCAACTGGGTCTGACCAGGCACGTGGCGGCCAGTACCCGCCTGACCGGTCGCCAGTCCTCGCAGTTGTCGGTGAGCCTTGCGACGGTGCTCGAGATGCCCTCCGCGGCAACGCTCACGGGATACGTGGGTCGAAAGCTTCTGCCGTCCCCTGCCCTGTTGCGGATGCGCGATCCCCGTATCGGACCTGGGCGGCCGGCACTGGTGCTCGGATATCTCCGGCGGTGGGCCGGCGCGGCCGCCGGGAGCCGACAAGCGTTGCTGGAACTTCGAGACGTTCGACGGGGAAACCGCGACCCGGCACACCGCCGAGGACGACGTCGCGGCACCATCGCGAAGGCCGTCCGGATCGTGACCGCGCCAGGGTCCGCCCGAACGCTGTTCTGGTCGATGCGGATGGTCGTCCGGGTGCGGAAGCAGTTGCCCTACAAACCGTTCGGCGAGGTCCTGCTGTCCGGACCACCGGCGTCCGATCCACTGTCCAGATCCGCGATGAACGCCGGGCTGCGCCTGCGGCGGGCGACCTGCCTCGAGCAGGCGTTGCTGCGCCAGCGGTTCGACGCCGCGAACGGCCTGCAGCGAACCCTGATCATCGCGGTCACCAATCCCGCAGACGGTTTCCGCGCCCACTCGTGGCTGGAAGGCGAACGGCAGCCCGATCCCTCGATGCGCGAGATCGCCCGGCACCCTGGACCGCTTCGGCTCCTGGCAGACCCGCAGTAGTGCGCGACGTCAGCGATTCTCATGCGGTGACCGGGCTGGAGCTCCGACCGGTCTCGAGCTGGCGACCCACCCCCCTGGAGATCGCCTCCGGCTTGGTGATGGGACCGGGGACCGCCGCCACACCGGAGCCGGACGACGCCGGTCCCCTGGCAGATCAGCCGGGCGGGCCCTTGGCCGCGCTGGAAGCAGCGGTGCTGCCGGCCGTCCAGCGAAGTCCCTGTGTGGTCAGCTTTTCCGGCGGGATGGACTCGTCACTCGTGCTGGGGGTGGCGACCCGGGTCGCCCGGCGGCACGGCCTGCCGGATCCGATTCCGGCGACGTGGCGCTTCGACGACGCACCCGCAGCGGCGGAATCCGATTGGCAGGACGCGGCGTTCGCCGCGCTCGGGCTACGGGAGTGGTCGAGGCTGCGGGCCGGTGACGAACTAGATCTGATCGGGCCGATCGCGGCCCGTCTGCTGCGCAGGTACGGCGTGGTCTACCCGCCCAATCTGCACCTGCACCTGCCGATCATCGAACTGGCCCGGGGCGGGTCGCTGCTGACCGGCTTCGGCGGTGATCAGATCCTGTCCGGGTGGGGCCGGCCGCGGCGCACGCTGGGTTCCAGGTTGCCGGACCGCGCCCGGGTGCGGCTTCGAGACATCCGGCGCATGAACCAATTGCCCTGGCTCAGGCCGGAGATATCACGGATGCTGCAGCGGCAGGGCCTGGTCGAGAAGCGTTCGCAACCTGAGGACGTGGGGAGCCGGATGGAATGGCATCGCCGACGTCGGGAGGTGCTGATTGCTGCCGCGCAGTTCGGTGAGGTGGCCGCCGATCACCAGGTGCAGGCCGCCCATCCCCTGCTGGATCGATCGTTTCACCGGGCCCTGGGCGGCTGGAGTCTGCCCACCGGGCAGGTCGGCCGGGCTCAGGCGATGCGCCGGATCGGCGAGGACACCCTTCCGTCCGAGATCTGGCAGCTGCGACCGAAGGCCCACTTCACCGGGGTCTTCGTTCGATCGGCCACCACGGACTTCCTTCGCGGTTGGTCGGCCGATGGTGAGGACACGGAGTGGGTCGACGAGGCGGCTCTGCGGAGTATGTGGCAGGAGCCGACCGTGCGGGTGGGCAGCGCGATGTTGCTCCAGCAGAAATGGCTCCGCTCACAAGCCGTTTGAACTGCAGTTCGACCGTCAGCAGGCGACGGTCGATGGCGTGATGGTCAGGGTGGCCGCCGTGCCGAGCAGGTCGGCCCCGGCGACCGGCCGCTGGGCGCAGATCCGGTCGGTGCCGGACACTGCGCCGTTGATGACTGCGCCGGCGGCATCCCGGTACACCACGGGATAGTCACCGATGGCGGTACGCAGCTCGGTGACGGACTTCCCCACGACCGAGGGCATCGACAGCGCGGTGGCCGGGCCGATCTCGCCCGAATCGCCGCCGCCGGTCGCAACGGTGGACCGGGTGGCGCTCCCGGTGGATCGCGACGTCGAGCTCGACTTCGTGATGGACGCTGAGGTGGCAGATCTGTCGGCGCTGGGCTCGGCAGAGAGGCTCGTCGCGGCCGTCGACGTCGCACCGGTTTCTCCCGTCGCGGATATCGACAGAGGAGTCGATGACGTCGGCGTGGTGGCAACACTGGTGGACGCCCCGGACGCGCTGGAGACAGCCGACAGGGTGGTGGACACAGCGGGGCTGCTGCTCACGGCTGTGCTCGTGGGGCCGGCGCTCGGCGACGAGGTGCAGGACGCCAGCACGGCGATCAGCACCAGTACGGCCAACGCGGCGGTTGGCGACGAAGCACGAGTCATCTGGATCGCTACCTCTGTTCCTGTGCTTGGTCACGACGAGAGGAATCGCGCTTCTACTGCACCCCTGCGTTCCAGCTTATCTCGATATGGAGCTTCGGTCAGAATTGTCGGACGGCGTCTTGAGACCTGAGAAAGATTTTCTCAACACCGAAACGACTCGTTGGTGTCTGTTTCGTCGAATTCGGTCACTGTGAGTGGCCCGGCCCGATGACCAGCTCACAGCAACACGTTTGCCAAGCCCGTACGCACCGAGGGTCAGGATTTGACGCCTTTCCCTCGTCCAGCGTACCCACCCACCGATTTCCTGGGACCAAATGCGTTGAGTTTGCATCGTCCGTTGGTTGCTGACGGTAGGCTAGGTGCGCGGCCTCGCACGATGCTGAGGGCGCGGCCGACAAGCAGTTCGCAGTTGTCTGGTCCTCCGGAGTATTTGCCAGGCAGTGATTGGACGCAACGTGCCCCGTTCCGAGGATGCCCAAGCGGATACGACCGTTCAAGCGCGCTATGAGAAACCGACGCTGACGCGGCTCGGCACCCTGGGTGAGTTGACCCAAGGGGGCGATGTCGGGGTCGACGACGCACTTATCGGCGCTTCTGGCGAAGTCGGTTCAATCTGACGGAGGCAGCGCTGTCGGACGTTTCAGCTGATCGCCGACCGCCGAGCATTCCGGCGTCGCCGCACGACCACGTCGGTGAGCGAGACGACGATCAGTCCCCCGATCACGGCAGCCGCCCAGATCCACAGCGGAGCACCGACGACGAACAGCACGACGAACACCGCTCCGCACAGCGTCAGCACACCCTGCTGGAGGCGTGCGTCAAGCGTCGATCGTGATTGCCGCACCTGATCGACGTCCACCATCCGCATCGGCTCCATGGCCTGGATCATAGGTTGCGACGTCGCCGGCCGCAGTGTCACAGCCACCGACGCACCCGTCGCCGGTAGTCGTCGTACTCCGCGCCGAACTTGCTGCTCAAGTAACGCTCCTCCGGGGCAATCGCGCCCCAGAACAGCAGCGCCATGCCGACGGGCACGAGAATCAGCGCCCACGACGACGGCCAGAGCAGAGCAAGCGCGGCGTCGAGCACGATCAGCCCGATGTAGAGCGGATTGCGGCTGAGTCGGAACGGTCCCCGATCCAGCACGACGCGCGTCGAACCGCCGGGCAGCAGAGCGGTGCGGTGGACCGCCATCACGGTCAGCGCCCATCCGTTCCAGAGCGCGAAGACAACGACAAGAATCGCGCCGACGATCCGCGCGCCGTCACGAGCCAACGTGAACGGATCGCCCGCAGCAGCCGTCACGATCAATCCGATGACGAGCGGAACACCCAGCGCGATCGGCGGCCAGATCCGATATTCCGGTGCGTCGGTCACGCGACCATGATGGCCCCGGATTCCACCCGCCACCACACGAGGGACGACCCAACCACGCACCGGGCCAACGGCGTGGGTGGCACAGTGAGCGGCATGGGTCGGCGGGCACGCGGGAGGTCGGTCGCCGCCGCCGTGCTGATGGCGGTGCTGCTCACCGCGTCGTCGCGGGCGACGGCGGCCGATCAGGGGCTCCCGGCGGAGCGCATCGACACCGGATTCGCCGGTGCCGTGCAGATCAGCGACCTGACGGTGCCGACGGCCCAACGACCCACCGACGACCCGACGGTCGCCGCGGTGCTCACCGACCTCACCACCTACTGGAAGCGGGCCGTGCCAGCCACGTTCCACGTCCAGATGACCGCGCTGCGCGGTGGGTTCCAGTCGATCGACCCGGCCGCTACCGGGTTCAAGCCCGGCGCCAAGCCGCTCTGCATCACGGCTCCCTCGCAGATCGCCGGCAACGCCTACTACTGCCCCGGCGTCGACGGCCTGATGTTCGACTCGGGCGCGCTGGTGCCGGTGCTACTCGGGCAGTACGGCGACGCGGGGCTGATCGGCGCGTTCGGCCACGAGTACGGTCACGCGATCCAGGTGCGGGTCGGCCCGGCGAAGACGACCGAACCGGCTGACCCACAACGCTTTCCGAGCATCGTCGTCGAGGAGGCGGCGGACTGCTACTCGGGCGCGTTCCTCGCCTGGGTCACCGGCGGGCACGCGCAGCATCTGCACGTGCCGCATAGCGCCCTGGTCCGGGCGGTCGCGCCACTGCTGGACTTCCGCGACCCGGTGAACATGGAGGTGGACGACCCGACCGCGCACGGGCTGGCCATCGACCGGCTGATCGCCGTGGTCGCCGGCTTGCGCGCCGGCCCCGCACCCTGCCAGGCGATGACGGCCGCCACCGTGCGGCAGACGCTCGGCCGGGCGGGCGTGAGCACGACGAACACCGTCCCGCGATTCGGGTCCGAAACGGCGCTGCTGACTGCCGCCCGCACGTCGTTGTCGAGCTTCGTCGCCGCCACGCTTCCGCAGGTAGCGACAGCTCAGCCCAGCACACCGTCCTCGGCCGAACTGTTGCACGCCAGACCGTTCGGGCAGTTCGCGGTGGCCGCCGCACAGGCGTTCGCGCAGGGCGAGACGCTGACCGGCGACCCCACAACCGCCGCCTGCTTCACCGGAGCGTGGACGTCGTCGATCTTCGGCACCGCCCCGGCCGGCGACCTCGGCTCGTGGGCCGGGGACCCCGACGAGGCACTCGATTACCTCCGGGCCCGGCCGGACGCGACGATCGACCAACTCGCCGGATACGCGGACGGCTTCCGGCTCGGCTGGGCGGGGTGCCGACAGTGACCGAGGGCCTAGCGCCCCTGGCGACCCGCCACAGTCCACTGCCGTGACCCGGCGCGGTCCCGACGCTCGGCACCCACGGGTGCCCGGCGGTCACGGAGCGTGCACCACCCCCAGCACAGCACCAGCACCATGAGCACGACGAGGTGCGCGGCGCCGCCGTTTCGGTTGTACGCCAGCACATTCGGCGTGATCAGCACGACCGTCGAGAGGATCAGGTAGCAGTCGAGCGAGCGGCGGCCGAGGGTGGCGAACGGCGCCACGACCGCAACGGCGTTGCGCACCAGCCACCCGGCCACGTGGTACATCACCACCGTCATCGCCAGGCCCATCACGATCCGCCCGATGCCCAGGTTCGCGTCGGTGAAGAACGAGGCCACCGCCGTCTTCCACGGCGACACCGTGCCCGTGGTCACCACCCAGGCGAGAGTCCCGAGCCCCATAACGGCGGCGCAGCAGCAGCCCAGCACGTCACGGTCACCGCGGAGGAATTGCATCCTCGGTGAATTCCAGGACCACCCGGCGCACAGCGCCAGCACGAACAGCAATTGCCAGGTACCCCAGTTCACCCCGACGCCGACGCCCGGCGCGTACGGCAGGGTGAGCCACCGCGGGAACAGCGTGCCCGCGGCGAAGAGGATCAGCGACACCCCCAGCACGGCCGGCCACCGGCCCTGCCGCAGCAGCACGATCGACGGCAGCGCCAGCAGCATCGCCACGACATATACCGACAGCATGGACGTGTCGTAGGGATTCACCCGCAGCGTCAGCAGGGAGGCCACCGTCGGCAGCGGCCCACCGAGCCGGTCCAGGCCGACGTAGTAGGACGCGCGCGCCGGGTTCAGTTGCACCACCACGATGGCGAGCACGCAGAGCGCGAGATGGCCCAGGTAGATCAACCGGGTGCGCCGCAACAGCTTCAGCGCCGCGAACCTCGGCCCGGCCTGCTCCACCGCCCGCCGCTGGGTGATGCCCAGCACCAGTCCGGAGAGGAAGACGAAGCCCTCCGCGCCATCCACCCAGACGGCCGCGTGCGTCACTCGCCAGCCCACACTGCCCAACGCCAGGTGCGCGAACGACATGGAGACGATGCACAGCCCCCGAATGACGTCGATCGACCGATCGCGCGAGGCTGGTTGCACCGCAACGCTCACGACGGTGAGGACTGCCCGGTGGACCCAGGCGACGGGGGCTGCGTCCAGCGACGGTGCAGCAACGCGCCGATCGCCTGCCACATGGTGAGCAGGTCGCGGGAGATCGACCAGTTCTCCAGGTAGCGCAGGTCCAGCTGCATCTGGTCGGCGGCGCTGAGCCGGCTGCGCCCGAGCACCTGCGCCGGGCCGGTCATCCCCGGGCGGAGCCGCGTCCGGCGTTCCAGGTGGGTGTTCTCGTCGACCAGCTCGTCGGGATCGATGGGCCGGGTGCCGACAATGCTCAGGTGCCCGGCCAGCACGTTGAGCAACTGGGCGCTCTGGTCGATGCCCAGGCGCCGGATCACCTTGCCGACCCGGGTGACCCGGCCGTCGGCCACACTGCGGAAGCGGAACAGCCGGAACAGCCGTCCGCCTTTGCCGATCAGCGGAGGCCGGTAGAACACCGGCCGGCCCGAGGTCACCAGGATGGCCAATGCGGTCAGCAGGTACACCGGCGACAACAGCAGTGCGCCCACGCCGGCCACCAGGTAGTCGAGGGCGATCTTGAGCAGCAACTTCGGGCCGCGGAAGCTCGGTGAGCGGACGTCCATCAATGGCAGTCCGGCAACGGGTTCCACGTGGATGCGAGGGCCGGCGACGTCGGTCAGCGCCGGCGCCAGGATCAGCTGGATGCTGGTCCCCTCCAGTTGCCAGGCGAGCTGGCGGATGCTCTCGGCGCCGAAGACCTCCGACGCCGCAACGGCGACCGTGTCGGCTCCGCAGCCGCGCAGTGCCTGGAGCACGTCGTTCATCCCGCCGAGCACCGGGAATCCGTCGACGATCAGCGCGCTCTCGCTGTCCGGGTCGTACGCACCGCCGGGCAGGCACAGCCCCGCAACGCGATACCCGGCCTCGGGGGTGCTGCGCAGCCGATTGGCCAGTCCTGGCGCGCTCACTCCACCGCCGATCACCAGCACCGAGTTGAGATGCGTTCCAGCCCTGCGGTGCTCGGCCAGCAGCATCCGCCACACCCAGCGCCCGCCCATCAAACCGAACAGTCCCAGCGGGAATGCGATCGCCACATACCCGCGCGCGATGGACAGATGAGTGACGTAGGAGAAGATGGCGGTGCACGAGATCACCGCGCAGGTGGCGACGGTGACCCGGCGGAACTCCGCCGGTCCGGCGCCGAGCGTCTTGGCGTCCCAGGCGCCGTGCAGGGCGAGGGTCAGCAACCAGGCGACGGCCAGCACGGTGCTGACGGTCCAGTACCCCAGCCCGCCCGACCAGCTGACCGCGACGTGGTTCGCGGTACTGAACCGGATGATCTGGCTGAGCCCCACCACCCCGACGACGATGACGGCGTCGGTCACCATCAGCCGCCGGCGGTACCCGGCGACCCAGCCACCGGTGCGCGGTGCCCGCACCTCCGGGCCCTCCGACGGGAGCGGTCGCCGCTGCCGCGGCAGCCGGTGCATCAGGTCGACCACCACTGCCGGCGCGACGGGTCGCGGCACCTCGGTGAGCGAGTCGGCCCGGAACGGCGTGCTGGACATCAGTAGGCCCCGCTCTTGCCGGCCACGACCCGGACTGTCTTGGCCAGGATCGACAGGTCACCGGTGAGCGACCAATTCTCGACGTAGTACAGATCGAGCCGGACGCTTTCCTCCCAGGTCAGGTCGGATCGCCCGCTGATCTGCCACAGCCCCGTCAGCCCCGGCTTGACCAGGAACCGGCGGTGCACGTGCTGGCTGTACAGGGCGACCTCGCGGGCCAGCGGCGGCCGTGGGCCGACCAGGCTCATCTGCCCGGCCACCACGTTGAACAATTGCGGCAATTCGTCGAGGGAGAACCGGCGGAGGATCTTGCCGATACGCGTGACGCGGGGGTCGTCCTTCATCTTGAACAGCACCCCGTTTCCCTCGGACTGCTCCTCCAGCTGGGCCAACCGCTGCTCGGCGTCCAGGTGCATCGACCGGAACTTCCACATCGGGAACGTCCGGCCGCCCAGCCCGACCCGGGTCTGGCGGAAGAGGGCCGGTCCGCCGTCGTCGCTTCGCACCGCGATGGCGAGCAGCAGCAGCAGCGGGGACAGCACCAGCAGCCCGATGCTGCCGCCGAGGATGTCCATGCCCGTCTTGAGCACCAGCCGCGGGCCGCTGAACCGAGGCTCCTCCACCTGCATCAGTGGCAGACCGGCCACCGGACGGATGTGGATGCGCGGCCCGGCCACGTCCACCAGCGACGGCGACAGGAGGATCCGCACTCCGGTGCCCTCCAACTGCCAGGCCAGGGCCCGGACCTGGCCTGGCCCGAAGCTGTCGCTGCTGGCCACCGCGACGGATTTTGCGCCGAGCCGGCGCACCGCGTCCGCGACCCCGTCCAACGTGCCGACGACAGGAAAGGCTGCATCGGTCGGCAGGGCGTTCGCCGGAACGCACATGCCGATCACCCGGTAACCGGAGTCGGCACTGCTCTGCAGCCGGCGACCGAGGTAGCAGGCTCCGACCGTCTGACCCACCACGACGACGTCGGTGAGCATCCGGCCGGCGCGGTGCTGGCGGGTGAGCCACCGCCGGCCGAAGCCGTGCGCGAGAAACAAGCCGACGAAGCCGGCGGGCAGGGCAACGGCGACGAACCCGCGGGCCAACTCGGCCTTCAGCAGATAGGCCAGGACGCCGATGGCGCCAAAGAAGAACAGCGTGGACCGGGCCAGACGCCGAAATTCGGTGGTGCCGCGGCCGATCACCCGTTGGTCCCACACTCCGCCCAGCGCGAGGAAGACCACCCATCCCACTGCGATCAGCATGGTGACCATCGAGTAGTCGAAGGTTCGGCGCCCGACCGCGAGCACCCGCTCGGCGTCCTCGAACCGGATGCCGAAGGCGAGCGCCGCGGCCAGCACGACCACCACGACGTCCACGACGACCAATCGCCACCGGTAGACATCGACGCCGTGACCCGCCGCCGACGCCGTGATCAACGAATCGGGCACTCTGCGGCGCTCGAGCACATCAGGCTCGTTGTCGGCCATGGTCACCTGTCCGTCGCGGGCACCGTCGAGAACCGTCGAAATCGTCGCTCCCGACCGCCGTCAGGACACCCTCTCCAGCGCTGTCCCACCCTCGGCCCGGGGGGCGGGCAGCAGCGGCGCGGCGTACTGGCTGCTGGTGACTGCCGGTATGGCGGGCAGTCCGGCCACCGAGACGGCGAAGTCGACATATCGGCGGTACGCGCTGGCCCTGTCGTAGTGGCTGTGGAACACCCGGGTCGATGCATCGGCCAGGTCGCCGGTCAGGTGGCTGTCGTTCGAGAGGGTGCGCACCGCCTGCAGCAGCGCCTGCGCGTCGCCGGAGGGCACCACATGGCCGAGCCGGGTATCACGCAGGAACTTCCCGGTGATACCGGCGGGGTCCACCGCGGCAAGGATCGGCTTGCCGGCAGCGGCATAGGAGGTCAACTTGCTCGGCAGCGACATCTGACGGACGCCGGGTAGTTCGTTGACCAGCAATACGTCGGCCGCCGCCAGCACCAGGGGGTAGTCGGCGGCGGACACCAGCGGGACGATCCGGAGGCGCGGAACGCCCTGCGCCGCCGCCTCGAGCGCCTCGCGCTGGTTGCCATCACCCATCAGGACGAAGTCGACATCGAGGTGCTCGGCGGCCGCCAGGTCCGCCGCGGCGACCACCGACAGCAGGCCCTGCTTGGCGCCCATGTTGCCGGTGTGCACGACGGTGAACCGATCCGCATCCCAGCCCAACCGGCTGCGGGCGGCCGCCGTGCACTCCGCCGCAGGCTCGATGTGGGTGAAGTTGGGAACGTCGACCAACGCCTCGGCCTCGACGCCGGCGGCGGCCAGATCCGACCCGAACTCAGTCGCGATCACCCCGACCCTCCGGCAGCGGCGCAGCAGAGCGTGCTCGGCCCAGCTGATGGCGGAACCGACCCCCGCCTTCGCCGACCCGGTCTCCTGCGCGGCGTTACCGGTCAGGTCATGGACGATCGAGCCCACCGGCCGGCCGCGCCGGCCCAGCACCCCGGCCGCCAGTCCTGCCAGCGACGGCGTGACGGTCAGGATGAGGTCACTGTCCTTCTTGCCGACAATTCTCACTGCGCGTGCCAGGAACGTGGCCTCCATGCGCAAACGGCCCAACAGATCGGGCTTGGCCGGCACAAAATGGCGACAGCGAGTGATCTCGATATTGCCATCGCGTTCCCGAAAGATTGAACCTTTGGCGTAGCGGGCGTCGGATACGGCCCATTGCGGATAATGCGGGAGACCGGTGACGACGTGCACGTGGGCTCCGGCGGCATCCAGTGCACGAGCCAGGGCCGTTGTATAGGGCGCTATTCCAGTCGTTTCGGGGGCGTAGTTAATGCCGACGATGGTGATGCGCTGACCGGTCAGTGGCGACATTTCACGGGCTCCCGTAAGTACGATTCGCGTTCCAGCACAGCACTCGTGCGCTGTGGTCGACCAGCGGCGTCCGGCACGGAGACAGGACGTCGACTTTCTGAATCCCGCCCACGTGCTGGGACGGACGACGTGCAGTCACCCCTAGCCATCGCACGGGCACTGTGCGTTGCTGACTGCGTGGGAGGAGCATAACCACAATCCGCCCGGTTTCCCAGTGTATCCGGCCATTCGTCCTGGGCCGGCCGGGAACGAATCCCCCCGGTAGCACGAGACCTAGGACTGCGCAACGACTTCGCTCATCGTCATCAGTCTTGCCAGCTCCGGTGGCAGCACCTCGGCCTTCCAGCCCAGTTCGCGATGAGCCTTGGAGGCGTCGCCGATCAGCGCATCGACCTCGCTGGGGCGCAGGTAGCGGGGATCGAGCTTGACGTATTTCTCCCAGTCCAGCCCCACGGCCTCGAAGCAGAACTGCAGGAAGTCCCGCACCGAGTACGACGTCCCGGTCGCGAGCACGTAATCCGCCGGGCAGTCGGCCTGCAGCATGCGCCACATCCCCTCGACATACTCCCTGGCGTAGCCCCAGTCTCGAACGGCGTCAAGGTTGCCCATGTAGAGGTGCTCCTGCTTACCGGCTGCGATCGCGGCCGCCGCCATGGCGATCTTCCGGGTGACGAACGTTTCCCCGCGCCGCGGCGATTCGTGGTTGAACAGGATACCGTTGACGGCGAACAGGCCGTACGCCTCACGATAGTTACGGGTCATCCAGTACGAGTACACCTTCGCCACGCCGTACGGCGAGCGCGGCCAGAACGGGGTGTCCTCGTCCTGTGGAGGCGGCGTCGCACCGAACATCTCGGAGCTGCTGGCCTGGTAGAACCTCGCAGGTACGCCGGTGGCCCGGATCGCCTCGAGCAGCCGGGTGGAGCCCATACCCGTTGTCATACCGGTGAACTCGGGCTCGTCGAAGCTCACCCGCACGTGCGACTGGGCGGCGAGGTTGTACACCTCGGCCGGGTTGACCTTCTCAATCAGCGTGGTGAGCCGGCTGCCGTCGGTGAGGTCTCCGTGGTGCAGGAACAGCCGGGCGTTCTCGTCGTGCGGGTCCTGGTAGAGGTGGTCGATGCGCGAGGTGTTGAACGTCGACGAGCGCCGGATCAGCCCGTGCACCGTGTAGCCCTTCTCCAGCAACAGCTCCGCCAGGTATGAGCCGTCCTGCCCGGTAATCCCCGTCACCAGGGCGACCTTGCGCCCGTTTTCTGCCTGCGTCATGGACTCGGCCCTTCTTATAGATTTTACCTGGCCTCGCTACACTCCTGGCGACGAACCAACCCACCGCCCCCACCACAACACGCGCAAAATACCTACAGACAGCTAAGCACAATTGGAAAGGATGTCCAGACTTGATTTATATCGCGCTCTGTACACCGCCATTGGTTTGCGGTGTCCAGCAAGCGGGGTTTTGGCTGCGCATTCGGACCAACGACCGTGACGGACAGTGAGATGGCAGCGATAGCGCCACTGGATCGTGCAGAGAAGGTGTACATCGCCGGGCATCGAGGCCTCGTCGGGTCGGCCCTCTGGCGGCACTTCGAGTCACAGGGATTCAGCGATCTGGTGGGTCGCACCTCCGCAGAACTCGACCTGCGCGATCGGACGCAGGTTGACGAGTTCATCGCAGCCGAGCGGCCGGCCGTGATCATCGACGCCGCAGCCCGGGTCGGCGGCATCGTGGCCAACAGCACCTACCCCGCCGACTTCCTCTCGGACAACCTCCGAATCCAGGTCAACCTGCTCGACGCCGCACAGCGCACCCAGGTGCCGAGATTCCTGTTCCTGGGGTCCAGCTGCATCTACCCCCGGCTGGCGCCGCAGCCCATCACCGAGGACTCGCTGCTGACCGGGCCGCTGGAGCCGACCAACGACGCCTATGCCATCGCCAAGATCGCCGGCGTCCTCCAGGTGCAGGCCATCCGGCGCCAGCACGGCCTGCACTACATCTCCGCCATGCCGACCAACCTCTACGGCCCAGGAGACAACTTCCACCCGACCCAGAGCCATGTGCTACCCGCACTCATCCGGCGCTTCTCAGAGGCTGTACAGAGCGGCGCAGACACCGTGACGTGCTGGGGCACCGGCACGCCGCGGCGCGAGTTCCTCCACGTGGTCGACATGGCCGCGGCATGCCTGTTCCTGCTCGAGAACTACGACGACCCGACACCGATCAACGTCGGTGTCGGCGAGGACGTCACCATCGCCGAGATCGCGGAGACGGTCGCCCAGGTGGTCGGCTATACCGGGGAGATCGAGTGGGATGCCAGCAAGCCCGACGGCACGCCGCAGAAGCTCCTGGACGTCAGCCGCGTCCAGGGCTTGGGTTGGAAAGCACACATCGAACTGGCCGACGGCCTGGCGTCGACGTACGACTGGTACCAGCAGCATCAAGCAGGAATGCGCCGATGAGCGAATTCGAACGTGACCTCGCCGGCTTCACGGGCGCCGGCTACGACAAGGGCCGCAACAAACTGTGGCAGGTCGCCTGGATGACGATCTCCGGTGCTCTCACCATGCGCTGGTGGTGCCCGGTCAAGGTCCGCATCGCAATCCTGCGCGCATTCGGTGCGACGATCGGCGACAAGGTGCTGATCCGGCACAACGTCCGTATCCACTGGCCATGGAAGCTCACGGTTGGCGATCACAGCTGGATCGGGGAGGACGCCTGGATCCTCAACCTCGAGCCGGTAACTATCGGGCGAAACGTCTGTATCTCGCAGGGAGTACTCCTGTGTACCGGATCGCACGATCGCTGCTCGCCAACGTTCGAGTTCGACAATGCCGCGATTCACATTGATGATGGAGCGTGGATCTGTGCTCGGTCAACGTTACTCAGGGGAAGCGCCATTGAGCGAAACCGTGTCGTCGGCGCCTGCTCTCTGGTAACGCGCACGACTACCGATTTCAATACTGTCCCGCGCCCGCATAAGTCTCCGAAGTAGTCAGATGCGATCACAGTCAGCGACTCACGACCTCAACCGTGCACCAACCGCAAGGCTCAGGTTCATACGAAGTCATCCATTCCGAAAGCTAGGCTTGGTCACCATGTCTGTCGCGCACCCATCCATTGCACGCATCGGCTATCTTGACGGCATACGCGGAATGGCGATACTCAGCGTCCTTGCTTGTTCATTGGGGTGCACCACTGACGCAAGCCGTATTACCGAACATCAACTTGTTGCGAGGCGGATACATAGGCGTTGACATCTTCTTCACCTTAAGCGGGTATATAGTTACTTATATCATCTGGAAACCCGGCGTGCCAGGCACGATCATTTATAAGTATTACTCGTTCCTAGCCCGGCGCTTCCTGAGACTTTATCCTGCTCTACTCGTTTTCCTAATAGCGACTATCGTCATCTGCCTCTGTGTACATTCGAGATGGTCGACAAGTCAATTGATCAATAGCGGGGCGATTGCCTCTATGCAGGGCACTTCAATCCTACTCAGTGTGAACAGTCACAACTCAGCACCACTCGGAATAACGTGGTCCTTGTCCGTCGAATGGATGTTTTACCTGCTTTGGCCTCTCGTCATCTTCAATGCCTCACGCAGACAGGTCTCGGGCAATCGGCTTGCGATCTGGTCAGCAGCAGCCGCCGTTACGCTCTATCTAGTTGCTCTGGGCAAAATAACGACTGGTTCTACTTCGGTCCAACAGCACGTGTACCCGAGATCATGGTAGGTGGTGCACTTGCCCTTTGGACTAGTCGAACCTCACCTAAGCTCACGCCAAGGCAGCGTCGAACCGCCCCCTTCAAAACGTCCCTATGCAGCGCGGTCATCGCTACTTACGTTGTGATCGGGCCGAACCAAAACTCGACCATCTATCACCTCTTGGGCGTGCCATTGATAACGCTTTTCGCCGTCCCACTAATCGACGTAGGTCGAAGCGGACGAGAACGCCCGCCCGAGTCCATATTGCATTACAAACCGCTGCGCTTCCTTGGACGCATCAGCTACAGCTTATACTTGTGGCACAACCTAAGTTTCGATTTACTTCTGCCCTATCGGCACGTAATATCTTTCCCCGTCCTTGGAATCATCAGCACGACCGCCGCCCTGGCTTTGACGGCTATTAGCTATCAGCTCTTGGAGAAACGAGAGCCTCTACGCATGCCGCGTCTTCAACGGTACAGAGACCAGGAGATTTACAACTCTGCCCTCCAAAATGACGATTCGAGAATACTAGACCATGAAACGAAGACTCGCCCATTCAGCACCAACTTGGTCGAAGCAAATCCCGCCCCCTCCTGGACACCCCCGGTCGCTGAGGGACTGCCCAAATACCAAGACTAAGGACTCGAAGTTATGAAGCATTAGAAGACAAACGACATGTCCGGGCCGTGTCGAAGGAGCGGCAACTGCGGGTGTTCATCCACCCAGCACTTCTTGCGTTGTATCCCACACCAACCCATGTTCACCGACGCCGATGGCAACTGAGCACCCTCTTCTTGGACATATAGTTCTCACCGCCACCAGCCGATTGGTGCAGTTTTCGCACGAGGTTCATTCGCACACCATGAACAACGTGCGTAGGTCGGCGGGGCGATCAAAACCATAGTTCACATACCACACTCTAACCGCAGCGTTCGATCGGACCTTACTGCCCAGGTCCCCTAAAGCAAACATCCACAGTTAACTGACCTATTCCCAGAACAAGAAAGGCTTCGGATCTTCGGGAATCCTTTATATAATGGATGTTGACGTAAACTGCTGCTTTACCTCTCAGGACTCATCGCGCATCGACCAAAGTTTATGACGAGCTTAACCGTTTGGAGCTCAACTCGATACTTAATTAAAGGCCTCCTGAGTAAAAGGACACCGAGGTGAACAACTTTGTTACGATGTTGCACTTCGCCCGCCGACCAACGCTACGCTTACCCAAGAGACCTGCGACGAAGCACCCAAAGGACTTGGTTCGAAAACAGCTCATCCTCAGAGAACATGGATAACTCCTGACGAATCTCCGGAGTCAGCAGGTGACGACCCAGATTAGGCACCTTCACAACTTCATCCAAGATGTCGAAGTATTTCGCGAATGTAGTTCTGTACTCCTGACGCGTTAACTCGTTAAGGTATGTATTTGCTCGAAAACGCTTGAGTCGAAGATGCTCCCACGGCTCACTTTTCTTACGCTTTGTTGACGCTACTCCTGAGTGATACCATTCAGTCAAGTGACCCCCAGTAATCCCTGTAAAAACGTTCGGTCTAATAAGTGCTACCCCCTCGGTCGCAAGTACCGCGGCAATGTTCGAGCAGGCGCGCTCTAGCCCCTCGCGAGGTACGTGCTCGAATACATCTTCCGAGTATACGAGCTGAAACTGATTTTTCCCCAGCAAAGCTGGCAACTCCGGGTCAGTGATGTCACCGACGAGGAGCCGATTGGAGTCTTCTCGAAATGCGCCCCCCCGTTCGGCTATTGCCGCTCGGAGGCGCGTATCAAAACGTTTGCCCTCGAGGAGACGACGGCCCAAAGTCTTAGCCGCGCGCGATGCCCCGTTCTCGCGTGCGATCGCGATCAGCTGGCTCAATTGGCCCCTTTCTGTCAATGCTGGTTTGTCTCGATCAATCCCGACCACGTCAACACCAAGTGCCAATAGCGTCAGCAGCCTGATGGGCCGCGCGCCGTACCCCAACTCAAGAATCTTTGCGCTCTCCAGCGGAACACCGACGTACCGGTTTGCATGCGATTGATATTCATCAATCCACTCAAGGGACGGTACCTGGTTACGGCCCCGCCAGATCATAGCGGCTTGAGCAGTCGCCTCTGAGGCCTTCGCTGACCACGTCAAAGACTGACGCCCGGAGTACGTGAATCCCATGCCGTGAGCCTACACTTTATTCAACCGGTTGGCTAGTTCGGGTAGCGATGAACAGGGCCTTTGTAGGACGCGAAACAACAGGCCATCATTGGCGCCTAACTCGCGCTGAGAACTCTGACCACCGAGCGGTCCACCCACAACAACGCGCCAGTACCGATTCAAGGGTAAGTACCGACAAGCGGGTGGAGACAGTGAAGCAAGAGTTCCATAGGCGACGGCCGGAACTGTCACTGCGCTCATGGGGTGCCGGCGTGGTAACGTGCGCCCTTGCCGGGCGAGCATCGTCCCTTGCTCGGCATGAGCTGCTTCAGGTGATGCTCGACGGCACTGTAAAATCAACCGCTGCAGCACTGGTGCTCAAGACGACTTTACCGTATCCTAGTCTCATGTCGAATTTTCGTGGGCTCTTAATGAAACTCCGGCCGATCGTCAGAAGGGCCGGCTATGACGTGGTCACCTTCCCAGGGTCGAACCCCGCATACCTGCGATCGAAAATGCTGTCAGAACTAGAAGTTGATCTCGTTTTGGACGTCGGTGCAAACACGGGCCAGTATGGGGCGGGCCTCCGTAAATTTGGCTACGAAGGGCAGATTCTATCCTTCGAACCATTAAGCAGCGCCTTTCATGAATTGCAGATTCGAACGATGGCAGATAATAGTTGGAACTGTGTTCACACCGCACTTGGTGTTGATTCCGGTGAGTTGTCAATAAATATTGCTGGAAATAGTGTCAGCAGCTCCTTACTGCCCATGTTAGAACGTCACGAGCTATCTGCGCCCTCCTCCCAATATGTCGGAGTAGAGACCGTGTGTGTTGAGCGCCTTGACACGGTAGCTCAGCATGTGCTTGTTGAATCGCGTAGGCCGTACCTAAAGATAGATACGCAGGGTTACGAGTGGCAGGTACTGGACGGGGCCCCGACTACCTTGCTTTCCGTAGTGGCGATTGAAATCGAACTCAGTTTAACACCTTTGTATGCAGGGCAGCCACTCTTGGCGTCTATGCTTGAGCGGCTAGCAGCTTCTGGCTTTCGGTTGGCCGGAATGGCACCAGGATTCACCGACATGAAAACCGGCCAAACGCTTCAAGTAGATGGTGTATTCATCCGAGACTAAGTTGGGCGTCGCGTAGTTGGAAATATTCCACCCACAACTTGTGAAAGTTTCGGCTCAGGTTGTGGGCGAGCAATCACTAGCCGATGACACGCTTGTGCGGTTTCGCAATCCGGTGACGGGGCCTGCCCTGTGGAATCTTCGCGTTTGCCGGAGGTCAGTGAGAGGCCCAGGGAATGTCGGTGTGATAGCACCGGCGGAAAACGCCCGGGTCATATCGGTTGAGGTTCGTCGCTGGGCTAGCTGGGTCACGTTCAGGAACCGCGTGGTCCGTTAGACGAGGGTTCCGATCGCGGTTCCGCTGTGCGGCCGATGATCAGTTTGCCCTCGATATGTCCCGCCTGCAGGCGGTCGATCGCTCGTTTTGGGCGGGCGTCGATCATCATGTCGGGGGTGCTGGTGGCCGGCGCCGCTCATAGCGCAGCGGTCGAGGGCCGGCGCCGTCCGGTATGCAAACTCATCCGGACGGCACTGGTCAGGCCGTTGCGTGGCAGCTGGTATCGCGCCTCATAGAGCGTCCCGACGGCAAGCTAGCGTGCCGGACAGGTGGGCAATTCGACGGTCAGTTCGTGGCTAATCTGCTCGGGGCTGTACCGCTTGGCCAGCTACCCGTCGACAAATGCCCGGAGCACCGCGTCGGCGGCGATCCTGGTCGTCTTGGGCCGAAGCCGCCGAGTTGCCGCGAGCAGGGCGGTATGCGGGAGGTACTTGCTGCTGGCGGGGTCGAGGTTGCGGCGCAGTTCCCGGCTGATCGTCGGCGTGCAAAGCCTGAAGTCAGGTTGCCCACCGCGGAACACCATCCGTTCGGCGAAGGGCACAGCCTGATCACGATCGGTATCGATCCACAAGAGAGCAGCATCACCGCGGTCGCGGTCAATCACGACGGCACCGAACGGGGCCAGATCCGGATCCCGGTGAACGGCGGGTTGGTGCGGCAGTTAATGAGTTTCGCAGCTGACTGGACCGCTCGGCGGTGGGCCGTCGAAGGGCCAGCATGAAGCGGGGCCCTTCCGAGCGGCTGGTGTGTGGTCAGAGACCGCCAGCATCGGGAGGGCCCCGCCTCGTTCGCGGGAGCCACGCAGGCGGGGAATTTCAGTGAGCAGGTCTGGGGAAGTTCAGATGAGCGCCATCAACTTCACCGCTTCGGCGCCGAACCGGGTGTGGGTCACAGACTTCACCTACTGCCGCAGCTGGTCGGGGTTCATCTACGTCGCGTTCATCGTCGACGTCTCGGCGCAGCGGATCATCGCATGGCACTGCCAGAGCACGAAGACCGTTGACCTGGTGATGATCCCGCTGCGGATGGCAATCTGGGAGCGGGACCGGCAGGGCCACCCGACCTCGGCTGGTGAGTTGATTCATCACAGCGATGCCGGGCCCCAATATACTTCCGTAAAACCCACGGAAAACCCAGCCTGGCAGGGTATCTCGCCGTCGATCGGCAGCGTCGGCGATCCTATGACAACGCGGTGATGGAGTGCATCAACGGCATCTACAAGGCCGAGTGCATCCGCACCCAGGTGTTTCACCAAGGGCCCTACCGCACCATCGGCGATGTCGAGTACGCCACCGCCGGGTGGGTCGACTGGTACAACAACCGCCGCCTGCACTCCAGCATCGGCATGGTCCCGCCCGCCGAACATGAGCAGGCCTACTACGCTGCTCTCAACCGAGAGCCGCAACCCGTATAGGAGCGGCACAGAACCCAAGGCAGTTCACCCAAGGCAGTTCACCCAAGGCAGTTCACCCAAGGCAGTTCACTGCCAGACAAGCCGACCAGGTCCCGGGCAAGACCTCTACCGCCGCAAACTCGCCGAACGAAAGACCGCCACCGAAGCCCGCTGAACCCTCAAACGACGACTGTCCGACGCGGTCTTCCGGCACCTCGTCCACGACCTCAAAACCTCCACCCAAGCCGCCGCTTGACACACAGAGGCGCTATCAAGTCACCACAGCCCGGGACACATGGCCTGGGACGTCCCGGTCAACCGTCGACAGATCGCTAGTAGGGCACGAAGCCGGCGGGACACCGAGTCGGACGGCCAACCACGACGACGCTCAGCGGAAACGGTCCCGGAGCGCACCTAGATCCCAGTGGGACACGAAGACCATGGGGTCGTGCGGCGGTTTCTAGACAGCTCCACGCCACGCCCGGAGATCTTTCCTTTCAACCACCGTCAAATCGTGTCGTCACACGAGTTCAACCAACGTCCCTGCTCAGTACATCTAGACCTCGAACTACGAACGCTCCGCAGCCCTCACCGGATTCCTGCACCGCTACGACTACCACACAGACCCACCGCACTACGAGGCCACAGCCCCATCGGCCGCCCACGGTCGTCACCACCTCTTGTCGATACGTTAGCTAGCCCGCGCGGAGGCTTTCGCGGCGAAGCACACGTAGCACTACTCACCACTTACAGAATCAAAATCACTTCACCCGCCCGCCTTCTGCCGACTAACAGCCGCTCGGGCTTCTCGCGTCTTAACAGAAATCTGCCAGTAATAAAACGCAAGTGCTACTGCATAGTCGAACCCCTGACGACCATCTTTCCACCCACGCCGGACCACATAAGAGTAAAAGAAGAAAGCCAAAGGCTTCAAGGGAGCGTGCGAAAAAAGCCGACCCTGAAAACTTCGACTCTTAGCAATTTGTGATTGCGCCAATGGCGACAGTCGGATATGCGCCTCCCAGTCCGAGTACCGATTATGCCTCGAAAAGTACCCGTAAAGCGGATCTTCATCGTCATGCCGAAGTTTCTCGGCCAGCCTAACGACATCACCTTCAACTTGGGGCTGGTAATGCCCCTCCACTTCCCACATGTTAGCAACCATCAAATCGTCAACTTCCGGAAATTTACACTTCATCCGGTCCAATAAAGCGCGCTTAATAACCTGATGCCCGTGCCTCAACTCGCGACCCATGAATACATAGCTTAACGGAATGTCGAAGGCAGAGGGGCCGCTTTTCCGGGTCACAGCCGCCATCTCTTTAACCAACATCGGCGTCGGACGTTCATCAGCATCGACGTACAACACCCAGCTGTTACGAAACTGTACATTATCCAAAATCCACTGCTTTTTCTTCGGATAGGCTCCATTCCAGTCAAAATCCACTACTTCAGCGCCCAGCTCCCGCGAGATTGCGACCGTCCGATCAGTACTTAAGGAGTCCACGACAACAACTTGACTAAAATCCTTTAAACTACGTAGACAAGCGCCGATTACTCTTTGTTCATTCTTAGTCATAACCACCGCCGTGATTGGAACCGTCACTTTGGCAATACCTTTCGCTCGGTTTGAGATGGTCGCGGATCACCTGGCCCCGCCGGCCAGCGGAATTCCGCAGATAATCAAAGACTGCCCTCCTGATTCTAGGAAGAGGTCCAACGTCAATTCACATTTCCCTAACCAACGTTAGCCATTTGGTCGCCGCCCGCTTCCAGGACAGCTCGGTTTCAGTAACCAAAATCGCCATTTTCGATGCGCAACTGAAAGACGCATTGCTCCGGCAAAGATCCTTTATTGCGTCAGCCAGCAGCTGTGCGTCGGGCATGGCAATTACTCGCCCGCAGCCTGTCCCAAATAGATCACTAATTGCCACGGCCCGAGTCACTACGCAGGGCAGCCCGGCGGCCAAAGCTTCAGCAACCGCGTTTGCAAAATTCTCGTTCTCACTTGGCAACAGGAGCACGTCAGAGGAATTTAGGATCCGTGCCTTCCCAACACCGTCAACGTGACCCACGAAGCTGACCACGCTCGATAGCCCCAGAGCATCCGACGAGTTCATGAGACGACGTACATAACTCGGATCCCCGGTACCGGCAACCGTCAACACCACCGGAAAGCCGTCACGTAGCAAGGCTGCTACGCAATCCAAGACTACGTCGATCCTTTTCTTCTCCGCAAGTCGGCTCATCGTCAACAATCTGACCGGCGAGTGGGGCGCAGACCTCGAGATCGCCGAGGCTAGTTTCACCCCGTGACGGATAACCGCGACCGTAGTCGGGTTGCACTTCTCGCGCGCACCAACAGCCTCACTTTCCGACGCGACGAAAACCGCTGCTGCGTAACTAATTATCGCCTTCCCGCAAATTACATCAAAAATTCTTTTTTGTCTCATCGCAACTTGGCGCTGGTACCCTTCAAACACGCCGTGCGGCTGGATGATTAGAGTTATCTTATACATGCGCGCGACGACCCCCCCGACGACTACGTGCCATAGATAGAAACCGTGGATGATTATGACATCTGTCCTCCGGGCCTTCCATAGGACAAAGACGAGGAAGTATATGGAGAAAGCTCTTCCCCGGCACCGAACCGCTGGCGCCGTGTGAATGATCAGACCATCCGGTGTCTTAGTTGTTGTACGTCGTATCGCCCACTCATCGCTCATGGTAACCATTTCCACATCAACGCCGAGAGTTAATAAACTGCCCCCCAAACCCGCCGCAGACACAGGTGGTCCCCCATGCCGCGGGTCCGTGGAATCGATCAGCTGAAGCACACGCATTACTACCCCTCTCGCCTGGCTATTTGAACACGCGGCAGTATGTGAGAACAGATCACTGGCCTGCCTCTCCGTTAAGACTCGACATCACGGCTCCCAATTCGCCTCGCGGGATTGCCGGCGACCGACCAACCAGCCGGAACGTCAGCCAGAACGACAGCTCCCGCGCCCACCTTGACGTCGTCACCTAGGCTGATGCCACCCAACAGGATCGCACCGGTACCGATTAAGCACCGACTACCTACGGTCGGATACCTCCGGGCCCGCCTATGCCCTTGGTCAACGTAGCGCTCACCGAACGTAACCTTGCCGAGCACAATACAATTCGCCCCCAACACTGTACCGCTACCAACAACGACGCCGACCGGATGTTTAACGACGAGACCTTCACCGATCGCACAACCATGACCAAACTCACCGCCAGTGATGTAAACGTTCACGACGTGAATGATGCGTGATAATCCGAACGATCGTTTGGATTCTGCCGCAAGCTGCAAACGCATGAGAAACGTGAACATCAATCCAGGTTGCACCAGAGTCTTAACCACTAAACGCCATCCAACGACCGCAGGGGCGGGATATAAGTACTGAGCCGCATCAAATCTATACGAACGCAACACTTTGCAATCTCCTCCGATCATTTGACAGCAGGATGACGACCCACAATAATACCATCAGTGAGCACCCGACTTGGATGTATGCGACTCCTGCAAGGGTCGATGGTCGGAGGAGTACCAGCAAACCGACATACGCTCCCGCAGAAAACGTATAGAACGCTGAAAACCCCAGTTGTCGGTTCTGAGCGAGGAACCACAGCGACAATAAGAGCCAAGTCGATTCGACGAGCACCTGAAAGCAAAACGCGCAAATCAGCGCGGAGCCGGTATTGATTTTATGATTAGTCCATACCGAAATGATGGATGGCCCTAGCAGGCCAAAGACAATTCCTCCAACAATTACGATGCAGCTCGACACACGAAATGCGCGAAACAACTGTGCCCAGGCAAGCTTTGGATTCTGCCGGGCCAAGCTAAGCGTTATCGATGGGAGCGACGCGTTCGCTATTGCGCTCATCAACTGCCTGAGTAAGTTCACCATGGTCCGGGCAGTACTAAACACTACTACAGCAATCGGGCCAAATAGTGAAGCTACGGCTAGCAGAGCACCTTGGTTGGCGAGGGCAAACCCGACCGGCAGACACAGCGCGCCGATCGTCGGCCGTAGAAGACCCGGTGCCATGACCGGCCGGGGCAATACTAATTTCCAACTATTCCAAGGGGCGACTCGCGACAACCGTTTCTTCAGCAGTACAAGCCCGGCGATGCGGCACATACACAGGGCAAGCACAGCGAGTACTAGACTCTTGCTGATGTATAGAACGACGGCGCTGGCAGCAAAATCAGCCATTCGCATGAGGCCCAACCTCACCCATGCTCCAGCATAGGCTCCAGCCGCTCGCATTGACCCTTCGAAGGCCGACGATATTACCGAAAGAACCGCATAGAGCGAGTATAGAATCACTATTCGCTTGGCTTCAGTTGACCCGTCACTATCGTTGATGATGTTCGAGCTTAGGACGACAACGCTTGTGGTAATGAACAAGAATGACGATATATATGCAACCACACTATTCGCGAAACGTGATAAGGCCCGAGCCTCAGCCAGCCTAGAGTTCGCGAGTAGCGCCATGAGGCGCGTCGACGTGGCGCTCAGTAGACCGAAGTCCGATAACGTAAGCGCAGACGGAACCGCAATCAGCACCAGGTAGGCGCCGTATCGAGCCGCCCCCACGATTTCAATGAAGATGGGCACCTGAAGCAGTTGTATCACCAAGATACTGACTAGTCCAAATACTTGAGCGGCGAATCCCCGCCGGACTGGACTGTCGAGCAAATCAGCAAGCATCTGCGGCATAAATGACGGCGAGGTAAACCTATGCCGATACAACACGTACCTCGACAGAAACACTATTTCTAGGCGCCCACGTTCTTGGCCCGAGCCGGCACCATACCGGGGTGCGCGAGGGGGCCCAGCTACTTGACGCCGAAGGCCGCATCATGCTAATTCCGCAGGACAGTGATCGGACCGTCGTCTCGCGAGACCGGGAAACGAAGGTTGATGACGGCGGAGCGCTGATAAAGCTATGGACTTCTTGATCAAACGCGCACCGTAGCTGATCGGCTCAATCGTAACCTTAGGGAAATAGCCGCGGCCAAGCTCACGGAGACGCCGTTGGTGTTCCGAGTATTGGGCTGCAAGCTTTCCGCTTACCGTTATAGAGTCTGACTGAAGCCTGAAGTATCCAAGAATTGCATCGGTTCGGCCAAATTTCAGGCCCCGTGCGTGCACATCGAACAACAACTCAGCGTCCCAGTTTACAGGATTATGAATATTGAAAGATAGCCCCGAATGGAATATTCGTGCCTTCATGGAAGTCGCTTGCTGGAGTACGTTTCCGATATTTAACGCGTACCTAAGAGGTGAGAATTGGTCGCTTCTGATGAACCTAACCGGTTCGCCATGTTCGTCAATTGTCCAACCATTGCCGATAAGAAAGTCTATGTCCGGGTGGTGTTGGTGATACGCAACGACCGTCGCTAGTGCTCGCGGAGAAAGTTCGTCGTCCGCGTTGAGGTACATGATAATTTGTCCGCTGGACGCAGCAATCCCATGATTCAATCCGTCTGCCGGGCCGACATCCGGTTGCGTGATAAGCTTCAACCGCCTGTCCGGTTGTGCGTCGATCCATTCCCTCGAACCGTCCGTGGACCCTGGGTCTACAATTATGTGCTCATACTGCTCGTAGTCTTGAGCCTGCACACTCGCCACACATGATTCCAGGAAGCGCCGCTGGTTAAGACTAATTGTAATGATAGATGGAATTAGCATCGTTAGATCCTCCATCACGATCGTTTCGCGCGGAATGCTTTTTCGGTCGGCACCCCAAGAGGGTTACAATTGTTCCGGCTATCCAGAGGCGGCGGTCCGCCCCAAAGGGGCTAAACAGCATATCCCACAAGCCGCATACCGCCAGGAATGCGACCAGAGCGGGTAATTCAGTCTCTCTGTACAACACCGAAGAACCAGCTCGGATCAGTATCGTTCCGACTATTAGCCAAAACACGGTCGCTAAGACGCCGTTTTCGGCCCAACTCCCCAGCAATTCGGAATGATATGCTGGTGCGGCCGCGCTGAGACTTCGAGCGATGTCTGCGTATCCTAGCCGGTACAATAGATTCGCTGCCGTAGACGTGACCGAATGCGACGCAACCGAATAAGAGCCGCCACCAAAGAAGGGACTGTGATAGATGGACTGAAACGACAGGAGGAATTCACTTCTGCTGCTAAGTATGCTTCCAAATCGGCCGTCGTCAAGATAAGCGGCCTTTTGCTGTGCTATGAGCCCAAATGTTCCCCTGGCCGCCAGCGAATCGTAGGATGAGGTGAGCCAGATGACGGCGGCAATGCCTAGCACAGATAAAGTTGCTGGCCGGAACCTTATGTAAGACGCGCTGGTTTCGCGCGGTATCGCGCTGGCCTGCGCGGCAAACAGCAGCGCACATATTGCACATATGGCCGACATGCTCCGAAAGCCTAACGTGAAATGAATGATTGCGAGCAAAGCGAAGGCGATCACACTTATACGGCGGGGTCTCTGACTCCAGCTCAAGACTATTACAGCCGCCAGGGATAACGGCACGGCGAATCCGAACTTCCATGGTTCAGCATGCGCGCTTGGCCCCGGTTCAAAAAAGTAGCCGGCAACGCCTGACAACGCGATCCCTATCCAGAGGCATTGCAGCGCCCGAATGTCATTGCGACAAAGGTAGTATACTCCGTACATGTCCGCCGCGATGAATATGACTCTGAGTAGCCCGCGAGCCGCGTTGAGGCTCCCGCTCTCTGCCATCAGATCGCTCAGGATAGTGCCGATGAACCACATGACTAGGCCGAATTTGACGCCGCCGTGTAGCCTCGCGTGGAAACCCTTCGACCAAGCAGCGAACCAAGTGACCAAGAGCGCAAGCTCTGCGAGGTACAGCTGGCCCCCGGCGCTCACGTACCAGAACGACGTTCCGCCGATTGCTAGTATTAAAAGAGTTGGTCTCGACCCTTCGCCATCGGCTGAAACCGCGGCATCAGCGTCAGCGGACGGGGAAGACAGCACGTAGTTGAATTTTGCGGGTAGGCGGCCGCTTGAGTGTGTTGGTTGCGAACCAAGTGTACTTTTAACTTGCCTTCGCGTGAGTCGAGTCATATGCCGGCCATCTGTCGTTGTATATGTACCTCGCGGCATTCCCTCATCCAATTTTTCGGTATTACCAAGTCCGACAAGTACGCTGCCATTGGTGATAGTCGGTCGATCGCGGACTCCTGCTACTTGCGTCCATTGTAATTCTAGATCTTGACGTTCACATCAGATTTCGCCGGCAGGGTGTGCGTAGCTTGCGCATGCATGTGTTCAAGCGGGACGGCAATATTTTCGGACTTGTATTCATACCCGTAGCCGTATGCGTACCCGAAAGAACCGCCTGATCGCACCGGCACCATGTTTAGCACACAACCCAGGAGACGGGAATCAACCCTTGCAAGTGCATTTGTGGCCAAGGCTACCTGGTTCTTGCTAGTCCTGCCATGCCTAACAACTAGCAAGGCGCCGTCGGCGCGTGCTGCCAGAACCGCGGCATCCGTCACCGGAAGTAGCGGTGGCGTGTCTATCAACACCATATCGAATCGCTTCGCCATAGATTCCAACAGTTCTGTCATGGTCCTAGAACCAAGCAGTTCTGAGGGGTTAGGTGGTATCGATCCACTCGGGAGGACAGTTAAACCACCACGTCCCCATGGCTGTAGGACTTCATTAACATCTACCTGTCCCGCGAGTACGTTCGTTAATCCGACTGCGCCTTCTAGACCCAGGTATTGTGCTACGCGCGGTCTCCGTAGATCTCCTTCGATTAATAGGACGTGCTTTCCAGCTTCGGCAAAGATTACGGCCAAGTTTGCCGCAGTGCTAGATTTCCCTTCGTCTGGCATGGACGACGTGATTACGACGGTTCTTATTGGGCTGTCAACATCAATGAATTCTAGGTTTGTGCGAAGCTGCCTGAAGGCCTCAGCGCGGACCGATTGGGCATGACTATCGACGATTAGTGGGCTATCTCGGGCCGTTTCATCGAAGGCTATGACTCCAATCACGGGTCGGCCCGAAGAGCGTTCCAAAGCCTGAGGAGTGCGAACGGACGTATCGATCACCTCCCGGGTAATGGCTAGACCCAGTCCTATGAGTAATCCGACTATCGCTGCGAGCGAGTAGTTGATTAAAGGACGGGGGCTTACGGGTGTATTGTCGAGTGTTGGTCCAGAGACGAGTTCCAGCCGCACCGTCGAGCCCTGGGTATCCGCTGACGACGCCTCCAGGACCGCTACAAGCTTCACCAGCTGCGTCGCTACAGATTTCGCGATTTCCACCGATTGCGTCGGAGACGGGTCGGTTATAGTGACGCTTAGAAGTACGGTATTTAAATCTCCGCTTGCGCTAATTTCGCGTGAAAGTTGCGGCGGGGTCAGGTTGACCCTCGTTTCTAGCAGAACGGGCTTGAGTAACCGATCCGTGTTTACAAGTTGCACGTATGAGTTGACCCGCTTCTGCCCAAAAGCGTCACCTTGGGCCGCGACGCTTAATTGGTCCGAAGGGGTCTGCACGAAGAAGGTTACGTGTGTGGCGTACTGTTTTGGCGTTGATACTGTCACGTAGGCGCCGATTGCTAATGCTACGGCTAATGTAGCGAGCACGAGCCACCAGGATTTTCGTATGGCTCGAAGGTAGTCTGCGTAGCGCATCTGGAAGCGATAGCCTTTCATTTGCCATCGACGGCAACGATGTTGCTGTTGAACGTCCACTATAACGGAGGTTTGTGGCGAGCAACGAGGCCATGTTAGGGCACCTTTGGTAGCGTTCTTAGCATAGTTGGATGGGCGTTCAGCTGACGTGAAGTTGTGTTTGTTTTTCGTTGCGTTGACGCAACGCCTCGCAGAAGGTCGTCGCCGCGCATAAACGCTCACGCCGATGATTGGAGCTCGTGTCCGGGATGCTCCGAAGCACCAAGACGGCGGGTGGCAGCGACGGTGACGGCCTCAGCCATTTTTTGTAGGTCACTGCAGAGGTCGCTGTACTGGGGCACGCTTCAGGTGTGCCAGTGTGGGTCGGCGAAATCAGGCCCGGTTGCTCGAATAGGGCATGGTTGGTGCGGTATGTGTAGCTTTGTTGTGCGAGTAGTATCGGTTCATCCCGATATCAAGCCTTTAGGGCAATCGCGGCCCAACCGGAGCGGCAGAAACCAGCAAATAATCTACGATTCTACCGAATCGGTTCGAGGTGAGCCCTACGGTTTGGCCGTCTCACTAAGCAGGACAGGGCCGAAACGCTGGTCACGATGTCGATGCCTTTGACGATAGCCACCTAGTACTGATGCGGATGATCGCGAAGGATAAGGTAGGCCGATAGGCGTCGGTACCGGAGGTGAATCACTGTAAAGGCTGCCGGGAAGCGAGAAGCCGAACGCTATAGGAGGCTCGTCGGAGAGCGTGCTCTTCGGCTCGGCATGCTGTACGGGCAAGCGTATGCACCAGCAAGTGTGACTTGCTGGTGCATACGGGTCAACTCAACGAGCTTGGTCAGTGATGGGCGGTTCTTCTCCTTCGGATTGCCAATCGAGTTCCGAAGAACAGGAGCGCTAGGCCGGCGAGCAGGGCGCTGGCACCCACTGTGAGAGGCCCGGCGATACTGGCGCCGGTCGAGGCAAGCCCGCTACCGTCGGTAGAGCCTCCATCGCCAGGTGCTGCAGGCTCAGTTGAGTAGCTAACGTAAACGGTCGAGCCGGCGGTCGTGGTGCCCGGCGGGGTTGTCTCGCCCTGTCCGATGATCGTGATGAGTGTTGAGACGACTCGGCCGCTGGTCACGCCAGTGGCCGTGATGGTGGCGGTACCGGTCTCGGTGGTCCGGAGAAGAACATTTGAAGAGAAGTTGCCTTGCGCATCTGCAGTCGTCGAGCCGACGAACTCACCGGCGGCGGCAGCGGCCCTCAATGCCGCGTTGGAGCGAAGGCCGCTCGGGCCGTTGTAGATGACAGTGATGTTGATCGTCTCGCCGGCTAGGAAGCCCCCGCCGCCGATCACTACCACGCCGCCCACGTTGACGATGGTGATGTTGGTGGTGATGAAGACCGTTGCGTAGGGGAGGGCGACGGTCGGCGTGGGCGTAGCGACTGCGGAGGCCGCCGGCACAGCGGCGAACAGCCCCATAGCCGCCAATGCGAACGCCAGGAGGAATTTACGGATCACGGATTTGCCCCATCCACAGAACTGCCTTTGTCCCCCAGCTGCCCCGGTGGGAGTTCGATGTGTTGAGAGTAAGGCACGCGTGAAGTGTCGAGTCGCGTGCGTAAATACCCGGCGTGATGGCGCCTTTATCACCGATGTGTCGGTTCAGCACCGATGCGAGGTGCGTCTGCATGACGCCCGACTTCGGTAACGGAAGGTAGGTGTTACGCCCCCATCGGGGCAAAAACGGATCCAAATGTTCCCCCATCCGCCGAGATGTTGCGCAGGTCACAGTCGTGCTGACGCTATGGATGAGACCCTCCGCGGGCGTCAACCGGCGGCCCCACAGGCGCCGTACGGCTTGGCGGTGATCGGTGAGACGTGTACTCCCGGTGTCATGACGACGGCCAGAGTGGACTGGGTGCCAACAGGCTCGGTGCTGAACGGTGCGAGGACGGAAACATCGATCGTGGCCTTACCTCCGGCTGTCAGGCGCACCGGGACCTGCAGCACCTCCCGTCCACGGTTCTCACCTCGTTGCACCCCCGTCGGTTTGCCGTCCCTGGTCGCTGCTACTGCTCCGCCGCCGACGGGCGCAAACACCATCACGTTTGTCTGGAGCATGTACATCTGTCCGATCGGCCGGTCGCCCAGCACTGACCCGGGTAGACCGCTCCTCGGCCCGGCAAAGCTCATCGTCACCTTCACCTGCAAGACCCGTCGCCCGTCGGCCTGACACTCACCTGGGGTCACCGTGACCGACTTCGAAAGGTAGTAGTCGAGCTTCGCCTGCGTGCCGTCGTTGAGAAACACGCCGATGCTGGGGTTCGCCGCCGTGTCTCCCAACCTGCCGACCAGGCCCGTCTGGGCGATGTCCGCCTGCTCTGCTGCATTTCTGCTCCACACCAGCACGCGGCGTTCTTGCACAGCCTGCTTGTAGCCGGCCATCGTCACGGAAGCGTTGCCCCCGCCGGACACCACCTTCTCGAAAGCGAGCGTCGTTGCGCTGGCCAGAAACGTGTCTCTGGCGCTCTGGGTACGGCTCGGATCTCGTAGATAGGCATCGGACAACAGCGTCGACACGATGTTCTGGCTGGTGAGGGTGATTCCATCACCGACGTTGATGGGGCCGGTGCCCTTGAGGGCGTACGACAGGGCAACGGGGTCCGTCGCGATCACGCCGTCGATCGCCGTGCCCTTGCGAATCGTGTACATCTTCGCGAACAGCGCTGCCGCCGTCGGGAAGTCCGGCGTCATGTTGACGTCCTGCGGAAACAGCGCCATCAGGTTGCTCCACAGCGCGGTCGTCTTGGCGTCCAGCTGCTCGATCGGGGCCTGGAAGGTGCCGATCGACTTACTCGCCCGCCCGCGGTCGACGATGCTGATCTTGCCGTTGTCGACCCGCACGGTGGCGAACGATCCGAAGATGCCACCGGTCGCTCGTACCTCGGCCAGGTTCTGGAATGCCACGAGGTAGGTCCGCGGCCCGTCGGCCCCCAGCATGGGCGGCAGGAGCCGAGCGACCCGGGCGCCCGCACCGGTGATGGAGGACGCCTGGTCGAGCTTGCGCCACAACGTGAGGATCGCGGAGTTGATCTGCTCGACGGTCTTGGTCCGGTCGATCGACGCCAGGCGCACGCGGGAGGCGTTGACCGCGGCATCGGCCTCCTGCAGCAGCGGCGACGCCGCCTCGATCGGCGCGAGGTCGATCACGCTGTTCTTGGGCGCGAGGGACGAGGGGTTCAACGTCTTCGCGATCTGCACCAGCGAGGGCACCACGTCCACCGCCAACGAGTCGACGGTGCCCGTCACCTCGCTGATCGCCATCAGGTTGGGGCCAAGGAACGGCACGTGAGCGGCCGCCCGGTACAGCGGGTCGCCGACGGCCGCCTGTGCCTGGGCCGATTCGTCCTGCAACCTGGCCACCGTCGCATTGGCCGCCGCCAGGTCGATCGAGGTGATGTCCTTGATCTCGCCCTGCAGTTGCGACACCTGCTCGGACGCCGCCTGCAGGTGCTGGTAGGCCTGGTAGGTACGCCACCCCACCCAGCCGGCGGCCAACAGGATGCACGCACCGACGCCCAGCAGCGAGAACCCGGCGATACGGCGGCGACGGCGGCGAACTGCCCGGCGCCTGCGTTGTGCGGCGGCTTCCTCCGCGGTCAGCCGCCGGCGATTCTTGAACTGCGGAACGGGCGGCGGGGGGACGTAGTCGGTGACGAAACGCCCCCGAGGCGTCGTGGTGTCGTCGGCCAGTTGAGTGTTCGTCGTACTGGGGGCCGCGTCGTCCGGGCCGATATCGGCGCTGGAAGGTGCGAGGTCGTCGATCGGCGCGGCGGTGTCGTCGGGGATCGCTCCGCGTGCACGGGGAGCGCCATCGCCGTCGTCAGGGGTGGAGGACGGCTCGTCGCCGGCGACGGAGTCCTGCTTCCCGTGGGCAAGCGAACTGTCGTCGTCCGTCATGCGGTTGAAGGTACTCGACCGAGCGTAATACCTCTGTTGCGAACGGTGACATTTTGCCGATTCCGTCGATATCTGGTGATGGCCAGCAATCGTCGTCTCGTTCGGGTCGCTTGCTTGCTTCGCCAGGCAGGAGGTGGACGCTTCGTGCGCCGCCGAACGATGAGCCAACCATCGGCACCACGTGACCAAGAGCACCGGCTCGAGCCATAGCCGCATCGCAGCCGGCAGGAGCAGAGTGTCGGCGGGCGGGCTGCTTCGCCCGCATTGCCACAAGCAGCACGTTGTCACAGCAGTCAGCCCGTCAACCCTCAACGCGGAGGTGCCCGAAATGGCCGCCAACAATGACGTGTTCGTGCCCGGACTCGAAGGGGTCGTCGCTTTCCACACCGCGATCGCCGAACCGGACAAGGACGGCGGGGCGCTGCGGTACCGGGGCGTGAACATCGACGACCTGGTCGGCCGCGCCGGCTTCGAGGACGTCTGGTCATTGCTGGTGGATGACTCGTTCGGCGCGCATCTGCCGGTGGACATTTCGGTGCCGCCGTTCCGGTCGGGCGACGTGCGGGTGGACGTGCAGGCCGCGCTCCCCCTGCTGGCTGCCAGCCGCGGGTTCGGCCCGCTGCTCGACATCACCGACGAGCAGGCCAGGGACCAGCTGGCCCAGACCACAGCCGCCACGCTGTCGTACGCGGCGCGCTCGGCCCGCGGCGACCTGCCGGAGGTGCCGCAGTCGCTGCTCGACGCCGCACCGACCATCGTCGAACGGTTCCTCACCATGTGGCTCGGCGAGCCGAGCCCCGAGCAGGTGGGGGCGATCGACGCGTACTGGGTCTCCGCCGCCGAACACGGCATGAACGCCTCCACGTTCACCGCCCGGGTCGTCGCCTCCACCGGCGCCGACGTGCCGGCTTGCTTCGCCGGCGCCGTCGGGTCGATGTCCGGGCCGCTGCACGGCGGCGCTCCCGCCCGCGTCCTGCCGATGATCGCCGCCACCGAGTCGTCGGGCGATCCGGTCGGGTTGGTCAAGGGCATCCTCGACAACCATGACCGCCTGATGGGCTTCGGGCACCGCGTGTACCGCGCCGAAGACCCGCGCGCTCGCGTGCTGCGCCGCACCTGCCAGGAACTGGGCGCTCCCCGTTACGACGCCGCCGCGGCGCTGGAGCAGGCCGCGCTGGCCGAACTCCGTGAGCGCCGTCCCGACCGGGCCATCGAGACGAACGTCGAGTTCTGGGCAGCCGTCATCCTCGACTTCGCCGGTGTCCCGGCGGCGATGATGCCCGCCATGTTCACCTGCGCCCGCACCGCCGGCTGGAGCGCGCACATCCTCGAGCAGAAGCGGCTCGGCCGGCTGGTTCGACCGTCAGCTATCTATGACGGACACGAGCCGCGCAAGCCCGAGCTCGTCGCTGGATACGGGGACTTGGCTCTCGCAGGTTGATAGCCGACTCAGCGTTCACCCCTGCTTATCTTCGACTTGATGACCGCCGCGATCACCGCATAGCCCTGGTCGTTGGGATGAACGTGGTCAGCTGCAAGCAGGTCTGTCCGGCCAGCCAATGGCTGGCCGAGATCGAGGTACTCGGCCGCGACGGCGGCCGACTGCCGCTTCACTGCCGCGGCAATCGTGCCCATTGCCTTTGGCGGAACCGACGCATCCCACAACGGAGACGTGACAAGGATGCGTGCGTGTGGGAGCTGTTGGCGTAGCGCCCGGAAGAAGCCTGCTATGGATGCCTCCTCTTCGCTTGCGCCATGGCCACGATCATTGCGGCCGCCACTGACCATGACGATCGCCGGCCGGATCTTCACCACGGCGGGAATGACGTCCTCGTACTTCGGACAGAAGGTCTCGCGGCAACCGCCCAAAGCATGCTGATCGTGCAACTCGGTGAAATAACCGGTGCCGCCCCGTCCGAAGTTGTTTTCGTTCCAGCGCTCTGCGGCCGCGAGGACAGTCGTGAAGCCGTGGCCGGGGGTCGCCCCGAGCCCAACGGTGTACGAGTCACCGATGAAAGCGACGTTGATACGTTCCTTCGCCGTTGACGTCGACAGCGAAGACTGCGCGATCGGGGATGTGCTCGTGTCTGGGGCGACGGCGACCCTGGCCGGGCGGGACATCAGGTACACGCTCGCCACCAGCACCACCACCGCGCAGAGGGCGACAGCGATCACGAGCTGTCGCTTGCTTCGGCGGGAGGGTGGCCATCTACTCATTGGTTCGGTCTCTACCGTCCTACATCCGCGTTTTGCCGGTTCCGGTTGGCCTGGGCGCGCTCCACCGCGCCGCCCGCTCGGATCGCCTTCGGGATCTCGGCGACCCGGTCCACCACCTCCAGCAGCGCGTCCACCTGATCGACGGGGTTCGGGCTGTCGACCTCGACCGCATAGCTGATCCCGCCCGACTGCCAGGTCTCGGTGTCGAACCCACCGGAGCAGGTGACACGGACACCGTTGACGGTGACACCGAGCTGGGCGGCCTCGCGATACACGTCGTTGAGAACGCAGCCGGCGACCGCCAGGTGCAGTAGGTGCGCCCCGGTGAACACGGAGTCGACGGTCACCCCGCCAGGCGTCCAGCGATGGGGAAACGGCACAGCCGCACCCTCAGGCGCTCGAAAGGTGCCCGCGCCGACGACAACCTCGAAATCGCTCACGCCTCATCGTTTCAGGGACGCGACGCGATCGCCAGGCGGCGATGCCCCTTGCCAACATCCGATGCCGGCGCGGCCCGCGATGGCTGGGCAAGCCCGCAGATTTACTCGTGCAAATCGCCTCCGCGAACTCTCACTTTCCCTCGTCGCTGGTCAGGGCGCGGACCGGGGTCTCCTGCCATGGGGTGACCGGGTCCTGCAGCATCGCCAAGGCGCCGCCGGCCACCCCGCCGATGAGGAGGTACGCCAGCAGCGGAACCTGCGACCAGTGCAGCGAATGCGTTATCCAGGCAACGTCGAAGGCGATGAATCCAACACCGGCGGCCGCGAGGACACCGAACCGGTAGCTGCGGAGCCGGCGCGCCCGGCTGGAGCCGATCGACAGTCGACCGGACTGCACCAGCAAAGCGACGACGGCGATCAGCGGGGCCGCTACCAGAGCGACGGCGAGCACCACCAGCACGATCCCGAGGACAAAGACAGCGATTTTGAAGGAGATGACGGCAATTACTAGGAGAACACACACGACTGCGGCGAACAGAACTACCAAGATCATCATTGTTGCTTCCTTCGGTGGAGTCGACATCGATTGAAGGGCTTACCAGCAGGTATATGGACGGTCCGCCGGTATGTTCCACGGTCACCTGCTCGGCGTACGGGTACAGTCGTCGGTGCGGTCGCACGTACTTTCACCACACGATAAGTAATCACCAACCATGTTTGGCCGCCTCCGCGGCGTACACCGCCGGAGTGCTGTTCTGCATTAGAGACATGCGGTAGACCTCCATTTGCAAGCCCGTTATTGCCTTGACGGTATTGCCCTGCTCGGTCACCATTTCGTCCAGCTTGTCCGGCATGTGCCGAGTCAGATCCTTGAAGGCCGTTGCCGGTATTTTGTCCAAAAGCCACTTTTTGCTGAAGTCTTCCAGCGTGCCCAGATTCCACGGCCCGATAACCACCGGGTGCGCCAGAACTTGGCGCTTCTTCTCCTGGTCGCCATAGCTGAAAAGCGTTGCTGACCGGTACATCTGAGCACTGCGGGCCACGATCCGAACGTCGTTCTCGGCGATGCTCGGCGATTTGAGCGCCGCCACGCGAGCCGACTCCGCCGCGCGAGCCTGAGTCCAGGCTGTCAGATTTTCCTGCGACTGCTTCGCACCGAAGCCGGTCTTCTCGGGCGGACGGGGATTGGCTCGATCCCATACGGCAATTTGGGCCTGCACCCAGATTCGTCGCTGGGCGGTGTAGTTGAGGGAGAATCGCTCCAGCAAGGTGTCCGATACCGGCACCCTCTCCCAGAACCGGATCAACACGGCCGAATCCGTGAAGTATGGCGGCGGGTACTCCCAAGAGCCGTCCTGTAGCAGATCGGTGACCTCGTCGTCCACCGAGTAGCTCTGCAGGTCGGTGACCTCGTCGTCCACAGGGTACGTCGGCAGCTCCGCGCCTACGTCAGGTAAGTAGTCCGCGCTGTAGTCGTAGCTCCCAGGCGAGACTGCTGGTTTGCGGAGGTGTGGATTAGCCACAGGTATCCTTTCTGGACAGGACATCGGCCGATTGGAGTCGTAGGGGTAAGCCTCATCGGGTCCTGGCGATGCCTGTCGAGCTGCGGGTGGGTACGACAATCGAGACTTGGTAACCGCTGACTAGCCGCCTGCGAGTCAGGCAAGCCCGGCTCATCGACTGACCGCTGCAGCACCAACGAACAGATCGTGACTTCACTTGCTGCCAGTGCCCGGGACCGTAACAGCCGATAACGGTGTTGCACAGAGACTTCGACGCATCGTGCGCCGCCTCTGCTGGTGAGGGAGTCGAAGGAGCCACGCCGTGCCACCGGAGGAAGCAGGACATCAACGCTTGTGATGACACTTTCACCGTGGTCCGAGCCCACATCGAGCCTGAAGCAGCGCAGATCGTGACGCCCGAACTCCCTTCGGAGTGGTTGTGCTCCACCGTGGAGTAGATCTTCTCTTACAGGCAAAGATCGCTACGACCCGTCGGGATGCTTGGCAGCAACGAGATGCGGCAGAGGCGTTTCGTGCTTCACCTTGACCTGAACCGGGAGATCGACGTGCACAGCAGGCTGAAAAAATCTGGCCTACTGGGCGCAGCACGCCTAGCTGCCGGAATCACCATCACCATGCTGCTGAGCGCTTGCAACGACCAGGCCGGCCCTGCGATTCCGGCCGCCAATTCCGTGACCAGCGAGGTCGCCGGGAATGGCGCGGCCATCACGACGGCGCGCAGCTCGGAAAGTGTCGCAACCATTGTCCGGTCGACTGTGACGACTACCGAGTCCGTGCTGAGGTCGAGCGCTACCACTCCCTCCGCGACGCCAAGCACGCCGACCGTCACCTCGCTAGGCGGGCGTACCTCGGTGACCCCGTCGACGCCAAGTGCCCGCACGCTGACTCCGTCCGGGACGCCAAGTACTCCGATCACGCCTCTGGCCTCGATCGATGTTTGCCCGTCCAGCTCCACCTGCGTCGAGCTGGCGCACGAAAGCCTCAGCGGCGGCATGGAGATCAAGGTCGAGAGCCGGGACACCGAGAGCACGGTCGTCACCGAGGAGATTTCTAACCGGGTCGTTGCCCAGAAGACCTTCCGGTACTTCGGCAGCAACGCGAACCTCGAGTGCGCCAGCGCAGGTGGGACTTCCGTGTGCAGCTTGTCCGGGGTGCCTGGCGGTCACGTCTCGTTCGCCGCCATCTTCAGCGTCTCGCCCGGCAAGATCAACACCCTGAGTACCAACCTCTACGGCGAAGGCGACTTCTACCTCACGTCTCTCGAAGACGGCCATTTCCTCCTGACGACCGTCAAGCTCTTCACCGATGGCGGACTGGCACCGGCGCTCGCACCTGCCGCCTGGGAGACGTGGGACGTGACCGACGACTCCGTGTCCCTGACGGGCTGCGGCCTGCCGACGGCAGACCGGTCCGGCGCTCGGCCCACCAGCCTGCTGCACAACCCTTGCTCCGGCGCGGCTACGTCGTCCGCCAGCCCCACAGCAGCTCCAGGCGACGCTTCGACCACCATCGCTGCTGCCCCCGGCGTCGGCACGGGAGAAGATCCAGCGATCGACGGTCCGGTTTCAGCAGGCACTCCAGCTGATTTGTCGAACTATCAGGACAGGCCGACCCAGATCGCCGCGACGTTCACCTCACCGTCCGGGAACATCAACTGCAAGATGTATGAGGATTACCCGAACTACGGAAACAAAGCTGTGTGCAGCATTTCTGAGCATCTGTACAAGGGCCCGGCCGGCCTGTCGGGCGGTGCTTGCGGTGCGGGAGACAGCGTCGAGGTCAGCTCGGCCGAGGGTGCGCACGCTCCCGCCGTCTGTACGGTCGGCCCAGTCGGAGCCGGCCTCGCGGTACTTCCTTTCGGTCAGTCGTTGACCTTTGCCGGAATCACCTGCTTATCGACGAAGTCGGGTATCAAGTGCATGGGAACCGACGGAGCGGGGTTTGTGATCTCCCAGCGCAAAATAGCACTCTACGATTGATTCGGTTGGGTCTCCAGCGGGCCGGAAACCAGTTGAATGCTACAACCTTCGCATCTCGGATATTCCTTCCGGGCAGGACCCCTATCAGTGGGAAGTCGCCCAGAACGGCAAGTTGACGATCTCGGAGGCCGATGCACGAAATGGCGGAGCCACCGGGATCATCAGGCCGTCATCGTCGGATCCAACAGTCCAGAAACGTTTGCCACAACCGAAGTGACCGGGTAGCGAGGAGATTGCCGTGTCAAGCTGTAGCGCGTGGGGAGCCATCAACCAGTTCGCCAGATTATGCGTCAACTGCGGGGCCAACCTGAATGGCGCCCGTGGCGCAAGTGAAGGAACCTCTGGTTGGTCGAACAGGCCGGGTGGTTATTCGTCGCCCGTTCTGGGATCGGTGCCCTTCGGAGCTCCGGTCGCACGGGAGCTACCGCCGAGGTCCCGTCAACGGACGCGGCAATGGATCGTGTTCGGCGCGGCCAGCATTGTCGTGCTGCTGATCGCCGGCATTGCCGTGGTCCTCGTGGGCAGACCCACGGGCGCAGACCGAGCTGCACCTCCGGTTCCCACGCCAGTGCTGATTCCGTCGAGTACGGGGTATGGCGTGCGGCCACTGCCGGCGCCCCTTGCTGCTCCTTCTCCGGCTCCGGCGCCGGCTCCGGCTCCGGTCACGCTGACCGTGACGCAAACGGCTACCACGTCTGTCGAGGCGCCGACTCCTCCGCTGGACACGTCGGTGATGGACCCGCCGCCGGAACCGTCGACGATCGCCCCAGCGCTCGACCCGATGGGCGGGCCGAGCGCCGCTGTGGTCTGCAACACCGGTTACATCGTCCAGGTCGCGTCCGATGTGGATGTGAGGGACTACGAGGCAAGGATTGCGGAGATCCGAGCAGGGGGAGTGCTCCCGGAGGACGCGCAGTGGACGCAGACGACCTCGGGCTGTCCCATCTTCACCGGGACGACCGGTGCATTCGTGCTCTACGTGGGTGGCTTCGCATCCCCCTACGATGCGTGCGCCACCCGACTCGCCAGTCCGGCAGATGCATTCATCCGAAGCACCTCGCCGGGTTCGAACGAATTCATCAGCTGCCTCTGCCCTGCCTCCACCGGGATGCTGGCGACGATCGTCACCCCCGGTCAGACGTCGGTGTGGGTGGGTGAGCTGCAAAGAATACTCGGGCACCTGAATTACGGGATGGACGACATCGACGCCGGTTCGGCCGCCTGGGGAACCTACTCGAGCGACACCAGGGCGGCCGTCGCTCGATTCCAAGCAGAGCACGGCCTCCCAGCGGACAGCTCCGTCGGTGCGAAGACCTGGGCAGCACTTCAGGCGGCAACCTGCTGACACAGGCGGCGTGACGGGCGGCCAGGATGACCCACACTGCGGCGGCGCCTGAAGGGCCGGGGGTCACCAAGGCGGGGTCGCCGGGCCGTCCGGATGTGCCTGACGAGCGTCGATGATGCGGTCGAGCCACTCGGTGAGCATGCGCACGTCGCTGGCCACTGTCGGTCCGGCATCGCGGCATTGGAGCACTGTCATGCCCCGCGCGCTACTGGGCGAAGGGATACGCGACATAGGCAAGTTTGGTCGAATCGGGCGACCAGCTATTGACATTCAGCGTGCCTTGTCCCCCGTCCAGATTGACCAGATCCCGCGTCTGCCGAGTCGTGAATTCGAAGAGACGAATTACGACCGATTCGTCGGGTGGATGTCCAACGGTCCCGACAGGGAAGCTTAGATAGGCAACATGTGCGTTGTCGGGTGACACGTGAGGAAACCAGTTGACGCGTTCGTCGAAGGATAGTTGTACGATGGACCCGCCGCTGAGGTCGCTTCGAAATATCTGAGCGTGGCCTGGTACCGTCGAGTTGAATTCGGAGTTGAAGTAAACGAATTTTCCGTCCGGAGAGAACTCAGGGCCGTCCGCCGGCGAGAAGCCCGTCCCTAGCATTTCGTCGTCACCGGTCTGGATGTTGCGGATCCACAGCGACCGAGTGCCGGCGGGATCCGCGCCACGCCTCTCGGTTCCGACATAGGCGATGCATTCTCCATCCGGCGAGATACCGTGCAGGTAGTGGCGGAATTGCCTGTCCGGGCTCTTGGCCGCGGTGACCTGCTCCGCTCTTCCACCGTTCCAGTGAAGCTGCCAGATGTGTCCATCCAGCGCGGATACGTAATGCCTTGTGCCGTCTGGTGATATCAGGTGGTCGTTGTTGAGCTCGGGCAGGCCGTCAGTGAGAATGGGCTCCATGCCGGCCCCGTCCCGGTCTACTGGCAAGCGGAACAGATTTCCGCCGGCGTTGACCACGATCCAACTACCGGATGGATGCCAGTTGGGAGATTCGAACAATTGCTGGTCGGATGACATCAACAGATCCGACTGGCCCGTCGCGATGTCCACGAGCCACAGTTGTGCTGACTGCCCCGGTCGCAGCCGCCGCCCTCCGCTGAGAGCTGCAGTATTCATAGGTACCTCGTCCCGACGGTCGGTCATCTCGCCGAGAACATCGCCGGATCGGGTCCGAGTCGGCGGCTGGGCTTGAGACCCGCAATCCTCTGCATGTCGTCTTCGTCGAGCTCGAAGGTGAAGATATCAAGATTTTCCCGTATGCGGCTTGGCGTCACGGACTTGGGGATCACGATGTTTCGCAGCTGGATGTGCCACCGCAGAACCACCTGAGCGGGTGTCCTGCCTTTGTCCGCCGCCAACTCCGTGATGACCGGATGATCGAGCAAACCTTTGCCTTGCCCAATAGGGCCCCAGGCCTGGGTCAAGATGCCATGTTCGGCGTGGTAGGCGCGCAGTTCGTCCTGTGGGAACTGGGGGTGCAGTTCGATTTGGTTCACCGCCGGAACAGTGTCCGTCTCGTTCCGCAGTCGTTCCAAGTGATCGACCGTGAAATTCGATACGCCGATCGAGCGGACCTTTCCGCTTCGTCGGAGCTCCTCCAGAGCGCGCCACGTCTCAACGTACAGGTCGAATGCTGGCAACGGCCAATGTATCAAGAATAGGTCGAGTGTGTCGGTGTCGAGTTTGCGCATGCTGGCAGCAAACGCGCTCAGCGCCTTGGCGTACCCTTGTTCGCTGTTGGTCAGCTTGGTGGTGATGAACAAGTCGTCACGAGGGACGGTACTACTACGAACAGCCGCACCGACGCCTTCCTCGTTCCCGTAACCCTGAGCGGTGTCGATCATGCGGTACCCGACATCGAGTGCTGCCTTGACAGCCGCCTGGGTCTCGTTCTGCGGAATCTGGACGACGCCGAAACCCACTTGCGGGATCATTGCGCCACTGTTCATACGCAGCATCGGTGAGATGGTCAAGCTGTGTCCAATCGACGATTGTTTCCCGACGGTCTTCGTAAGGGGTGATAGCTGCCCAGCGATGTTTGCGGATCGCGACTTCGGCGATCCCGTCATGGCGTCATCCTGCAATGCACTAGAAAGCCTTACAGCGATGTTGACTCCGCCCACAGATCCACGTCGGAATCAACGGCGAACTCGTCGATCCGGGTGAGTTCATCGGCGCTGAAGTTAGTATTGTTCAGCGCAGCAACACTCTCCTCGAGCTGGGATTCGCTGCTGGCACCGACCAGCGCGGACGTGACCCGATCATCCCGCAGGGCCCAGGCGATCGCCATCTGGGCCAGCGACTGGTCCCGCTGGCGGGCAATCTGACTCAAACCGTTGATGCTCGCCAGCACCGCGGGCGTGACCAATTGCCTACCGAGAGACTTGTCCTGCGTTGCCCGCGAGCCGGCGGGAATACCGTCGACGTAGCGGTCCGTCAGCATTCCCTGCGCAAGTGGTGAGAATGCGATGCATCCGACGCCGGTGTCGGCCAGGGTGTCCAGCAGGCCCCGCTCGATCCACCGATTGAGCATGGAATAATTCGGCTGATGGATGAGCAGCGGTGTCCCCAGGTCGCGCAAGACGGCCACGGCAGTTGCGGTTCGTTCGGGAGAATACGATGAGATCCCCACGTACAGCGCCTTGCCCTGATCAACAGCGCGGGCCAGCGCCCGCATCGTCTCCTCGACCGGGGTGTTCGGGTCGGCCCGGTGCGAGTAGAAGATGTCGACGTAGTCCACTCCGAGCCGTCGCAAACTTTGATCGAGGCTTGCAGTCAGATACTTACGTGAGCCGCCGTCCCCGTACGGGCCCGACCACATGCCCCACCCAGCCTTGGTGGAGATGATCAGTTCGTCCCGGTGTGCCTTGAAGTCAGTGGCCAAATGCCGTCCCAGGTTCGCTTCGGCAGATCCGTAGGGCGGGCCATAATTGTTGGCCAGGTCGAAGTGGGTGACACCGAGGTCGAACGCCGTCCGCAGAATTGCCCGCTGGTGCTCCGTGGGACGGTCGTCGCCGAAGTTGTGCCAAAGGCCCAGCGACACTGCCGGCAGGGTGAGACCCGAGCGGCCCACTCGCCGGTAAGGCATCGCGTCGTATCGGGTGGGCGAGGCGACGTAGCTCATGCGGGTCCGTTCTACTCGGGTGTTGTCGGAAGTCTGTTCACTGGTGGATCTGGAGGACGGCAACGCCAAAGGGCTCCAGCTTGATGTCGTTGCCAGAGGGCGATCCGGCGAGCTCGGTCAACGTCGCTCCGGCCGCAACGGTCAATTTAACGTCGACAGCCTCGGGCGCCAGGCTGATGACGACGGTGAACCGCCGGCCATCGTCGTTGACCAGTTCGTCGCACATCACCCTACGGTCACTGGCCCGAACGGTGGGCTCGATACCCGCGGCGGCCGCCAGCGCCGCGTACAAACGGACAGTGTCGTCGGGGTTGACGTCCGGGGTGCGGGCGGCGAGGTATTCCAACGGATAGGTGGAAAGGAAGATCTGACCGTCACCGACCTGCCGACACAGCAACGCAGGTCGCCCCTTGACATCGGTGGCCACGACCCGTGCAGCAACCGGCTCTACTGGCAGGAACACCCTGCCGTCCCGGGTACCGGAAGCGGTGAACTCCAGTTCCGTCCCCTGGGGCAGGTCGCCAAGGGCTTCGGCGAATGTCCAACGCACTGTCTCGTCCTCGATGGGATTGGCCAAGCCATACCGCAACAGTTTGCGGACACCGAAAAACTCGTCCAGGAATGGGTGCCATGGTCCGCGCTGCCCGAAGGTCTCCCCCGCCGAGTAGCTGACAAACACAGTGCTTCCCGCCGCTGCCGCGGCCTCCAACGACGTCCAGGTTGGTGCGGTCAGCGCCTTCGCCGACGGCACGATCACCAGAGAGACCGTCAATTTCGCCCCGATCTCCCGGACCAGTGACGGTGCGAGATCGGCGAGGCGGGCCGAGATATATGCCTGAAACACGGCGTCGTGGACCATGACCCGGTCAGTGGGGTTGATGAAAGGGTAGTCGGCATCCATGTAGGAGCTGACCATGATCGCCGTGCTGCTGCTGGGCCGAGAGCAGGCCTCCGCCCCGATGCTCCGGAGCGTCTGCCGGAATCCACGGAGCTCGATCAGCGGCGTTTTCGGGCGCCCGTGGATGTCAGTGATGCCGAAGTGGAGCTCAAACGGGTGGTGGCGGTAGGGGTCTTGTTCGGGTAGGTCGAAGTCGGTGTTGTTCCAGGCCATCCACCCCGTCGCACCGGACACCAGCGTCGAGTAGAGGACGGAGCGGTAGTAGTCGGCGGCGCCTTCATCGGACACGAAGTCCGTTGATAGACCGAACTCTTCGAGTATCACCGGCCGGCCGAACGCGGTACAGAGTTCACAGATGAAGGCGGCCGTCAGGTGCTGGCGGATAGCGTCATCACTGAATGGGTACGTGTGCGGGCCGAGGAAGTCCTCGCTGGCAGCGAGATCGGTCAGACGATACCCGTTGTCCGTCCCAGACGTTTCCAGTCCCCACGCCCCGTCACCGATCGACGCGGGCTGGGTTGCTCCTCCGGCCTTGACCGCCAGCAGCATCAGCCGTGCCCACGCCGCGACGTCCCGGTGATCGGCTTGCTCAGCCGGGTCGCCCATGGGTCCGCCGCCGCCACCGTAAATTGGCATCTCGTTACTGATCAGCCATCCGGCGATCGACGGGGACGCGGCGTACCTGGTCGTCATCTCCTTGATGAACCAGGCTTGGCGTTCGACCATCGTGACATCGCGGTACAGGTCTCGGCCGCCACGCCATGCCGGGTCCCAGTTGGCGCCTGACATGTGGCCGACGATGAACGTGGGGACCGTGCGCATCCCCAGCTGCTCATGCAGGTCGAGGAAATCGGCAAAGCGCTGGACCATCTCCTCGTCGACCTGGTCTTCCACCGGATGGAAGTCCGGCCAGTAGAGGAAAGAGCGGGTCAGATCGACGCCGTGCTCACCGAGCACTGCCAGTTCCGACCGCACCAGTTTCCGATCGTAGTTCCGCCACATTAATGGTCCCCCGGCTCGCGACCAGAAATTGGCACCCAGCCAGGTCGGTCCGTCCAGCCGGAGGGACGGCCGGGGTGATCGATGGGAGTCGCTCAACACAGAGATGACCTCTCGTCCTACAGATTGGTGGTGGTTCGGTCGTTTGGCGCGTCCTGCCGCGGCGTCGTTCAATGAGCGGCACGCGTGCTCTACCTGCCGGGGGCACCCGGCCGATGTCAGTGAGGCGCCGCGGCCAGGTAGGGCTGCAAGTCCATGTCCGGGTAGCGGGCGGCCACACCGGCCAAGGTTTCCTGATTCCAGTAGGGGTCACCCGGCGCTGGGAAACCAACCAGGACTCGTTCTCGCGGAGAAGCCTGAAGCAGGAACCGGTCCATTTCCGGCTTCCCGCCCGCCCCCTGGAAGCTGGCGGAACCCAGCCACGGTACGCCCGCCGCATGGAAGGCCACGAACTGCGAGAAGCGGACACCAGCGGAAGCCTTCATCGCTGAACCCCGATGCAGAGTGGTCATCGAATAGATCAGGGCCGACCCGGCCGGAAGAGTGGCGGGCTGTTCCATTTCGTAGAGCTCGGGGAACTCCGCACGCGAGTAGAACCGCCCGCCCTTGGGTGGTAGGTGGCGGGTGTGCTGCTTGGACACGACGTAGGTCGGGCCGAGGTCGACGGTCACGTCGGTGTGGTAGACGATCATCGGAATGTCGGAATACTCGGGCTCGCTCCGCGGGTACACGAGCGTGTTGTTACTGAAGTCACCGTGCAGTTCCTGATCATAGTCGGCGCCGGCTGCGTACTTGCCGACGATCGCCCCATGGCTCAGAGCAATCTCCTTCCGGCCCAGCAGCCGCTCGGCGAACGCCACCAGGAATGGATGGACGGCGATGGCGTTGAGTTCTTCACCCTCATAGGGAAATTCGTGTCTCACCCAGCCCACCGAAGCCTGCGGCGAATTCGCGGCCAAGCTGGCGTAAAGGGGTTTTCGGGCAGAATACTCGTCCCAGTTCGGCATGTACCGGTTGAAGTCCCGAAGGCTGCCTTCAAGTTCCTCGGGCCCGAGAACATTCTCGATGATCACGAATCCGTGCTCATGCCAGTGATCGATGTCCGACTGCTCTATAGTTCTCATGGCTTCCCGTCGATCGAAGTGATAGTGGTCAGTGCGTTGTTCACCCTTTCACAGCGCCCATGGTGAAGCCGCGGACGAAGTGCTTTCGCACGCCGAAGGTGAAAAGCAGGATGGGCGCTACCACCAGCGTGGCCGCGGCGTAGAGAGTCCCCCAGTCCATAGCCCGATCGGTGATGAGCGTGGCCACGATGCCCGATGCCGCGGTGCGGTTGGTGGTGGTCAGGATGCTGGAGAACAGCAATTCGTTCCAAGCGAAGATAACGATGAAAACGCAGGCAGATGCGACGCCTGATCGGATGACCGGCATGACGATCGTGCTCAGCAGCCGAACTTCCCCGGCGCCGTCGATACGGCCGGCGTCCAGCAACGCCGAGGGCACTTGGATCATGAACCCACGGAGCAACCATACCGAGAACGGTGCATTGAGCGCCGAGTAGGTCAGCACCAATGCCAACAGACTGTCGATCAGGTGCAGGTCTTGCCAGAACAGAAAAAGCGGGACGAGCAACACGATGGGCGGAAGCATCGCGGCCAGCAGGAGCACAACCGGCCAGAACCGGTGGCGGAGCGGCAGAAAGGCCAGGGCATACGCAGCGGGCAGGCTGACGGCCAACGTCACGACCACGGTGCCGATCGTGACGACCAGACTGTCCAGCAGGTACCGCAAGAACGCCGACCCCGTTTGTGAGAACAGGTTCCGGAAGTTCTCCAGAGTGGGGCTGAACAGCCACTTGGGCGGGATTGCGAAGATGTCCGGTGGTTTCTTGAATGATTGCAGAACGGCCCACACCACGGGCGCCAGAGAGACCACGATCCAAAGGATCAGGGTCGCGTAGGTCAACCCCAAGCCCCACCGGCGCCTGGCGGGTAGGCGGCGCAGACCAGTCTGCTGCTCCACCTTGCTGGCGGCAAGAGTCGGCCCTGCCGCGGTCTTGCTCCGCGCTCCGCGGGGGGCCGCTGGCGAAACACTTGCTGACACCGATGTCATCTCCTTCTTCTTCACCACCGAAACGGGCTGCCGCGCCACGTGCCGGTCAATCCTGGCGTCGGAGTATCCGAATCAGGAAGACGCTTACAACAAGGGTCAGGACGAGGAACACCATGGCTTCGGTGGAGGCGTAACTGGTAAAGTTTCCGACAGTCAGGTCGTTGTAGACCTGCAGACTCGTCACCGTTGTAGCCGTGCCCGGGCCGCCCTGCGTCAGGACGTACACGATGTCGAACGTGCGGAACAGGTCGATGATCCGGAATAGGATCGTGACCAGCACCAGAGGGAACAGCAGGGGCATCTTGACCAGCGTCAAGCGCCGCCACGTACTCGCCCCGTCGATGTCGGCTGCCTCGATGGCGTCCTGCGGAAGGGCCAGTAGACCTGAGCTCAACACCAGCACGAAGAATGGCGTGCTGCGCCACACGTCGGTCATGATCAAGGCCAACATCGGCCCGATACCACCCTCGGACACCCATGCATGTGACTTGAAACCCACGTGCTCGAGAAGGTAGTTGATCAAACCGTAATCGTAGTTCAGCATGACCCGGAAGTTGATGGCCGCAACCGCCGGCGTGAGCATGACCGGGATCAGGATCAGCGTGCGGATGACTCCCGCTCCGCGCACGACCCTGGCCAACATCAGCGCGAGGGCCAGGCCGATGCTGAACTCGATGACCAGGCAGATCACGGAGAAGATGAGCGTGACCCTGACTGTGTCCCAGAAAACACCGTCGGTGAGCACCGCCTTGTAGTTCGCGATGCCGATCCAACCTGGCGCAGCCGTCGGAGTGATCCGCTGAAGGCTGATCAGGAATCCGTCCAGCACGGGCCACCCGATCAGAATTCCCAGCAGGACGAACGCCGGCAGGCCGAACAGCAGCGCCGTGCGCCTCCGCCGGGACCGCGCCAAGCCGACCAGTGGAATCCGGGAACTCGACTGATCGGGCTCGGCGAGGTCCGCTACCATGCAATCACTTCCCAGCCTTCTTCAAGAGCGCCTCCGCGGCGGTCTGCATCTTTGCCACCGCCTGCGCTGTGGGGGTCGTACCGGCGTAGGCGGCGTTGCTGTTCGGCCCGATGACACCGGTCAGCATGTCCGGCAGGTACGGACCGGTAGGCAGCGCATGAGCCAGGGCGAGCGATTCGTTCAACGCAACGAGTTGGGGTTGTGTCTTGGCAAACGATGGGTCACCCAAGAGAGAACTGCGTCCGGAACTATCCGCGCCCGAGGCAACGTACTGCCGCGCAACCTCTTTGCTGGTGTACCACACCGTGAACTCGAAGGCAGCGTCCTTGTTCTTGCTCGCCTTGTTGATCGCCAGGGCGTGCGTGCTCAGGAACGACCGCGGCTGCTTGGCACCCATCGGGCCCGCGTAGGGCAGCATGCCATACGCCATGTTGCCGGCCGTCTTCGGCGACTTCTTGGCGTCGTCGAGGTCTGCGGCGGCCGCGTTCCATTCGATTGCCATCGGGGTCCTGCCCTGCTGCAATGCGGTCTGCAACTCGGCGTAGTCATAGCTGGCGGTGCCCGGCGAGGTCGCCTTGAGCGTCGTTGACAAACCGACGGACCGCTGCAGACCGTCGATGACCGCAGGTGTATTGAAGTCGGTGCCCGTGCCGTCTGCCTTCAACGGGTCTCCCCCTGCTGACCACATCGCCTGCAGGGCGAAGATCGCACCGGAGACACTGCTGGCACCTCCAACAGCGATCGGGTACTGGGTGCCGTAGGCCTGTCCCGCTTTGATCTTCTCCTGAATGGTCTTGAACGCCGCGTACATCTGATCCCAGGACCAGGCGGCCGGCGGGGCCGGCACCTGGATCCCCCACTTCTGCATCAGGTCCTTGCGGTACATCAACAACGGCGTATCACTGCCGTAGGGCAGCGACACCAGCCCGTCAGTGGTCGAGGACAACGCGAGCAGGCCGGCCGGGAAATCCTTCAGGTTGTAAGCCGACGCATTGAACAAGGTCGACTTCTTCATGTACGGGTCCAACGGTTCCAGATACTGATTGATCAGACCGGCGTTCGTACTGCTCTGGTCGACCAGGTCGCAGGACGAGGAGCCCGACCTCAACTGGGTGAGCGTCCCCTGATTCGACTGGCTCGTCGGAATCGGAACAAAACTGAATTTGATCTTCCCCTGGCTGAGGGTAGTGAACTGCGGTGAGAGCTTCCGCAGCGACTCCAACTCAGGGCCCGCGAAGAGGCAGATCGTCAATGTGGTATCCGGGGCCTGACCCGAAGCCGCCCACGGCGTGACACTGGATGCAGCAGCACCGGTGATGGCCGTGGACGACGGCGCAGCGCTCGTGGTGGAGGAACTTGAACACCCTGCGGCGACCATCACCGACACCGCAGCCGCCGCCGCGGTGAGACCGCGTGCGCGGCCACGCGTCGCCCGCCGGGGCCTGGTCACGAACCCCTCGGGCTCAGCGGAGGAAATGCTTCGGTTCAGCGGAGTTCGACCCGCGACAACCGGTTCGTGGACATTCACGCGGTTACCTCCTCGATCATCGACCGTTGACAGTCACCGGTCGGTCAGGGATGGCTCGGTCGTGATCGCGCGAGGCTTGGCAGACTCATCGGTCCAGCGCGGCAACACTGCCGGGCAATCGTTTACCGGACCGTTCTAACATAGGTCCGAGTGTCCGGCAAGGGGTCGGTTCACACTTGTTACCAAACGCCTTCGGGCTCGCGAAGCCGCTGAGCTCACCCCGCTGGGTCGTGATTGCCGCTCAGCCAGCCGCTGCGGTCGAGTCACGGGCTTGGAGGGTCGCGGCAAACTTTTCCCGTATCGGCCGGTCACGGGACTCATTGCCAGTGACCAGATCCACCGCGACCCGGGCCATCTCTGCAAGCGGCTGCCGGACACTGGTCAGGCTGGGTCTCTTCAGGATTGCGAACATCGTGTCGTCGAATCCGACCACGGCGACGTCGGCCGGAACCTTCACCCCCATCCTTCCGAGCTGCTCGATCGCACCTAGGGCCACCAGATCGTTCGCACACAGCAGGGCGTCGGTCTGCGGCCAGCGCCGCAGCATTTCAGCCGCAGCCAGACGGCCCCAGTCGAAACTGAACGTCCCGACCAGCAGACGTTCCGGTGCCGAAGGGTCCATCGAAGGCGACCGCCGAAGGTATGCGTTCTGCCGTTCCCAGGCCGTGGACACCTGCGGATCGGAAGCGATCATGGCCGGGCGTGTGCGGCCCGTGGCCGACAAGTGGTCCAACACATCCCGGACGGCGGCGTCGTGGTCCATCCCGATGTAGTCCGCTGCCGCTGAGGCGAATCGGTCCAGCTGCACAGTCGGGATCTGCTGGGTTGCCTCCAGCACCGCTGCACGGCTGCGTTGCCGGTGGCACGGCGTGATGAGCAGGGCATCTACCCGCCGGGCCAGGAGTAGTCGAACGCTCTCCAACTCGAGTACCGGATCGTCGGAGGCATTGGCGAGCAGTAGGCCGAAACCGGCGGCGTGAAGACCCGCCGCAACCGCCTGCACCAACGCCGGAAAGAACGGGTTGGTTATATCGGCGACGACGAGGCCCACCGTCCGGGTCTCGCGTTTGCGTAGCGATCGACCAACTTCGTCCGGGGCATAGCCCAGCGCCGTGGCCGCATCCCGCACCTTCGCAGCGACATCGGGACGCACCTTGCGCGCACCGGATAGGGCCCGCGAAACAGAGGCGGTCGACACGCCGGCCAGCCGGGCCACGTCGTGGATGGTCGCTCGGCGGGGATCGTTGCGAATCACAGGACCCCCTCCGATGACCCTTGCCAGTTATGTCGCCGGATGGTACCAATGTCGGGACCGGTAAACGATTGCCGAGGAGCCGAAGATGTCGCCAAACGATTGCCCGGTGCTGCCGGACACCGCGGCCGGTCACCACTCCTCTTCCCAAATAGGCAGCAGAGGGCTCGACCCGTGATGTCGCAGCCGACCGCCGAGTTCGGCTGGCGTGCAGGCAAGGATCGCCTCAGGGTCGATTGGCAGAACCAGCCGGAACGGGCGGGGGATTGCAGCTGGCGCCCAGCCTCACCCACAGCGTCTAGAAACGCGTGAGCACGCTGCCAGCAGTGCTGGCGCCTCGAACCGCCGTACCAGCGGAGTGGGAGGCGAACGCTCGCCGGTCACTGCACCGACGGTCATGGGCCAGCCAGCTTCCCCCATGGCTTGGCCGGCGTGGTCTCGGGCGGTGCCGGTTCCGCCACCCCTGCCAAGATTCGGATCCAGGAGGACAAATGTGATGAGGAAGTTGATCAACCGGCCAGAAGACTTCGTCGATGAGTTCATCGACGGAATACTCAAGGCGCACCCTGGTGAACTTCGGTCGGTTTCACCCGACCAAAGGGCACTGGTTCGCACCGACGCGCCAGGAGGCCGGGTCGGCATCGTCACAGGCGGTGGGTCAGGACACCTGCCCCTGTTCGTCGGTTACGTTGGCAAGGGCTTGCTGTCCGGCGCTGCAATCGGCGGCGTCTTCTCCTCGCCGTCCCCACAGCAAGTCCTGGCCGCAACTATGGCCAGCGACTCGGGTAGAGGTGTGCTGCTGCTGTTCGGAAACTACGGAGGCGACATCCTGAATTTCGAGCTGGCCGCAGACCTTGCCGAAGCCGCTGACATCAGCACGGCGACTGTCATCGTCCATGACGACGTACTGAGTGCACCACCCGAGCGCGCAGGTAGCCGCCGCGGGGTCGGCGGCCTGGTCTTGACGTACAAGTGCGCCGGAGCAGCCGCGGAACGCGGCGACAGTTTGGAGGAGGTGACCCGACTCGCCGAAGCTGCATCACGGGCATGCCGAAGCGTTGGCGTGGGGCTGTCTGCTTCGATCTTGCCGGCAGCGGGAAAGCCGACGTTCGAGCTGCCCGAAGGCGAGATGGAAATAGGAATCGGGATACATGGCGAGCCCGGCCCCCACCGTGGCCCGTTGGAACCCGCCGACCGGGTCGCCGACCGGATGCTGGACGCGATTTGTGCCGACAACCACCTGAGCACGGGTGACACCGTGACGGTGCTTGTCAACGGAATGGGTGCAACGCCCTTGGAGGAGCTGTACATCATCTACCGCCGCGTCCACGATCGACTCGAGTCTCTCGGCGTCACCATCCTCGCACCCTACGTAGGTGAATACGCCACGAGCCTGGAGATGGCTGGAGCGTCACTGACACTGATGAAATTGGATTCGGAATTGGCCGAATTGATCGAAGCCCCCGCCTCCTCGCCATTTTTCCGCCGATGAACGGCGACCAGCTCTCCGAGCTCCTCCGCCAGGCGCTGCCTCTGTTGGAAACGTCCCGCGACGAACTCCGCGACCTCGACGCCGCCATAGGAGACGGAGACCTCGGCATAACGGTGGCAGACGGCGCAGCGGCGGTCGTCCGTGAGCTCGCGCCCGCGACGGCACTCGCGCCCGCAGTAATACTTCAGCAGGTGGCCGGCGCCTTTGCAGCTGCCAACCCGTCAACGCTGTCCGCTCTCATCGCGGGCGGTCTACTGGCAGCCGCAAGAGAGCTTGGAGCCGCAGAAGACGTCGACCGCGCGGCGGCCATTCGCATGCTGACCGCGGCGATCGAACGCATTCAGCAGCGAGGTCACGCCGTCATCGGCGACAAGACGATCCTCGACGCCATGGCGCCCAGTCTGACAGCTCTGAAGGCAGCACCGCCTGATGACCGAGAAACGCTTCGAAGGATGATCGAGTCGGCGCGTTCCGGAGTCAAGACGACCACGGACTCGGTCTCGCTGCGTGGCAGGGCAGCCTGGGTCGGCGACCGCAGTATCGGTCATGCCGACGGCGGCGCAACGGCCTATCAACGGCTCCTGGAAGCACTGGACGCGGCGTGGCCGGCGCATCGGATGGCCGCGCAAACGTGAACGGCTCAGGAATTCGATAGTCCGGTCAAACAATCGGCCGTATCCATGACGGGCACGAGCCCCGCAAACGGGCTCGTGGCCGCGCCGGGGTCATCAGTAGCCTGCGGTCGGGTATTGGCCGCTGGTCGGTTGCGTTCGTGGTCACTCCCCGTCCGGCAGGTCCCGTTGGACGAGCAGACTGAGCACCAGGTGCGGGTTCGTGCTCGCGGTGTCCGACGTGATCCGGACCATCGCCGGGGTTCCAGCCACCGGGTCCACCACCGCATTGGGTAGCAGTTCCTTCCACGGTCGCCCACTGCGGGCCGACGTACCCGATGCGAGCTCGGTTCGCACCCGACCGGCCAGCTCCGTCGCCTGGTCACTGCCGCCCGCTTCCAGGCAGATGACGGAGGTGATCCTGCCCGACGACGCGCGCACTCCGACGGCGCTCGCCGAGGGATCGGTCCGGGTCCCGAAGCCGGTCCCCTGCGCCAGGACCACATCGCCGAGACAGTTGGTGGCAGAGGTCATCAGTGGGCCGCCGTCCGCCCCCGCCCCCGACTCCGCGAGGAGGGACATGTCTGCGGTCAATCCGCCGACCACCACGTCAGAGCCGAGCGGCCGGATCTGCGGAGCAAAGATGGCGAGGCCGGCTCCGACCGAGTTCATCGTCGACAGATCGCGCGGCCGGGTCAGGGTGCCGCTGCCCGACCAACCGGCTTTCGTCGCAGCCCCCTTGATCGCGTCGGCATGCTGACCGCCGGTGATCAGCACCAGGGCGGCCGGCGCAGACCCAGCAGTCAGGGCCGAGGTGGCCGTCGTGAGGTCGATGCCCAGTCCGTCTTTGATCACCTGGCCGTAGGCGGCGAGCGACCCGCTACCCGCGAAGGTCTCCTGCCGCCAGACCTTCGGTTCGGTGGCGGCCAGCTCCCGAAGCCGCGCCGTGTCGCCGAATTCGAAGTCGCCCGTCTCGCCCAGCGCAGCGGGGCGCACCCTCGACAGTGCGGCGGATAGGGCGGGAGAAACTTTCTCCGGCGCCGGTGAGCCGGTCACTCCGCCCGTGCACCCAGCGAACACACCGACGACCATGATCGCTGACGCGTACCGCCTGATCTTCGTCATCAGTGGACCGTAAGTCGTCGGGGGCCACGGCGCAGGCGCTTCGCCCGTAAGCCCAGACCCCGGCGCGCGCTACTGGGCCGCCCGCTCGGAATGCCCTGTGGATCTCCGCAACCGAGTCCACCGCGTCCAGCAAGGCGTCCCCCTGCCCGGCGGAAGCCTTGGCTGTCGACCTCTACCGCGTCACGATCCAGCTCGACTGGCAGGTCTGGGTGTCGATTCGCCGGATGCGGTGACGCGAAACAAGCGCCGCCCCCGCTCGACCCGCTCACCTACTTGTTTCCCGCTCTCAGTTCCTGGCGGAAGGCTCCGTCATTACTCTTTCCAGCTGCAGACGCCGGTACTGCGAGTGTGTAGTCGTAGCGCCACAACCTTAACCGCTGCGTACCTTTTTCGGTGACAGTTTGTCGCTGGGCGACTGGCGCTTTCGATTCGCTCCCGGGTGACGCTTGCGCGAGCGAGTAGTCAGAACGCCTCAACCGTCTTGGACGAGCAGGATCGGTCGTCGTCGATGGCTGGTCCCGCGGCGACCCAGTAAGTACCATCAGCAGCTCAATGGTAATTGGCAGTAGTAGAAGGGAAGCTGCCAAGAGTACGGAGGCTGCCTGAGCAGAGCTTCGCAACGCTATGGCAATCCCCGCAATCAACTGCAGAGCCGGCGCTCTGGTTGCGAACTTTGCTATGTCGCGCCGTGCGCTGGAGTAGTCCGACCACCGATTCAAAGCGTAGTGAAGCATGATGGACTTGGATACGATCGCAAAGGCTATCAGAATGGTCCAAGCCCACGAATACGAATCGCCGAACGAGTAGAGCGCGGGTGGAAGGACCCCCAAGATGAGACCGTCAATGCCGTACGATAGCGCCGTCAAGCTCGCTACCGTGCTACGGTCCGCTTGTCGCAATGGCCGGTCGATCGTCGGAAGCAAGAAGGCACCAGTGACACCGAGGGCGCCAACGATGATGGCGAATATGCCGAGTGCGACCGGCAACCCGGTCAGAACCTCGGCGTACGGATACGGCCCGCGTCTGATGTACAGGTTTCGCAGGGGTATACCGCCTTGGACGGCGGCGGCATTGACGATCAGTACGATCACGGGTACGAGCCAGATGGGCCCGAACTTGCGGTTGATCCATCGCAAGCACCTCATGCCCGACGTGCGGTCAACCCATCGCAGGAATCTCATCGGTAAAGGCTAGCGTTTACCCAAAACCAACGATGCTGCCGGTCTTTGGTGACTTCGTCAACGCGCTCTCCTCGCTCCGGAACCGAAACCTTGGCGATCGCCGCGTAGGTGTTCTGTCAGGGCTTGAGTGTCGCGATGTTGTCCATAGATCGATCCTTGCCAATGTGAAGGGGTCGTCACACCGGCGCTGCGTGCCGTCTTGACGTTTGTCATTCCGGAGGGAGCAGGTGAAGCAGTAGCTCCGCCAGGCGTTCTCGGTCCGAAAACGACAGGCCGACCGTGAGAGTGTTGACCGCTTGGGCCATCTGGCGCTGAAGGCGGGTGGCGAGCTGCCGGCCGTGGTCGGTGAGGACGACCTCCACGGACCGGCCGTCGCCGGGTGCCGCGACACGTGCGAGCAGGCCACGCTGTTCCGCCCGGGCGATGAGCCCGGTGATCGTCGAGCGGTCCAGCCCGAGCGTCGCGGCCAGAAAGGCCATGCGGGGCTGCCTGTCACGCAGGATCGCCAGTACCCGCAGCTGGGTCAGCGAGAGATCCTCGTCGGCCGCCAATTTCGTCAGCAGGCCTATCACCTCGAACGAGACGCGGACGAGGGCGTCCAGGAGCCCACTGGGCCCGAGCTCCTCCTCCGGATCCGGCTGCACGGTGACCACCCCCCTCTTGCAGTAGTTGGTGATACCAACTATATTTGATTGGTATCACCAACCATACCGGTCGCCGGGGATGCGTCCACCGATGTTAGGAGACCAGCCATGCACGCAGCCGTCGTGTCGTCGTTCGACCGACCACCGCGGTACGAGCAGTTCCCCGCGCCCACACCGTCCGGGAACGACGACGTCCTGCTCACCGTTCTCGCTGCCGGTCTGCACCCGCGGGTGCGGTCGCAGGCCAACGGATCGCACTACACCTCCACCGGTGACCTGCCACTGATCCCCGGTATCGACGGCGTCGGCCGAGCCGCGGACGGCACCATGCGGTATTTCATCCTGCCGGACACCAACCTCGGGTCGATGGCGGAGCAGGTCGTCGTCGACAACCGGCGCAGCGTCGAGCTTCCGGACGATCTCGACCCAGTTCTTGTTGCCGCCGCGATGAATCCGGCGACGTCGTCGTGGATCGCCCTGCGGCGGCGAATTCATTTCCCGCCGGGCCAGAGGGTTCTGGTGCTCGGGGCGACCGGGAACGCCGGCTCGATCGCCGTGCAGGTCGCGAAGCGCCTCGGCGCCGACCACGTGATCGCCGCCGGCCGCAACCGCACCAAGTTGTCCGCGCTCCCGGCACTGGGCGCCGACTCGCTCGTCGACCTCGGCGGCGAACCGGCAACGGTCGCTCGCGCGCTGGGCGAGGCCGGCGCAGACGTAGACGTGGTGATCGACTACGTCTGGGGGCAGCCGACTGCTGATGCGCTCGGCGCCATCATTCCGGCGCGCCGGGACGACGGGCAGCCGCTGACCTGGATCCAGATCGGGTCGGTGGCCGGGGCGACCTCCCCTATCCCGTCGGCCGCGCTCCGGGCCGCGCGCTTGCAGCTCGTCGGCAGCGGCCAGGGAGCGGTGTCCACCGGCGAGATCCTGGCCGAACTGCCTGCGCTGGCCCAGGAGGTCGGCGCCGGCAGGTTCCGGATCGACGCTCGGGCCGTGCCGCTGACGGGTGTCGAACAGGCGTGGATCGACGCGGCCACCTCGCCGGACCGCCTCGTCATCGTGCCCTGACTGGCGCAGGCGTTCACATCTCGCCGCGCTGGTGCGGTTTGATCAAGTGAAAGGCCCGTCACTGAAACCGAACTCGCGATTCTCCGTGAGCATCCCGACACGAAGGCGTCGGGCTTGGCCTCGACCGGGTGATGCCGTCGGTCCCCGGCATGCGGGACCAGCCCGCATGCCATTGTTGCCACGTCGGCCACCACGGGCCACCGCACCTGAAACGAGTACGCACATGCACCGTCCCTCCGCCGCCGCCATCGTCAGTGGCGTACTCGGCGCAGCTCTCTGCCTCGGCGCCGTCGCCGCCCCCGCGGCCGATGCATCGGCGAAGCCACGCGTCTTCGCCAATTGCAGCCAGCTGAACAGCGTCTACCCGCACGGCGTGGGTACCACGACCGCTCGCGACAAGGGCACCAGCAAGTCGTTCCGGCCGGTGACCAACTTCAAGCGCGACAATGCGCTCTATCAGGCCAATAAGAAGAGTGACCGGGACAGAGACGGCATCGCCTGCGAGAAGCACTGATCGAGCTACCGCCCGTTCACGGTAGGAACTGGGTGCGGCGTCAGCTGAATGTCGTCGCCCTCGGCGACGCGCCATTTCGGGCGGTCATCGGCGCGGGCGGAGGATCTGGTCGCGGCATTGCGCAGACCGGCGGCCACCGTCGCCGGGCGTCGCCCTCCCGGTAGGCGTCGACCAGGACGAAGATCGACAGGCACTCCTCCTCGGACATGTCGGCGTCAGTGGTGCGGTGCACGAGGAAAGCGGCCAAGTCGCCCAGGATGCACGCCGGGTTGAAATCGCTGAGTACGGGGTGCGCGACGACGGGATCGGCGGCGCCGACCGGTCCGTGGCACCGGGCTGGTCGCCGGGCCGAGGCGGCCGAGGGCTCCCCAGTCCGCCCCGGTCAGTGCGGCCGGCAATATCCCGCGGACGACGTCGCGCAGCTCGCTGTTCGCCCGGTCGGCGTTCACCAGCGCCTCGTCGATGAGCGCATCCGGGGGTCCACCGGTGGCGATGGGTCCTGCCGAGGGACGCACGGACGCCCCGCCTGGTCAGCGCTCGACGGCGGCCTCAGGCGGGTGCGCGGATCAACTTCTCGATTCTGCGCCCAAAACTCGGGAAAATCGCGTCGAACCCCGCGACCGACGAAGTTGATCCTCGCCAGGGGACGCGGCGATCCTCGCCAAGGGACGCACGGACGCCCCGCCTGGTCAGCGCTCGACGGCGGCCACAGGCGAGTGCGCGGATCAACTTCTCGATTCTGCGCCCAAAACTCAGGAAAATCGCGTCGAAACCCGCGACCGACGAAGTTGATCCTCGCCAGGGGACGCGCGGCGATCCTCGCCAGGGGACGCGCGGCGGTCTCGCCAAGGGACGCGCGGCGGTTCCGCCACGGAGACGCGCAGGGGCGTGGCGAACTGGATAGGACGCTGGGTCGGTCGGTTACGCTCGATAGCTAGCACCGGGGACACATCTCGCCGACCGGGTCGCACAGCCGCGTACGCCGGCCAGGAGGAGGACGTCACGTCCATGGACAGCAGCCTCGTGCGGGCGGGGCTCATCGGCTCCATCAGCGGGCCGCGTCGTGGCCGCGCTGCCGCCGACCTGCTGTGCGCCGCGTGCGTCGAGTTCCTCGACATCGACGGGGCGGCGTTGGCCGTGGTCAACGACGGCACGCTGAGCCAGGCCCTCGGCTCGAACGGTCCCAGCAGCCGTGAGCTGATCGAGATGCAGTTCGCGCTGGGCGAGGGTCCCTGCATCGACGTGGCCGACACCGGCATCGCCACCACCGCCGACCTCACCGGCCCGGACGGGCAGCGGTGGCCGGCGCTGTCCCGGGCGGCGTACGGGTTCGGTGTCCGCATGATGTTCGTCCTGCCGGTCGCGGTCATCGGCTTCCCGATGGGCACGCTGTGCCTCCACCGCGAGCGGGTCGAACCATTCGACGGTGCGTCGACCGAGCACTGCTTCCTCGCCGCCGAACTGGCCGCCATGCCCCTGCTCGACCTGATCGCCATCGACCTGGAAACCCCGCTGGACGACGACACCAGCACCGCGTGGGACGACATGGCGTCGCTGAGCCGGGCGGAGGTGTACCAGGCGGCCGGCGTGCTGATGGTGCAACTGGGCATCTCGCCCGCGGAGGCGCTGGTGCGCCTCCGGCAGTACGCCGTCAAGCACGGCAGGAACACCAGCCAGGTGGCGTACGACATTCTCGAGAACAACCTGCGGATCGACGATGACCAACGCCGATGACGCACACTGACGACGCGACCGGAGGAACGGGCTGACCATGGCGGCTTCACGAGAATCGCACGTCATCGAGGTCTTCACCGGTCTCGCCGACCGGCTGGTGGACGACTTCGACGTGGTCGAACTGACCACACGCCTGACGGAGGACTGCGCCAAGCTCCTCGACGTTGCGGCCGTCGGCCTGCTCCTGGCCGATGCCGTCGGCGAGCTGCACCTGCTGGCGGCGACCTCGGCGGAGGCACGCAAGCTCGAGGCCTTCCAGCTGCAGCGCGACGAAGGTCCGTGCCTGGACTGCTACCACAGCGGAGAGCCGGTGAGCGTCACGGATCTCCGCATCGGACCCGACCGCTGGCCGCGCTTCGCCGTCGCAGCGGAGCAGCAGGGTTTCCGGTCGGTGCACGCGATCCCGATGCGCCTGCGACGAAGCCGACTGGGCGCACTGGGGCTGTTCGGCACCGCACCCGGACAGCTGCACGGTGCAGACCAGCAACTTGCGCAGGGCCTCGCCCACGTCGCGTCGATGGCCATCCTGCAGAACAACCGCAACCGGACCCCCGACCGTGAGGCCCTCGCGCCGGCGTTGCAGGCAGCCGTCGCCAGCCGGGCGGTGGTCGAGCTCGCGAAGGGCATGCTCACCGAGCTGCACGGCATCGGCATGGAGGAGAGCTTCGTCAGGCTGCGGCGGTACGCGGCAGATCACCACGAAGCGCTGACCGAGGTGGCCCGACAGGTCGTCGAGCGGACCATCAGTGCAGATCAACTGCTTGTCGGCTGATTCCCCCAATACATAGCCGGTAATGTTGTTAGGCTGTGGACCCGGAGCCAAGGAAAGGATCGAACCATTGTACGCCGTAAGGCGCCCGTAGCGGCGGTAAGCTGATTCTTCCTCGGTCGAATCAACGGCCACCGGCGGCTGTGATCCATTACTTGGAGGCTCGCGCTCGTGCGTTTCTTTTGTATGCCCCGTTGCCGCCGGGCTCTCCATTCCCCCTCCGCTCAATGATCTTGAGATGTCGACGTCGATGACGGAGCCGCGCGCTACTGAAGCCAGACAGCCACTGGGCGAGCGTCAGCTGTCGGCGGTGCTGACGGAATTCGCCCGCACGATGGTGACCGATTTCCCGATCGAGGCGATCCTCGACCGGCTCGTCGACCGCATCGTGGACATCCTGCCGATCAGCGCCGCCGGCGTGACGCTGATCCAGCCGGGGTCCGACCCCCGCTACGTCGCGGCCTCGAACTCCTCGGCGCTGGAGTTCGAGAAGCTGCAGACCGAGCTGGGCGAGGGTCCCTGCATGCTCGCGTTCGACTCCGGAAAGAGCGTCGAGGTGCCGGACCTGAGCGTCGAAGACCGCTTCCCGACCTTCGGACCCAAGGCGCTGGCCGCCGGCATGGCCGCTGTCTTCACCTTCCCGCTGAACCACGGAGCCAGCCGCTTCGGGGCGCTCGACCTCTACCGGGACACGGTCGGACCCCTGACGCCCGAGGCGATGGGCATCGCCGAGACGCTCGCCGACGTGGTCGCCTCCTACATGCTCAACGCGCAGGCCCGCGAGGATCTGCAGAAATTCTCCGACCAGTCACGGCAGGCTTCGTTGCACGACGCCTTGACCGGGCTGCCCAACCGGCTGCTGCTGATCGAACGCCTCGACCACGCCTTCCAGCGGAGCCGCCGCACGCACCGCGCGTCGGCGGTCTACTTCATCGACCTGGACCGCTTCAAGACGGTGAACGACACGCACGGCCACGGAATCGGGGACGAGCTGTTGATCGCCGTGGCCGAGCGCCTGGGCCGGCTCCTTCGGCCGTCCGACACGCTTGCCCGCCTTGCCGGTGACGAATACGTGGTGATCTGCGAGGACATGGATTCCCCGGACCACGCCGCCGCCATCGGCGAGCGGATCACCGCGGCGCTGGGCAGGCCCTTCCTGCTGTCCGGGGTCGAGGTGGTGATGAGTGCCAGTGTTGGAATCGCCTACTCGACCGGCATGGAGACCTCGTCCGAACAGGTGCTGCACGACGCCGACATGGCCATGTACCAGGCAAAGCACAAGGGCGGTTCACGGCAACAGCTGTTCGATCCGCGCGAGCAGTACGTCGCCGAACGCCAGGCGGCGCTGGAGCAGGACCTGCACCAGGCACTGCACAATCACGAGCTGCACCTGGACTACCAGCCGATCGCCAGCACCGACGCCGGCCGCATCTCCGGCTTCGAGGCGTTGCTGCGCTGGCACCACCCCACCCGCGGGCTGGTCCCGCCGTCAACGGTGATCCCGTTCGCCGAGCGGTCCGACCTGATCGTGGACATAGGGCACTGGGTTCTCGGGCAGGCCTGGGCCGACCGCGCCAAGTGGCAGCGGGAAGGGTTCGGCAACGAACTGACCATGGCGGTCAATGTGTCGGCCCATCAACTGATGTCACCGGGATTCACCGCCGACGTCGAGGCGGTCCTGGGCAGCGGCGACGCCGACCCGAGCCTGCTGACGCTGGAGATCACCGAGAGCGTCTTCGTGCAGGACAGCGCGCGTGCCGTCCTGGTGCTCGAGGACCTGAAGAAACTCGGCGTCAGCATTGCGCTCGACGACTTCGGGACCGGCTTCTCCTCGCTCACCTACCTGCAGCGCTTCCCCATCGACATCATCAAGATCGACCGGGCCTTCGTGGCCGACCTGGACCAGCCGACCAGCAGCGCCATCGTCGAATCGGTCGTCACGCTTGCCCACAAGCTCGGCATGAGCGTCACCGCCGAAGGTGTGGAGACGCCCGAGCAGTACCGCCGGGTCGCGGAGCTGCGGTGCGACTCCTGCCAGGGCTACTACTTCGCCAAGCCCATGCCGGCGGCCCAGATCGACCTCCTGTTGTCCGGGGAGAGCGGATCGAACGGCGTGCTGCTCCTGCCGATGCCGGCACCCAACGGCGACGGCCTGCTGCCGGAACTGCCGCTGTAGGCGATTCAGCGGCGCGTCTGCCCACCCGGTGTCAGCGGCAGGTGCGCACCGGTGTCAGCGGCGTGTGCGCGGCGTGTCAGCGTCGGCGGGCACAGTGAAGCGCAGACCGGGAATCACCCGGCGCACCTCTGCGCTTCCAGGAGTTCCGCATGACCAATGTCATCGAGGCCGAAGGCCTCACCAAACGATTCGGCACCACCCAGGCCCTGGCCGGTGTCGACCTCGCGGCGAAAGCCGGCACCGTGCTCGGGGTTCTCGGCCCCAACGGCGCGGGCAAGACCACCGCCGTCCGGGTGCTGGCCACCCTGCTCCGCGCCGATTCCGGCCGGGCCACCGTTGCCGGGTTCGACGTGGTGGCCGACGCGCACCGCGTCCGGCAGACCATCGGGCTGACCGGGCAGTACGCATCGGTCGACGAAGACCTGACCGGCACCCAGAACCTGGTGCTGATAGGGCAACTGCTCAACCTCACCACCCGGGACGCCAAGGCCAGGGCCGCCGAACTACTCGACTGGTTCGACCTCGGCGCCGCGGCCGGCCGGCGGGCCAAGACCTTCTCCGGCGGGATGCGTCGGCGGCTGGACCTGGCGGCCAGCCTGGTCGGCCGGCCGAGCGTCATCTTCCTCGACGAACCCACCACCGGGCTGGACCCCGCCAAGCGCGAGGACATGTGGGACGTGGTGCGGCGGCTGGTGACCGAGGGGTCCACGGTCCTGCTGACCACGCAGTACCTCGAGGAGGCCGACGCCCTGGCCGACGAGATCAGCGTCATCGACCACGGCAGGGTGATCGCCCACGACACCCCGGACGGGCTCAAGCGTGTCGTCGGCGGCCAGCGCATCGAGGTCCGCCCGACCGACGCCGGCCGGATGGACGAGGTGCACAGCATCCTGGCGCGGGTCGGCCAGGCCACCCCGGTGGTGTCCGGCCGCAACCGGCTCAGCGTGCCGGTACCCGGTGAGGAGTCACTGCCCGCCGTGGTGTCGGCACTGGCCGACGCGGCGATCGCGGTGACCGAGTTGTCGCTGCACCTACCCAGCCTCGACGAGGTCTTCATGACGCTCACCGGGCGCACCGCAACCGACGAGGAGTCCGCAGCATGAGCACCTCCATTCTGGAGACCACCCACCGCGCAACGCTTCCCAGCGGCGGTCAGGCGTCCGTGGCGTCGTCCTTCCGGCACATCCTGGCGCTGGCGCAGCGCAGCCTGATCAAGACCTGGCGCACCCCGGAAGCACTGATCGACGTCACGATCCAGCCGGTCATCTTCCTGGCGCTGTTCACCTACATCTTCGGCGGCGCGATCGCCGGCGGCTCCACAGCCAGCTATCTGCAGTTCCTGCTGCCCGGCCTGCTCGGCCAGTCCATCGCGCTGGCCGGTGTGGCGCTGGGTCAGAACCTGAACGCCGACATCGAAAAAGGCGTCTTCGACCGGTTCCGGTCGCTGCCGATCGCCCGGTCGGCTCCCCTGGTCGGCGCGGTGGTCGCCGACTTCGCCCGCTATCTGGTGCTGTGCGTGGTGACGCTGGCGTTCGGCTATCTGATGGGTTTCCGGTTGCAGACCAACGCCGTCGCCGCCATCGCCGCCATCGCGTTGGCCATCGCGTTCGCGTTGTGCTTCTGCTGGATCTCGGTGTTCATCGGAATGAAGGCGCGGACCCCGGGCGCGGTGCAGGGCATCATGTTCCTGTTCGTGCTTCCGCTGAGCTTCGGCTCCAACACCTACGTCCAGACTTCGACGATGCCGGGCTGGCTGCAGTCGTTCGTCAAGGTCAACCCGATCTCGCACCTGGTGTCGGCGGTCCGCGGGTTGATGGTCGGCGGCCCCGTCGCGACCGACCTGTGCTGGACCCTCGGGTGGATGGCGGTGCTGGTCGGGGTGTTCTTCCCGCTCGCGCTCCGCGCCTACCGCCGCCGGGCCTAGCTCTCCCCCGTCGCTGGTGGCGCGTCGTCAGACGGCGGCGAACTGCTGCGGGTCGAGAGCGGTGACGCACGCCGGGACGGGCAGCTCCCTGCCCTCCCGGTAGGCGTCGTCGAAGCACCCCGGGTCGGCCGCCACGATGCGCTCGCGCACCCAGGCGACGGCCGGATCGGTGATGTCGTCGCCGCCGCGGAGCCGGGCGCTGGCACCGAGTACGACGGCCGCGCGGCGGGGATCACCACGCAGGACGGCGACCCCGGCGGCGGCGGTGCCGACGTAGGAGAGCACCGGGAGATCATCGGTACCGACCGCGATCGGGTAGGCGATCTCGATGTCCTGCCTTGCCTGTGGCAGATCGCCCAGCTGCAGCGCGACCGCGGCCGTGGCCGCCAGGGTGATGGCCGTGCCGTGCCCCCGCAGCCACGACCCGTCCTCGACGCCCACCGTCGAGCGGAGCCGCCCGCAGACTTCCAGCGCCGTCGCCACCTTGTTGTCGGCCAGGAGCAGTGGAAGGGATGCGCTGTCCACCATGGCATTTCGCCCCTCGCTACGCCGCCGGTCAGTACCGTCGCCGCGGGCCTCCTCCAGACTGCGGTAGGCACCTGCGAGATCGCCCACGCGCAGCCGCAAGCCACCCAGCCGCAGCTGGACCAGCAGGTCGTCCTCTGCGCTGCCGACCTCCCGCAGGGCGACCAGCGCTCGTTCGAGATCGTCGATGGCGCCGTGCAGATCGCCGTCCATCGTGCGCAGCCAGCCCCGTGAATTGAGGGCATTGGACATGATCCACCGATCACCGACCACATCGATCTCGGCCAGCACGTCGTCGATGTCCGCTCGCATTGCCTGTGCCTCACCACGGTTCTCGGCCAGGGTGGCACGCAGCACGCGCACCGCTGCGCGCACCCACGGGTCGGCACTGCTCACCAGTGCGGTGCACAGTCGTTCTCCCAGCTGGTCGTCACGCGCGAAGAAGGCCAGCACCGGTCCGAGGACGACCAGGGCCGTCACCGGCGGAGGCGGAGCGGCCGCCAGCTGCCGGACGAGGATCTGCATCCGGTCGCGCACCGCCCCCGACTCCGGATGGCGCTCGGCCGGCTCGGTGGCCAACGCGGACAGCGCCCGGGCGGCCCGCACCTGCACCAGCCATGGGTGATCGGCCGTCCCGACCGACGCGAGGAGGAAATCCATCCAGGTGACGATCGACTCGTGATCCTCGACCATCATCCACGGCCAGACCAGCGTCAGCCCCAGGCGGAGCGCCCCCTCCACGTCGCCCGACTGACCGAGGTGGCGCAGAGCCGCAAGGATGTTGTCCTGTTCGGCGCGCAGCCTGGCAACGGCGCCGAGCTGGTCTCGGCCACGCAGCAGCGGGTCCAGTTCGGTGGCCAGGGTAGCGAAATGGGTGGCGTGGGCGGTTCGGGCCGCATCCAGCTCGCCGCGCAGCACGAGCTGCTCGATTCCGTACTCCCGGATCGTCTCGAGCATGCGGAAACGGACGGTGCCGTCGCCGAGCACCTGCAGCAGCGACTTGTCGACCAGCGATACCAGCACGTCCCCGACGAGCTCCGCGGGCAGCCGGTCGTCGGCGCAGACCGCCGCGGCGGCATGCTCGGTGGCGCCGGACGGAAACACCGACAACCGTTCGGCCAGCAGCTGTTCGGCCGGTGAGAGCAGGTCCCAGCTCCACTCCACGACCGCGCGCAACGTCTGGTGCCGGGGCATCGCCGTGCGATTGCCGGTGGCGAGCAACCGGAATCGGTCGTCGAGCCGGCGCGCCACCTCCGACACGGGAAGTACCCGCAGGCGGGCGGCTGCCAGCTCGATCGCCAGCGGGAGCCCGTCCAGTCGCCGGACGATCTCCAGCACGCCGGCCACGTTCGCCTCGTCGACGCGGAACCCGGCGCGCACGGCCGCCGCGCGCTGCGCCAGGAGCTGCACCGCCGGATAACCCATGGCGGCCAGCGGGTCTGCCGATGCGGGCGGTATCCCGAGCGGGGGGACGACGCACAGCGCCTCGCCCACGATGCCCAGTGGCTCCCGGCTGGTGGCCAGGACCCGCACCCGCGGACAGCGGGCCAGGATCGCGTCGACCAGCTCGGCGGCCGCCGGGATGACGTGCTCGCAGTTGTCGACGACCAGCAGCGCCCGGCGGTCCCCCAGCGCCTCGACCACCCGGTCGGTCGTCTGCAGGACCGGGCGAGCCACCCGACGATCCAACACGATCGGCTCGCGCACACCGAGGGCCGACGCCACCGCCTGCGCCACACCGGCCGGTGACGTCACCGGCGCCAGCTCCACCATCCACACCGCGTCGAACGCCGGGTCCTGCCCGTCCGCACCGACGGCCGTGCCGGCCACCTCCAGGGACAGCCGCGTCTTCCCGGCACCGCCGGGCCCGGTGACAGTCACCAACCTGCTGCTGCCCAGCAACATCCGGATTCGCCGCAGTTCCTGCTCGCGGCCCAGCAGGTCGGTCAGCGGGGTCCGCAGATTGCCGGCCGGTGCCCGGTTCGCGTCGGCTTTCACGGCCGGTTCCTGCGGCCCTGGCGACTCCGGATGTTCGCCGGTGGGCGCGGTGCCGCGCAGCAGGTCCAGGTGCTGCGCGCGCAGCTGCGGGCTCGGGTCGACGCCGAGCTCGTCGGCCAGGCGGCGGCGCAGCCCGTCATAGACGCGCAGCGCCTCCGCCGGCCGACCGGCGGCGGCGAGCACCGTCATCAGCCGGCCCGCCAGCCGCTCCTGCAGCGGATCAGCGGCCAGCAACTCCTCCAGCAGGGTGATCGCCTCGCCGGCGCGATCGAGGGCGAGCAGCGCGTCGGCCAGGGTGACGACTGCCTGCGTCCGCTTCTCGTGCGCCCGGGCCAGCACCGCGCCTGCGTACGGCGCGTCGTCGGCGTCGGCCAGTGGCTCCGAGCGCCACTGCGCCAGCGCAGCGCGGGCGGCGGACTCGGCGGCGTCCGGCGAGCCGTCGCGTAGTTGCGCACCGGCAGTGTCGACGAGGTCGGCGAACCGGTGCAGGTCGACCTGCGACCGGTCCACCGCCAACCGGTAGCCGCCCGGTAGCTGCTGCACGACCGACGCCTCCGCCAGAGCGCGCCGGAGCCGCGACACCAACGACTGCAGGGCATTCGCTGATCCCGACGGATGCGGGTCAGGATCGGGCCACACCGCGTCGACCAACTTCTCGGGCGAGACCACGGTGCCGGCGTCCACGGCCAAACGGACCAGCAGCCGGCGTAGCCGGGCACCGGCGATCACCAGCTCCTGCGCCCCGCGCCGCACCTGGAGGCGGCCGAGGACGCAGACGTCGAGTGTCTCGTCCGGCTGCACGGCTTTCACTGTGCCAGACCGGCGGGCCGGTCAGCTGTGGCGCGCATCCGGCCCGTGGAACGCCGGCTGCGGCCTGGACGGCTGACGGTCGGCAATACTCTTCGTATGCACTCGACAGCTGGCGGTGCCGGGGGTGCCGGCCCGGCCGGTGCCGCGGGCAGTGCCGCCGGCGGGGTCGGGCGGAGGTCGTTCCTGGCCGGAGCGCTCCTGGCCGCGGCCGGCTGCACCTCCGCACCAGCTGGGCCGACCGCACCACTCGCCTCGCCGACCGGCACCAGCGCGCGGAGCGACGCACCGCTGCCGCGGCTGGCGGCCGTCGACCGCGGCGTGGTGTACCGGCACGGCGCCGGACCGGACGGGTGCGACTCCGTCGCCGCCCGCGAAGCCAGCGTGTTCACCGACGGCAAGCGCGTCCTGCTGCACTACGACGGCGCCGGGCCGACGGGATGGCTGGCGTGTCTGGCGGAGTCAGACGACGGGCTGTCGTTCACCTCCCGTGGGCCGGTGCTGCAACTGGGGGCGCCCGGCCGCCCCGATTCGGCCTCGGCCTCGTCGCCGTGGGTGATCTTCGACGGTTCGAGCTGGCGGATGTTCTACCTGGGCACGGCCACCGCCGGATCGGCACCGGGGCGGCTCCCGCACCCGCCCTACGAGACGCTCCTGGCCGAGGCGGATCACCCGACCGGGCCGTGGACCAAGCGGTATGACGTGGTGCCCTTCACCCGTCAGCCTGGTACCTACTACCGCTCCACGGCCAGCCCGGGCGCCGTCATGAAGATCGGATCGGAGTACTGGCAGTTCTTCTCGGCGTCCGTGCTGGAGGGTCCGGATGCCGGCCGGGGCCGCACGCTGGGTCTGGCGACCACCACCGATCTCGACCGACCGTGGACCGTCGCGCCGAACCCGTTGTTGCCCCTGACCTCTTTCATCGAGAACAGCAGCATCTACTACGAACCCTCGGGCGGCGGCTGGTGGTGGTTGTTCACCAATCACGTCGCGAGGAAACCCCGCCCGCACACCGATGCCGCGTACGCGTACTGGTCACGGGATCCGGGGAAGTGGACGGCGGACCAGTGCGCAGTGGTGATCGACACCTCGTCGTGCTCGTGGTCGAAGGGGGTGATCGGCATGCCGACGGTGCTGCCGGTCGGCGGCGCGCTGCACGTCTACTACGACGGGGTCGCCGGCACCTCGATAGGCCACCTCGGCCGTGACCTCGGACTGGCGACGCTGCCACTTCCGCTGCTGCCCCCGGCATGACGCCGGGCCTATCGGTCAGTTGCGCATGGGATCGGTTGCCGGCCAGACTGTTTCGGTGATCTCGCCGCCGGCGACCGTGGCGGTGAGGGCGATCGGCCCGTCGGGGCGGATGTACAGGTCGTAGGTGCCCGCCACCAGGTCGGGATAGACCAGCGAGTGGATGACGGCCCCGTCGGGCGTCGGCCTGGCCACCACGGCGACGTGCGGTGGGGCTCCCGGAGCGTGGGTGTGCGGGGCGCCGCCGTGCGAGTGCGGCTCGTCGTGTGCGTGGTGCAGGTGGTGATGCGCCGCGGTCCGCTCATCCGTTCCCGTGGGCACGATCTCGACCTCGACGCCGTCCAGCTCGGGCGGCATGGTGACGACCAGCGCGCCGACGTCACCGCCGATGTCGAGGACGACGGCGCCTTGGCCGGCATGCGGATTCTCAGCGGTGGCCATCCCGCTCCTCCCTGCTTCCTCGTCCGACGTGCGCCCGGGCCCGGCCGACGTGCGCCCGGCCCCGGGCGGCAGACGCCGGCCGGGCTCGGCTCACGCGGCCGGCCCCTGCACGGCTGGGACCGGCGGCTTCGTGGCGTAGCCGCTCGCCGGAGGTGCGAGGTAGGGGAACGTGGTCAGCAGCGGCAGGTTGGTGTTCGAGGTGCCGTCGCGGATCACGTCGGTCAGCAGCAGGGCGTCCGGCTGGTAATTCGGGTAGGTCAACGGCAACGACAACCCGGCAATGGCGCGGAGCTCGATGGTCGTGACGTCGTCGAAGACCCGGCGGCCGTTCGGGAAGCCGGCCGCATCGCCGTAGAGCACCCCCAGATTGTTCGGGGACTCGGTCGTCGGGGGCACGGCCAGGTTGAGCCGCAACAGATCTGCCTCCACCGCGCCGGTGTAGGTGGTGAACGTCTTCAACACGCTGGCCGGGATACCCGTGAGCAGAATGGCGTGCAGATCGGTCCGGAGCTGACCGGTGGCATTGAACGCCTGCAGGTTCGGAAATGCTCCCGGATACAACGCCGGAATGAGACCGGCCAGCTCGGACTTGTTGACGTACTGGGCGAACTGCGAATCGGCGGTCGGCGGCAGTGAGTTCCACTTGTCCTTCACCGCCATCGGGTTGACGACCTCGTTGAACAGCGGGTTGCCCAGCCGGGACACCTGCACCGCGTCACCGAACGGCCTGTACCGGGCGGTCACCGCATCGAAGACCCGGCCCCGCGACCGGTAGGCAGCGGCCCACACGCCGATCACCGAGCTGGACGCCAGCTTGTCCGTCGGGGCCACCCCGCCTGCGGTGAGGTCGGTCTTGGGCACCTGGAGGGCGATGGTGTGCACGTTCATGCCCTGCAGGCCGTTCATGCCCTCCATCACCGGCAGCTTGTAAGCGTGCGCGGCGTTGAGCGGCCGCAGGCCGGCGAGGTCGAAGATGCTGCCCAGATCGACGAAGAACGCGTCGGACCGCTGGCCGGCGAACACCTTCCGTCCCGTCCCGAGGCTCTGCACCGCCGGCACACCGAGCGTCGCCTGGTAGTTCGGCGTGCTCCGGTCGCCGACGTTGCACGGCGGCACCAGCAGCTTCGTCGCCAGGACGGTGGCCGTCCTGGTCCCGTTCGCCCCCCGGACGACCCTGGTGACGCTGTAGGTCTGGGGGCGGTTCCAGTTGGTCGAGGTGAGGCTGGTGATGGGTCCGGTGTTGTAGAGGAATGTCCTCGGATTGCGGATGGTAGTGGTGAACCGGAATTCATAGCTGATGTCGGCCTTGGCGGTGCCGGAGTTGGCGATGTTGATGGTGTAGATGACGTCGTCCGCGAACTCGCTGAAGTTCGGTCCGCCGTAGGGGATCTCGAACGGATTGAAGTTCGCGATCAGCGTGACGGTGCTGGGGGCGTCGGGGCTGACGAAGGCGTAGACGTCGGTGTTGTCGGCCGTCGGGTCCTTGGAGATCTCTGGTGCTTCGCGGTGGGAAGACATGCCTGACCTTTCGCTGATGCGGTCGTTCGGGGAGGGAGTCGGTCAGAGCGCCGCGGGCGGGGCCGAGTGCAGAGCGTGCGCCAATTTGGCGACGAGCTCGTGGTCGGTGATGGTGATCTCGCGTCCCTCGACCATCACCGCGATCTCGCCGGTGGCGACGTCGTGGATGTAGGCGACCATCGATCCGGTTGCCGCCGCGGGTAACGCCGTCGCCGTGCCCGCCTGCTCCGCCGAAGCGGTGCCGGCGACCCGTCCACCTGCCGGGCCGGTGGCCGCCGGAACGACGGCCACCGCCCCGGCGGCGACGGAGCTAGCGCCGACCACCTTCAGAAACGTCCTGCGATTGGCATCGTTCATGTGCGAACTCCTCAGAGATGTCGTTCTGCGATGTGGTCGGCGGAGTGCTGGTTCAGCGGGTGGTATGGGTCAGGCTCTTCGGTGTCGCGGCCGTCTTGAAGCCCTTCAGCGAAGCGACCGCGGCAACCACCTTGGCGTGGGCCGAGGCGCGCTGAGCAGGTGTGAGGCCGGCGTGACCGGGGGCCTCGGTGGCAGTGGGCAGGTTGAAGAAGAACCCGGTGACGTCGATGATCAGGTCCACGTTGCCCCCGGAGCCGTTGTAGACGGCGATCGTGCCGTCCGGGTTGACCGGGACGATCACCGATCCGGCGGCGTTGCGGCCCCTGACGAAGTTCACGTTGGACACCGACGGCAGGCCGCCGGCGCCCTGCCAGGTGGTGAAGAAGCCGCTCGACTGGGGGTTCGCCGCCGTCACGTGGATCGCGGCCGCCTTGAACGGGCTCGTCTCGCCCGGATTCGCGGCGGGCAGGATCTGCACCCGCGCGGTGAGCTGTGCCGGGACCGGCTTGCCCGGGTCGAGCCGGGTGTCCAGTGCGCGGTACGGGCCGATCGGGACGAACGTGCCGTCGACCTGCTGCTCACCACCGATGAAGTAACCGGTGACATCGGCGACCAGGTCGACGGTTCCGGCGGACCCGTTGTACACCGACAGGACGCCGCCGGCCGCGCTGCCCGCGCCCAGTTCGACGAGCGTCAGGCCTGCGGTGTTCTGCTGCGGATAATAGGTGACTGTCGAGGCCGTCGGGACCTCGGTGCCGGCCGGGAATGCGGTCAGGAAGCCGTTCTTGACCGGGTTGACGGCGGTCAGGTTCAGCACCACCGACGAGGCGTCGGCGGGTACACCGGCAGCGCCGCCGACGGTGAAGGTCGAGGTCGATCGCGCACCGACGACGCCCTTGCGGAGGCCGACGCCGATTCTCGTATCGAGTACCCGCACGGACTTCGCCAGCGGGACGAAGGTGCCGGACTCGGCCGCGGTGCCACCGGCGAAGTAGCCGCTGATGTCGGCCAACAGATCGATCGTGCCCCGTGAGCCGTTGTAGATCGACACCCGGTGGTCGGCGGCGACCTTCACGACGACCATGTTCGGAACCGTCTGGCCGACGGCGAAGTTGAGGCTGGAGCCGATGCTCCGGGTACCGGCCGCCGCGAAGACGGTGAGGAATCCGTGCTGCGTCGGCGCCACCTCGGTCACATTCAGGACGAGGGACGACGCCGACGAGGGGAGCCCGGGCGCCGCATCGAAGGTCAGCGTCGCGCCCGCCGCCACTTTGGCGGCCGGAGCTCCGATTCCTGCCCGAGTATCGAGCACGCGGGTGCTCTGGACCGGGACGAACGCACCAGGTGCGGCCACCGCCGCCGCCTGGGCCACCGACACACTGATTCCCACCGCCACCAGGAAAGCTGTTCCCGCACTGACAAGCGTCTTCATCGACACGTGAAGCCCCGTTCTCGCCGGTGCCGGGTGTCGGCACCGCATCCAGTGGATCTGACCGGACCCGGTGGGGCCGGCTGTGTGTGCCGGAGCAGCGAGATCTGCTACTCAGGACGCGATTCGCAGCATACGGCTGCGTGGCTTGGTCCGCGCGGGAAGTTTTTTCGGGTGGCAAACTTCCGGAGACCCAGGGATAACGAAGGCCGATACGAAGCATTCGAGTGTAAGGTGAGGTCAAGCGCCCACTATTTGCATCGATGGCTCGGTGCTGGGCATTGGAAAGACAAGTGCTCGGTGCGTCCGGACGTACAGGTCAGCCAGATCCGCCCGCTTCAACAGCGCAGGCGGTCGGATCGTCTACCTGATGAATGCCCTCCCGGACCATGGCGCCGACGCATCCCGACCCTCGGCATCGACCGGGAACCCCGGTTCGTACAGGCCGGTGTCCGCCCTCCCACACGCCGGCAGGCCGCCCTTGCCGCCCCGGGTTGCGGACCGCATGCTGTGCTGATGGACCCAACCGCACGCACGACCATCATCACGCGCGGCTGGGGCGCCGCGACGGCCCTGCTGGGCGTGGTGATGATGGTGCGGCCCGATCGGGTGGCGGCGTTGGTCGCCGGCAGCGGTACGCCGCCCCATCCGGCGATCGTGCGCCTGCTGGGCGGGCGACAGGTGGCGCAGGGTGCGGCCGTCCTGGCGACTCCCGATTCCCGGACGCTGCTGGTGTCCGGCAGCGTCGTCGACCTGCTGCACGGCGCGAGCATGGTGGGCGCCGCCCTGGTCTGGCCGCGTTTCCGGACGCCGGCCCTGGCCAGCGCTGTGCTCGCCGTGAGCTCGGCCGCCGTGGGCGGAATCGTCGGCCGGGAACCAGGAACACGGGAGACGCGCCGATGGCATCGTTGATGCGTCAGCGGGCCGCGGCCAGCCAATTGTTCTGGGGTACGGCGGTGGGCCGGCCCATCAGATAGCCCTGCCCCTGCACCCCGAACGGGAGGGCGTCCAGCTGCTCGTGCGACTCGACGCCCTCGACCACGCAGTGCAGACCGAGATCCTTCGCCAGCGTGGCGATCGCGCGCACGATGGTCGTGCTGGTAGTGCTCTCCATCATGGTGGCGGTGAACGAGCGGTCGACCTTCACCGAGCTGACCGGGAGATTCGCCAGGTACCGCAGGCTGGCATAACCGGTGCCGAAGTCGTCGATGGCGATGCCGACACCGATGTCCCGCAGCTCGGTCAGCTGCCGCAGGGTGGAGGTACCCGATTCGAGCAGGACCGATTCGGTCAGCTCGAGAATCAGGTCACCACCCGAAAGGTGGTGACGCGTCAGGGCGGCCCTGACGACGGACGGCATGTCGGCGTGCTGTGCCTGGCGGGCGCTCAGGTTCACCGCCATCGTGACGGCCTGGTCCGGGGGATGGTCGGCCTTCCACTGCACCAGACAGGCCAACGCGTCATCCAGTACCCGCTCACCGAGCCGGGTGATCAGGCCGGTCTCTTCGGCGATGGGGATGAAGACGTCCGGTGCGACCGGGTGCCCGAGGGCATCGGTCAGCCGCGCGAGCGCCTCGAAACCGACGAGCGAGTCGTCGGCCAGGTTGTAGACCGGCTGGTAGGCCACAGACAACACGGACAACACTGGCAACACCGATGACACGGGCACCGTCGTCGGCGGCTCCATCTGCGGCTCGAGTGCCTCACGCAGAGTTCTTTCCACCCGGCTGCGTTCGACGACGTCGGCACCCAACGCCTCGTCGAAGACCTCGACCCGGTTCCTACCGCGCTGCTTCGCCCGGTAGAGCGCGAGGTCCGCATCGCGCAGCACATCGATCGCGAGGCTCCGACGCGGCGCGAACGTCATGCCGATGCTGACCGAGATCTGATAGGTCCGACCGAGATGCTGGATCGGGCGGCTCAGCTCGGCGCGGATCCGGTCGGCGACCAGGGTCGCCACCGTGCGCAACGCGGGATTGTCTTCCCGGGCGTCCTGCTCCAACCCGTCGACAACGGCATCGGCCGCTGGGGATTTGTTCCGCTCCGGTTCCAGCACCACCACGAATTCGTCCCCGCCCACCCGGGCCACCGAGTCTGACCTGCGCGTCATGTCGGCCAGTCGGCGGGCGACCTCGACCAGCACGGCATCCCCCGCGCTGTGTCCGTCGGTGTCGTTGACCTTCTTGAATCCGTCGAGATCGCAGAACAGCACGGCGACCTCGGAATCGAGCCGGTCGGCACGCGCGAGAGCGGACGTCATCCGGTCCAGGAGCAACGCCCTGTTGGGCAACCCGGTGAGCGGGTCGTGCAGCGCGGCGTGCTCCATCCGGCGTTCGGCCTCGACGATGTCGGTGACATCCCGGATGATCGAGACGTAGCTGGTCACCTTTCCGTCGCCGTCCCGCCGGAACGGCGTGCTCTCCCGCGAGATCCATCGATACCCGTCCGACGACGCCGCCCGGAACCGGCAGGTGAGGTGGTCGCCGTCCTCGAGATCGGCAATCATCCGGTGCGCCCGGTGGATCACCGGGCGGTCCTCCTCCATGACCAGCTCGCGCAGTCGCGGACCCTCCGCTCCGATGGGGTCTTCGGCAGGGATGCCGAGGGTCTCCAGGACGCTGCGCGAGGCCCATTCGAGTTCGCCGCCGGGCATGGCGATCACCGCGATGACATCTGGTGAGGCCGCGAGGACAGCTGCGTTGAAGGCCTGCGACTCGGCAAGCCGGCGCTGCGTCTCGCGTTCTGCGGTGACGTCCTCGGACAGCACCAGTGCCCCGGTGATGCCGCCGGACTCGTCGCGCAGCGGGCGGGCACGGCAGCTGAAGATCTCGCCGTGCTGGCCGTTGCTGTCGAAATCGGTCGAACTGCCGGCGAGCGCAGCGCGATAGTGCGGAGCGACGTGGTCGAACGATGTCGCGGGGAGGATGTCCGACAGCAGCTTGCCTTCCATCCGCTTCGTGTCGAACCCAGCCCGGGTCACGTCTTCGCCGGCTACCAGCAGGAAGCGCAGCTGACTGTCGACGACGAACACCGAGGTGTGCGGCAGGTTGGCCGCCAACTGCCGGTACCGCATCTGCGTCGCAGAGTCGAACATCGCGGGCGAGGACAGCAGCATCCGGTAGGAACGACGGAGGCCGAGGTAGGCCACGCCGGTCACCGCCGTCAACCCCGATACGACGACGTCTGCGGGCTGCCCCATCAACTGCCGCATGATCGGGGTATCTCCCGACGAGGCGCCGGCCACCAGGTCCAGTCCGTGCAGGAGATAGTGCGCAGCGGAGGTCAGGAAGATGGCCGCGGTCGCAACCGCCAGCCGGTTGCGCCGCAGCTGATGGGTGATCAGCAGACCGCGCACGATGAGCAGGGCGATGGTGATGCAGGAAACCGCGGTGACGACGTTCAGGGCAAGAATCACACGCCATCCGGTCACTGGGAATCCCGTGTGAACGGCGAGAGAACCAATTGCCCACAATGCACCGTGGCAACCGCCGGCCGGCTGCGGCACGGCCCAACGGGAGTCGAGCCGACGCCTCGCGCACGATCCATGGTGACCCCTTGTCAGCGGATTTGCGGGAGTACCCCGGATCCCGGCCAGATGGACCGGGCGACCTCGGAGCCTATCCAGGGGTGATCACCGGTGCCCCGGCATTCGACCTTCTTCAGGCGCTCGTCACCCGGCAGGGCGCGGTCGAGAGATGACCCCTACTGGCTGTGCTGAGGAGGTCCACCCGCTCGGGGGTGACCAGAGGGCACGGCCGGGCGCCGCGCGACCGGCTCGGCATCAGGGATCGCCTCCTGACGAGCAGGCGTAGGGCGTTGACGACGCATCCGCCACGTGGGTCGAGCTTCGCGGAGGCGGCTGCGCTGCCGACGGACAGACCTGCTCGTGCCCGAGCCGTGGGACGGCTGGGTGATAGCGGGTGATTCTTTTCGATGTTAACGGTGGCTTTATCGACTAAGGCGGCATGCCGCCGGGCAGAAACCTGATGAGCGCACGGCGTCAAACAGCGCGCGCCGCCTCGCTCCGGTGCCGCCGGCTCTACCCGCAGCCGGCGGCACCGTACCTCTCCCGAAGCGGGCGACCGTGGCATGCAATCGGGCGGGTTGAGCCTGGACCGGCGGTCGAGCCTCAGCGGGGCCACGAAGCGACGCTGATGGTGACGTCGCCCGCCCCGGCCGCGACGGCGGAGAACAGCGAGCCGGGGACGCGGAACACCCGTCCGGGCGAGGCGGACCAGGGCAGCGTGCGGCTCCCGATCACCCGGCCGGCCTGCGACACCGTCACCCGGGGAACGCGGACCAGTCTGTCGGTCCACAGCAGATACCGGCCCCGAGCCGGGGCTTCCCCACCCGGTCGGATCAGCTGCGGACTGATCCACCGCAGCGGGGCTTCCGCGCGAACGCGCACGGCGTCGAGCCCGGCGCCTGCGTCCCTCGCACCGCCGCCTGTGCCGGCAGGTTCGTCGTCGAGATGATGCAGCACGGCCGAGACGACGTGCACGCCGTCGAGCGCGGCGATGTCGGCCGTGTCGACCGGGTGCAGCAGGTTACCGACCGCGAACACCCCGGGTGCCGAGGTGCGCAGCGCGCCGTCGACGACCGGGCCGCGGGTGCCGGCGTCCATGTCCAGACCGGCGGCCCGGGCCAGTTCGTTGTCCGGTATCCAGTCCCCGGTGAAGACGACCGTGTCGCAGGCGATCCGGCGGCGCGCACCGGTCCGGAGGTCTTCCACCTCCACCGCCTGCACCCGGCCGTGGCCGATCACCTCCGTCACCCGCGTGCAGGTCGCCATCGGAACCCGCAGGGCCGTCCGGCCCACCACGGTGAAGGCGCCGTACGACTCCGGGGACGGGTGCACGGTCGTCATCAGCGCCGTACGCACGCCGGCGTGCCGCAGGGTCAGCACTGCCGACCAGCTCACCAGCTCCGCGCCGACGACGACCGCCACGCTGCCCACGGCGCTGCCGTGCACGTGCACGAGGTTCTGCAGCTGGCCGGTGGTCAGCACGCCGCCGGGCCGGTCACCCGGCACCAGCCGAGCCGACCGGGGCCGCTCGCGGGCGCCGGTGGCCAGTACCACCGCGCGTGCCTGGACGACGGACCGGCCGGTCGGTGAGGTCACCTCCACCGCGGTGGGGCTCGCCCATCCGGTGACCATCGCCTCGGTGCGGATGACGGCACCGGCCGAGCCGGCCGACTGCACCAGCCGGCGGGCATAGGCCGGCCCGGAGAGGAACCGGTGCAGGTCCCTGATTCCATAGCCGGGATGGTCGCTGTGCCGGGGAATGCCGCCGGCCGCGCGTTCCCGCTCGAGCACCAGCACGGTGCCCGCGACCCGGCCGGCCAACGACGCGGCAGCGGTCAAGCCGGCCGGACCACCCCCGATGACGAGCACGTCGACCTCTTCGTGCGGTGTCATCGAGGTGTTCCCGGCGACGCCGCGGCGCGGTGGCTCCCGCGGTCGAGCCGGGCAGCGACGTCGGCGCCGCAGTAGAAGCCCTGGCACCGGCCGTTCATCGCGCGGGTCCGGCGGCGCAGGCCGTCCAGGTCGACCGGTGGCAGGGGCGATGCACAGGCATCACGGATCTCGCCCGCGGTGACGCGTTCGCAGAAGCACACCACCCGCCCGTACTCCGCATCCTGCTCGATCTTCGCCTCGTCGCGGTACGGCCGGAGGAACGCCTCGCCGATGTTCGGCATCCGCCGCGTCTGGGGCAGGTCAGGCCGCGAGACCAGCGGCAGCCCAGCGTCTTCGAGCAGACCCAGCACGTACTCGGCGATGGACAGCGACGCCGTCAGGCCGGTGGAGCGGATGCCGCCGACCAGCACGTACCGAGCCTGCTCGTCGACGTCGATCAGGTAGTCACCGGAGTCGATCGCGGCGCGCAGGCCCGCGTACGACGCGGTCACCTCCTCCTCCAGCAGGCGCGGCACCAGCTGCCGGCCCTTACCCAGGAGGAAGTCGAAACCTGCTGCGGTGGTGGCTGTCTGGGTGCGGTCGGTGAGATCTTCGGCGGTGGGTCCCAGCATCACGTTGCCGTAGATCGTCGGGCTGACCAGGACGCCCTTGCCCTTCGAGCTCGGTACCGGCAGCACGATCCGGTCCACGAGCGGCCGGGCCAGCTTGTCGAACACCAGCAGTTCACCGCGGCGCGGCGTCACGGTAAAGCGGGCATGCCCGAACATCCCGTCGACGACGTCGCAGCCCAGCCCGGCGGCGTTGACCACCCAGCGCGCGGCGAGCGGCCCGGACGCGGTGTGCAGCACCGTGTGTCGGCCGGCGACCTGGTCGGAGGCGACCTCGACGGAGGTGACCCGGGAGTTCAGCCGCAGGTCGACGCCACGGAGCACCGCGTCGGTGGCGACCGCGAGTGAGGCGGTCCAGGTGCAGATGATCGACTCGTCCGGCACGGTGAGACCGCCGAGTGCGCCGACGCCGAGGGCAGGGACCTGCCGGTAGACCTCCGCCGCGTCGACCACTTCACAGCGCTGGTAACCATTGTCGCGCGCCTTCTGCTGCAGGCCGGGCAGGGCCTCCAGCTCCTCGTCGGTCCACGCGACCAGGAGCGCGCCGGTCGGCTCGATCGGGATGCCGGCCTGTTCGGCGTAGGCGAGCATCAGCTCGTGCCCGCGCCGGACGAGTCGCGACTCCAGCGTCCCGGGCTTGGCGTCGAAACCGGTGTGCAGGATCGCGGTGTTCGCCTTGCTGGTGCCCGCCCCGACGTCGGTGCCGGCCTCCACGAGCACCACCCGAAGCTGGTGCGCCGCAAGCACTCGGGCGATCGCCGACCCGACGATCCCGGCACCGATGACGGCGATGTCGTAGGTCGGATCCCCTTCGCGCCTGTCGTCGTGGGTTGGGTCGTCGTCGGGCCGGCCGTCGGCGGCTGATGTCGTCATCAGGTGCCGTCCGAGGTGAGCCGGGAGGCGCTGTTCCAGCGCTGCAGGAAGTTCCGGGCACGGTCGGCGGACCAGCGCGGCTCGTAGCAGGTGACGGCCGCCCACGGCGGCACCGCATCCGCCACTGAGGTCGCGCCCCCGCTGGCGAGCCGGCCGAGCGCGGCCGCCCCGAGCGCGGTGGCGTGTTCCGACGGGTAGACCTGCACCGGCAGCTGGGTCAGGTCCGCGACGGACTGCATCAGCGTCGCGCACCGGGTCAACCCGCCGTCGACGCACAGGCTCGCCATCTGTTTGCCGAGATCGGTTGCGATGCAACCGGTCAGCGCGGCCACCTGGGCGGCGACGCCCTGCAGCACCGCGAGCACCAGTTCAGCCGGCCCCGTAGACAGGGTCATCCCGGTGAACGACGCGGTGGCATCCGATCGCCACCACGGCGCGGCCAGCCCGGCCAGCGCCGGCACGCACAGCACGGCACCGGCGTCGTCGGCGGCCATCGCGTCGATGTCCGCCGCGGAGGCGACGAGCCCGAGGTCGACCAGCCACCGCACCGCCGAACCAGCCGTGAACACCTGCCCGTCGATGCAGTAGTCGGTCCCACCGGCGGTCCGCCAGGCGACCGACGTGGTGAGCCCGGCGGTCGACCGGGGCGCATCCGCGCCGGTGTTGGCCAGCAGAAAGGCGCCGGTGCCGAACGTGCACTTGGCGGTGCCGGGCGACCAGCAACCCTGCGCCAGCAGCGCGGCCTGCTGGTCGACGATCAACCCGCCCACCGCCATCGGCGGTCCGAAAGCGGTGGTTCGGCCGATGGTTTCGTCGCAGGCGGTGATCCGCGGCAGCGGTTCATCGGCCAGCCCGAAGGTGTCGACCAGCTCGGCGTCCCAGGCCACCGCATCCAGGTCCAACAGCAGCGATCTGCTGGCCGTCGAGACGTCCGTGACGAACTCACCGGTGAGCCGGTGCAGCAGCCAGGTGTCCGTCGTGGTGATCACCTCGGCCGTGCTGTTGCGCCGCAACCACGCCATCTTGGGTGCGGAGAAATAGGGGTCGAGCACCAGCCCGGTGCGCTGCGCGATCCACTCCCGGTGGTCCGCCAGCTCCCGGCAGACGTCCGCGGCGCGGCCGTCCTGCCAGCTGATGGCCGGTCCGCTCACGTCACCCGTCGCGCGGTCCCACGCCAGCACCGTCTCACCCTGGTTCGCGAGCGACACCGTGCCGACGTTCCGTCCCGCCGACGACACCGCCCGGCGACCGGCGGCGAGCACCGACTCGAGCAGCTCTGCCGGGTCCTGTTCGACTCGCCCACCGGGAAGGTACGACGGGCGGATCGACACCTCGGCCATGGCAACGACTCCGCCGTCGTCGACCACGATCGCCTTGGTTCCGGAGGTGCCCTGGTCGATGGCCAGCACCGCCCCCACGGTCACTCGACGAGCCTGCCGTAGAACTCCGGGCGACGGTCGTCGAACACGTGCGCGCGCTCGGTCAGCACCTTGTCCCGGCCTAGCGTCAGGTCGAGATCTGCCGTGGCGACGCCCTTGTCGCCGGCCGTCGCCACCACCCACCCGGCCTCGCTGATGATCGTCGTGCCGCCGGTCCATTCCTGGCCCCGCTCGGTGCCGACGCGGTCGGCGCAGGCGATCGCCATCTTGTTGACCCGGGCGGCGGCAATGCCGATCTGCACCTCGGGAGGTCGTTCGCCCTCCGGCCGGAACACCAGCGGCCAGTTGGTCGGCACCGCCAGCAGGTCGGCGCCGCGCAGCGCGAGAGACCTGGTGAGTTCGGGGAACTCGAGGTCGTAGCAGATCACCACCGCAATCCGGCCGTGCGGCGTCTCCACGATCGGCGGAGCAGCGGGACCCGGGGTGAAGAAGTTCTTCTCGGTGTCCCACAGGTGGATCTTGCGGTACACCGCCCGGACCCCCGTCCCGTCGACGACGACCGCGCTGTTGTAGACGCCGCCGTCCGGGGCCGGTTCGCAGAATCCGCCGATCACCACCGCGTCACTCCGGGCCGCCAGGGCGGCCCAGTCGGAGAACAACTGGTGGTCCGGCGTGATGGCGGTGGACCGCGCCTCGTCGAGCGAGGAGAACACATAGCCCGAGGTCACCAGTTCCGGCAGCACCACTATCTGCGCGCCCGCGGTGAGCGCCGCATCGATGGCGGCACCACTCATCTCGGCGTTGGCCGGGACGTCGCCGATCACCGGCGCGAGTTGCAGGCAGCTGACGACCGTCACGGGATGAACGCCGCTTCGCTGTTGTCGCCCTCCGCGAGGCGGGCGCGGACCCGGCCGGCCAGGCCGGGAACCGCGAGCACGATGACCAGGCCGACGGCCAGCCAGACGATCACGAAGTACGGGAAGTAGCTGTAGGGCACCTTCGTCCCGGCCCAGTTCTTGTAGATGGTGTAGCCGAGGGTGATGATCGCCAGCACCGGCACCACGATCTGCCAGGCGGGCGCCCGCTTCTCGCGTTCCAGGAACAGGAACTTCGCCGCACCGACGGTGGCCAGGATGTAGGCCACCAGCAGCGCGATGGTGCCGACGGTCAGCGAGTAGAACGTCGCGTCCAGGACGTCGGAACCCTTGACGTGGTGGTAGAGCACGATCAGCAGGACCACGGCGACGACCGCGAACAGCGCGTTCAGCGGCGCACCCTTCCTCGACACCTTGCCGATGCCACCGGTCGTGCCGGCGTCCCGGGCGAGGGCGAACAGGATGCGGGCGCTGGCCGCGATGGTGCCCAGGGTGATGGCGAACAGGCTCAGGCTGGCCACCAGGTTCAGGCAGACGGCCAACCACTTCCCAACGTAGGCGGTGCCGATGTCGCCGTAGGGGTTGCTCTGCTTCTGGAACTTTTCCACTCCGGCGGCGTCGGTGCCGTAGCCGAGCGACTGGGTGGCAATGGTGAGCAGAAAGAAGACGCCGACCACGCCGATGGCGATCTTGATGGCCCGCGGGATCTCCTTCTTCGGGTTCTGCGTTTCCTCGCCCAGGGTGGCGGCGCCCTCGAACCCGGCGAAGGCGGTGAAGCCGTAGACGGCCGCACCGGCGATGGCGCCGAAGTTGGTGCCGGGCGGGAACTTGAAGATGTCCCAGGTGAGCCGGACGTTGCCGGGCGCGTTGCCGACGCCCTGCCGGACCAGCACCACGACGCTCAGGAACGTCACCAGCACGACCCCGGCCAACTCGGCGTAGAGCAGCGACTTGGTGATGACGTGGATCTCGGTGAACCCCAGCGCGATGACGATCGCCAGGGCGATCACCGCGATGATCAGCCAGGGGGTCTTGGCGCTCAGGCCGATACCGCAGAGTACCTGGCTGAAGAAGTAACCGATCTCGACGGTCGACCCTGAACAGATGGCGATGTAGGCGCCGAGCAGCGCCCAGCCGGCGACGAAACCGGCACGCGGGCCGAGCGTGATGCCGACCAGCGCGTAAACCGATCCGGAGTGTGCGATGTACCGGGCCAGCCGGGTGAACGAATAAGCGGTGAGCGACACCGCGATCAACGCGAAGACGAACGCCCAGATCGCCGCCCGGCCGATGATCGCCACGGCGCCGGCGCCGAGCAGCGCCATGCCGCCCACCGGGCCGATCAGACCGACCGAGAACGCGGCCGCGTCCACCACCTTCAATTCGCGCTTCAGACCGGAGGTCGGCGCCGGGCCCTCGTGTTGCACGGATGTCGCCATGATGGATCCATTCAGGTCGGTGGGCAGCGGCGGCCGGATGGCGGCGCGTCAGGCAAGCAGGTCGGTCGCCTCGTCCTTGAGGATCTGTGCCATCACGTCGAATTCGTTGAACAGCATCCAGTCCTCGACGATTCTGCCCTGCTGGTAGTACAGCTGCGACAGCCCCCAGAGGAAGACACGCCGACCGGTGGGTTTGCCGTACAGCCCGTATCCCCGATGGGTGCCCGAGGCACTCCACCGGACCGACACCGCATAGCCGTCGGTGTCGTTGCCCATCCAATACACCTCGTCGACGTGCAGGCCGAGATCGGGGAACGTCGACATCAACATCCGCGCCATCGCCTTGACCTCGCTGCGGCCGTAGCCGGACCGGTTGGTCGCCGCATTCCAGCGGACGTTCTGGGCGTAGGCCTTATCGATGGCGGCGAGATTCCTGCGGTTGTAGACGTTGTGGAACAGCGCGCGGACCGCGTAGTCGACATTGAAACCACCGGAAGCCGATTCGTCCGGCGGATACGGCGTGGGGACCTGCCCGCCGATGATCCGCTCCACCTCGCCGGCCTGGTGTTCGGTCAGCGGCACGGGCGCCTTCTGGTTGCCGACCATCCTGGCCGCGTCGACCAGATTCAGGCCCAGCTGCGCCAGCCGGGCCCCGGTGTTGTAGAGCACCCATTCCTCGAAGATGGCGTTGTCCCGGGTGACGCAGTTGGCGATCACCCACAGGTTGATCTTCCTGCCGGTGGGCGGGCCCCATCGCCACGGCCCGGTGTGGTGCCCGACGTTGACGGCCCGGTGCGAGGTGGCGAAACCCTGGTCCTCGTCGCCCGCCCAGATCACCTCGTCGGCGTAGTGACGGGTGTCCGGAAAGGCGTTGATGGCCTGCATGGTCTCGAAGACGACACGCTCCACGCCGTACTTCATGCCCTCGTCGTCGAACACCCGGCAGGCCGGGGCGTAGGTGTCGTAGATGTAGCCGACGTCCTGGTCGTCCCAGATGCGCGAGGTGTCCCGGACGATGTAGTCGACGATGTCCAGGTAGGTGGCGTCGAAACCACGCATCGGCTGCCGGCGGGTCTGCTGTCCCGGGCTGGACGGCACGGTGTCGGGATACACAGTGCCGTAACCGCTCCGCAGGGAGATCGAGAAGTCGGGCGGCATGAACCTGGCGTGCGGTGTGCCCGGCGCGGCGAGGGCGGACATCGGAACGGTGCCGCGCGGCGCCGCGGCCGGAACCACCGAGCCGTTGTCGTTGGCCGGCCTGGCCACGGCGGCGGCAGGGTCGGCGGAGGGCTTCGAGTCGGTGTGGTCGGGCATGCATTCCTCTACTTCGGCGGGTGTTCGAAAGGAGCGTCAGGGGGCGGTCCGGACGTTGCTGTGGCGCGGCTGTTCCGGGGTGGAACACGACTGTCGCCCGCGGTGCCGGCTGGGGATCCAGCCGGCACCGCGGGCGCCATCGTCATCATGCAGCTGTGGTCACGCAGGTCAGCAGGTGGTCTTGTAGATGAACTTCTGCGCGTCGG